>CAMEBC010000021.1:0-4838 GCA_945912105.1 [Eubacterium] saphenum | reverse complement strand
CGTCCATCTTTGCAGATGAGCAAGGTCTTTGGTGATTTTATTGAGTTTTATCCGAAGCAAAGAGAATAAACATGTTTGCCCTTTGGAGGATAATTCGTTTTTGCTATGTTAAATTAACTTATTCCCATTCGATGGTGCCTGTAGGCTTGGGAGTCAGGTCGAACAGCACGCGGTTTACGCCTGCAACCTCGCTTGTGATACGAGCTGTGATATGCTGCAGCAGGTCAAAAGGAACATTTTCAACGGTAGCTGTCATAGCGTCGATGGTATTGACAGCGCGGATGATAACACACCATTCGTCGGCACGTTTGTTGTCTTTTACGCCAACGCTCTTCAGATCGGGGATGGCTGTGAAATACTGCCATACTTTGCCTTCCAGACCGTTTTTCGCAAATTCTTCCCGCAGAATCGCATCGGATTCACGAACAGCTTCCAGTCTGTCTCTTGTGATAGCACCCAGGCAGCGAACACCCAGACCGGGGCCGGGGAAGGGCTGTCTGTAAACCATGCTGTCGGGCAGACCCAAGGCTTTACCGCAGGCACGTACTTCGTCCTTGAACAGCATTTTCAAGGGTTCTACCAGTGCAAAGTTTAGGTCTTCAGGCAGACCGCCTACGTTGTGGTGAGATTTGATAACTTTTACTGTTTTTGTACCGGATTCGATGATGTCGGGGTAGATCGTACCCTGACCCAGGAATTCAATGCCTTCCAGTTTGCGGGCTTCTTCTTCGAATACACGGATGAATTCAGCACCGATAATTTTACGTTTCTGTTCAGGATCGGCAACGCCTGCCAGTTTGTCCAGGAAGCGGTCAACAGCGTCAACATAAACCAGGTTTGCATCCATTTCATCACGGAATACTTTTACAACCTGTTCGGGTTCGCCTTTGCGCAGCAGACCATGGTTGACATGCACGCATGTCAGCTGTTTGCCGATGGCACGGATCAGCAGGGCGGCAACAACGGAAGAGTCAACACCGCCGGACAGTGCCAGCAGCACTTTTTTGTCACCAACCTGACGTTTGATCAGTTCGATCTGGTCAGCGATAAAGTTTTCCATGTTCCAGTTTGCATCTGCTTTACATGTATCAAATACAAAATGTTTCAGAACAGCTTCTCTTTCTGCATCATCTGCGGGGAAAGCAGCGCCGCCTTTGTGGTCTGCTTTCAGGATGGGCAGGCCTGCGCCGTAAACAGCTTCGCTGGCGTCGATTTCAACACCATCTACCACACGGTTGGGGCCGCCGTTCAGGATGATGCCTTTTACGCCGGGCAGAGCAGCCAGTTCTGCAGCAGTAATGTCGTGGGGGTGGATTTCTGTGTAAACACCCATTGCACGAATCTCGCGGGCAATCTTAGGATTTTCTTCGCTGCCCAGATCCAGAATCAAAATCATGTCCTGTTTCATATATACCTCCTGTTATACTACAAAATAAGATACATTTCTATGATACTTCATTTTACCATAGAGAAATAAATCAGAAAATAGAAAATTTGTATTTTTTTGCAGAAATTTGCAGAAATTTCTGGGAGATCAGAAGGGGAACTGCATAGGTTCCGCCCTTTATTTTGCCGCTTTTACTGCTCTTAGCACAGCTTGCTCGGTGGCTTTTGCTGCCAAAATACCCACCACATCTACAGGGGCTGTAGGCATTTCGATCTCTTCTGTGGAAAGGCAGAAAAGGGTATCCCCGTCCATAGTCGTGTGAATGGGGCGGATACAACGTGCCAGACCATCATGGGCCATGCCGGCTACTTTTGCGGCCTGGGCCTTTGTCAGTTTTACATTTGTGGCGATGATACCGATGGTGGTATTTTTGCCGCTGAAGGAAAGGCTGGATGCCATTTGGATGACCCCTTCTTCTGTGGAGATGAAATTGCCATTGTCGTCCTTTGTGCCGGCGATGATCTTGCCGTTTTCATAGACATCCCCAAAGGCATTGACAGCGATGAGAGCCGCTACTTTGATTCCGTTTTCCGTTGCTTCAGACCAGGAACCGATGCCGCTGTTGGTGCAGAATTCCATGCCCCGCAGCTTGCCTACTGTTGCCCCGCAGCCTGCGCCGTGGTCGCCTTCCAGCAGAAGGGAATCGGAGGCATTTTCACAGGCCTGTCTGCCCATGGCCTTGTCGGGGCGGGTGAAGGGATCTCCGTTTTCCAGGTCGTATAATACGGCGGAGGGGACAATGGGCACTTTTGTGATGCCTACATCAAAGCCGATGTCTTTTTCTTCCAGATAATCCATGACGCCGCTGGCTGCTTCCAAGCCAAAGGCAGAACCGCCGGAAAGAACGACAGCCTGTACCTTTTCCATGGCGTTGATGGGGTTCAGGAGGTCGGTTTCCCTTGTGCCGGGGGCGGCACCGCGGACATCTACGCCGCAGACGGCACCTTTTTCTGCAATGACAACAGTCACCCCTGTTTTTGCTTTGGGGTTTTCTGCCTGACCTACTTTCAGACCTTCTATATCAAGGATATTTCTTTTTAATTCCATTTTTGGAACAACTCCTTCCGTATTTTCTTTCCTTAAATATACCTGTTTGGTGTCTGCTTGTAAATATAAGGAAGTTTTTTCCTTACAAAAACCCGCTAACTCTTCCACACAAAAGCGGACATACACCAAAAAAATTGTCCTAGGATATGATAAGTGTAAGATTTCATTTGCGGAGGGAACGGCATGGGGACATACATTGTGCGGGGTGGGAGAAAAATCGAGGGCGAATTCGCCGTGCGGGGCAGCAAAAACACTGCCTTGCCTATTTTGGCTGCTAGCCTTTTGGCGGAGGATGAGGTGGTGCTGGAAAATATCCCTCTTATCCGTGATGTGTTTCAGACTTTGGACATACTGCGGGAATTGGGCTGCAAGGTTTCTCTTTCCGAAGAAACGCGGACAGTCACCATCGACAGCAGGCATCTGAGCGGAACGGAGATCGGCAATGAAACGGTACGGAAGATGCGTTCCTCCATTCTTTTCCTAGGGGCACTTTTGGGGAGAGAAAAGCGGGGAAAGCTGGCCTATCCCGGGGGCTGTGCCATCGGCAAACGTCCCATAGACCTGCATCTGGCGGCTTTTGAAAAAATGGGTGTTACCATCCGGGAGGAAGGCGTTGTGCTGGACTGCAGGGCAGATCGAATTTTGGGGCAGCATATCTATCTGGACTTTCCCAGCGTTGGTGCCACAGAAAATATCCTGCTTCTGGCAACGAAAGCAGAGGGGGTCACTGTTATCCACAATGCGGCACGGGAACCGGAAATCGTCTCTCTGGTACGGTTTTTGCGGGCCATTGGTGCAGAGATTTACGGAGAAGGGACTGCCAGCATTATGGTGGAAGGGGTGAAAGACCTCCACGGTGCTTATTATGTCATTCCTGCGGACCGCATCGAAGGAGGCACCTTCCTTTGTGCTGCTGCCATGACGGGAGGAGAATTGCGGCTGAAAGGACTGGAACGGGAACAGATGGGAGCGGTTCTGGAAGTGATGCGGATGACAGGCTGTCGTTTCCTGTGGGAGGACAGTGACCTTTTGTGGATGCGTCCGCCGAAGCAGCTTTTGTCGGATTTTACCATTGTGACAGGCCCATTTCCTGCATTTCCAACGGATATGCAGCCTTTGATGATGAGTTTGTTGACATTGGCGAAAGGAAATTGTATGATTAGTGAAACAGTGTTCGAAGCCCGCTTTTCTCAGGGGGAAGAGCTTTGTCGCATGGGGGCGGATATCCGTATTTCGGGGCGAAATGCTTCGATCTATGGCGTAGAAAAGCTCCATGGTGCAGAGGTCTTTGCCAGAGATCTGCGCTGCGGTGCGTCCCTGCTGGTGGCAGCATTGGCGGCGGAAGGGGAAAGCCGTGTCCATGGTTCGGAATACGTGGAGCGGGGCTATGAAAAGATAGAGGACGCCTTTTCTTTTTTGGGCGGCGATATCAGGCTGACGTAGGAAAGGAAAAATCATGTTTTATAAAAAGAAAAAACAACCGAAGAAAAAGAAACAGGAAATGATCGATATCGATCTGATGGATGAATTGGATTTTTATCAGAAGCCTGAAAAGAAAAAAGGCATCGACCAGAAGGTAGTCATTGCCGGTGTGTTAGTCGTTGTGGTGTTTGCCTGTGTTCTGTTTTCTCCTGTTTTTGCGGTGAAGGAGATCAAAGCCGAAGGTGCCAGCCATTTCACCACATCGGAATTGTGTGAGCTGATCGGTCTTTCCATCGGAGACAATCTGTTTTTATTCAGCAAGAGCAGAGCGGAAAAAACATTGGAAGAAAGTGCCTATATCGCGGATGCGAAGCTTTCTGCCAAGCTGCCCGATACTATGGTCATCAAGGTGAAAGAAAGGAAGGTAAGAGGATATGTCCCTTATATGGGCTCTTACCTTTACATAGATGAAGAAGGCCGTGTGCTGGAAGTGAAGGATACGTACCATGAAGCTCTGCCTCTGGTAAAAGGACTTTCCTTCAGCAGCTTTACGGAAGGGGAAGTGATCCCTGTAGAGAACCCGGAAGCTCTGGATGTGGTGCTGCGGATCTCCCAGATGATGGAAAAATATGAGTTGTTGGATCTGGTGGTAGAGATGGATGTTTCCAATCCAGAGGATATCTATGCCTATGTGAATCAGGTACAGATCCATCTGGGCAATATGGAAAATGGCGATATGAAGATCAAATATATGGCGGAGATCATGAAAACCATCCCTAAGGAGGACCGTGGCATTTTGGACCTGAGCGCATTGGACAACCCTAAGGCCAATGTGGTGTTCCAGTATCTGACTTAGTCAGCGGGCTTTCCCTCGTCTATGAGGAGCGAACGAGTAGGCGAAGCCTGCCAGAGCGACGAATGA
>CAMEBC010000020.1:0-15968 GCA_945912105.1 [Eubacterium] saphenum | reverse complement strand
TGAATTGACTATGGGTTGTGTGTTCATATCCATTGTTCAGTTTTCAAGGATCAAGCTCGCTTTTCAGTGACCGAAGATTATTTTAACAAATCTTCTTTTTCTTGTCAAGTACTTTTTCAAGAACTTTTCAAGTTTATTTTGTTTCCTGCTTTCTCAGCAGTGAATAACATTTTATCAGATGTCATTCTTTCTGTCAAGCACTTTTTTGATTTTTTTCAATCTCTTTCGTGCTTTTTTCTGATATTTCGCATCAGCAGAAGTTATTATATCAGTTCCGATCACACTTGTCAATGTTTTTCTTTTAAAACATTTCAGTTTTTATCAGCTTCTGTGATTCGATTTTCTCAGTTTGTCTTGCTTTCTCGCGAGCACATTTAGATATTATACTCCTCTTTTTCAAAATGTCAACACCTTTTTTCAACTTTTTTCGATTTTTTGAAAATCATTCAAAAACTACCTGAAAAAGCAAAAAACAGCAAGAATCGTCGAGAGAAATCCTTCTCCATATAGTAGAATGATAGCTGTAAGGAGGGAAGTAAAATGATGGAACAGGTTTTAGCCGTCCAACGGATGCAGGATTATATTGAAGAAAATCTGGATCAGAAGATCACCCTGTCCGACCTGGCACAGGTATCCCATTTCTCCCCATGGTATTCCTATCGCTTATTCCGGGATCATCTTGCGGTAACGCCGGCTGAATATATCCGCAAGCTGCGTCTTTCCCGAGCAGCCCTATGCCTGCGGGATGAAAACTGTCGCATCACAGATGTAGCCTTTGCTCTTGGCTTCGGCAGTGTGGATGGGTTTACAAGAGCATTTTTCCGCACCTTTGGATGCAACCCCAGCGATTACGTAAAAGCCCCTGTCCCCATTTCCCTTTTCATTCCCTACGATGTAAAATACAGAGCATTAAGGAAGGAGAACATGAATATGGAAAATTTACAGAGCATCTTTGTTCAGGCTGTTCATAAACCGAAACGACTGTGTATCTTGAAACGTGCTGTTCACGCAGACGATTATTTTTCCTATTGCGAAGAGGTGGGCTGCGATGTGTGGGGCACTCTTATGAGCATGAAATCTCTCAGCGGTGAGCCCGTATGCCTGTGGCTTCCAGAAAAATACAGAAAACCAGATACCTCTGTCTATGTGCAGGGTGTGGAAGTGGAAACAGATTACGCAGGCGTTATCCCCGACGGCTTTGATGTCATCCAGCTGCCGGAAGCAGATTACCTGATGTTCCAGGGTCAGCCCTTCCGGGAGGAAGACTACAGCGAAGCCATTCAGGCAGTGCAGCACGCAGCCAATACCTACGATCCTGCCTTCATCGGCTATCAGTGGGATGACGAAAATCCTCGTATCCAGCTGGAGCCTCGGGGCGAGCGGGGCTATATGGAGCTTCGGGCAGCGAAAAAACGCACCCCCTAAGGATATCCTCCAATGAGAGTCCCTCTGTCTGATATATAAAAATCATCATCTTTTTTATAGAAGCAAATCCTATCCAAATGAAAAGAGCATCTGCCTGCAGCCTTTTTCTCAATCAGCTGCATTGCAGATGCTCTTTTTATCGTTCTCTTTCTTTACGCTTTTGCTTCTCTCTTTTCTTCCATTTTGGAAACACACAAGGTACAAGCGGCGTCACCGGTGATATTTACCGTTGTACGACCCATGTCAAAGATACGGTCGATACCGGCTACCAGGGCGATGCCTTCTACGGGCAGGCCAACACTCTGCAGTACCATGGCCAGCATGATCATCCCCGCACCGGGCACACCCGCTGTGCCAATAGAGGCCAGTGTCGCTGTCAGAATAATGGAAAGCTGCTGCCCCAATGTCAGATCGATGCCAAAGCACGTTGCGATGAAAATAGAGCATACACCCTGATAGATTGCCGTACCATCCATGTTGATGGTGGCACCCAATGGCAGTACAAAGCTGGCAACGTCCTTTTTCGCCCCCAGTTTTTCCACACATTCCAGGTTCAAGGGCAATGTCCCCACAGAAGATGCGCTGGAAAATGCCATCATGATGGCAGGCAGCATCCCTTTAAAGAATTTTATTGGATTCAAACCTGCAAAAGTTCTTACTGTTGCAGAATATACGATAACCATATGCAGAATATAAGCAATATAAGCCACCACCAATACTGTCAGCAGATCCCCCAGAACAGCAGGGCCATTTTCCGCCACTACAGGCGTAATCAGACAGAATACACCAATGGGGCTCAGCTTGATGATGGCATCCATGATATACATGGATACCGCGTTGGCACTTTCCACGAAATCGGAAAAAGCCTTGCCCTTTTCCCCAACGGCGATGGTGCCAAATCCGAAAAACAGAGCGATCACGATCACCTGCAGCATATTTGCATTGGCCATAGGCGCCACCGCATTGCTGGGGAAAATATTCACGATCGTCTCAATGAAGCTGGGTGCTGCGGATGCTTCATATTCCAAGCCGGATGTTGTCAGTTCGTTGAAGAAGCCCTTGCAAAGGTTCGCCATGGCCAGACCGATCAAAACCGCCACAGCTGTGGTACACATATAGTAGCAGATGGTTTTCACGCCGATGCTGCCCACTTTTCTCATATCCTTCATGGTGATCACACCGCTCATGATGGAAAACAGTACAATGGGTACAACGATGAATTTCACCAGATTCAGGAACAGTGTGCCAAAAGGCTTAATGTAATTTACTGCGATCTCAGGCGTTTTCATCAGTGCTGCACCAGCCAGGATACCCAGGATCAGCCCAACAAAGATCCACAACGCCAACGGACGTTTCTTCTTTTCTTTTGCCATTCAAATTCCTCCTCTTTCTATTTTCAGAAATAGATCCGCTGTCTATTTTACAATACCATTCCTTGTTTTTCAACGTTTTCTCCCGTTTTCCATAAAAAAACAGCCTTTTTCGCAAAAAAGCCGCTTTATATTCCAGTATTTTTCAGTTTCTTCGTTTTATTCCATCAAAAGAACTCTTTCTCGCAGGTTTCGGATGTTTTCCTCGATGCGATCCATTACTGCGTAAAAGGCAGCATCCTCTTTGCCGCTGGGGTCATCCAGTCCCCAGTCCTCCCGCATCTGGCAGGGCACATAGGGACATCTGACATTGCACCCCATGGTAATGACGATATCCACCGCAGGAATCTCCTTCAGCAGCTTGGAATACTGCTTTTCTTCCATGTCGATGTCGTATCTCTCTTTCATCAGCCGCACCGCATCCGGATTGATCCGAGGTTTCGTCTCCGTCCCTGCGGAATAGCATTCCAGCACATCTCCCGCCAAGGCTCTCCCTAATGCTTCCGCCATCTGGCTGCGGCAGGAATTATGTACACAGATAAACGCAACTTTCTTTTTCATATTTTCTCTTGCACCTCCCAAATGTCATGCAACATTTTTTCCAAAATCCTTTGACTTCTTTTTTCGTAAAAAAGCGCACCATTACGGTGCGCTTTTTGTATTTCAACTTATTTTTATGTACTTCTTATCTAGGGAAGTTGATCTGCGCCTGAGCCGCAGCCAGTCTAGCGATAGGCACACGATAAGGAGAGCAGGATACATAGTCCAGACCGATCTGGTGGCAGAATTCAACGGAGTAAGGATCGCCGCCGTGTTCACCGCAGATACCCAGGTGGATGTCAGGACGTACGGGTTTTGCTTTTTCTACTGCCCACTGCATCAGCAGACCAACGCCTGTTCTGTCCAGTCTTGCTGTAGGGTCAACTTCATAGATGTTCTTGTCGATGTAGTCAGCCAGGATCTTACCAGCGTCGTCACGGGACAGACCGAATGTCATCTGTGTCAGGTCGTTTGTACCGAAGGAGAAGAATTCTGCTTCTGTAGCGATCTGATCAGCTGTCAGGGCAGCTCTGGGGATTTCGATCATTGTACCAACCAGGTAGTCCAGTTTCTTGCCTTTTGCTTCGAATACTTTTTCAGCTGTTTCTACAACGATATTCTTAACGAATTTCAGTTCTTTAATTTCACCAACCAGAGGGATCATGATTTCAGGTCTGATGTTAATGCCTTCTTCTTCGGAAACTTCAACAGCAGCTTCGATGATGGCTCTTGTCTGCATTTCAGCGATTTCAGGATAGCTTACAGCCAGACGGCAGCCACGGTGACCCATCATAGGGTTCAGTTCGTGCAGACCACGAGCTTTGATCTTCAGTTCTTCCACTGTCTTGCCTGTCATTTCTGCCAGCTGTGCGAATTCTTCTTCTGTGTTGGGCATGAATTCATGGAGAGGAGGATCCAGCAGACGAATAGTAACTGGTCTTTCCTGCATTGCTTTGTAGATGCCTTTGAAGTCTTCTTTCTGGAAAGGTTCGATGCCAGCCAGAGCTGCTTTTCTTTCTTCCACTGTATCAGACATGATCATCTTTCTGAATTTCATGATTCTTTCGCCTTCAAAGAACATATGCTCTGTTCTTGTCAGGCCGATACCTTCTGCGCCGAAGTCAATCGCAACCTGAGCATCGTGAGGTGTGTCAGCGTTTGTTCTTACTTTCAGCACTCTCTTCGCATCTGCCCATTTCATGAATGTTTCAAAGTTGCCTGTGATTTCAGCTTCTACTGTAGGGATATCTTCGCCGTAGATGTTACCTGTGGAACCATCCAGGGAAATGTAGTCGCCTTCTTTGAATGTTCTGCCGCCCAGTGTGAATGTTTTTGCTTCTTCATTCATCTTGATTTCTTCACAGCCGGATACGCAGCATGTGCCCATACCACGAGCTACTACTGCAGCGTGGGATGTCATACCGCCGCGAACTGTCAGGATACCCTGGGATGCAGCCATACCTTCGATATCTTCGGGGGATGTTTCCAAACGAACCAGAATAACTCTGTCGCCGCCTTCTGCAGCTGCTTTTGCTTCTTCAGCTGTGAAGTAGATTTTACCTGCAGCAGCACCGGGGGAAGCAGGCAGACCTTTGCCCAGAGGTTTTGCAGCCTTCAGGGCATCCTGGTCGAATGCAGGGTGCAGCAGCTGATCCAGCTGTTTGGGTTCTACTCTCAGCAGAGCTTCGTCAGTTGTGATCAGGCCTTCTTCTACCATTTCAACAGCGATTCTCAGAGCAGCGTTTGCTGTTCTCTTACCATTTCTTGTCTGCAGGAAGAACAGTTTGCCTTCTTCAATGGTGAATTCCATATCCTGCATATCTTTATAGTGGTTTTCCAGTTTGTTTGCGATATCCATAAACTGGTCGTAAACACCGGGCATATCTTCTTTCAGTTTTGCAATGGGGTTAGGTGTACGAACGCCGGCTACTACGTCTTCGCCCTGTGCGTTTACCAGATATTCACCCAGCATTGCTTTTTCACCTGTTGCAGCGTTTCTTGTGAAAGCAACACCGGTACCGGATGTATCACCCATGTTACCGAATACCATCATCTGTACGTTAACTGCTGTACCCCAGCTGTAAGGGATATCGTTCATTCTTCTGTAAACGAAAGCACGGGGGTTATCCCAGCTGCGGAATACAGCCTTTGCAGCTTCGAAGAGCTGTTCCTTGGGATCCTGAGGGAATTCTTTGCCCTGGTCATCCAGATAGATCTGTTTGAACATTGCTGTTACTTCCTTCAGGTCGTCAGCTGTCAGGTCAGTGTCATATTTTGCACCAACTTTTTCTTTATATTCGTCCAGTCTTCTTTCGAATTTAGATTTGGAAACGCCGATAACAACGTCTGCAAACATCATGATAAATCTTCTGTAGGAGTCATAAGCAAATCTTGTGTTGCCTGTTTTCTTTGCCAGACCTTCTACGGAAACGTCATTCAGACCCAGGTTCAGAACTGTATCCATCATACCGGGCATGGATGCTCTTGCACCGGAACGAACGGAAACCAGTAGAGGGTTTTCGGGGTCGCCCAGCTTTTTGCCAGCCATTTCTTCCAGCTTAGCCAAAGCAACGTCGATCTGTTCGATCATTTCGGGTGTCAGTTCTTTGCCGCCTTCGTTATATTCCGTACAAGCTTCTGTTGTGATCGTGAAGCCGTGAGGAACGGGCAGTCCCAAATTTGTCATTTCAGCCAGGTTAGCGCCTTTGCCGCCCAGCAGGTTACGCATGGACGCATTCCCTTCGCTGAACATATAAACATATTTCTTGCTCATTACACATTACCTCCTGTATCCTTATTGGATAAAATTTAGGGTCTTTGGCCGCAGCCCTTGGGCTGCATCTCAAATCAAAAACGATCCAGTAAAAATTATACCACCTCTGTAAAAAAACCACAATATTTCCAAAACTTTCTCGTCAGTTTTTCCTTATGTGCCAATCCGGCAAAATTCCTTTTGCCAATTCCACAAAAGGAAGCCCCCAAAACAAGCGGGAAATCTATGGTTTTTTGCCAAAAGACGGATGAAGTTCTCCCACGTGGGTCAGCAAATTGCCATGTAGGACAAATTTCGCCCCACCGGTACCACTTTTTCATCTTATGTACCAAAGGAAAATTCTTCCCCTATATTAAGAGTACTCCAATTTCCCGCAATACGCAAGAGCGTATTTTGTACTTTTTTCAGAAAAATTGTGTTTCCTCAGACAAACTTTCGTTTTTAACTAAAAGACAAGCAGCCTCCGAAGAGGCTGCTTTGATTTTCGTATTTGATTTTTGAAACCAATTACAGCAGGCTGCCAACGCTCAAGAACAGAGGAGCGAATACCAGAGATACTACTGTCATCAGTTTGATCAGGATGTTGATGGAAGGGCCGGAAGTATCTTTGAAGGGGTCACCAACTGTGTCACCGATTACGGCTGCTGCGTGAGCATCGCTGCCCTTACCGCCGTGGTTGCCTTCTTCGATATACTTCTTCGCATTATCCCACGCACCGCCGGCGTTGGACATGAAGATCGCCATCATAACACCTGTTGCCAGGGAACCAGCCAGCAGGCCACCCAGAGCAGCTGTACCCAGCAGCAGACCAACTACCAGAGGAGCTGCAACTGCCATGATACCGGGAACCAGCATTTCTTTCAGAGCTGCTGTTGTGGAGATTTCTACACATTTCTTGTAGTCAGGTTTGCCTGTACCTTCCATGATGCCAGGGATGGTACGGAACTGACGTCTAACTTCTTCGATCATCTGGAATGCAGCTTTACCTACGGACTGCATTGTGAATGCGGAGAACAGGAAAGGCAGCATACCACCGATCAAGAGACCGATGATAACTCTGGGTTCCAGCAGAGAGATTTCTGCCAGTTTAACAGCTTCAGCATAGGATACGAACAGAGCCAGTGCTGTCAGGGCAGCGGAACCGATAGCGAAACCTTTACCCATAGCAGCTGTTGTGTTACCAACTGCGTCCAGTTTGTCTGTGATGTTTCTTACGGAGTGATCCAGACCACTCATTTCAGCAATACCACCAGCGTTGTCAGCGATGGGGCCGTAAGCGTCAACGGCTACAGTGATACCTGTTGTTGCCAGCATACCTACTGCGGACAGAGCGATACCATACAGACCGCATACTGTAAATGCGATGTAGATACCTACGCAGATCAGGATGATGGGGATAGCTGTGGATTCCATACCTACAGCCAGACCGGAGATGATTGTTGTAGCAGGACCTGTTTCAGACTGGTCTGCGATTTTCTTAACGGATTTGTAGTCACCGGAAGTATAAACTTCTGTGATCATACCGATGATCTGACCAACAACCAGACCAGCGATAACTGCGATAGCAGCTTTCATGTTGCCGAACAGCTTCATGCTCAGGGCAAGGGAAGCGATAGCAACCAGGATAGCTGCTGTGTAGGAGCCTGTTTTCAGAGCCTTGTGAGGGTTGGAGTTTTCATCACCCTTAACAAAGAATGTACCGATGATAGCAGCCAGGATACCTGTAGCAGCCAGCACCAGAGGGAAGATCGCGCCTTCTACGGAGTAGTAAACCAGACCCAGTGTGATCGCGGAGATCACGGAACCAACATAGGATTCGAACAGGTCGGCACCCATACCAGCAACGTCACCTACGTTGTCACCTACGTTATCGGCGATAACGGCAGGGTTACGAGGGTCGTCTTCAGGGATACCTGCTTCTACTTTACCTACAAGGTCAGCACCAACGTCGGCAGCTTTTGTGTAGATACCGCCGCCAACACGACCAAACAACGCGATGGAGGAAGCACCCAGAGAGAAGCCGAACAGGATGTCAGCGTTGCCTGTGAATGCGTAAATTGCGCCTACGCCCAGCAGACCCAGACCAACTACGCACATACCCATAACTGCACCGCCGCTAAATGCGATAGACAGGGCTTTGTTCATACCGCTTGTTCTAGCTGCGTTTGCAGTTCTAACGTTTGCGTTTGTTGCTACTGTCATACCGCAGTAACCTGCAATGGTGGAGAAGATCGCACCGATTACGAAGCAGATTGCTGTAGGCCAGCTTACACCGAAGCCGATCAGTACAAACAGTACAGCTGCGAAGATAACCAGAATCTTGTATTCTGCAGACAGGAAAGCTCTTGCACCTTCTCTGATGCTCGCAGCGATTTCTTTCATTCTGTCCGTACCTTCGTCCATTTTGTTAACTTTGCTTGCCAGGACGAAAGCGAACAGCAGCGCCACAATGCCAAGCACAGGCGCCAGGTAAATCAATTTTTCCATAATAATCCCCCTGTTTCATAAAATTAGGATGATAATAACGTGGAATATGTCTGCCGGCTTGCCGAAGCAAACGGCGTCTTCCACAGGTCAGCGTCCGGCTCATTCCTTTCATGGCGTCCCCCAAAGGGGATGTCATGAAAAAACAAATACACTGCCGATTTCCTGTGTGCGCGAAAGCCCTGTCTTTGATCTGCACACGGGCGGCGTGTATCCTTTCCAAACGTCCCTCCCTGTGGACCGAGTCATATTCTGTCCCACATATAAGTATAAACGAAAGGGTTCAGAAAAATCAACCCCCATACCGCACGCAGATATACTAAATTTGCCGGTAAATTTTGTTATTTTTGAACAATTTCCCCCTGTATTTCTATGCAGAAGACAAAAACCCTCTCCCACAAGGGGAGAGGGCCGATTTTTCATTTGCTTTTACTGGCACAGGAATTGAGCCACCCAGCTTCGTATGCTGAGACAGCCATGCCATTCCCAGTTTGGCGCATCACTGACACAGGAACTGCGCCACCAGCGGCAGTGTGATAACAGAAAGAATTGTGGAAACAAAGGCATATTCCGATGCTCTCTTCTCATCATTGCCATAAAGATCGGCAAAGGAGGGTAACGCCGCCGCCGCAGGGGTACCCATCAGCACCACCAGCACGCTCAGGGCCATGCCGCTCATGAAAGTGCCGCAGATCAGCTTTGTGATGATGGGCATCACGATCAGTGTGAAGAAGCTGAATACATAAACCAGCTTGTCCCGGAAGATCTCTTTCACATTTGCCGCCGCCAGCAGAGAGCCAATATAGATCATGGACAGACATACGGTAGTATTTGCGGAATACTGCAATACATCAAAGATGGGCTGAGGCAGGGAAATGGAATTGACGAAACAGAACACACCCACCACTGCGGAAAGGCAGATCAGGTTGATAAATGCTTCCTTCATCATACGGCCTGCGGATTTCTTGATGCCGCTGCCCATGGCAAACAGCACGGAGCAGACAGTAAACAGGAATACGTTGCAGGTAAACATGACAGCCACACAGAAGATCAGGCCTTCTGCGCCATACATGGCCAGGATCAGGGGCTGGCCCATGAAGATCACGTTGCTGTAAACGCCGCCGCCGCTGAACAGCCCCAGTTCTCTGGGCTGCAGCTTCATGATCTTACCAACGATGAAGAACATCAGCGCACCGATACAGCACATCATATAGGTAGCGATACAAGTCACCAGAAATCCCTTGAAGATTTCCGGGGAATATTCTCTCTGCAGCAAAACAACCATATTACAGGGCACCGCCACGCGGGTCAGCACGATGGAAAGCCCCTTGGCATTTGCCAAAGATAAGAAATTCTTTTTATGTAATACCACCCCGATGACCATCAGGATGACCATTGTGATCAATTGATAAATTACAGGTATTGCCATTGTTTTAACTTCCTTCCTCGATGGTATAGCATTTCATCCTATTTTTCCATAAACTAGTTTTTATTTTACCGCAGGATTCCTGATTTTGCAACGTTTTTTCAAGGGAATTTCTAATTTTTTAATCTTTTATGAAAAAATGAGATGTCTCATTTCAAAAAATAAGATATCTCATTTTGCTAAATATATTTTTCATTTATATCCATACAAAAAACGCTGTACTGCCTTTGCCATCAAAACACCGATGACCGCCCCTGCCAGCACATCCGTAGGAAAATGCACCCCCAGATACAGTCTGGAAAAGCCCATCAGTGCAGCAAAGGCATAAGCCGTTATGCCCCATTTTTTATTCATGGCATAGATGGCCGTTGCCGCTGCAAAGGAAGCCGACGTGTGCCCCGAAGGAAAAGAAGCATCCCCCACCGGCGGGATCAGGATAGCATATCCCAAAAGGTCATAGGGTCTGGTGCGATTTACCAAGGGCTTCAACAGCAGATTGCATACCAAAGCATTTGCTGCCAAAGAAAGCAGAAGGAACAGCCCCCGTTTCTGCCAGATTTTATGTTTTGCCCCCATAAAAAGAAATAACAGCCCCAAGGCGATCCAAAGAAAGCCCCCGTCCCCCAGAGCCGAAACAAAAATCATGATGTTGTCCAAAACCGGATGGGCGCAGGTCTCTTTCAGCCAGAGCAGAAACTGCCCGTCCATTTCCAAAAGCCACTCCATGCAGCGACCTCCTTTATCTCTTTTCATGGCTCTCATCGTACCATATAGGATATCCCATGGTCAATGAGAAATGCACGGCCTGCCAAAAGAGAAAAACCGAAAGAACTTCCCCTATCGAGGAATTCTTTCGGTTTTTATGAGTACGCTTCAAATATTCTTTTTTGCTTATTGTGATACGATCTTATAGATATTCGCCTTATGGAAAGCTGCACCAACGACGAAGAAGATCACCATGCCTGCCACGCCCTGAACGATATTTTCAGGAATGGATGTAGCCGCTACGATGAAACTGCTTTTCAGGATGCCGCCGCCGATGAAATAGCCAATGACCATCCAAACGATACCAACAACGGATGCTGCCAGGTTGCGGCCTGTGAAGAATTTTTCTCTGTCACATGCACCGCCGGCGATCTTACCGATGAGCCAGCCCATCAGACCTTTGATGATCAGAGTGAAGGGTGCCCAGTGGGCATAGCCGCTCAGGATATCTGCCAGTGCGGAGCCGATGCCGCCAGCTACCATGCCATATCTTGCGCCAAAGAATACGCCTACCAATAAGATCATGCTGTCCCCTAAATGGATATACCCCTGCGTTGCAGAAACAGGTATCTGGAATACCATCGTACATACCGCCACCAGTGCGATCAGCAAGCCATGGATACAAAGCTCTTTTGTTGTCATTTTCATTTTAAAATCCCCCATTTCATAATACTACAATCTCTGTTGTCAGCATAGCATAGGGTCCTGGGGGATTTCCACCATCTGCCTCCATAAATCAGCAATCGTACCCATACAATTTCCCAAAGTGTATCGATATATTCTTTTACATCGGGGGTAAATACATCAGATAGGGTGCGGTCAGAATCGCCATGCCCAAGGCGATTTTCTTCTTTTGTCCTTCTTCCAGCTCCAGCTTTTTCAGCACGAATTTTCTTTGGAAACCATAAATCAAAATACCCGCCAAAACTACCGCTGCTGTGGTAAATAAAAAGGAAGGCAGATTACCAACAGGCAGATATACATTCACATTAGCATCACGAAAAGTATCGCTCAGGACCTCGCTGAGCGCCACAAAAACCCCCGACGCCAGAATATCCGCCAGAAACCCAAAGCCCCATGTCTTTAATATGGTCTTTTTATACCATTCCTTCTTTTCCGGCAGCCTCAGCCATGCAAACAAAAGCAGCAGCATCAGGCTGTCCACCACAAAATTGGCAGGCAGCAAGATCAACAGAAAAGGTGGAAACAGCAGTCCAAAAAAATAGATGCTCCACATGGGAAAAATCAGATTATACGCTTTGATGCTTTTTTTCAATCCCATCGCCTCCGCTTCTGATACAAAAAGGGGCAGCCAAGCTGCCCCCTCTTTTTAAAATATTATCTTATCCTTCGATTTTGGAAACCCAACCATCGTCATTAAATGTCAGTTTTACATTTTTGCCGCGACATTTATCGTCCAGTTTATCACGATCCACGCCGTTTACATTACAGCTGGGCTTGCCGATACAATCAAAGGAGAAGGTATTGCCGGATGCTGTTTCGATACGGATGATATCATCATCTGCATCGTATTCCTTCAGCTCGCCTTCTGCTTTTTTCACATAGATATCGATGCTTTCGACTCTTTCCTTGTCATCCAGTCTTGCTTCTACGTAAACCTCAACAGCCTTATCGTCGATCATTGCTTTCAGTTTTTCCAGATCTGTGCTCTGGCTGCTGTGGTTCTTGATTTCGATACGGCTGCGGCTCAGCCATTCATACGTATTGCTGTCGCCCTGCACCTTCAGGCCATCCTTACCGGAGGTTGCAACACCTTTTACCCGCTTGATGCCATTGCCATAGGTGCTGTCTGTTACGGTGATCTTATTGATGAGACCATCGCTGTTGAAGCCCAGATCCAGAGTAGAGCCGATATAGCCAACGCTGGCGATATCATCCAGAGTAAAGTTATCGTCCTCATCAGTCAGTTTCGGTGTCTTTGTGGCATTCAGCTTGAACTGATTGCCGTCCTTGGTTTCGATGATGATATATTTTTCATCTCTATTGTATTCCACCAGCTTACCTGTTGCGGCTGTCAGCCAGGAATCCACTTTTACCACGTTATTGTCCCCGTCAGCAGAGATCTCTGCATACAGTTCCACTGCGTCATCGTTTGCCATTCTTTCGAATACCTTCAAAGAGCTGGTCCATGCGCTTCTTACGATCAGAGGATTGCGAACTTTTTTGCCGTTGGCATCGTCGCCGGTTACCAAATCGTCATCCTTATCGGGATTATAATCCGCATTGTACTTCGCCAGCATGGTATATGTAGTGGAAGATGTCTTGAATTTCAGCTTGCCGTTTTCCACGGAACCCACTGTGCCCTTCCGTTCGGAATAGCTGTCTTCATCATCTTTCCATGCGCTCTTCTTATTGGACAGTTCAATGGCACTGATCTTACCGCCTTTGTTGAATTCGATACGACAGTAAACCGTATCATATTTATCATAATAGTTTTCTGCTGCGCTGACTGTCACATCTGTAAATTCACTGTCTTCCCATTTGTAGAAAGTGATATTCTTTGTGGGGTTTTCAGAACCAAAGCGGTATGTTGTTTCCTTGCCGCCGGATTTTACAACCATCTTGGAATCGGTAAAGCCAACCACTTCGTAAGTTGTGCTGCTGGATTTGCTGCCGCCTTCGTCGAAGCTGTCTTCAGACAGGATGACCTTCACAGCGTCGCCCTTCTTATCGACGGTTACCTTCACATAAGTTGTGCCGCTTTCTGCCAGTTTTACCATATCTGTTACAGAAACTTTATTATCTGCAATATAGAAAGCACAGCCGGAAGCGAATTTCACATCTTTCTTTGTGCTTGTGCCGGTGGGTTTGAATGTCACACGGCTGCTATTGAAACTATCCACCGTACCTGTCATGGTATATTCATCGGTAAAGGTTACGTGCATTTCTGTTACATAGGTAACTTCTTCTCTGCTGCTGCCAACCTTTTCCAGCTTCACTTCTGTCATCACGCCGGCATAGGCATGTTCGTCATAACGTTCTTCCAGTGTATCTCTCAGCACCTTACGTGTTACTTTTACGCCCTCCAGATAGCATACACAGTTGGAATCCAAACCATATTTATCTGTTTCCCCTGTATTTTCATTTTCCAGAGAAACTGTGTTATCTTTCATGGATGTGATATAGCCTGTGATGTCATATTTTGCCTGGGCAGGCACAGCATCCAGCACGCGGATGGCACTCAGCGCACCGCCGTTATGGATGACACTGATGCGGTCGCCCTTAGAAACACGGCTCAGAGCCATTTCCTGATTGGTTTCGCCTACATAGACCTTTACTTTATCGGCTGTAGCATGGAAGCCTTCCACGTCGCCGTTATCCATTTCCACTTCGATGTAGTAGTATGTACCGGCATTGTTGGTGATATCCTTGATGACACCAGTATTGCCTATGCCCTGGGTCAGCACTTCATAGGTATTATTCAGCATAACAGCCATTTCCGCACGGGTGATATTGTTTTTGGGATTAAAACTGCCATATTCATCCCCGCTCAGGATACCCAGTCTTTTCAGCAGGTCTACCTGGATCACCGCATTGGCGGAAATTTTCCAGTAATCCTTGAAATTCACTGCGTCGGGTGTGGTACCATCCACATCATAACGAACTGCCAGGGCATTGCCGAACATCTGCGCAACGTCCTCTCTGGTTGCCTTCTGGGTACCGCCTGCAAATTTAGAAGCCACCATCTGCATATCGATGATATTATGATGCAGACCATAGGCCACTGCTGTCTGACACCAGCTGGGTACTTTATATGTATTCAGCACAGACATGTAAGAATATGCATCCACTGCATTCATTGCCGTTGCTGCCCCTGTTTTCATCAGAGAGTTATATACCATCACCATTGCTTCGCAGTATGTGACATTGTTTTTCCCGCGGAATGTACCATCTTCATAACCGCTCAGCAGACCTTTATCCGCCACATTATTAATGACCGTTTTTGCCCAGGCCACCTCGTTGATATCTTTGAAATTTGCTGCATAGGCTGTCATAGGCAGGCAGGAAGTTGCCATCGCCGCAGACAAAAACAGCGCCAGTTTGCGTTTCATAGTTTTTACCCCCTTAGGAATCATTTTTTGCAATACAATAGATCCTACTTCTCCATTGTTATCCTTAAGTTTACCATATTTGTTTGATTCTGCCTAGTCCTTACATCTTAAGGTTTTCTTACTATTTTTTGGAAATAAGAAGAAAGTCCCTTCATCCTCTCATCCCGCCCGCTTTTGCTCCATATCCTCGATCAGAGAAACGATGTAGGAATTCATGGTGATGGATGTGCTCTGGATAGATTCATCGGCCTCCTTGGCAGCAGAATCTGCTTCTTTTTTGACGCGGCTCATATCATTTTGTTCCATGTTTTCTTTCAGCCGCAGACCAATGATCGCCGTATGTCCTTCCACCACCACGGCACAGCCCGTCACCTCATCGATCTGATAAATTCGCCGCTTGATGGCAACTGCCCGTTCTTCGGGGCTTTTTTCCCCTTCCATATCTTCATATTTTACGAAATGCAGCTGGGATAAGTTGTTCTCCGTCACTTCTGCCCTGCAGCCCGGCAGCAATGCCGCCATAAAAAATAGGATGAGTCCTGCCTGTTTTTTCATTTCCGCCGCCTCCTTTTCCATTAGTATGGCGGTTTGGCGGATTTTTATAAAAACAAGATTTGTCATCAAAAAGGCACGGAAATGGTGTATACTATAAGGAAATCAATAAAAAAGGAGGACTTTTTTATGCATGAAAAAAGAAGACATTACCGTGTGGCATTGAAGGAGATCAAGGAATCCCCCGCAGAGGGCATCTATGTGACCAATGAAGAGCTGCGGAAATATGGTCTCTTTGCCGGCTTCCTGTTCGTTTTCCTGACGATTTTCGCCTTTTTCAACCGAAAAGGCTGAGGTTTCGCCTTGCCAAGACGTTTTCTTTTCGATATACTAAAGGGTAGCATAATTACTGGCGGAGTTGCCCCTCAAAACCCTTCGGGTTTTTCGGTGCATTTGCTACGCAAAAAATCCATGAAATACTTTTTACAAACAAGTTTGCAAAAAGCATCTCATTGGCTTTCTTTCTCCGCCTATATGACATGAAAGGAAGAAGTAAACTATGAAACTTGGTATCGTAATAAATTAGCCTTTTTTCATAAATCCATGTACCTCCATAAAAG
>CAMEBC010000019.1:0-22794 GCA_945912105.1 [Eubacterium] saphenum | reverse complement strand
GGGAATTGATGACCAGAAACCCCGTAGAACACGCTACGCTGCCGAAAGAAGAACACAAGACCAGAGACATCTGGACAGCAGAGGTTCTCCTGAAGGCTCTGGAAGCCTGTGATGACGATATTCTGAGACTGGCAATCAACCTTGCTTTCTCCTGTTCTCTGCGAATGGGCGAACTTCTGGGGCTTACATGGGACTGCGTAGACATCTCTCCTGCAAGCATAGAACTTGGTCAGGCGAGCATCTTCGTAGAAAAGGAGTTGCAGAGAGTGAACCGTGAAGCGATGGCTGATCTGAACGGTAAGGACATCATGTTCAAGTTCCCGCCAACCTTTGCAAGCACTCACACGGCGTTAGTTCTCAAGACCCCGAAAACGAAAACCAGTGTCCGCAAGGTCTTTCTGCCGAGAACTGTGGCAGAAATGCTGGTTCAGCGCAAGGCAGAAATCGAAGAACTGAAAGACCTTTTCGGTGACGAGTTCATTGACTTCAATCTGGTGTTCTGTTCTTCCAACGGAAAGCCGATTGAGGGGCAGGTTATCAATCGTGCATTCAATAAGCTGATCGAGGAGAACGGCCTGCCGAAGGTGGTTTTTCACAGTCTCCGACACTCCAGTATCACCTATAAGCTGAAGCTGAACGGCGGTGATATGAAATCCGTTCAGGGTGACTCTGGTCACGCACAGGTCAAGATGGTAGCGGATGTTTACTCTCACATCATCGACGATGACCGCAGATTAAACGCCGAAAGACTGGAAGCTGCATTTTACTCTGGCAGACAGGCTACACCGGAACCCGTACAGACAGCTGCACAGGAAAGCTCCACCGATGACAAAGAGTTGCTCCTGAAGCTCCTGCAAAACCCCGAAATGGCAGCACTCTTGAAGTCGCTGGCAAAGACCTTATAGAATTAAAATGGCAGATCCTTTTACATAGCTTTCATAGCTTGTAAAGGGGTCTGCCCTTATTTTTGTTTTTGGGGGTGAAAAATGGATAGAGCATTTATGGACGAGTATTATGATAAAATGCGAGCTGATGATATTGAGGAATTATCAAGCCAGAGGAATGAGGATTATTCCGATAGAGCCGATGATTACAAAGCTGCAAAGCAGGCTCTGCTTGAGGGATTGGGGTTATCGCATTTATTTAGCGGAAACCGCAAACTTACACCAAAAGAAAAAGAACTTTGGTTGTTGTTCGACAGGGTATATGTAACAGAACTTCTGGCAAGAGATGAATTTGCGAAGGGCGCATATATGCTGGGAGCTGAAGATCGAGAAACTATGCTTCGATAAATACTGTACCTGCTTCGGCAGGTTCAGGTTACATACAATCATTCGTTCCGAAAAATTCTATGGAATTTCTGATAATTCTGGTTGAAAAATTCGGTTTGAAATGATATATTAAACAGACTTAAATTGGTGTCGTGTGACACCAGCGGCTCCACACGGGAATGAACTGTATTTCCTGTCATTCCGCATAACGAGCAGATACATAGTGACATTAGATTGCACTCGCAACGTCCACCAAAAATCGAATGGCTTGCTAAAATCGAGCCAATCGGACGACGTAAAATCCCTCTGAATTAGCTATTACAGCGTAGTATCAGATGGGATTGGAAATGCTGAAAAACCCAGTATTTCTAAGCATTTTTTAGCATCAGGTGTCACTTCCCGATGACTAATCGGGGCTACTCCTAAGCGGTAGGTCGTGGGTTCGAATCCCGTCGGGGACAGATAAAGTGTTGAAATCTTAGATTTCAACACTTTTTTTCTTGTGCAAAAAGCACTCTCCCCGACATTTTGACGAAAAACAACTTCTTTTCGACGGCTTTTTCGCCACACCCCATTGCCATTTTCTCTTGTATTCGCCCTTTTTTTCATTTAAAATAAAATAGTTGGGAATATTCCCACATAATCCAAATACTATCAACTTTTTATCAGATATAAGGAGGCACATCATGGGCGGCTTTTTTGGCGTAACTTCCAAGCAGGACTGCGTACTGGATATCTTCTTCGGCGTAGACTATCATTCTCATCTGGGTACAAAAAGAGGCGGTATGGCGCTCCACAGCAAAACAAAAGGGTTCCAGCGTCAGATCCACAACATTGAAAACACACCTTTCCGTACAAAATTCGAAAACGACCTGCATGATTTTGAAGGCTGCGCAGGCATCGGCTGCATCAGCGATTCCGACCCTCAGCCCCTGCTGGTACGTTCCCATCTGGGTATGTATGCCATCACCACCATCGGTGCCATCAATAATGCGGAAGAACTGATCCAGACAGAATTCAACAAAGGACATCAGTTCATGTCCCTTTCCTCCGGCAAAGTAAACGAAACAGAGCTGATCGCTTCCCTCATCAACCAGAAGGAAGACCTTATCAGCGGTATCAAATATGCACAGGATGTCATCAAAGGCTCTGTCACCCTGCTGATTTTGACAGCAGATGACTCTATCATTGCTGCCAGAGATAACCTGGGCAGACTGCCCGTGCTGATCGGTAAGGACGAAGAAGGCTACAGCGTTTCCTTCGAATCCTTTGCTTATCAGAAGCTGGGCTATGAAAATGAATATGAATTGGGCCCCGGCGAAATCGTAAGAATCACCCCCGAAGGCTATGAAACCTTGAAGCCCGCAGGGGAAGATATGAAGATCTGCGCTTTCCTGTGGAGCTACTATGGCTATCCCAACTCCAACTATGAAGGGGTAAACGTAGAAGTCATGCGTTATAAAAACGGCGAGATCATGGCCCGTGACGAAGCCATCAACGGCACACTGCCCGATGTGGACTATGTAGCAGGTATCCCCGATTCCGGTGTGCCCCATGCCATGGGCTACGCAAAACAGAGCGGTCAGACCTATGCCCGTCCCTTCGTAAAATATACCCCCACATGGCCCCGTTCCTTCACCCCTGCCAACCAGAAGATCCGTAACCGTGTGGCAAAAATGAAACAGATTCCCGTGCCTGAACTGATCGAAGGTAAGAAGCTGCTGTTCGTAGACGACTCCATCGTCCGCGGCACACAGCTGAGAGAAACCGTAGATTTCCTGTATCATTCCCACGCCAAGGAAGTACATATGCGTTCCGCCTGCCCTCCCATCATGTATGGCTGCAAATTCCTGAATTTCACCAGCAAAGGCTCCGAGGATGATCTGCTGGCTCGCCGCATCATCCATGAACTGGAAGGCATTGCCGGCGATGCCCATCTGGATGAATATACCGATGCTTCCACAGAAAGAGGTCAGTGCATGCTGAAATCCATCTGCGAAAAATTCGGCTTCTCCTCTTTGGGCTATCAGTCCCTGGAAGGTCTGCTGGAAGCCATTGGTCTGCCCCGTGAAAAGGTTTGCACATATTGCTGGAACGGCAAAGAATAATCCCTTTCCTATCAGAAACCAAAACCACCTCAAACCACTTGTCTGAGGTGGTTTTTTATTGGAAATCGGCTGACTTTCTTTCGGAAATCGCTTATAATAAAGGCAACTATCCCACGAAAGGAGCGTGTTTTTATGAAGAACACATACAAAATGGATCTTGTAAGACCGGAAGGAGGTCTGACGAAGTAACCCTTCCGAGCCTCCTTCCCGCCTGACTGCTGTTTGTTAGACAAAGAATGGAGGAAAAAACATTGTATACATTAAAAAATTACGGCGTAACAGAACGTTTTCTGGCAGAAGCAACCCTTTTTCCCACCTATCAATTAGGCAGAGTCATTTCCCAATATCGGGGAAAATATAAGGTGGCTACAGATGATGGAGAAGCCCTGGCACAGATTTCAGGCAAGCTGCGCTTTCAAACGGAAGAACTTGCCCAATACCCTGCGGCGGGGGATTTTGTTCTGCTGACCCAGGAAACGACAGAAAGCGAAGCTGTCATCCATCAGATTTTGACCAGAAAAAGCATTTTTCTGCGGAAGGCAGTGGGCATTTCCGGACAGGCACAGGCAGTGGCGGCCAATATTGACACTGTCTTTCTTTGTATGTCCTTAGACCAGAATTTCAGCCTGAACCGCATGGAACGCTATCTTTCCATTGCATGGGACAGCGGTGCCATCCCCGTCATCGTGCTGACCAAGTCAGACCTGTGCGAAGATTTGGAGACAGCTATCGGTGAAATCGAGAGAATCTCCGCCTTTTCCGATGTGATCGCTCTGTCCATGTTTGACGAAGCCATTACAGAACGATTTGCCCCCTATTTTTCCAAAAATCAGACCTGCGCCTTCATCGGTTCTTCCGGCGTAGGGAAATCCACCCTCATCAACAAGCTTCTGGGGGAAGAACTGCTGGAAACCCAAGCCATCGGCAAAGCCCATAAGGGACGGCACACCACCACCGGACGGGAAATGTATCCCTGCCCTTTGGGGGGCGTTGTCATCGACACCCCCGGTATGCGGGAAATGGGGGCAGAAAGCGCAGACCTTTCCACCACCTTCCATGAGATTGAGGAATTGGCAGAGCAGTGTAAATTCCGAAACTGCACCCATAGGGGCGAGCCCGGCTGTGCCGTTCAGTCGGCAGTGCAGGAGGGGCGCATCGACCAGCGCCGTTTGGAAAGCTATTTCAAGCTGCAGCAGGAGGCTGCCTACGATGGACTCAGCAGCAGAGAAATCGAAGCAAAGAAATTTGAACGGATGTTCAAGGAAGTGGGCGGCATGAAAAATGCCAGAAAATTTACAAAGGAACACCCGAAGCATAAGGGCAGATAAATTCTGTTCCCTTGCAGAAAGCTTTCCCATCTGTTATGCTTATGTTATCAGATAAAATCAAACCCGTAAGGAGGTCATATTTATGCGCGCAAAGGTTTACTTTTCCAGGGAAATTTCTCCGGAAAAAGTTTTGGAATTATACAAACTGGCAGGCAAGGAACTGAAGGGCAATGTTGCCATCAAGGTACATTCCGGTGAAGCAGGCAATCAAAATTTCCTGCGTCCCCCCTTCTGGAAACCCATCATCGACCATGTGCAGGGCACAGTAACAGAATGCAACACTGCCTATGAAGGCCAGAGAAACACCACAGAAAAGCACGTGGAACTGCTGAAAAACCACGGTTGGAGCGAATATTTCAAAGTGGATCTGCTGGATGCGGAAGGCCCCGACTTGGAACTGCCCATCCCCAACGGCAAAATCATCCAGAAAAACTTCGTGGGCAAAAATCTGGCAAACTACGATTCCATGCTGGTGCTGTCCCATTTTAAAGGACACCCCATGGGGGGCTACGGCGGCGCTTTGAAGCAGCTTTCCATCGGCGTTGCTTCTTCCTTCGGCAAGGCTTATATCCATGGCGCAGGCGAACCGGAAAAAATCTGGACAGCAGACCATGATTCCTTCCTGGAAGCCATGGCAGATGCGGCGGGCTCCGTCATTGAATTTTTCAAGGGTGAGATCGTTTATGTGAACGTTATGATGAATATGTCCGTGGACTGCGACTGCTGTGCCCCTGCGAAAGACCCCTGCATGGGCGACATCGGTATTCTGGTTTCCTTGGACCCCATTGCCATCGATCAGGCTTGTCTTGATTTGGTATATCAGTCTGAAGATGCCGGCAAGAGCCACCTGATCAAACGAATCGAATCCAGAAACGGCGTGCATACCATTGAGGCTGCGGCGGCTCTGGGCTATGGCACAAGAGAATATGAATTGATTGAAGTAAAATAATCTTTTGGAAGAAAGACGGCGCTGATTTGCGCCGTTTTTTTCTTGCAGTCACCGATTCCAATAAAAATGAAGGTGGACGATTCCAAAAAAGCATACTATAATAGAGCGGTGACAAAAGACGACAAAAGACAAAGAAATTCGAGGTTTTATGATGTTTGATCTACTGATTTCCACCCAAAGCTTTATCTTCCTGATGATCGCCAGCTTTCTGGCGGGATTCTTGGATTCCATCGCCGGCGGCGGCGGGCTCATTTCCCTGCCAGCTTATATGCTCAGCGGCCTGCCCATGCACATGGTCTATGCCTGCAACAAATTTGCGGCGGCCTGCGGCACTTCCATCGCCACCCTGCGCTATTACCGCAATAAAATGGTCGATATCCCCGTAGGGCTGACGGCGGCGGCTGGGGCCTTTCTCTGCTCTGCCATCGCAGCAAAAATCGTCCTGTTCCTGAATGAACAGACCTTAAAGACCATGCTGCTGGTGATCCTGCCCATCGTTGCCGTGATGACCCTGCTGAATAAAAACATGGGCGGCGAAAACCGCTCCCACAGCTTTACCAAAGGCAAAAAATATGCCCTTGCCTTTCTCATCGGCTCTTTGGTGGGCTTCTATGATGGGATGTTCGGCCCCGGCACAGGCACCTTTGCCCTCATCGCCTTCTGCCTCATCCTGAAATACGATATGCGGACAGCAACGGGCAACGCCAAATTTCTGAATCTGGCGTCCAACTATGCCTCTTTGGTGGTGTTCATTCTGGCAGGGACGGTCTATTGGGCGGTGGCTGTTCCTGCGGCAGGTTTTAATATCCTCGGCAATTATCTGGGCTCTGGGGTGGCCATCAAAAAAGGGGCAAAGGTCATCCGCAAGATGCTGATGATCGTCATTGTACTGCTGTTTATCAAAGTTTTAAGTGAATTTTTCGTATAAAAAAGGGTGTCGACTCTGTCGACACCCTACTTTTATGCGTCTTTTTTATTCAAAACGGAGAGGTATTCCCCTACGCAGCAGCCTAAGACTGCCACACGGCAGGTAAAAAATTCCCAGCCATCTAAGCCCCCAGCTGTTTCCGGTGTCCATTGGGCAACGCCGCCTTCCAGAAAGCGATTCACCTGTTTTTTGCTTTCCTCTGCATTATGAAGGGGGAACAGGCGGATAAATTCCGCCAAGGTGCCCTCGAAAGCCAAGTCCTCCGGCAGGGCTGCACCGGTCATCGGGATAGCGTTCACCTGAGAATCGCAGAGCATATGCCCCGCCACACCGCCGGCGGCCAGCCATTCTGCCTTGGCTTCCGGGCTGTTACCTAAACAGACCAAAGGGGGTCTCCCGTATTTTTCGCGCATTTCTTCCAGTTTTTCTTTCAGCATAACATCACCTCTAAAACCTTGAGGGCGTTGCCCTCAAACTCCCACCAAGGGAGTCACTCCCTTGGAACCCGATACCGCAGAACCATGTACATGGTTCTGCAAATGGGGGTCTGGGGTATCATACCCCAGCGGGGCAGTGGGGTGGAACCCCACGGTCTTTTATTTCGCCGCCTTCACCTTAATCCAAAGCTCAGCCAGCGTTTTCTTCAGTACAGGGTTGTCCTCGAATACCTCGTCCTTTTCATAGCCGGCACGGGGCACATAGGCTTCATTTTCCGCAAACAGGCCGCCTTCACCGCTCAATTCATCCAAAACTTCCTGATTGGAGGACGCATAGCCTACATATTCAGAGTTACCCATAGATGCTTCATAGGTCAGCACATAATTGATGAATTCATGGGCCAGCAGAGGATTTTCCGCATTGGCAGGGATGACCATGGCATCGCTCCACAGGTTTGTACCTTCCTTAGGCATCCAGAAGCTCATGTCCTCATTTTCTTCCAGAATGGTGGCAGCATCGCCGCTGTAAACCACTGCGATATCCTTGCTGCCTGTGATCATGCCGTCAATAACTTCGTCTGTCACATAGATGGGTTCCATAGTATTGTTCATGTCCATCAGCCATTCATAAGCTGCCTGAATCTCTGCTTCATTTTCTGTATTCATAGAATAGCCCAGTGCTTTCAGAGCCATCATGAAGGAGTCACGCTCGGAATCGTATACATAGATTCTTCCTTTATAATCTGTATTCCGCAGAATCTCATAGCCCTGTGCTTCCACTACGGCAGGGTCTACGTTGTTATGGTTATAAACGATACCCACGCTGCCCCAGAAATAAGGCACAGAATAGCTGTTATCGGGGTCATAGGGCAGGTTTTTTACACCTTCTGCCAGATTGGACAGATTGGGGATCAGGGAATGATCCAATTCCTGCAGCATACCTTCTGCCATCAGACGTTCGATCATATAATCGGAAGGCACCAGCACATCATAGGAATCCCCTGCCTGCAGCTTGGTATACATCATTTCATTGGAATCGAAATATTCTGTGATGACCTTTACGCCGAATTCCTTTTCAAAATTGCTGATGAGGTCTTCACCCATGTATTCGCCCCAGTTATACAGCTTCAATGTATCGGAGCCATATTTTTCTACCGCATCTTCTGCAGATGCACCGCCGCTGCCGCCGCAGCCTGCCAGCAGTACTGCCGCCGCCATTGTCAAAGCAACTAATTTTTTCATACCTTCATTCTCCTTTTCTCTTTGATGATTGGCACTACATTTACAACGATGAGAGCAACGGTGATCAGTACGATGACCAGAGTGGACAAAGCATTGATGGAGGGGTTGACTCTCTTGCTCATGGTATATACCAAGATAGATATATTGTTGACACCATTGCCTGTGACGAAATAGGAAATGATAAAATCGTCAAAGCTCATGGTGAAAGCAATCAGCGCACCGGAAACGATACCGGGCATGATCTGAGGCACGATGACCTTTGTCAGTGCCTGAATGGGGGTCGCCCCCAGGTCCAGTGCCGCATCCGCCAGGTTGGGGTCCAAAGACCGCAGCTTCGGGGAAACGGACAGCATGACATAGGGCGTACAGAACATGATATGGGCCAAAAGCAAAGTCAGGAAGCCCTTTTTGATGCCAATGGCACTAAAGAACATCAGAAGCCCGATGGCTGTTACGATCTCCGGGTTCATAATGGGCAGGCTGTTCACCTGTTCCACGATATTTCTCAGCACCTTGCGGGAACGGGACAGACCGATGGCCGCCAGCGTACCGGCAATGGTGGAAATGATGGTCGCCAAAAGGGCGATGACGATGGTATAGACCACCGCTTCCATCATGGTGCTGTCGGCAAGCATTTTTTCATACCACCGCAGGGAAAATCCCCCCAGCTTTGTCAGGGAGCGGGAATCATTGAAGGAAAATACGATGATATACAGGATGGGCAGATAGAAGAAGATCATAGTCGCTGCCAGCAAAATCTTGCCACCGATACCCGTTTTTTTGTTGTTATCCATGCCTTACGCCCCCTTTCCATTGGCCGCAGGGTCCGTATCCACCTTGCGGGTCAGCCACATGGACAGCATGATGATGACTGCCATGATCAGGGAGATAGCAGAACCAAAGTTCCAGTCGCCGCTGGTCAGGAACTGAGTCTCGATGACGTTACCCACCAGTACATACTGACCGCCGCCCAGCAGTTTCGGGATAAAGAAGCTGGAAACCGCAGGCAGGAACACCAGGGTGATGCCGCTCAAAACCCCCGGCAGGGACAAGGGCAAAGTGACCCGCAGAAAGCTCTGCATAGGGTTTGCCCCCAAGTCGTTTGCCGCTTCGATCAGGTTTCTGTCCATCTTCGCCAGAGAAGCATGGATCTGCAAAATCATAAAAGGCACGAAATTGTAGACCATCCCCAGAACCACGGCGAAGGTGGTATGGATCATATGGAAAGGCCCGATACCGAACAAGCTCAAAAAGCTGTTCAAGAGACCATCATCCTGCAAAATCCCCACCCATGCATAGGTACGCACCAGCATATTGATCCATGTGGGCAGGGTGATAAGCATGATCCAGAAAAAGCCGCTCTTCTCCGGCCCTTTGGCGATCACATAGGCGATGGGATAGCCCAAAACCACACAGATGACCGTTGTCGCCACAGCGATCAGCAGGGAACGTTTCAAAACATCCACAAAAACCGCATCCGTCAGGAAACGAATGAAGTTATCTAGGGTAAAACGGAAGGTGGTCACTTCATTGCCTGCCGTTGTAAAAGCATATAATAAGATCATCAGCATGGGGACGACGACCATGACCGCCAGCCAGCCCACATAGGGATAGACCATATTACGAAATTGCCGCATTCGCTGCGCCCCCTTCCTTAATAATATTCTCTGGACATGATGTGGATATCTTCAGGCTGGAACATCAGGCCCACTTCGTCACCCACTTCGAACTTGTCCGTTGTATCGATCTTATATTCATACCCCTTTGTGGCAAATGTCACATCATATACGCCGGGAGTGATGGTTTCCGGGTTAAAATCATATTTGACATCGGAAATTTCCACGGCTGTGCCGTCCTCCAGGCTCCACGCAGAAGCATTGGCCCATGTTTTCAGGTCTGTTTCCAAGGCGATGGATTCCTGAATTTCATCTGCCTTTTTGAAGAAATTCACCGCAAAGATCTCTTCTTCGTTTTCCACGCTAGTCACGCGGTTTTCATCCTTCACAATCATATTGACCGTTACGGAGGTGCCTGCCGCTGTGGAGAAGGTTACGGGATATTTGCCGTTTTCCTTTTTGATCTCATAATCCACTTCTTTGATGGAGATCAGTTCATCGGCATCGGGGTTCCATGCCTGGGCATCGGCACGGGCGATGATGGTAGCTTCATCCAGTTCTTCCACGTCCTCCACATCCAGATAGAAGTCGTTGGCGGACATTTTTTCATTGGCAGCCTCGTTATACACAGGTCTGTCGTTGGAAACCATCATTTTTACGGTGATTTCCGTACCCACCTTTGTTTCCACCATGGTTTCATAATGAACACCCTTGAACAGAACAGATTTCACTACGCCCTTCAGCTTGCCCTGCCCTCTGGGAACGATATCCAAATCTTCGGGGCGGATGACAACATCCACCACTTCGTTTTTATCAAAGCCCTTATCGACACAATCGAAGCGTCTGCCTTCGAATACGACCTTATAATCATCCACCATCATGCCTTCGATGATGTTGCTTTCGCCGATGAAGTTGGCAACAAATTCATTGACGGGTTCGTTATAGATATCTGTAGGGGTGCCGATCTGCTGAATCTCGCCCTCTTTCATAACAACGATCTTATCGGACATGGTCAGGGCTTCTTCCTGGTCGTGGGTAACGTAAATAAAGGTGATGCCGACCTCCTGCTGGATCTTTTTCAGTTCGTGCTGCATTTCTTTTCTCAGCTTCAAGTCCAATGCGCCAAGGGGTTCATCCAACAGCAAAACGCTAGGCTCATTGACCAAAGCACGGGCAATGGCGATACGCTGCTGCTGACCGCCGGACATGGCTGTCACGCTTCTGTCGGCATATTCCTCCAGATTTACCAGCTTCAGCATACGTTTGACCTTCTGCTCGATGATATCCTTGGGTTCTTTTTTCAGCTTCAGACCAAAAGCGATATTGTCATATACATTCATATGAGGGAACAGGGCGTATTTCTGGAATACGGTATTGACCTCTCTTTTATAAGGAGGGACATTGGTGATTTCCTCCCCGTCAAAGATGACCTGCCCTTCATCCTGGTTCAGGAAGCCCCCTAAGATACGCAGCAATGTGGTCTTGCCGCAGCCGGAGGGGCCCAGCAATGTCACAAATTCATTTTCATAAATATCAAGATTGATGCCCTTCAGAACGACCTTGCCGTCTTCATAGCTTTTTACGATGTTTTTGAACTGAATGAGTTTCTTTTTCATCTATATCCTCCTGTTATGGTATCAGAACAAGGGTGGTGTGGAGATCCAGAGCACCTTCGCCGTTGTTTTCTTTTCATTTTTCAAATAATGTCTCCGCTTGCCGGAAAGATAAAAGGTCTCCCCCTTATGCACGGTGAATTTTTCTTCCCCATTGATCAGCACCACTGTGCCTTCCAGCACATAGCCGAATTCCTCGCCGCTGTGGGGGTCCATCCCAAAGGATTCGTTGCCCTGAGGCAATTCGATGAGGATGGGTTCCATTTCGTTTTTCTGGGTATTGGGAACGATCCAGTGGATTGTATAATTTTCTCTTTCATCTACGAAAAAGTCTTTTTTGCGAAAGACAAGCTGCTCCTGCTCCTCCTCCTTGAAAAATTCCGCCAGAGAGCTGCCCAGAGCCTCTACGATATCATTCAGGGTCGTGATGGAGGGGGTAGTCAGGTCTCTTTCCAGCTGGGAAAGAAAGCCCTTTGTCAGCTCGCTGCGGCTGGCCAGTTCCTCCAGCGTCAGCCCCTTCTGTATGCGAAGCCGTTTGATTTTCCTGCCGATTTCCATATCAGCATCTCCTTTGCTTTGTTTTAGTATTGCTAAACTTTGAAATTATTTTTACTAAACCCAGACTATTCTATCACAACTATGGCAGAATGCAAGTAAAAATAAACAAAAAGTTTCATTTATTAAACTTTTCATCATTTTGCGCCAAAAAAAAAGCAAAAAAATCCCCTGAATGGGAGTTCAGGGGGGAGGGTAAATAAAATAATTATGGAAATGTAAATCTTTTAACGATTGTTATTATAACTGAACAATAATTCAGTGTCAACCCTTATTTTCTGTTTATAAATAAAATATTTTTCATTTATTTTTCAAAAGAAAATCCACCTGCACCTATATCAATAAACCTACATTTTTATCCAAAATCCCCTTTTTTCCATATTTTCTTGTATACATTTTCATTTTCCTGTATAATTGTATCAATAAAAAATTAGGAGGGATATCTATGTTAAAAGTATGGATTGTCGGTTCCGAAAGTCAGGTAGGCAAAAGCATTGCCGCCGTGCTGGATAACACGGAGCTGAGTGTCCTTTGCACCGATAAAGATGAGCTGGACATCACAAATACGGAAGATGTGCTGAGCTACGGAGAGATTCAGCGTCCTGATATCATCATCAACTGTGCCGCCATCACGGATACAGACCTTTGCGAAGCCAACCCCGAGCTGGCCTATCGTGTCAATGCTTTAGGGGCCCGCAATCTTTCACTGGTGGCAAGAAAGCAGAACGCAAAAATCGTGCAGCTTTCCACCGATGACGTTTTCGACGGCAAAAAAAATGCACCTTATACGGAATTTGATGACACCCACCCCCTGACGGTCTACGGCCGCTCCAAACGGGCAGGGGAAAATTATGTGAAGGAATTTACCCATAAGCATTTCATCATCCGCAGCAACTGGGTTTACGGTGAGGGCGGCAGAAACTTTGTCAATTCCCTGCTGGCCTATGACGGGGAGGAGCTTACCGTTCCCGCAGACCAGTTCGGTTCCCCCACCAGTGCCATGGATTTGGCCCGTATCATCCTGCATCTGATTGATACCAATGAATACGGTACATACCATGCCACCTGCCAGGGCACCTGCAGCCGCTTTGAGTTTGCTCAAGAAATTTTACGGCTGGCAGGCAAATCCGTTGCTTTGAAGCCCGTTTCCTCTGCGGAGGTTGCCTCTGTCAGACCTGCCTATGCAGTGCTGGATAACTTTATCCTCCGCATCATTGATGTTTACGAAATGCCCACATGGCAGAAATCCCTGCGGGAATATTTGAAAGGCTGGTGAGAATATGGGAAAGAAAGAAATACAAAAAAGCGCAGGTTTGACAACGAAAATTTTTATCGCCCTGATCCTTGGTGCGATTTTTGGTATCATACTGCACTATGCTGTGCCTTCCAGTCACATCAAAGATGATATCCTGGTAGAAGGTGTCCTGTATATCATCGGGCAGGGCTTCATCCGCCTGATGAAAATGCTGGTAGTCCCTCTGGTATTCTGCTCCATCGCCTGCGGCAGCATGGCCATTGGGGATACGAAAAAACTGGGTACCGTTGGCGTGCGTACCCTGATCTTCTATATGGCGACCACCTCTCTGGCTATCTGTGTGGCTCTGACCATGGGGAATATCCTGAACCCCGGCGTTGGTCTGGATATGTCTGCCATCTCTGCCAATGCCGCAGAAGTGCAGACCATGGAGGCCACCTCTATGGCATCCACCATCCTGAATATCATCCCCGATAACCCCATCGGCGCCCTGGCTACGGGCAATATGCTGCAAATCATCGTATTTGCCCTCATCATCGGTATCATCCTGGCAAAACTGGGAGAAAAAACGGAGACCGTTGCCAACTTCTTCAGCCAGTTCAACGATATCATGATGGAAATGACCATGATGGTCATGAGCCTGGCACCTTTCGGCGTATTCTGCCTGATCTCCAGAACCTTTGCAGGCATCGGCTTCTCCGCCTTCCTGCCCCTGGCAAAATATATGATCGGCGTGCTGCTGGCCCTGTTTGTACAGTGCTTCTTGGTATATCTGGGTCTGCTGAAGATCTTCTCCGGTCTGAACCCCTTCAAGTTCATCAAGAATTTCTTCCCTGTCATGGCCTTCGCCTTCTCCACAGCCACATCCAATGCGACGATCCCTATGTCCATTGATACACTGGCAGCAAAAATGGGCGTTTCCAAGAGGATCTCTTCCTTTACCATTCCCTTGGGCGCTACCATCAATATGGACGGTACGGCAATCATGCAGGGGGTAGCTGTTGTTTTCGCCGCCCAAGCCTTCGGCATCACCCTGACCCCTGCAGACTATGTGACTGTCATCGGTACTGCTACCCTGGCCTCCATCGGTACTGCCGGTGTGCCCAGTGTCGGTCTGGTCACCCTGACCATGGTATTCAACGCCGTGGGACTGCCCGTAGAAGCTATCGGTCTGATCATGGGCATCGACCGTATTCTGGATATGGCCCGTACGGCTGTCAATATCACCGGTGACGCTGTTTGCACCACCATCGTTGCCCACCAGAACAATGCTCTGGATCGGAAAGTTTTCCAAGACAGCTAATCTCATTGAAAGCAAGAAAAACCCCCGGTTTCCAAATCAGAAATCGGGGGTTTTATTGTTCCTATTTTTATAAAATCGATTATTTTGCCATAGAACAGATCAGTTCGCCAAGCTTTTTGATCCCGGACTGGATGGTTTCAGGCTGGGCGCTGGCAAAGTTCAGCCGCATACATCTGGAACCTTTTCCATTTCCTTCCACGAAACAGGTTTCCCCTGCCACAAAAATGATTTTGCAGGTTTCCATGGATCTCTGCAGGATCTCTGTTGTATTGTAGCCCTCGGGCAGTGTCACCCAGGTATACAGACCGCCTTCCGGCATGGTATGTACCGTTCCTTCAGGGAAATATTTGTCGATGCAGTCCAACATCAGCTTGCAGCGTTCCCGATAAAGGTCGCTGATTTTTTTCTGGTGTTCGGGGTAATAACCTCTCTTGAAGAATTCCGCCGCCAAAACCTGTGCCATCACGTTGGTATGGGTATTGATGCCTGTTTTTGCATCGCAAAGCTTCTGGATAAACTGTTCATCCGCCACCACATAGCCCAGTCTGGCACCGGGAGAGAAGATTTTGGAAAGGCTGTTTGCCAAAATCACATTGCCGGTTTTGTCAAAAGCCTTGATGGGTTTCAGGTCTTCCCCTGTGAAGCGGATATCCCGATAAGGGTCATCCTCCAGAACCATGACATCATACGCACTGGCGATCTCAGCCAGACGTTTTCTCCGTTCTTCGGACATGGTGATGCCTGTGGGGTTTTGGAAGGTGGGAATGGTATAAATCATCTTCGGGTGATATTCCTTGATCTTTGCTTCCACATCTTCCATCACCAGACCGTTTTCATCGGTTTCACAGGCAATACATTTTGCTTCGAACATTTCAAAGGACATGACGCAGTGGAAGAAGGAAGGAGATTCCACCAAAATCACATCGCCGGGATTCAACAGCATGGCGCAAACCAGATAAACCGCTTCGATGCCGCCGGCAGTGATCACCAGATGATCCGCCGTTGTATCCAACCCCTTGGGCTTCAGCAAAACATCGACGATGGCTTCTCTTAAGTCTTTCACGCCTCTGGCATTGCCATACTGCAATGCCTCCAGGCCGCGGCCTTCTTCTGTCAAAACATCATTGCAGATCTCTCTGACGATATCCACAGGCAGCGCTTCTTTTGCCGGCGCACCGCCGCCAAAGGAAACAACATTGGGATCTGTCATAGAATTGACGATATCAGCCAATATCTTACAGGATTTCTCCATTGATTTCCATCTGTTTGCAAAACGTTCCATTATATGCACCTGCCTTGCTTTCATTCCATAATGTACTTATCCTATCTGCATTTTTCTCCTTATTTTGCCTTTGGCACCAAAGCAAAGCATCTTGCGGGGAAGCCGGAGCCGCCGGTGATCTTGGGGAAGGTACAGAAGATGATCCCGCCTACTTCAGGGCATTGATCCAGATTTGTCATCATTTCGATCTGATAGCGATCCTGATGCAGATAATAATCTTCGCCGACCCAGCCTACTGTAGAAGCAACGGCCGCAGGGTCTGTATCACTGGGTTCATGGCCGATGGCTGTGACATTTCTTTCTTCGATGAGGAATTTCAGCGCATCCAGACCCCAGCCGGGATAGTGGCTCTGCCCGTTTGCATCCACATTTTCAATCTCTCGATGGTTTTGCGTTTTGCCCAGCCACTGTGGAAGGCTACGAAGGAGCCGGCAGGGATCTTACCATGCTTGCTTTCCCATGCTTCAATATCTTTTACGGTCAGTTCATAATCCGGATTTTTTTCTACTTCCTCCACCAGGTCGATAACGCACAGAGGCAGTACCATTTCAGAAATCTGGATCTCATCCAATGCACGGCCTTCCTTATGGAAATGAATGGGAGGGTCAACGTGGGTACCGCACTGGCCTACCGTAGAATATACATGGGCTCTGAAATTACAGTCTGTCTTTTCATAATCATAGATGGCATTGATCTCCATACCGGGGAAACCGCCATAATGGGGTGTTTCGGGTTCCAGGGGACGGGAAAGGTCTACCCATTTGAATTCTTCAGATGTTACTGTTTTATATACTTCCCAAAGTCTTAAATTATCCATAAAAACACCATCCTTTTTCATTTCACTTATTTTTATTTTAATCGAAAAAAAATGATTGTTTCAAAATTTATCCCGAACCCGGCATCGACCCGCGGAATTGTATCTATATTTGTACAAAACTGTCCATTTTGCTTTCGTATCATTTTATGATATGATAAAAATAGAAATTTACACAAGAGGGTGATGTTTATGAACAGAAAAGAAGCCTTAGATAAAAAACTGCTGCAAAATCCTTTCCTCGTTTTAGAAAATGCGATTTTCGAGCTATTGAGCGAGGATATTATCCAGCTTCGCATCCTGCCCGGCACACGGCTGAATGAACAGCTGCTGGCTGAGGAATTTGGCACCAGCCGCACCCCTGTCAGAAACGCTCTCAATAAACTCATCGACAACCGCCTGCTGGAACGGGAAAAAGGGAAGCCTCCCGTTGTTTCCCACATGACCATGCAGGAAAGCAAACGCCTGTATGAGGCAAGGATCGCCATCGAGCCTTACGCTGCATTCCTTGCTGCCGACCGCATCACCGATGAGGAGATCGCCCACCTGAAAGAACTGACAAAGCAATATCGGGAAACCGTTTACACCACCGACGCATCTTCTAAGTTTGCCCATGCCATGTGCGACCATCAGTTTCACCTGGCGATCATCCATGCTTCCCAAAACCCCTTTATCATCAATATGTATGCATCCATCGAAAAGCAGATCCTGCACTATCGCAGTTCTCTGCTTCTGGAAACGGAATTTGATTCTTTGTCCAAAATTCTGCAGCAAGCCGTACGGCATCATGAATCCATCTGTTATGTTTTGGAACATCATCTTGCAAATACAGCCTTTGACGAAGTCAAACGGGATATCGCCGGAATGCTGGATGTTTTTCCCGCCTGGAAACAATAGAAAAGAGCCACAATGTATCATCCATGGCGGCTCTTTTTCCTCATACAAAAAGCTCCTGCAATTGCAGGAGCTTTCCTATCTTATCTTCTTGGCTTATCTTTGACGATCAACCGTTCATGGTATTCTCACAGAAGCGGTGCAGGAACGCTGCGACCTGTGCCCTTGTGGCATTCCCCATAGGCATCAGGTTTCCGTCACTGCCGCTCATGATACCCTCGCCGCAGAGCCACTGCATAGCAGGAACTGCATACTCGGAAATATCCAGTGCATCGTTGTAGCTGAGGATATTGGTGTCCCCGCCCACGCTGACGTCCAATCCTTTATACTGGGTGTATCTATACAGAATTGTGGCAAGCTGCTCACGGGTGATTGCGTCATCCGGTCCGAACAGGCCATTGTCATAGCCGCTGACTATGCCGTTTGCTGCAGCCCACGCAATGGCATTTTCGTAGTACGAGCCAGATTTCACATCATCAAAGGCGCAGCTGCCCGAGATTTCAGGTTCGCCCTCCAGACGGTAGAGGATCGTAACGATCATGCCTCTTGTGGTGGCTGTTTCCGGGGAGAATGTATCTGCGCTTGTACCGCTCATCAAACCGTTTTCATATACATATGCCACATCTTCAAAGAACCAATCGTCTGTATCAACATCCGCAAACGGGAACTCATCTGTGATTGGATTTTCTTCGATTGCTTTCCAACCGGCATAAACGGTGGTATTTTTCAACAGCTTAATGCTTGTGATTTTGTCGGTAAGCTCCCTGTCACTGTACCAGCCTGTAAATGCAAAGCCTTCTTTTTCAGGCTCATACTTTTCAAGGTCTATTTTTGTTCCGCTTGATTTAGTGATACCGGAAATACTGCTGCCGCCATTGGTGTCGAATATCAGCTTATAATAAATGCTACTGTTTCCGCCACCGCCGGAAGAGCTGCTTTGACTATGAAGTGGCTCAAAGATACCGTATATACGGGCAACGCGGTCTTCATAATCATCTGAGTAAACAGGGCCAAGGGTGTCAACATGAGGCTTTCCGTTTAATGTGGCGGCTGTATCGTTGCTTAAGCAGAAGCCATCGTTTTCAACAGCGCCTACAAGAACGGAATAATAGTAGCCCTCTTTAAATGTCTCGTCCTGTGCCACTAATTCCCAGCTATCATCGGCTGTGCCTGTATATTTATCCTCAGGAAGCTTGTACCATATAGCCTTAAAAAGCTTGGCACTGCCCTCAGGTGCAGATGTAATTTCAGGGCTGTAGTCAGGTGTTTTGCCAAGAACAGGCGCATCAACCTCTGCGGCAATGCTTGTTATAGGCTCAGTTGAAAACGGACCGTATACTGCTTTAAAGCTAATCTCGTTGTCAGCAAGATAATTGGCTACATCATAAGGCACGCCGTTTATAGCGCCCTCTGTGTCTGCGGTAAAGTAAAAACCGTCATGCGCTTTAACACACATATCAAGTTCATAATAGTACCCCTCCTCGAACACATCTCCGTCACTTTGATATGTCCAAGGCTTAGAGAGGATTTCGTCATTTTCATAGCTTTCTTTATCACATTTAAACCAAATATGGCTGTAGCTAATTTGATAAGCACTGTCTGCAGGGTCTGCTGTAATCTCCGGCTTAAAGTTAAGCTTACCGTCAAGGGCAGGCTCGTCAAATGTAACGGCTATGCTTGTTATAGGCTCATCTACATTAGCCGGCTCCTGCGGCTCAAATACACCGACTAAACGCGCTTCTCCTTCCGTTCTACCGAGTAAAATATCAGTCTTGTTCAACATTCCGTTTACAGTACAATTTGAATCAAGAAACGTATAATTATGCTCACTAACATCATATCCGTACTTTGCTTGGAAGTTTATTACAACTACGTAATAATAGTCCTCTTTAAATTCATCATCTTTTCCTATTTCTGCATCAGGATTTTCGAAGACATCCGCATGGGATGGATTCTCCTTATCAGTCTTATACCATTTAACGCCATAAACTTCAACACTGTCCTCAGGGTCTGAGGTAAAGCTTGGTTTATAGTCAGGTGTTTCACCTATAACAGGAGTGTCAACTTCTGCGGCTATGCTTTTTACTTCAATAACTTCATCCGAAAGCGGGCCAAAGGAACAGCTTACATAGGCGTATGTACTGTCTTTGTCATAAACAGGTCTGTCGCCATTATGCCTATAGGTGTTTACAGTAGCCGTTGTGTCTGTGGTGAAGCAATAACCGGTATGTGGGTCAAACTCCGCGTCAATACGGTAATAGTACCCCGCCTTGAACGTGTCACTCTCAGCCATTACATCCCACTGATCGTTTTCTTCATCGTATTCGTACCATTTAACTTTGCCGTCTTTAAGTTTAAGGATGTTTACTTCGTCATACTGCTTACTGTCATCAATGGCCGCACCATAGCCAATCGGTGTAAAGTTAGGGCTATCGCCTATAACAGGAGTGTCAACTGTAACACGAATGTCTGTTATAGGTATAGGCGCAAGAGGGCCAAAGGTGGTGCTGACATAGGCTGTACTGTTATCAGAAGAAAAAGTAAGCTGACAGTCGTTAAAGTTTACATAAGCCGTTGTGTCTGCGGTGAAGTAATAAGGGGTTTTTGGTTCAAATGCCGTATCAATACGGTAATAGTATCCATCCTTAAATACGTCATCCTCATCCATTACATCCCAGGGACCGTTTTCATCCTTACTTTCGTACCATTTAACACTGCCATCTTCAAGTTCAATGATGTCCATCGTATCGATATCGCCGCCATCAATGGATGCATCATATTCAGGGTCAAAGTCAGGCGTTTTGCCTACAAGTGGAGTGTCAACGTCAACATAAATGTCTGTTACAGGACCGGGCGTAAGCGGGACAAATGTGGCGCTTATATGGGCAGATACCTTGTCATCGTGTATAATAATAAGTCCAAAGGTAATATCATCAGACATACCGTTTACAGTGGCAGCTGTGCTTTCGGTGAAGTAATAGCCGTCCTTTGGATCAAACGTCATAGCAACTCTGTAATAATATCCTGACTTGAACTCATCATCATTAGACATAGTACGCCAAGCATTCTCGTCGCTTTCGTAGCTTTCTTTAGTACATTCGGACCATCTTATTGTTATGTTTTCCGGAAGAGTTAAAACACTTGCCGCAGGGGTTGATGTAAACTGCGGTTTAAAGTCTGGCGTTTTGCCTATAACAGGAGCGTCAACTGTAACGTCGATGTTTGTTACTTCGCCAAGCTTATCGAAAACCCGAGCAGTAGCTATGTTATTACGATTATATAAAAAATAATCTGCTTTATTTCCGTTTATATAAATTTTGGTAGAATCAGAGGCTTCCATATTTTCGTCAGGGTTGGTATAAATACTATATGCAACTTGGTAATAAAAACCTGCTTCAAATTTTTCATCTGTATCCATCAGTGTCCACTCACCAACATCTGGGTCGTTTGTTGTGGAGTTCTTCCACCATGATACACGGATACTCTCAGGCGTAAAGCCGGAAGGAGTGAATGCGATATTATCAGTACTATAGTCAGGTGTATTGCCTATAACAGGAGGGTCAACTGTAATGTCGATTTTTTTTGCTACTGCGTTAAAAAGATTATCGAAAACCCGAGTAGCGAATATTTCTAAACCCTCCATACCCTCCATACTTGTAGCAGCTAATTCATTGTTTATATAAATTTCAGGAAAATCGTAGACTACCATTCCAGTGTTGGGAGTAATACAATATGAAACACAGTAATAAAAGCCTGCTTCAAATGTTTCCCCTGGTTCCATTATTTCCCACCCGCTATAATCAGCGTTATTTGTTGTGGAACTCTTTTTCCATTCTACACTGATACCACAGGAGAAGTCAGAAGGGGTGAGTTTGATAGTTTTACTATAGTCAGGCTTTTTGCCTATAACAGGCTCTTCAACAGTGATTTCTGCCTTTTGAAATACTTTCGTGTCCTCCGCAAATGCCGATGCAGGCATTATGCCAAGCGCCATGATACAGCTAAGTATAAGGCAAAATATTTTTTTTCTCATTTTATATCATTCCTTTCTTTCTTCCGCACTGAATGTACGGCTTGTTGATTTATTTTTCAGCCGTATACAGAGTGTTGCAACAGCGGCGCCAATAAAGTACGCTGCTGCGTCAGGCTTGTGTATACCGCTTAAAATATTGTTATACCGGCTGCAAGAAACAAACTGCACACTGTAAGACTAAAGCAGACGGGCTTCATACAGCTTTCGGCAGTGCTGTGTTCTGCTTTGTATCTTATGCATTTTGTTTTCTGTTTTACCGGTTACCAAATAACCTCCTTCCTGTTTTGGTGCCGTTAAACCAATGCCTGCTAAAAATAATGATGTTTGAATGTACCTTATTCCGTAACAGCGTCCGTTTTCACTTTCGCCTTATACTTCATAATAAAGAGTTCCAAACTTTCTTTCAGCACTTCTATCTGGGATTTCAGATAAAACTCGTCCTCAAACAATGCGTAATGCACGCAGGCTCGAATCAGAATGAAAATCAGCGGTGTCAGCTTTTGATAGGGGATGCCAAGCTTGCCTTCCAAGCCTTTTGCGTATTCGGTATATCGTTTGTCAACGCCCGCAAAGAATTTCTGACCGTATTCTCTGTATTTCGGGTGGGTGTAGACCTGATACATCAGCCTGTACTTCTTCCCGTGTTTTTCTGCCGTCCAGTATGGTATCTCTTCAATAAAACGCCATAGGTCCGCAACATCGGTTGGGGCTTTCGCCATAAAGTCATCTTCCACCTTGCTCATACAGTATTCGGTGGATTGGATGATCAGATCATCTAAATCCTTGAAATATGTATAGATCATAGATGTGTTATATCCGCAATACTTCGCCACCCCTCGAATACCGGTGCCATGAAGTCCCAGTTCGGCAAAACCGTTATAGCATTTTTCCATAAGCTCGATTTTTTTGGCATTCCATTGCTCTTCTGTATAATTCGCCACCGAATCGCCCCCCTTTCATTCAAATCGTTCGTTCTAAATAAAGTATAATATATCTATATGGAAAAATCAACCGATAACAAATCAAAACCACTAGTTAAACTAGTGGTTTGCACCCGCCCTAGAAGGACGTTATACGGGCACAGCGTCTTAAGACGCATCGAATAGTTCCGCCAACCGCATTACTATCACAGGCAGCCGCTCAAGCGGCTGTCTTTTTATGCCTTA
>CAMEBC010000018.1:0-25462 GCA_945912105.1 [Eubacterium] saphenum | reverse complement strand
CAGCTGACCAATACTAATAGATCGAGGGCTTGACCAATAAATTCGATTGAGATTGTAAAACTTGTGTTCAGTTTTGAAGGTGCAAAAGCATCTGGAGTTGAAATTTCCGGTGATGATGCGCCTAGGGGACACACCCGTTCCCATTCCGAACACGACGGTTAAGACCTAGGCGGTCGATGGTACTTGGTGGGCAGCTGCCTGGGAGAGTAGATGGTCGCCGGAATTCAATTTCTTCTCAATGTCAAATCTGTTATGGTGGGTATGGCACAGTTGGTTAGCGCGCCAGATTGTGGCTCTGGAGGTCGTGGGTTCGAATCCCACTATCCACCCTTTCTTTATGGGTCATTAGCTCAGTCGGTAGAGCACTGGACTTTTAATCCAGGTGTCCCGGGTTCGAGTCCCGGATGACTCATTTTTTATTTTGTGCAGCCGTGGCGGAATTGGCATACGCGCTAGACTAAGGATCTAGTCCGGGTTTCTGGGTAGGGGTTCAAGTCCCCTCGGCTGCAGCGTGTGCGCGAGTGGCTCAGTGGTAGAGCATCGCCTTGCCAAGGCGAGGGTCGCGAGTTCGAATCTCGTCTCGCGCTTTTTATTCAGCTAGTCTGCATTATCGTATATTGGGCTATCGCCAAGCGGTAAGGCACAGGACTTTGACTCCTGCATTCGCTGGTTCGAATCCAGCTAGCCCAGGTCTCAAATCCAGCTGAACAGTTGGTATAATGGGGTATCGCCAAGCGGTAAGGCAACGGATTCTGATTCCGTCATTCGCAGGTTCGAATCCTGCTACCCTAGTTAAGAGAGTCTTTAAAGGGGCTCTCTTTTTTTATTTAAAAAGGTTTTTATTAATCATGTGAAGGTCTTAAGGCATAGTTCTTAAGACTTTTTTACATTTTTGGGAAAATGTTGTCAGATTGTTGAAACTTTGGGAGAATAGATAGATAAGAAAGGGGGGAACGATGTGGAAGAAAGAATTTTATTGGAACTGCTGCAGAAAAAGCCAAACGAAGGCATGAGAGCATTGATGGGGCAATATATGGGGCTTTGTTACACCATCGTGAGAGGAAGATTGACGGGATTTCCTCAGGAAGACATCGAGGAATGTGTCAGCGATGTATTTTTGGATACTTACCGTTATCGACATAAAATCAATTTGGATAAGGGCGGTTTTCGTGCCTTTCTTACCGTCGTGGCAAGAAGAAGGTCCGCGGACCGTTATGAGATGGCGATGAAAAAAGGAACGCTCCCTTTGGAAGAAGAAATACAGGAGGAAAGAAGGGGAATATCCTTTGAGGAGAAAGAAGTGTTGCTGCAGGCCATTCGCTCTTTGGGAGACCCGGATGAAAAAATATTGATCTGGAAATTTTACTTTGGTTATCCCACAAAGAAAATTGCGGAAGTCCTGGGGTTGAAGGAAAATACCGTAGACCAAAAGGTAAAACGGGGGCTGGAAAAACTGCGGAAAACACTGGAAGGAGGGGGATTTTATGAAGGATAACTGGAATGAACTGTTCGACCATTTGAATGAAGAAGATATCCTGCCAAATCTGCCCGAAGATCTGCCGGAAATGGAGGATGCGCTGGCGGCAAAACGTATTGAAAATCGCGTGATGCAGGAAATGAAGATTGTCATTGAGATGGATAAAAAGCAGAAAAGAAAACGAATCCTGGCAGCGGTGGTATGCTGCATTGTGGCAATCGGTGCTTTTGGGCATAAGCCCATCATGGCGGCGTTCCAAAGATTGTTCTATGATCTGCCGGAAGTTGGGGTCTATATTGACGAGGAAAATAAAACCATCTATGAAGTACAGATCGATGACCCTGTGCAGGAAAAAAATGGTGTAAAGGTAGAACTGAAGGACTTTTATTGCGAAGGAAAACAGATTTATGGTACGGTTCGCATCACAGGTGAGAATCTGTTGGATATGACGGTAGAGAGAACGAATAAAGAAGAAGATGAGGCTTTGGACGCAAAATTCCTGACAACATGGTATTATGGAGAAAAGGAAAAACAGTTTCACTCATCTGGCAGAGGAAAGGTGACGGAGGATGGCAAGCTAAAGCGTTACGACCAGAGAGGTTGGGAATGGCTGTATCTGGAAGAGGGCATCGACACCTACTATTTGGAAGTAGAAGGCTTTGACCTCAGATTTGAATTAAAGATTGTAGAGCCGAAGGTGGCAGAAAATCCGGAAGAATTGGGATATTCCGTAACGAAAAATGATACAACGGTGGTTGCCAGAGCCAGCCTTTCGGGAGAAAACGGCATTGATCTGGAATATTTCCTGATTCCTTCTGATGAGGTAAAACGGGCAAGAGAAAGATGGTATCGTTTTGGCATAACCATTGCAGCCTATGAATTTGATTATGAAAATTATTTTTATATTGAAAATGCCAATGGGGAACGGATGACAGGAAAATATGAATCCATGGAAAATGGCGGAAAATACCATTTGCAGGGAACAAGGGAGGATTTCCCTCTGACTTTGCATTATAGTCCTTTTACGGGAACAGATGGAGAGGAACATAGCCTAAGCCTGCCTTTGCCTGCAAAGGGAGAGAAGCAGACAAAGAATCTCCCGACGGTAAAATTCCATTATGGAACAGTGGAAATCCTTTCTGTGGAACAGGAGGATGTGATTTGGGAAGATGCCAATGAGCTTTCCGAACGGACGGAAGAAGCGACGAAGGTCACGGTGACATATCAGACTGTACCGAAAGAGGGAGACAGACGGATGTATGCAGTGGATATGAATTTGGCGGAAGAGGAAAAACGTTTTGACAGCGAACATAGCAGAGAAGAGTATGTGGAGAAGATAACATATCATCTGCCGAGAGCAGAACGGGATAGTTTGCAGATGTTTTTGCAGGAGCCTTCCTATTGGATCGAAGGAGCCTATGATGTTGTCATTGAAAAACCCGTAGAGAAGAAATAAAATAGAATCAAATAACGAGAAATGGCGCAGGACAGCGGCGGAACGTACCTCTGTATTCTCACTAAAACAGAAGTGATGGGATGGTCGCAAAAGAACTTGTGGCATGATCGGAAGATAAAGGATAGTATGGAAAAAGGAGAAATTTTGTTGATTTTTTCAATGAAAATTCTCCTTCTTTTTTTGGCAGAAATGCAAAAATATCTTTCAAAATTGCATATTTAATGGTATACTATTAGCATCTATACATCTGTAAAAAAATAGCCAATGGTTTTAGAATAGGAGGCTGGTCATTATGGCAGCAAAATTGGAAAACGAATATGGCGTTATTAGTATCGATCATGAGGTCATCGCCAGAATCGCAGGCTATGCTGCGATCGAATGCTACGGCATCGTTGGCATGGCTGCAAAAAATGTGAAAGACGGTCTGGTTCAGCTGCTGAAGCTGGAAAGCCTGACAAAAGGGATCAAAATGCGTATTGATGCAAACAAAGTGAGCATCGACCTGCATATCATCGTGGAATACGGTACGAATATTTCCGCCATTGCAGACAATATCATCAGCACTGTTAAATATTCCGTAGAAGAATACACAGGTGTTGAAGTGGAAGATGTAAACATTTTCGTTGACGGCGTAAGGGTCGACAATTGAGCAAGAGGAGGAAATACTGGTGAGTAGTACAACGACATTAAATGGCGTTCGCCTGGGCAGAATGATTATTGCCGGTGCGAACGAATTGGCAGCGAATAAACAGTTGGTAGACGCAATGAATGTATTCCCTGTACCCGATGGGGATACAGGTACAAATATGTCCCTGACAGTAATGGCTGCAGCAAGAGAAGCTGAAAAAAACGGCTCTTTAAAAGTGGCTGACATAGCAAAGGTAGCATCCAGCGGTGCTTTAAGAGGCGCAAGAGGTAACTCCGGCGTTATCACTTCCCAGCTGTTCCGCGGCTTTGCAAAAGGTCTGGAAGGCATGGAAGAAGCAGGGGTAAAAGAATTGGCTGCAGCTGCAGAACAGGCTGTGAAAACAGCTTATAAAGCCGTTATGAAACCCAAGGAAGGTACCATCCTGACAGTAGCAAGAGGCTGTGCGGAAGCAGCTGTGAAGCTGGCAGAAGAAACAGAAGAAATTGAGGTTTTCCTGAAAGGCATCATCGAACACGGTCATGTAGTACTGGCGCAGACACCGGAAATGCTGCCCGTTCTGAAACAGGCTGGCGTTGTGGATGCCGGCGGCAGAGGTCTGCTGTATATTCTGGAAGGCGCCCTGAAGCAGATGGGCGGCGACCTGCCTGTCACACTGGCAGATGGTCAGAGCGCAGCAGCAGCTCCTGAAATGGATTTCGCTTCTCTGGCTTCCATTGAAAATGAAAGTATTACTTTCGGCTACTGTACAGAATTTTTTATCAACGTGAAAGATGCTGACGAAGCGACTACACAGGGCTTGAAATCTTATCTGGGCACCATCGGGGATTCCATTGTTTGTGTAGCCGATGATGAGATCATCAAGATCCACGTGCACACAGACCATCCCGGTCTGGCAATCGAAAAGGCACTGACCATCGGTAGCCTGAGCGGTCTGAAAATCGACAATATGCGGGAACAGCATACCAATAAGATCAACTTTGCGTCAGATGCACCCAAGACAGCACCTGTTCCTGAAGCAGCTCCTGTGGCAGAACAGCCCAAGAAGGACGTTGGTTTCGTGTCTATCTCCGCAGGGGAAGGTCTGACAAAGATCTTCAAAAACCTGGGTGTAGATGAAGTCATCGAAGGCGGTCAGACCATGAACCCCAGTACAGAAGATATCCTGAATGCGGTGGACAAGATCAATGCAGACCATATTTTCGTACTGCCTAACAATAAAAACATTATTCTGGCAGCGGAACAGGCTGCAAAACTGAGCGAGGATAAGAAGCTGCACGTAATCCCTTCCCGTTCCGTTCCCGAAGGCATCAGCGCAATGTTCTGCTTCGAGCACGGTGCAGACCCTGACGAGATGGAAGAAGCCATGAAGGATGCCATCAAAATGGTGGATACTGCAACAGTAACTTATGCAGTAAGAGATACTTCTATCGGTGATAAAGAGATCAAAGAAGGCAATATTCTGGGCATGCTGAATGACCAGATCGAAGTGGTTGCGGAAGATGTGATGGAAGGCACGAAGGAACTCATCAAGGCTTCTGTGACAGAAGACAGCGAAGTGGTTGGCATCTATTATGGTGCTGACGCAACAGAAGAAGATGCAGAGGAACTGGCTGCATTTATCGAAGAAAATTACCCTGATTGTGAAGTGGAAGTGCAGAGCGGCGGTCAGCCCCTGTATTACTACATCATTTCTGTAGAATAAGAAAATCAATAAAAAGCATCGGGTTTCCCGATGCTTTGCTTTTACCATAAGAAAGGAGGAACATCCCATGGAATGGAACAGCCCGGTTTCGACCCTGAAGGGGATTGGTGAACAGCGGGAACGGAAATTACAGAAACTGGATATTTATACAGTGGAAGATCTGCTGACCCATTATCCCAGAGAATATAAGGACAGAAGCGAGATCGTGAAGATTGCTGACCTGCCCATGGATGAGACCTCCACTTTTTTGGCGCAGATCAAAGAAGAAGGGCAGAACAGCCGACACGGCAGACTGGTCTATACCCGCATGAAGGTATATGATGAGACCGGTTCTGTGGGGGTGCTGTGGTATAACCAGCCTTATATGAAAAATACCCTGAAGATGGGCGAATGGTATCTTTTTTCCGGGAAACTGCAGAAAAAATATGGCAGAACGGAAGTGGTTTCCCCTGAATGTGAGCGGATCGGTGAAAACTTTGCCGGCGGGCGCATCATCCCTGTGTATCCTTCTGTGGAAGGACTTTCCCAGAAAATGCTGAGGAATCTGATGGAAGAAGCCCTCAGTCAGATGGGCGGCGGCATGCGGGAGGAACTGCCCCTTTGGCTGCGAAAGGAATACCACTTGGCAGAACGGAATTTTGCCATTGAAAATATCCATTTTCCGAAAACGGAACAGGGGTTTTATGATGCCAGAAGAAGATTGGTTTTTGAAGAACTTTTTATCCTGCAAACGGCTCTGTATCAGCTAAAAAATACTTTAGAGGACAGAGGAGAAGGCATCATTCTGAAAAAGAAAAAAGCCTTGAAAGATGGGGAAGCCCTGTTGCCCTTTGCTTTGACAGGGGGACAGAAACGGGTCTTGCAGGAGATTGAAAAGGATATGACCTCCGGGAAGATCATGAACCGCCTGATCCAAGGGGATGTGGGCAGCGGGAAAACTGCCGTTGCCATGATCACAGCCTATTGGGCTATCCAAAACGGCTGGCAGGTTGCCATGATGGCACCCACAGAGGTTTTGGCAAGCCAACATGAGGAATCCTTCCGAAAAATATTTGAACCTGAGGGCATTACGGTGGTGCTGCTGACTGGCAGCCTGACTGCCAAAGAAAAACGGGAGCGTTTGGCAAAGGTGGCAAATGGCGAAGCCCAAATGATTATCGGCACCCATGCCGTCATTCAAAAGGGAGTGGAATTCCATAAGCTTGGCTTGGCGATCACCGATGAACAGCATCGTTTTGGCGTGCGCCAGAGAAGTACTTTGGCGGAAAAAGGAGAGAATGTTCATACTTTAGTCATGACGGCAACGCCCATCCCCAGAACATTGGCGCTGATTCTATACGGAGATTTGGACATTTCCATCATTGACGAATTGCCCCCCGGCAGACAAAAGATCGATACTTCTGCCGTGGACAGCCGCTATCATCAGCGTATCTATGCTTTTATCCGCAAGCACGTGGCCGCAGGCAGACAGGCTTATGTGATTTGCCCTATGATCGAGGAAAGCGAAAAGCTGGAAGTACAGTCCGTTTTGCAGTATACAGAAGAACTTGTGGAAGAACTGCCCGATTGCCGTGTGGCCTGCGTTCACGGAAAAATGAAGGCGAAAGAAAAACAGGCCGTTATGGATGGCTTTGCAGCAGGGAATATCGATGTTTTGGTTTCTACGACAGTCATCGAAGTGGGCATCAATGTGCCCAATGCAACCATTATGCTCATTGAAAATGCGGAACGCTTTGGTCTGGCACAGCTCCATCAGCTGCGGGGGCGAGTAGGCCGCGGCAGTGAAAAATCCTATTGTATCCTTGTTAGTGATACGAAAACGAAAGTAGCCAAAGAGCGCATGAAAACCATGACAGAATCAGAGGATGGTTTTGTCATTTCGGAAAAAGATTTGAAACTAAGAGGTCCCGGCGAATTTTTTGGCATCCGTCAGCATGGATTGCCGGAATTGAAGATCGCCGATTTATATAAGGACATGGCAATTTTAAAGGAAGCCCAGCAAGCGGCGGCAGAGCTGCTGCAGCGGGACAGGGCTTTGGCAGCGGAAGAGCATCAGCTTTTGAAGGCACATATCGAAGGATATCTGGAAGGAAAAAGTCTGGAGATGTGAGTTTTTCGTTGTTTTTTCTCTTTTTGGTTGTCAATTGAAAATTTTTTTGTTATACTCTAAACGATATCATGTAAAATTAGGTGTTTTGGGTGGTGCAGACAGTATGCGTGTCATCGCAGGAGCAGCAAAGGGTCATAATCTGCAGACCATTGAAGGACTGGCAACCAGACCGACGACGGATCGTATCAAGGAGACCCTCTTTAATATCATAGCGTTCGACCTGCCTGCGTGCAGTTTTCTGGATCTTTTTTCCGGCAGCGGTGCCATTGGGATCGAAGCCCTTTCCAGAGGCGCGGCAGAGGCAGTTTTCGTAGATGACGCAGCGGAATGTCAAAAGGTCATCACAGCCAATCTGCAGCATACAAAGCTGCAGGATCGGGCAAGATTGATGAAAACGGATGTTTTTTCTGCCCTGGACAAGCTGGCGGCGGAAGGAAAAAAATTCGATATCATCTTTATGGACCCGCCCTATGAATCCGGGCTGTATGAGCCTGTATTGGAAAAGATCATCCGACAGGGACTTTTGAAAAAGGAAGGATACCTCATCACAGAGCGTTCCTCTCAGATTCCCCTGACACCCCCGGCAGGCATGACAGTCCTGCGTGAAAAAGCGTACAAGACGACGATTCTGACGTTCTTGTGCCTGGAGGAAGAAGTAGTATGAAAAAAGCAATTTATGCGGGCAGCTTCGACCCTGTGACATTGGGTCACATGGATATCATCGAAAGAGCCGCAAAATTATTCGACTGTCTGGTGGTGGCAGTGTTGGAAAACCCCAACAAAAAATCTCTGTTTACCGTAGAAGAGAGAAAACACCATCTGGAATTGGCAACAAAACATATTGAAAACGTAGAGGTTGCTTCTTTTCAGGGGCTTTTCGTAGATTTTGCCAGAGAGATCGGCGCAAATATCGCAGTCAGAGGGCTGCGGAATACGTTGGATTTCTCCGCAGAATATCCTATGTTCCTCATCAATCGTAAACTGCATGACGGCATGGAGACCGTCTATCTGGCAGCGGATGAAGAACATCTTGCGCTGAGTTCCACAAATGTGAAGGAAGTTGCAGTTTTTGGCGGCGATATCAGTTTTATGGTGCCCGCTGAGATCAAACCGTTTATTATAGAAAAATATCAGAAGTGAGGGAGATATATGGATTCTGTACTGCAGTTATTAGATGAATTGGAAGATGTAATGGACAGCAGCAAGGCTGTACCTTTCAGCAACAAAGTTTCCGTTGATAAAGAAGAGATTTACGATATCATCAGCGAAATTCGCATGAAACTGCCCAATGAACTGAAACAGTCCAAATGGGTCATCGAAGAAAGAAATAAAATTCTCATCGATGCCCAGAGAGAAGCAGACGAGATCGTAAAAAATGCAGAAGACCGCATGGTTCGCATGATCGATGAAAATGAAGTGACAAAGAAAGCCTATGAACAGGCGGCAGCGATCATCGATTCTGCAAAGAAAACATCCAAAGAAATGCGTCTGGGTGCGATGGAATATGCAGAAAGCGTATTGGCGGATGCAGAAGGTAAGCTGAAAGAATTGAAAGCCGTTGTTTACAGCGAAAGCATCAAGACCGACGATTACTTTGCCCAGACACTGAATGTACTGGCTGAAAACATTCAGGAACTTCGCTTAGGCAAATAAGTTATCCTTTTCTTTTGAAAAGAAGGGCATGGCAAAGGACGCCGAGAAAAAATATACTCGGCAAAATCCATAAAATAGACAGGGTAAAAGCAGTTTCCGTGAAGAAAGAAAACACGGGGACTGCTTTTTGTGCGTGCTGTTGGAAAAACGGATAAAGAAAATAAAACAAAAGACTGCTGAAAAGGGCGTTGCTCAATTTCCCTTTGAGGTAGTCTTTTTTTGATATAGGGATATTCGCAAGGACGCCCAGGGTCTGTCCCAAAATGGAAAGCCCGCCGAAAGAAACGAGGAAGGAAACCAGAGCCAGCCGCAGGCGAATCCCGTCAGGGGAAAGACTTAAAAGATATGCCCCATTGGTCATTTCCAAAATGCCGCTGCAAAAGCCCCGCAGGGTCTCTGGGGAAAGGGGCAGGAAAAACAGCAGGCGGGAAAGCAGAGAGAAAAAGTTCGTCTGTTCCATGGCTTCGGATAATGCCCCAAAGAGGATAAGATATCCGCCGATGAGGAGAACGGTATTTACCGCATCGGAAACGGAAGCAGAAAGGGCTTCCGTGATGGAAGAAACTGAAACGGAAGCAGGATAGGTATGGGGCATAGGAGAGGAATTTTTCCTGCGAAGCCGCCAGAGGATGCCCGTGGTGATCGCTCCAAGAAAAGAGCAGAGCAGCAGTGCATAGCCAAAAACAGGCACACCGAAAAAGGCTACGCCGATGGTACCGATGAGGAACAGAGGACCGGGGTTATTGGAAAAAGCAAGAATATGCTGGGCTTCTTCTAATGTGAGCAGTTTTTTTTCATAGAGCATCCCAGTGATCTTTGCTCCCATAGGGTAACCGGAGAGGATCCCCAGAAAAAAGGGAAAGGCGGCAATGCCGGGCAGCCCAAATAGGGGCTGCATCAATGGACGCAAGGCAGCACCCATCTGTTCCGCAGCCCCAATCCGCAAAAGCAGCCCGCAGGCAGCGATAAAGGGAAAAAGGGAAGGAAATACCTTTGTCAACCAAAGCTGAACGCTTTCAGCAGATGCAGCAAGCATGGCTTCAGGAAAGCGCAGCAGGGCGTAAATCAAAAAACAGGCACAAAACCCAAGGACCAAAGAGCTTTTTTTCATGGGAAACCTCGAAAAAGTCGTTTGGTATGAGTCTATGCCTGTTTTCAAATATTCATGCTTGTATTACAGGATAACCAAAGGCTTGGTGAAATCCTGATTGGGGGCACGATAGATGGGATTGGGATATGCCAATGCGTGCAGGTCGGTAGCTGTTTTTTCCAACGCCAGCAGAGCCAGACCGTCCTCATTAAGAAGCTCAGGGGCTTTTTTCAGATTGGTCAGCACAGGGCATTTTGCGTTTTCCGTCAGGTCTGCCAGAATATCGGAACGTTCCTTCTGGAAGCCCAATACGCGAATATAGGGCATTTTAGGCAGGTTCAGGAAATAAGAGACTTCCTTTTCTTTGATATCCAGCAGGATATGGAGCAGGATGCGCTGGATCTTTGTGCGGGTATAGCGCTTGGTCTTGATAAAATCTATGATATCCCGCATTTCGTAGCAGGTATCGATGGAATGAAGGATACGATTTTCCAGACCTTCTGTCACTTCGGCGATCTCCCGCAGTTCCTCTGCGGAGGAGGTACGCAGTTTGTAATGGAGGGCAGGGGCCAGTTCTTCCCAGAAAACAGGGGCAGTCCCCAGGGACAATGCTTTATTATAAAGATCGTGGGTATTTTCCGGCAGCTGTGTCATGGCTTCTGTGCTGCGGTCTTCGGCAAGGGCTTTGCGGATGGCAGCGGCGGAAGCGTAGCCATCGGTGAGGGAGGGACTGTTGTAATCGCCTTCCCGTTTGATGGTCATAGGCTCCATGGAACAGGAATAATAGTCCAGAGCTTTCAGATATTCCAGACCCAAGATATGATTGGGGCGGGATAAAATTTCGCTGTTGATTTGGGAAACGGTCTCCAGTGCCTTTGCCCGGGCAGCGGGATAGGAAAGCCCTTCATCCAGCTGCTCCTTCAGCAGACGCTGGAATTCTTCGGTTTCGTTGGTCATCAGCTTGGCTGCCTCCTGCAGGGAGTGCAGATCGCCGCTTTCCGAACCGAAGCAGAGGACATCCACAATGCCGCTTTCCTCCAAAATGCGGACGGCGGCACGGGCGAAAGTTTCCGCCTTGGATGCAGCAAAAAGGACAGGCAGCTCCAGCACCATGTCTACGCCGTTTTTCAGGGCAGCTTCTGCCCTTGTCCATTTATCGAAGATAGCAGGTTCGCCCCTCTGGACAAAACTGCCGCTCATCACCACAACCACACGGTCTGCGCCGGCTTTGCGCTTGGCTTCTTCGATCATATATGCATGCCCTTTATGGAAGGGATTATATTCTGTAATGATACCAAGGGCCTTCATGGGTTCTCATCCTTTCTTTGAAAAGCGCTTTTGCAAAATAAACTATTTGAAAGCAGGATCGTCTTCATATTTTTCTGGATAATTTTCCCAGATTTTCGCCTTTTTGCGGACAAAAATATTCCATAAAAAGACGTTTCCGAATCAAGTAAAAGTATACCACATTTTTTGCGATTTTTTGAGAAAATCGTCTGGAAATTTTCTGAATTTAGGTCTATACTTGTGTTAACATGGGCAGAAAAGGGAGTGATAAGAAATGATCTCTTTTTCTTTCCATAAACGGAGTATGATTGAGCAAAAAGAAAATGAATTTTTTTGACATAAAAGCAGTAAGAGGATGATGAAGTGGAAAGGTTTGTAGAAAATCCAGATTATCTGCAGGAGCTTTTTTTGGAAGAAACCTGGAAAAATGTTGATAAGATTGATGGATTTATTGAATCCAAAGCAAATTTAGAGGAAGTTGAGGTGACCTTGGAAGAGGTAAACAGCCTGTTCCGTACGATGCACAGCATCAAAGGCTCTGCATCTATGATGGGGTATCCTGCCATTTCCGAAACGGCCCATGCGGCGGAGGATCTGTTTTCCTATCTGCGAGAGGAAGCAGCACCGGCCAAGAAGGATCTGCAGACGATCCTGCAGCTTTTGCGTATGGTTTCCGGCTTTTTGAAGCGGGAACTGCGCCGGTTGGAAACAGATGATGAAGTGACAGATTTTGGCTGGGCGGTTGTGCGTCGCATCAAGAATTTCCTGTCCCATGTGGACAGTGAAAATGAGCCGGAGGGCCCCAGTTATCAGATCGCCTATACCAGAAAGGGTAAGCAGCGGATCCCTTATACCAATTTTGAAGGGCTGATCCCCCAGATGGAACGACTGGCGACAGTCATGGGCAGAGAACTGCAGAAGGAATTTATGGTAAAAGTATCCGGTGCGGACACAGAAGTGCCCAGAGATATTTATGATAAGATTTCCATGGCAGTTTTGCAGATGATGAAAAACAGCATGGACCATGGCTTGGAATCTGTAGCGGATCGGGAGTGCATGGGGAAAACCCCTGTGGGGGAAATCTCTGTGGAGATCCAGAAGGCGGGGCAGCGGGTCTTTGTTGCCTTCCGTGATGATGGACGTGGGCTGAATCGGAATCAGATTTTGGAAAAGGCAAAAGAAAAAGGCCTGCTGAAAAAGCCTGAGGAAGAATATGAGGACAGCGAAATCTATGCGTTCCTGCTGCGTCCTGGCTTTACTACAAAGAGCAGTGCTACCCTGTTTTCCGGCAGGGGCGTTGGGTTGGATGTAGTGCATGCAGCAGTGGCTTCCCTTGGGGGCAGCATCCGTATCGAAAGCCGTGAATATATGGGCACCACCTTCTTTATGGAATTCCCTGTAGTGGATGAAATGCCCTGATAGGAAAGAAGAAGATTCTCTAGGAAGGGAAGTCGATTATGCAAAAAAAATTGAGGTTTTTTGCGGGATGCTCTTGTATACAGAGCGTGTTTTGTTTATAATAAAATAGATATGCTTATCCGTTTTTTAACGGATGCAATATAGAAGGTAACGTAAACGGTAAAGTATTTTATAAAATAGGAGGTAATACCTGTGGACTTTTTAAGCACAATGAAAGCAAAAGCAAAGGCAGACAAGAAAGTAATCGTTCTGCCCGAATCCTATGAAAAAAGAAACTTGGAAGCAGCAGCTGAATGTCTGAGAGACGAACTGGCAGACATCGTTCTGATCGGTAACAAAGAAAAGATCATCGAAGCAGCTGGCTCCTTCGATGTTTCCAAAGCGATCTTCGTAGATCCTGAAAACTACGAAAGAATGGATGAAATGGTTGCTGGTCTGGCAGAAGCTAGAAAGAGCAAAGGCATGACACTGGAAGAAGCAAGAAAGATCCTGATGGATGATTCTCTGTTCGTAGCAGTTATGCTGGTTAAAATGGGTGTTGCTGACGGTATGGTATCCGGTGCGATCCACTCCACAGCTGATACACTGAGACCTGCTCTGCAGATCCTGAAAACAGCTCCTGGCACAGAACTGGTATCCTCTTTCTTCATCATGGTTACAAAAACACCTCAGTATGGCGATGACGGCATCCTGCTGTTCGCTGACTGTGCTCTGAACCAGAACCCCAACCCCGCAGAACTGGCTTGCATCGCTGGCGACTCCGCAAAATCCTACAATGCCTTCATCGGCAAAGAAGCAAGAGTTGCTATGCTGAGCCACTCCACAATGGGTTCTGCAAAACATGCTGATGTAACAAAAGTTGTTGACGCTGTTAAGATTGCAAAAGAAAAATATCCCGAACTGAAACTGGATGGCGAAATCCAGCTGGATGCTGCTATCGTAAAAGAAGTTGGCGAACTGAAAGCTCCCAACTCCACAGTAGCTGGTAAAGCAAACGTTCTGGTATTCCCCGACATCGATGCAGGTAACATCGGTTACAAACTGGTACAGAGATTCGGCGGCGCAGAAGCCTTCGGTCCTATCCTGCAGGGTATTGCGAAACCCGTTAACGACCTGTCCAGAGGCTGCTCCGCAAACGATATCGTTGCAGTAGTTGCTCTGACAAGCGTACAGGCTCAGGTAATGGGCAAATAAGAAAGACAAAAACCTTGGGGGTTTTACCCCCAATGCCCCCAGCAGGAGCTCAGCCCCTGCACCCGATACCGCAGCAAAATATACATTTTGCTGCAAATGGGGGTCAAGGGGAATCATTCCCCTTGCGGAGTGTGAGGCGGCGTCTCACGGGTTTAAAATATTAAGACATAATTTAAAGGAGAGAAAAAAATGAAAATTCTTGTACTGAACTGCGGCAGCTCCTCCCTGAAGTATCAGCTGATCGACATGGAAACAGAAGGCGTACTGGCAAAAGGTCTGTGCGAAAGAATCGGTATCGAAGGTTCCAGACTGAAACACCAGCCCGCTGGCAAAGATGCAGTTATCTTCGATGACTACCAGGAAAACCACAGCGTATCCGTTAAAATGGTTCTGGATGCACTGACAAACCCCGAATACGGCGTAGTAAAGAGCATGAAAGAAATCAACGCAGTTGGTCACCGTGTAGTACATGGTGGTGAATACTTCGCAAACTCCGTAGTAATCACACCCGAAGTAATCGAAGCAATCGAAAAATGCTGCGATCTGGCACCTCTGCACAACCCCGCAAACCTGATCGGTATCCATGCTTGTGAAGAAATCATGCCCGGCGTACCTCAGGTAGCAGTATTCGATACAGCTTTCCATCAGACAATGCCCGAAAGAGCATATATGTACGCTCTGCCTTATGAATACTATGAAAAATACAAAGTAAGAAGATACGGCTTCCACGGCACATCTCACAGATTCGTATCCGAAGAAGCTGCAAAAATGATGGACAGACCTTACGACCAGACAAAAACAATCACTTGCCACCTGGGCAACGGCGGTTCCGTTTGTGCTGTAAGAAATGGTAAATCCATCGATACAACAATGGGCTTCACACCTCTGGAAGGTCTGGTAATGGGTACCAGAGCTGGTGACGTTGACGTTGCTGCTGTAACTTACATTATGAAGAAAGAAAACCTGTCCGTAGATGAAATGGATAACATCCTGAATAAGAAATCTGGCGTACTGGGTATCTCTGGTGTGTCCTCCGACTTCCGTGATATCGAAGAAGCAGCAGAACATGGCAATGACAGAGCAGAAACAGCTCTGGACGTATTTGCTTACAAAGTAGCAAAGAGAATCGGTGCTTATGCATCTGCTATGAACGGCGTTGATGCAATCGTATTCACAGCTGGTCTGGGCGAAAACTCCGCTACAACAAGAAGAGCAATCTGTGACTACCTGGGCTACCTGGGCGTTCATATCGACTCTTACAACAACTCTCTGAGAGGCAAAGCAATGGAAATCTCCGCTCCCGACTCCAGAGTAAGAGTATTCGTTATCCCTACAAACGAAGAACTGGTTATTGCAAGAGATACAAAGGAACTGCTTGACAAATAAGAGTAACTTCTGTATAATATTTTAGTACGACTGTTTAGGGGTGATTTATGTGATTATTGAAATGGGATATTTGTTCAACCGGAAAGGGGCGACCCTGCCTGTGGAACTGGTAGAACAGATCGATGATGCAAAAGATTATCCTGATGTTGTGGAATTTGTAGAGCCTGTAAAAATTGAGGGAACTCTTAAGAATGAAGACGATGTTTTCGTTCTGGATGCAAAGGGTGAAACGGCAGTGCTGATGGAATGCAGCTGTTGCCTGACCCCTGTCAGAAAAGAGCTTTGCTTCGAAATTAAGGAACGTTTTGCTCATACAGGCAGAGAAGACGAAGAGACAGAAACTTTTACGGGAGATCAGATCGATCTTGCGGATTTTGTGAAAAGAGGTATCATTGGAGAACTTCCTATGAAAGTACTTTGTAGGGAGGACTGCAAGGGGCTCTGTCCTGTCTGCGGCAAGGATCTGAACGATGGCGATTGCGGATGCGACCGTACGGAGAGAGATCCTAGGTTCGAAAGTTTGAGGGCTCTTTTCAATGATGACGAGGAGGTGTAGAAATGGCTGTACCCAAAGGTAGAGTGTCTAAATCCAAAAGAGACAAGAGAAAAGCACAGAGCTGGAAAATCGCAACACCCAGCCTGGTAAAATGCAGCAAATGCGGCGAACTGATGGTTCCTCACCAGGTTTGCAAAGCTTGTGGTGCTTACAACAAAAAAACAATCATCAAAGTTGACTAATTTATAATCGATTTTGATTTGGGCGAATTTCGGAAGAAATTCGCCCTTTTGTTGTATATCAGGAAATCTTTTTATAAGAAATTAGCTGACATGAGTGACACTTCAGCCATTTTTGTATCGGAAACAGCATTGTAATTTTTTCAAAAATTCGGTATACTAAAATATAACGCATTGAAAAATACCACAGAAGGGTGGAAGAAATATGGATAAAAGAATTACAGTAGCACTGGATGCTATGGGCGGCGATAATGCCCCTGTAGAAACAGTCAAGGGGGCAGTAGAAGCTGTCAAAGAACTGAATGTAAACATCAAACTGGTAGGTCAGGAAGATGTGGTGAAAGCAGAACTGGCGAAATATGAATATGATAAGGAACGCATTGAAGTCGTACATGCTTCCGAGGTCATCAGCACAGATGAAGTGCCTACCATGGCGATTCGCCGCAAGAAAGACTCTTCTTTAGTAGTCGCTTTGAATCTGGTGAAAAACGGGGAAGCAGACGGCATCGTTTCTGCCGGCAGCACAGGTGCCCTGTTGACAGGCGCACTGCTGATCGTAGGGCGCCTGCCCGGCATAGAACGCCCTGCATTGGGGACATGCCTGCCTACAAAGAATGGATTTACATTCCTGCTGGACAGCGGTGCCAATGTGGACTGTAAGCCGAAATACCTGGAACAGTTTGCGAAGATGGGTTCCGTTTATGTGGAAAATGTTTTTGGCATCAAAAATCCCAAGGTTGCCCTGGTAAATATCGGTGCGGAGAAGGAAAAAGGCAATGCTCTGACAAAAGAAACCTATGAACTGCTGGAACAGGTGGAAACCATCAACTTTACAGGTAATATCGAGCCCAGAAATATCCCCTATGGCGATGCAGATGTTGTGGTTTGCGATGGTTTCGTTGGCAATACGATTCTGAAGCTGTCCGAAGGTCTGGCAAAAACCATTTTTGATATCCTGAAGGGGGAAATCATGAAGGGCTTCTACAAGGTCGGTGCCATGATCCTGAAAACTCCTTTCAAGAATATGAAAAAATTCATGGATTCTGATGAAATTGGCGGCGCGCCTTTCATCGGTCTGAAATCTCTGGTGGTGAAAGCCCACGGCAGTTCCAATGCTAAGGCATTCAAGAATGCGGTACGCCAGTGCGTGCTGTTTACAGAAGCGGATATCATCGGCAAAATCAAGGATAAGATCTGATGAATATTCTGTAAATTTTTTCTGAATTTTCCTTGATTTTTGCTGACAAAAGCGAGGAAATAGAGTATAGTATGAAAAGAAAAAACGACGATTTATTGGAGGTAATGAATATGGATGAATCTTTAGTACTGAATGTGATTGCTGAACAGATCGGTGTGCCTGCAGAAAGCCTGTCTGCAGAAACAGCATTTGCAGATTTGAATGCTGACTCTCTGGAACTGTTCCAGATCATCGTAGCGCTGGAAGAAAAATTCGAAATCGAATTCGATAACGATAGAGCAGAAAACATCAAACTGGTAGGCGATGTATTGGATTATATTGCAGAACTGGTTGCTGCCAAGGAAGAAGAATAATTATGAACCATCTGAATTTGGAAGAATTTGAACGAAAAATCGAATATACTTTTTCGGATAAAAGCTTACTGGTTCTGGCGTTGACCCATAGTTCCTATGCCAATGAGATTAAAAAAGGCAGTCATGAGAACAATGAACGACTGGAATTTTTGGGGGATGCTGTGCTGGATATGGTGGTCAGTGAATATATGTACCGCCATTTCCCCAAGATGCCCGAAGGCGAATTGACAAAGTTGCGGGCGGCAGTGGTATGCGAAGGCTCCCTTGCGGAGCTTTCCAGAAAGCTGGGTATCGGTCGCTGTCTGCTTTTGGGCAAGGGTGAAGAGAGCACCGGCGGCAGAAACCGGGATTCTATTTTGGCAGATGCTTTTGAAGCCATCATTGGTGCCATTTGTATTGATGGCGGCATGGAAGCGGTGACAAAGTATATCATGGGCTTCATGGTGGACTGCATCGAAAAAACAAAGAGCAACTTCCGCAATCTGGACTGTAAAACCCATCTGCAGGAAGTCATCCAGAAGATCAGCAAGGTGCCTCTGCAGTATGCGATTGTAGATGAACAGGGCCCAGACCATAATAAAGTATTTGTGGCAGAAGTGACCCATGACGGCCGTGTGCTGGGCGAGGGCAGCGGCAGAAGCAAAAAAGAAGCGGAACAGAGCGCCGCGAATAACGCATTGGAGCATATGAACCGTTCCTAAGGCGGGGTATGCTCGAGGGTGTTGTAAAAGAAATTTTGACCTCAAACTCAAAAGAGTTTGAGGTTTTCTTTTTCCCAGAAAGAAACTGTGGTTTTTATAAAAATCTTGCTGACAAAGATTTTTTATTGTGCTACAATAAGGGAACAACAGTTCTTATTTTTGGAGGTGAGCATATGCCAAGATTTCAGGTGGTCAGCCCCTATCAGCCCACAGGGGATCAGCCCGAAGCAGTGGAAAAGCTGGCGCAGGGCTTTATGAATGGAAAGAAATATCAAACCCTTCTGGGGGTAACTGGTTCGGGTAAGACCTTTACCATGGCAAACATCATTGAAAAAATACAGAAGCCGACCCTGGTCATTGCTCATAACAAGACCTTGGCGGCACAGTTATATAATGAATTGAAAGAATTTTTCCCCCACAATGCGGTAGAATACTTTGTATCTTATTATGATTATTATCAGCCCGAGGCATATGTGCCCAGTACGGACACCTATATCGAGAAGGATTCCTCGGTCAATGATGAGATCGATAAGCTGCGCCATTCTGCGACGGCAGCATTGGTGGAACGGGAGGATGTTATCGTTGTTGCCAGCGTTTCCTGTATCTATGGTTTGGGCGACCCCGAGGAATACTATGGAATGATGCTTTCCCTGCGCCCAGGCATGGAAAAGGACAGAGATGAAGTGCTGCGTGCCCTTGTGGAAATGCAGTATGATAGAAACGATATGAACTTCGAACGTGGTACCTTCCGTGTGCGGGGCGACGTGGTGGAGGTTTTTCCCATCGGCTCTTCGGAGCATGCAATCCGTGTGGAGTTTTTCGGGGATGAGATCGACAGAATTACGGAAATCGATGTATTGACCGGAGAAATTATGGGGACAAGAAATCATATCTCTATTTTCCCGGCGTCTCATTATGTAACAGCTCCCGATAAAATGAAAATTGCCATTCAGCGTATCGAGGATGAACTGGAAGTGCGATTGGCGGAACTGAAGCGGGAGGACAAGCTTTTGGAAGCCCAGCGGTTGGAGCAGCGCACCAATTATGACTTGGAAATGCTGAAGGAAATGGGCTTCTGTACAGGGATTGAAAACTATTCCCGTCATCTGTCTTTGCGGGAAGCGGGCAGCACACCCTTTACCCTCATCGACTTCTTCCCCGATGATTTTCTGATCATTGCTGATGAATCCCATGTTTCCATTCCGCAGATCCGCGGGATGTACGAGGGTGACCGTTCCAGAAAGACCACCTTGGTGGAGTATGGTTTCCGTCTGCCATCTGCTTTGGATAACAGACCGCTGAAATTCAGTGAATTTGAAAGCAAGATTCATCAGCTTTTGTTCGTTTCCGCTACACCATCTGTGTATGAAAAGGAACATTCTGAGCAGACAGCGGAACAGATCATCCGACCTACTGGGCTGCTGGACCCTGAAATTTCCGTGCGTCCTATCCACGGGCAGATTGACGATTTACTTTCTGAGGTGCGAAAGACCACAGAGGCGGGGGATAAAGTCCTTGTAACCACACTGACGAAGAAAATGGCAGAACGCCTGACGGATTATCTGCGGGAAGCAGGGGTGCGGGTGCGCTATCTGCACTCTGATATCGATACCCTGGAACGACTGGAGATCATCCGCGATTTGCGTATGGACGTATTTGACGTTCTGGTGGGCATCAACCTGCTGCGAGAAGGTCTGGATATCCCCGAAGTCAGTCTGGTTGCCATTTTGGATGCGGATAAGGAAGGTTTCCTTCGTTCGGAAACCTCTCTCATTCAGACGATCGGTCGTGCGGCGAGAAATGCCAATGGTCGTGTCATCATGTACGCCGACGTCATGACAGAAAGCATGGATAAGGCTATTACCGAAACCAACCGTCGTCGTTCCATTCAGGAGGCTTATAATGAAGCCCATGGCATCATTCCTCAGACCATTAAGAAAAAGGTGCATGATGTCATCCAGATCACAAAGGCGGCAACGGAAAAACAGAAATTTGGCCTGGAAAAAGACCCAGAATCCATGAGCGTGGAAGAATTGAACAAGCTCATCAAAAAGCTGGATAAAGAAATGAAGCAGGCTGCCATGGAACTGCAATTCGAGCGGGCGGCAGAGCTGCGGGATAAGATATTGGAATTGAAGAAAATGATTTAAGATATTGGGACGCTGTCCCAAACCCTGCTTGCTTTTTGAAAAAAGCAAGGCAAAAACTTTTACTCCGTCATTGCACAAGATGTGCAATGACAAATTAGGTGCAGGGGATCATCCCCTGCTGGGAGTTTGAGGGCAACGCCCTCAAGGTTTTAAGGAGGAAATATGAAGGATAAAATTGTAATCAAAGGGGCCAGAGAGCACAATTTGCAGAATGTGGACCTGACCATCCCAAGAGACCAGCTGGTGGTTTTCACGGGGGTTAGCGGCAGCGGCAAAAGCTCCCTTGCCTTTGATACCATATATGCGGAGGGGCAGAGGAGATATGTGGAATCCCTCTCTTCCTATGCCAGACAGTTTTTGGGGCAGATGGAAAAGCCGGATGTAGACCTGATCGAAGGGCTTTCTCCCGCCATTTCCATCGACCAGAAAACCACCAGCCATAACCCCCGTTCCACTGTGGGTACGGTAACGGAGATTTACGACTACCTGCGTCTGCTGTATGCCAGAATCGGCATTCCCCATTGCCCTAAATGCGGCAAGGAGATCAAGAAACAGACCATCGACCAGATCGTTGACCGTATCATGGAACTGCCGGAACGGACGAAATTACAGCTTTTGGCACCTGTGGTAAGGGGGCGCAAAGGCGAGCATGTAAAGCTTTTGGAGGATGCCAAAAAGAGCGGCTACGTCCGGGTGCGGGTGGATGGCTTGATGTATGAGCTGTCTGAAAAAATCGAATTGGAAAAAAACAAAAAGCATAATATTGAAATCGTAGTAGATAGACTGATGGTAAAGGAAGGCATGCAGATGCGTCTGACGGAATCCATCGAAACGGCTTCTGCCCTCAGCGGCGGTCTGCTGATCGTAGACGTAAATCAGGGGGAAGATGAGCTGATGTTCAGTCAGAGCTTTTCTTGCCCCGACTGCGGCGTAGACCTGATGGAGATTGAGCCAAGAATGTTCTCCTTCAACAATCCCAGTGGTGCCTGCCCCACCTGTACAGGCTTGGGGATGCAGATGAAGTTTGACGAAAAGCTTATCGTGCCCAATGATACCCTGAGCATTTTGGAAGGGGCAGTCTCTGCGCCGGGCTATAATTCCATCACTACAAAAGGGAGTATGAGCCGGGTGCTGTTCGATGCACTGGCGGAAAAATATGATTTTTCTTTGGAAACGCCTTTTCGGGATTTACCTCAAAAAATTAAGGATATTATTTTTTATGGCACAGGCGGCGAAAAGCTGCAGGTGACCTACAGCAATTATCGAGGCACAGGTTCCTATGAATATCCCTTCGAGGGCATCATCCACAATCTGCAGCGACGCTATAGCGAAACCTCTGAAACCATGCGAGGGGAATACGAGGAATATATGACCAACATCCAGTGCCCTGACTGCCACGGCAAACGGCTGCGCCCGGAGGTACTGGCGATCACTGTCGGCGGCAAAAATATTTCCGAAGTGACGGAACTTTCCATCGGCAAAATGCAGGAATTCTTCCAGAACCTGCAGCTGACAGAGCGGGAAAATATGATCGGTGAGCGTATTTTGAAAGAAATCCACGCCCGCATTGGTTTCCTGATCGATGTTGGCTTGGAATATCTGACCCTTTCCAGAACAGCAGGCACATTGTCCGGTGGGGAAGCCCAGCGTATCCGTTTGGCGACCCAGATTGGCAGCGGCTTGGTAGGGGTTGTATATATTTTGGATGAACCCAGTATCGGCTTGCATCAGCGGGATAATGATAAGCTGCTGGCCACATTGAAGCATCTGCGGGATATTGGCAATTCCCTGATCGTGGTAGAGCATGATGAGGATACCATGCTGGCGGCGGATTATGTGGTGGATATTGGCCCCGGCGCCGGACGGGACGGCGGCGAGGTAGTCTGTGCGGGCAGTGTGGAAGAGATCAAAGCCTGCGAACGTTCTGTAACGGGGGCTTACCTGAGCGGACGAAAGAAGATTGAAGTGCCCAAGGAGCGCAGACCTTTTGTGCCGGAAAACAAACTGGTTATTAAGGGTGCGGCGGAAAACAATCTGAAACATATTGATGTGGAGATCCCCTTAGGGCTGTTTACCTGCGTGACAGGGGTCAGCGGTTCCGGGAAAAGCTCCCTCATCAATGAAATTTTGTATAAGAGATTGGCAAGAGACCTGAACAGAGCGAAAACAAGACCCGGCAAGCATGAGGATATGCTTGGGCTGGAAAAGCTGGACAAGGTCATCAATATCGACCAGTCCCCCATCGGACGTACCCCCAGAAGCAATCCTGCCACCTATACGGGCTTGTTCGACATGATACGTGATGTATTTGCCCAGACCACAGAAGCAAAGGTCAGAGGTTATCAGAAGGGCAGATTTAGCTTCAATGTGAAGGGCGGCAGATGCGAAGCCTGCGCCGGTGATGGTATCGTAAAGATCGAAATGCACTTCCTGCCTGATATTTATGTGCCCTGCGAGGTCTGCAACGGCAAGCGGTACAATCGGGAAACACTGGAGGTAAAATATAAAGGCAAGACCATTTCCGATGTGCTGGAAATGACAGTGGAAGAGGCTTTGGTGTTCTTTGAAAATATTCCAAGGATCAAATCCAAACTCCAGACATTGTATGATGTGGGGCTTTCCTATGTGCAGCTGGGCCAGTCTTCTACGACTCTTTCCGGTGGAGAAGCCCAGCGGGTGAAGCTGGCAACAGAGTTGAGCCGCAAGAGCACAGGCCGCACCATGTATATCCTGGATGAGCCCACCACGGGCCTGCATACGGCAGATGTGCATAAGCTGGTGCATATCCTGCAGAGATTGGCAGAGGGCGGCAATACTGTGGTCGTCATCGAGCATAATCTGGATGTTATCAAAACGGCAGACTATATCATCGATCTGGGCCCCGAGGGGGGCGATGGCGGCGGCACGCTTGTGGCAGCGGGAACGCCGGAAGAGATTTGCCAGGTGCCTGCATCCTATACAGGGAAATATCTGAAGGAAATCCTGAAAAGAAAATAAATGATAAAAAACGTTGTATTTCCGAAGAGAACTCTGTTTTTCAACAAATACGACGTTTTTTTTCGTGAAGAAAAGACAGCGTGCAAAATTTGAGTGGGTATGTTCTTATTGACAATTGACATAAAAATCAGTACCATAGTAATAGCAAGTACTATGTTATTTTGGAGGAAGTTATGGCAAAAGAAAAAGGACCAGTAATGGACTTTGAGCAGGCGAGAAAACGGATCAACAGTTATTTCGGCTGCGATGGGGATTTCTTCGTGAAACCTCTGCTTGATTTCGAATGGGCACTCAGAGAGGACGAAGATTTTACCTTCCTCTGCTACTGGACAAAAGAAGGCAAAAAGGTTGACGCTGTCGTTGTGAAAAAGGGCGGCGCACCTATGATCTATAGAACGAAAGACTACACGATGGTGGTTGCCATCGACTGTGTAAAGATCGGGTTTATTTTCAGAAATGGAAAAAATCAGACAGAACAGTAAGAAGCGGGCTGAGGGAGGCGCAAAAAACAGAAACCTGACAAGTTTGATTCTGAAAGGCTGTTTTTTTGCATAAACTGAATTACTGAAGGATCATTGCCAAAGTTGTCTTTGGCGAAGCAAAGGGGAGAAAGAGATGCAAATAGATGGATTGCCGGAAAACAATACTGTTCTTATTGCCGGTAAGATCGTAGAAGGCTGTGTCTTTAGTCATGAGGTATATGGCGAAGGTTTCTATACGTTTCAGATTTCTTCTGAACGCCTCAGTGATAAGGCAGATATCCTGCCGGTTACTGTTTCTGAGCGGCTGATTGATATGGATTTGCTGCAGGTGGGGGCAAAAGTGGATATCATCGGACAGCTGAGAAGTTATAACAATTACAATAGTAAGAAGAATCGTCTGGTACTGACGATTTTCGCAAGAGAAATCAGGCTGATGGAGGAAGAAGAAGGAAAGAACGAAAATCAGATATTTCTCAATGGTTTCATTTGTAAGCCTCCTATCTATCGGAAAACGCCTTTTGGCAGAGAGATCTCCGATATTTTGGTGGCGGTGAATCGTGCCTACAATAAATCTGACTATATTCCCTGTATCGCATGGGGAAGAAACGCCAGATACATGGCAAATCTCCAAGTTGGTTCCAATATCCGTGTCTGGGGCCGGGTACAGAGCAGAACCTATCAGAAGCGCATCGGCGAAGAGATAGAAGAGCGGGTCGCCTATGAAGTTTCTGTTTCCAAGATCGAACTTCCGGATCGGGTGGAGCACGAGGCAGAAGGGCAGATGACAGAAGCGGAAGAAGCCTGAGATAGAAACAGGAGTGAAAGAAACGTGAGACAAGGTCAGATTTCAGTTTATTACGGCGCAGGCAAGGGCAAAACTGCTGTAGCGGTGGGGCGCGGGATGCGTGCCATTGGCGAAGACCTGCGGGTCGTAATGATCCAATTTTTAGATTATCATAACAGTAAGGAAATCGCGCTGCTGAAAAAGCTGGAGCCGGATTTCCGTATTTTCCGTTTTGAAAAAGACCGGGATTGTTCGGAGGTGCAGGAGGCAGAGTTTGATGAAGCACTGCATAAGGAGATTTTCGGTGAGATTCACAATGCCTTCAATTTCGCCAAGAAAATCGCGGATACAGGCGAATGCGAAATGCTTCTGCTGGATGGCATTTTGGAATGTGTGGAAAAAGGATATCTGCAGGAATCGGAATTGGAAGAGATCATTGAGAAACGGCCTGAATTTATGGATATTATTATGACAGGGACGATCCTTCCGGAAGGGATCGCTGCCAAAGCGGGCAGTATCTATCAACTGGTGGCTGAAAAAGAATAAACAAAAAATAAAACCTCAAGTCGATGACTTGAGGTTTTTGTTGTGCGCTTAAGCATGAAATAACCACCAGCTTTGCTGGTGGCATAAAACGCT
>CAMEBC010000017.1:0-48271 GCA_945912105.1 [Eubacterium] saphenum | reverse complement strand
TAGCGACGTATGGTCATCTATGATTATAGCCCGACGAAAGTCGAACTGCAATCCCATATTCAATTTTTCTCCGGTGGCCGCCCAAACGTAACCTTAGGAGGCGGTTGCTCTATCCTGCTGAGCTACGGAGACATAGGAAAGCGGCAGACCGCTTGCGCAAGTCTCCGCTTAACATTTTAATTTTTTACTGCAATCTTTCTTCGATGAGGGCTGCCAGCTTTCTGGCTTCCTTATCCATCTTTTCGATATCTGTACCTTCGATCATAACACGCACCAGAGGTTCTGTGCCGGAGGTGCGGATCAGCACACGGCCATCCTGAGAGAAGGCTGCTTCCAGTTCTTCGATGGCTTTTTTCACCACTGCATCTTCCAGATAGCTGTTTTTCTTTGCGTTGTTGACCCGGGCATTGACCAGCACCTGAGGCATGGTCTGCATGATAGAAGCCAGTTCAGATGCTTTTTTGCCGCTGCGTTTCAGCACGGAAAGGAGCTGGATGGCTGTCAGAATGCCATCGCCGGTGGTGTTGTGGTCCAGGAAGATCACGTGACCGCTCTGTTCGCCGCCGATATTGTAGCCATCTGCCAGCATACGTTCCAGCACGTATCTGTCGCCGACGGAAGTCTGCAGGATATTGATGCCGTTTTCTCTGCCCATCATGGTCAGACCCAGATTGGACATGACGGTGCCAACGATGGTATCTTTCGCCAGTTCGCCTCTCTGCTTCATATCCAGACCGCAGATGGCAAGGATCTTATCGCCGTCGATCAGTTCGCCCTTTTCATCTACCGCCAGGCAGCGGTCCGCATCCCCGTCGAAGGCAAAGCCGATATCTGCACCGTTTTCCACTACCATGGCCTTCAGATCTTCCATGTGGGTAGAGCCACATTTATCGTTGATGTTTGTGCCGTCGGGTTCATTGTGGATGATGCAGAGGCTTGCGCCCAGATCCAGCATGGCGATGGGGGCTGCTTTATAGGATGCGCCGTTGGCACAGTCCAGAGCCACCTTGATGCCGCTGAATTTTTCTGTTGTCGTTTTTGTCAGGAAAGCGATATAGTCGTCCAGTGCTTCTTCTGCATAGCCCTTTGTACCAAGGCTCATGCCGGTGGGGCTGGGCAGGATTTCAGGATGGCTCAGGATGATGCTTTCGATTTCATCTTCCAGTTCATCGCTGAGCTTATAGCCCTGATTGTTGAAGAATTTGATGCCATTGTATTCTACGGGGTTATGGGATGCGGAGATCATTACCCCTGCATCCAGTCTGTATTTTCTTACCAGATATGCCACCGCGGGGGTAGGGATCACGCCGGCTACCACTGCGTGGGCGCCTACGGAGCAGATGCCTGCCACCAATGCGCTTTCCAGCATATCACCGCTGATGCGGGTATCCATTGCTACCAAAATACGGGGGGCGTGTTTTGTTTCTTTTGTCAGCACGTATGCACCGGCTCTGCCCAAACGAAAGGCCAGATCGCCTGTCAGTTCTGTATTGGCAACGCCTCTTACACCGTCTGTACCAAATAATCTTGCCATTTTGTGTTCCTCCAAAATCATTCATTCTCCGGCTGGTCTGCTTCGCCGGTGACTGTCACATCGATATAAACAGGACTTGCGCTAAGTCCGTTGGGCAGATCCAGATGGATCAACGCCCGGTGGGTGCCTTCGGTCAGCCCGCCCACATGAACTGTGCCCTGCAGATCGCTGGGGCGAAGGGTATTCAGTGCGCTGTTGTCACCGGAAACGGTGACATGGGCTGTGCCGAGGGTATATGTCTTTCCATCCTCTTCCCCAATGAGGGTGAGGTTGGATGCATCCAGTGTGAATTGTTTGCCATGCTGAGCTTCGATGGTAACAACGATCTGCACGCTGTTGGCGCTGCCTTCCTTCAGGAAGATGCCTTCCGGCAGATAATCCGCCAAAGAAAGGACTCTGGTTGCGGAAGAGGTCCGCCCGGAAACATCAATGCTGCCCAACTGCAGATAAAGCAGTTTTTCCAGATCCTTGGCAGAGCCCGTCACCTCTGCATATTTCGGGGTACAGATGATTTCGCCCACCTGATAGCCGTTGGAAGGGGTGCCGGTGATATCTATCTGGATGGGTACCTGTTTGACATCATGGAGGGCGTAGGTAACGGTGATTTCCGGTACGTTTGTGGAAACCCCCTTCACCAGAGTGCCCTTGGAGTCATAACAGCTGAGCTTTGCCCGCACTTCGGAGCTGGCTTGCAGGTCTTCCCCATTGACCTCTGCCTTGACGATGGCGACACGGTTCACCAGAGAAGCAGGGCCGGAAACGATGACGGTCTCATTGCTGAGGGTAGGCTGGGAAAGATAGATGCCGTTTTCCAATTCCCCATTGATCTCCACTTCCACAGACATTTCCTTGGTAGCCAGGGTCTCAACCCTTGCTTCTACCACTGCAGGGGATTTGCTGCTGATGGCGTAAGTGGTGCCGCCCTGTATCACGGAAACATTGACAGGCAGTGCCACCGTATCCCCGTTGACTGCATAAGCCAGCTCGGAAAGATCCACAGAAGCTGTGATCCAGTCGGGGTTTTGGGTCAATCTGTCCAGAGCAGTTCTCTGGGCTTTGACCTTCACTGTGATCTTCGAGCTTTTCAATTCTTCCGCATTGCCGATGGTCAGCCCCCGGGAGGTCAGTGTCTCCAGGTTTTCCAGCATCAGGGGCCTGCTGTAGCTGCGGGTATCTACCGGCTGGGTGATATTGATGACCATGAACCACATGATGGCGGCAATGGCAACGGAAAGAAGCTTCCAGCCGATATCTTTCATCAGTAATTCCTGAAATCTTTTCATTCTTTATCCTGCCGTCCTTTCCAAATCGTAGCCAGTGTCTTTTTGCCGCCGTCTTTTCGGGATTGGGAGATCATGTTGCGCAGCTGTTCCGGCGTCAGATTGCGGTACAGCACGCCGCCCCTTGCCAGGGAGATGGCCCCGGTTTCTTCGGAAACGACGATGACATAGGCATCGGAAACCTCGCTGGCACCGATGGCGGCTCTGTGACGGGTACCCAGTTCCATGCTGATCTCATTGCTGTCGGTCAGGGGAAGGAAACAGGTGGCAGCGGCCACGCGGTTGCGGCGCACGATCACAGCACCATCATGCAGCGGTGTATTATGTTCGAAAATATTGATGAGCAGCTGGCTGGAGACGATGGCATCGATAGGGATACCGGTGCGTTCCAAGTCTCCCAGAGGGACTTCCTGCTCGATCAGGATGAGGGCACCTGTTTTTACAGAGCCCATTTTATCTGCGGCCTTGACGATCTCGTCAACGGTACGCTGGGTGGCTTTATCATCGGTTTCATCGGTGCCCCGGGTAAAATAGAAGAAGAACTTCCCTTTACCCAGCTGTTCCAGAGCCTTTCGCAGCTCCGGCTGGAACACAACGATGACGGCAATGATGCCCACGGAAATGGTGTTGGAAAGGATCCAGAGAATGGTGTTCAGCTTCAGCAGGGTGGCCACCGCCGCCAGAGCAAAGATCACCAGGATACCCTTGAACAGCACCCATGCCCGGGTCTCCTTGATCCAGAATATGATTTTATAAATGATATACGCAACCAAGAGGATATCCAGAATATCGGTAATACCAAGGGAAGGCCTTGCGAATTCCGTGATCCCCAGGCTGTCGAAAATGCTTTTGAAAACTTCCATAGTTCACACCCTGTCTGTTATCGGAATTGTTCTATATCATATCATTCTTTATTATATATAAAATACAATCCTATAAAATGTTCGATACGGGCACAAAAACCCAGTTTCTATGATTATAGCATAAACTCCGTCAAAATGTTATGAAAAGATGATGAAAAAGTAAAGATATTTGAAAGGAATAAAAAGAGAAGGACAGGATGTCTGAAAAGGGCAGATGCAACCTCTATTTTCGAGGAGTTTGTTAAAAAAATGTTTAAATGAAGTACAAAAAAGATTTTTTTCTCCGATGGTTTTTGGGTAAATTGTACTTAAAAAAATACATTATACAGGCTGTTAGGAGGTATTTTTTTGATATTTCTAAAGTTTCTATCGATTTGGTGAAAAAATGATATAAATTAATTTGCGATTTTGGTTGTTTTTGTTTTTGTGCATTTGTTAAAAGGAATTGACTTTGTTTATTTTTTGTGTTTAAATAACAGTATAAGGGATCATTTTTGATATTTTGTCCGATAGGATTCAAAATATTCCCTTGTTGTCTGACACTAATGCATTACATATATCTATATTTTTAAGGAGGAAGATGAAATGGAAAATTATAAATTTTCTAGCAGAATGAACCTGCTGAAAGGTTCCGAAATCAGAGAACTGATGGCTCTGACAGCAAAACCTGAAGTTATCTCTTTCGCTGGCGGTATGCCCGCTCCCGAACTGTTCCCCGTTGAAGGCGTTAAAGAAGCTTGTGTTAAGGTTATGGATGAAGCCGGCAAAAACGCTCTGCAGTACTGCCCTACAGAAGGTCTGGTGCCTCTGCGTGAAAAGATCGTGAAAAGAATGGAAGACAAACTGCAGATCAAAACAGACATCGATCACGTTCTGTTGACAAGCGGTTCCCAGCAGGGTCTGGATTTCTCCGCCCGTGTATTCCTGAACCCCGGCGATGTTGTTCTGATGGAAAGCCCTTCCTACCTGGGTGCTGTTAACGCATTCAAGGCTTGCGAACCTACATTCAAAGAAGTTCCTACAGACGATTTCGGTATGATCCCTGAAGAACTGGAAAAAATTCTGGCTACAACAGATAACGTAAAAATGATCTATGTTATCCCCGACTTCCAGAACCCCTCCGGTAAAACATGGTCCATGGAAAGACGTGTAAAATTCATGGAACTGGTCAACAAATACGAAATCCCCGTTATCGAAGATAACCCTTACGGCGAACTGCGTTTCGAAGGCGAATATCTGCCTTCCCTGAAATCCATGGATACAAAGGATCTGGTAATCTTCCTGGGCACAATGTCCAAGATTCTGGCACCCGGTCTGCGTATCGGCTGGGTTTGCGCAAACGAAAAGGTTCTGGCAAAATACAACTTCGTAAAACAGGGTGCTGACCTGCAGTGTTCTTCTTTGGACCAGCTGGTTGCAAACAAATTCCTGGATATGTATGATCTGGACGAACACGTTGATAAGATCAGAGAAGTATACCATAAGAGAAGAGACCTGATGCTGAAAACAATGGAAGAATGCTTCCCTAAGAGCTGCAAATGGACACATCCCGAAGGTGGTCTGTTCACATGGGTTGTTCTGCCTGAAGGCGTAAACGCAAAAGACATCGCTCCTAAATGTCTGGCACAGAACGTTGCATTCGTTCCCGGCGGCAGCTTCTTCCCTAACGGCGGCAAAGAAAACCACTTCCGTCTGAACTACTCCAACGCTACAGAAGAAAGAATCGTTGAAGGTATCCAGAGAATGGGTGCAGTTCTGAAAGAAGCACTGGGTGAATAATTCTCAGTCAAACGATACATAAGTAAACCGAAAGCCCTCTATTTTTAGAGGGCTTTTTTTAGACAAATAGATGGAAAATGTCTGAATTTTGGATATCAGCTATGCGTTTGCCCATTCTGAAAAAAGCAGCTGCGCAATAAAATAAGGAAGGTAGAAACGGAGCAAACGACAAAGGAGGCTGTATCATGAATGTATCAGCAACGATGAAAAAATTTGGCCTGGAACAGGCATTTAAGTATTTGTATAAAGACCCTGAAAAAAATCTGATCAAGCTGATGGACTGGGCAGATAAATTTGCGGGAAATGAATTTGTTTCCCAGCGGAAAGCCGTACGGGAAGCCATTACAGATCCGAAACATCCATATTATGGATATATTCGACATATTATCAATGATATCGATCCGAAGGTCATGGAGACCATAGCGGTAAATTTCTTTATCAATGCTTCTCTGGACGGTTGGAAGAGACAGGATGAATGTCGTGAAAAATATGGATGCAATATTCCCTGGGCCATCCTTTTGGACCCTACCAGTGCCTGCAACCTGCACTGCACCGGCTGCTGGGCTGCGGAATACGGGAATAAGCTGAACCTTACATACGATGAGATCGATCAGATCATACAGCAGGGGAAGGAACTGGGCGTGTATATGTATATCTACACCGGCGGGGAACCCCTGGTCCGCAAGCAAGACCTGATCCGTATCTGTGAAAAGCATAATGATTGTATCTTTTTATCCTTCACCAACGGTACATTGATCGATGAAGCCTTTGCCGATGAAATGCTGCGGGTGGGCAATTTTGTGCCTGCCATTTCTCTGGAAGGCTTTGAAGAAGCTACCGACCTGCGGCGTGGGAACGGCGTATTCAAAAAGGCTACACAGGCCATGGAACTGCTGAAAAAAAAGAAACTGCTCTATGGGATCTCTTCCTGTTATACCAGCGCAAACTTCGCATCCATCACCTCGGAAGAATTTTTTGACAGCCTGATCGAAATGGGCGCATATTTCATTTGGTATTTCCACTATATGCCCGTTGGGAATGATGCTTCTCCCGAACTGATGCCCACACCGGAACAGCGTGTGGAAACCTATCACCGCATTCGTCGGTATCGTGCCACGAAACCATTGTTTGCAATGGATTTCCAGAATGACGCCGAGTATGTGGGCGGCTGTATTGCCGGAGGACGGCGCTATCTGCATATCAATGCTAACGGGGATATCGACCCCTGTGTATTCATCCACTATTCGGATTCCAATATCCGGGAAAAAACCTTATTGGAAGCCTTGCAGTCTCCCATGATGATGGCATACCATGATGGGCAGCCTTTCAATGAGAATATGCTTCGTCCATGTCCTATGCTGGAAAATCCTGAAAAATTAAGAAAAATGGTTGCCGGGACAGATGCCCATTCCACAGACCTGCAGTCTCCGGAATCTGCGGATCATCTGTGTGCAAAATGTGATAAATATGCGGAACAGTGGAAGCCTGTTGCCGATGAGCTATGGAAAGCAAGCCAAGAGAAAAAAACAGAATGATGATAACTCCTTCCTGCCGATGTGCTGTTGTTGATAATGACGGTACATCGGCAGGCGGCTTTTTTGGAAAAGGGGATATGCTTATTTCTTGGGAACTGCGGCCTTCAGAAAGGCCTGCTGATTGGAACCGTTGAACAGATCGCAGATACGGGAAAAAGAGGAAAGCAGATCGTAGTGCATGCCTTCGTTCAGCCAGTCCAGCAATATGCCCACCAGGGCACATTTATAAAATCGGATGAGAAGCTCCTTGTCTTTGGGAAGCAGCGACAGCTCCCCTGTGGTAGTATCGATATATTGGGTGATGGCATAGAGGCAGAGCCGATCCAATTCCTTCAAAAAAACTTCACAATGGACAGAATGGTAGATGTGAAGGATGGCTTTTTGGCGGCGGACGCAGAGCTGCACAAGGGGGGCAAAGCAGTCCAGAGGGGAGCCAAAATTTTGGTGGGTTTGTATGATGTGGTCGGTATCCCTTTTTACGATCTCCTCCAGAAGGGCGGGAATGTCATGGAAATGGTAATAAAAGGTATTCCGATTGATCTGGCAGACCTCTACAATGTCGTTCACAGTGATTTTATTATATGGCTTTTCTTCTAATAATTGCAGAAAAGCGTCTATGATGGCATCTTTCGTTCGGTTCATTTTTATCAACTCACATTTAAAATCATTTATATGGTATATGAAAATAGTATAATAAATCATTATACCATAAAATGGCGGAACTTACAAAATAACAAAGAGGTATACATAACTTTTTTTGGAAGATTTTTATAGATTCTTTGGCATGTGTGACAGACAATAGAGCGGTATGGGATGCAATGGTGCTTTGGAAAAATCCGGAGCACTGTTTTTTTAACAAACATTTTGACAGCCTATGCCGGGGCGAATATAATTAAAATTAGTGTGAGCGGAAAAGAGGAGCATCAAAATGAAATTGTCCATACAGATCGAATATCAATTGGAAGAAAAGGGCGCAGTCATCACCAAGGTGCAGGGAAGGGCGGCGGAAGTACGTATTCCCGAAACCATCGGCGGCGTGCCTGTCGTTGCCATTGGGGAAAGGGCTTTTGCCGTAAAGGAAGAAGCCCCGGTGGCAGAGCCGGAAGAGGAACTGGCAGCGGAGTTGGCTTTTGTGGAAAAAGCAGGGGAACCCACGGCGGTGGGACAGGCTTTGCGGCGGGTTTTCCTGCCCGATTCCATCGAGACCATCGGTGCATATGCTTTTTCCGGCTGTTCTGCTTTGGAACGGATTCATCTGCCGGCAAAACTGACGGAAATCTCCCAAAGGATGTTCGATGGCTGTGGCTCTCTGGAACAGTTGACCCTGCCTGCGGGGCTGCGTTCCATCGGGGACTATGCCTTTTATGGCTGCGGCAAGCTGAAACGCCTGCACCTACCGGAAGGGGTGCAGCAGATCGGGAAATATGCTTTCTATAACTGCCGCAAAATGGAGGAGATCAATATTCCTCTGGCGGCGACGGATTTGAATATGGGGCTGTTTTTGAACTGCGACAGCCTGACCTATCTTTCCTTCGGGCGATGCCGACATATTTCCGACCTGACCTCCGGGCTGAACCATGAGCTGCACCTGACCATCGATTTTCCTCAGGAAAATGGGGAAACTGTGACAAGCCGACTGATCATTCCCGATTTCCAGTATGAATACATTGAGGATACGCCGGCGAGACAGTTCCATCAGGTGAACTATGGCACAGGGCATATCTTCCGCCAGTGCATCGGTAACTACGAAATCGATTTCCGCAGATATGATGAAATCTTTTACCTGACCCGCAGGGAGGATGCGGCGGATACGGTGCTGCTTCTGGCTATGGCGCGGCTGGAGTATCCCTATCGTTTGCAGGAGAAGCATCGGCAGGTATATCTGGAGTATATCCGCGACCATTTCCTTTGGGCGGCGGAATATTTTATGAACCGAAACCAGGATGAGAAAATCAGGCTTTTTGCCGATTGGGGGCTGCTGACGGCGGAAAATCTGCCTGCCCTTATCGAAATTGCCCAAAGCAAGGGAAAAACGGCGGTCCTCAGTTTTCTGATGGACTACCAGCACAAGCATTTCGGTGCAACAAAGAAAAAGAAAACATTCGAGCTTTGAGGGTTTTTCGTGGGACTCCGTCCCACACCCTGACAGGGGAATTGGTCAAGCATCTTCCCTTCGGGAAGACGGCTGCGCCGCCGCCTTCATCTTGGCGGTGCACAAATCCCCTTTCCCCCCATTTGCAGATTGTTCAAGTGGGATTTGCTTCGCAAACCTTGCCCTTCGGGCAACCGCCGCATCTGTTCGGCGGCACGTCACATGTACATGGTTCTGCAGTAACGGGTCGAGGGGGTGACCCCCTCGTGGGGGAGTTGGGGGTGAAGCCCCCAAGGTCTTGAGGAGGTGAGATGGCATGAACGAGACACATCAAAAATTGATACAGATCGGAACAAATATCCTGAGCGCATCCAGAAACGAACTTTACCTTTCCATGCGTTTTCTGGATCTGGCGCTGAGCGGTCTGCGCTACGAAATGAACCTTTCTTCCCTGTACGTGGGCACCGACGGCGAAAAGATCCTGTTTAACCCCCGCTATCTGGTACAGAGATATCTTTGCGACCGTGTATTGGTCAACCGTGCCTATCTGCATATGGTGCTCCATTGTTTGTTCCGCCATCCCTTCCACCTGAACGATCGGGACGAGGAACTCTGGCACCTGGCCTGCGATATCGCCGTGGAATCCATCGTGGATTCCCTGCCCAGCAAGGCGGTGCAGCTGGTGGTTTCCGACAAACGAAATGAAACCTACGATATGCTCCGACGGGAATTGAAGGTCCTTTCCGCCGAGGGCATCTATCGTGTTTTGCAAGAGAAAAATCTCTCTATACAGGAATTTGGCAAATTGCAGCTGGAATATTGGGTGGACGACCATGTTTTCTGGGAGCATAAAAAAGACGACGACCAGAATCAGGATAACCAAAACGACGACCAGAATAACGACCAGCAGCAGGAAGAAGAACAGAACGAAAAACAGCAGCAGTTAGAGGAAAGATGGACGGAGATCGGCGAAAAGACAGAGACCAACCTGGAGACCTTCTCCAAGGATATGGGGGAGGAAGCCGGGGAGCTGCTGCAATATTTGAAAGTGGAAAACAGAGAACGCTACGATTATCGGCAGTTCTTGCAGAAATTTGTGACGCTGAAAGAGGATATGCGGGTGGATGATGATGCCTTCGACTTCATTTTCTATACCTATGGGCTGAACCTCTACGGCAATCTGCCCCTCATCGAAGCGTTAGAATATAAAGAAGTGAAGAAGGTAGAGGAATTGGTCATCGCCATCGATACTTCCGAATCCTGCGAAGGGGAGACGGTGAAACGATTTTTGGAGGAGACCTATGCCATCCTTTCCAGCAGCGAAAGCTTCTTCCATAAGGTGAATATCCATATCATACAATGCGATGCGGCGGTACAGCTGGATAAAAAAATCACCTCTGCCGAGGAATTGGCGGCATTTATGGAGGACTTTGAGCTGCGGGGCAGCGGCGGGACGGACTTCCGACCGGTGTTCCAATATGTGGACAGGCTGATTGAGGAAAAAGCCTTCCAAAACTTGAAGGGGCTCATCTATTTTACCGATGGTTATGGGACATTCCCCCGTCGCAGACCGACCTATGATGCGGCTTTTGTGTTCTATCACGAGGACTACACGGACGTGAATGTGCCGCCATGGGCGATGAAACTGATACTTGGCAAAGACGACCTTTCGTGGGACGCTGTCCCACACCCTGCAAGCCTTTGAAAAGGCTTGACCTAAACTTTATGCGAAAATCAAATTTCTATGAAATTTGATTTTCAAATCGGGTCGAGGGTATGAGCACCGCCAAGATGAAGGCGGCGGCGCAGCCGTCTTCCCGTAGGGAAGATGCTTGACAGGATCCCCTTGTGGGGGAGTTTGAGGTACGCACCGCCGAACAGATGCGGCGGTTACTCCGAAGGAGTAAGGTTTGCGAAGCAAATCCTGCTTGAATAGGAAACCCTCAAGAAAAAAGGAGTGTAATTATGGATATTAAGAGAGCGAAAAATGAGATAAAAAACTCCATCCAGGCGTATCTGGCAAAGGACGAATTCGGCGAATACCGCATTCCTGCCGTACGCCAGCGTCCCATCCTGCTGATGGGCGCACCGGGCATCGGTAAGACCGCCGTGATGGAGCAGGTGGCACGGGAATGCGGCGTTGCACTGGTTTCTTATAGCATCACCCACCACACCAGACAGTCCGCCATTGGCCTGCCCTTCATCAGCCATAAAAATTATGGCGGCAGGGAATACGCCGTAACAGAATACACCATGAGCGAGATCATCGCTTCTGTCTACGATAAAATGGAAGAAACGGGGCTGAAAGAGGGCATTTTGTTCATCGACGAAATCAACTGTGCCTCCGAAACACTGGCTCCTGCTATGCTGCAATTTTTGCAGTGCAAGACCTTCGGCGCCCATAAGGTACCCGATGGCTGGCTCATCGCCGCAGCGGGCAACCCTCCCGAATATAACAAAAGCGTACGGGAATTCGATGTGGTTACCCTTGACCGTGTGAAAAAGATCGACGTAGAGCCCGACTTCAACGTTTGGAAGGAATATGCCTATAAACAGGGTATCCATGGCGCCATCATTTCCTATCTGGAAATCCGCAAAAACCATTTTTATGCCATGGAGACCACCGTGGATGGCAAACGCTTTGTCACCGCCCGTGGCTGGGAAGACCTGTCCACCATTCTGAAGGTTTATGAGGATATGAACCTGCCTGTGGATGAAGGGCTGGTGTATCAGTACTTGCAGCATCGGAAAATCGCCAAAGATTTCGCCAACTACCTTGACCTCTACCGCAAATATCGCTCCGATTACCGTGTGGACGATATCCTGCGGGGCGAATATACGAAGCAGGCTGTGGCGAAGCTGCAGGAAGCCCCCTTCGATGAACGCCTCAGTGTTATGGGGCTGCTGCTGAGCAAGCTGTCGGAAGGGTTCCAGCAGGCTTATGAAGCAGACCTGATGGTAACAGGGCTTCACGGTGCTTTATTGGAGCTGAAGGAACGCTTTGCAAGCCCTTACTGCAAGGAAACCCCTTGGGAAAACCTCTTTACAGGGCTGATAGAGGAAAGAGAAACAGCTTTTACAAGGGAACGGAAGGCAGGCTTGCTGGAAAAAACAGCGGAGCGTGCCCGTATGCGGGAACTGGAACGGCTGCAGTTCTTCCTGGCGGAAGGGAAGAAGGCTGGCTGTCGGGAAAAAGAGGATGCCTTCGCCCTTGTGAAGGAGCTGTTCGCAGCAGAAGCGGAAAAAAGGGAAGAGACCATCGATGCCGCCTCTCTGGCGTTGGATAACGCTTTCGCTTTCCTGGAAGAGACCTTTGGCGCAGGCCAGGAAATGGTCATCTTTATCACAGAACTGACCACCAATTTCTACAGTGTAAAATTCATCAGCGAAAACGGCTCTGAAAAGTATTATCGCTACAACCAGGAACTGCTCTTTGACGAAAAGCAGAAAACCATTCTGCAGGATATTGAAAAGGCAAAAACGGAACTGGATCTGCTGTTCTAAGGGGGAATCGGTATGTTTTACGAAATCACATTCAGCCCCACAGGGGGAACGAAAAAGTCCGCAGACCTGCTTTCTGCGGCATGGAACGAAAAAACGGAAATCGACCTTTGCAGCAGAGAGGATGATTTCTCCCAATATACCTTTACAGGGGAGGATATCTGCCTGGTGGCAGTGCCTTCCTTTGGCGGTCGTGTGCCTGCCATTGCCACGGAACGGCTGAGCCGGATGCAGGGCGGCGGCGCAAAAGCCATTCTTGTGGCGGTTTACGGCAACCGTGCCTATGAGGATACCTTGGTGGAGCTGGAGGATACCCTGAAAGCCTGCGGCTTCCTGCCTGTGGCGGGAGCGGCAGTGGTAGCGGAACATTCCATTATGCGGGAATTTGCGGCAGGACGCCCCGATGCCGCCGATGGGGAACAGCTGAAAGGCTGGTCTGCCAAGCTGAAAGAAAAGGCAGAACAGGGCGGAACCATTACCTTCCCCGGCAACAGACCCTATAAAAAATACGGCGCACTGCCCATGACCCCCAAGGTCAATAAAAATTGCGGCGGCTGCGGTACCTGTGTGGCGAAATGCCCCGTGGGTGCCATTCCCCGGGATAACCCCAAAGAAACGGACGGGGAGAAATGTATCACCTGTATGGCCTGTGTTGCGGTCTGTCCCAAAAAGGCAAGGGGCGTGAACCCTGTGCTGCTGGCAGGGGCAAAGGCCATGCTGAAAAAGGCTTTGGAAGGCAGAAAAGAAAACGAATTGTTTATTTGATAAAGAAAAAGAGTCCTTTTGGACTCTTTTTTAATCTCCCAGTAAATCTTCATATCGAACGCCAAGCACCTTTACCAATGCCTTCAATTCGATATCCGTTACGAAACGTTTGCCGCTTTCAATGCGTTGGATGGCGTTTTTATCGATATCGATGCCCTCCATCTGCAAAAGGTCTGCCAATTTTCGTTGAGAAGTTTTTGCAGGCAGTTTCATGCGATATTCGCTGACTTTTGCGCCGCAAAGATTGTTTTTTCCATCTGTACTTTTGTTTTTATACATAAAAATCGCCTCACAATTTGACATTCACAAATTGTCATTTTGCTCATTATATGGTATGATAAAAATAGAAACGACATTCACTAAATGTCAGTTTGGGAGGGATAAAATTGCTTTTTGCACAGAGATTGAAAGAGCTTCGCAAGGAAAAGAAACTGACACAGGCGGAGTTGAGCAAAAAGTTGGAACATGGATATATGGCCGTTGCCAATTATGAAAGCGGAAGAACTGAACCTTCTTTAGCAGATTTGATTACTATTTGCAGGATTTTGGATGTATCATCAGATTACTTGATTGGGATTTCAGATGTTCGAAAGCCTTGTGCAATTTTGGAGCAAAGTGAACTGGCTATGCTTTATCAGCAAATGATAGAATTAGCGGAAATTTGCCAAAAATATTTGAAAGATGAAAAATAAAACAAAGACCGCCTAACCTGCGAAGTTAGACGGTCTTCAACCAACTTGATCGGACTGACCGCCCTTCCAAAAGCGGCAATCCTTCTTATCCAAAGAGTAACACCCGTCATTGCATCTGTCAACGGCGGGTGTTTTTGTTATTTGATTGCTTTTTCCCATTCTATCCGATTCAGCAGATAGAACACATCCAGCTTCCCTTTATACAGGGGTTTCCAGGGCTTATTCCGCCCGCAGTAATGGATGATGGCGGTATTGCGGCAGACCCAGTCTGTCTCCATGCCTTTCAGCAGAGCCAGCGCGAACATCCGCTCGGTCATGTTATAGACATAGGCATCGATGGGGCAGATCTTATCAGGATACAGTCCGCTGATGACATCCTGATCCGGTAGGATCAGCAGCTTTTCATGCTCCGCAATGTAATCCGTTACTGCTTGTACATCCTGCTCCCTCCGCAATGCTTCCAGATTCAGCAGCATCACGCCGGAATTGATATAGATGCCATCCATATCCAATCGTTTCTGGTTCAGCTTTTCCAAAAATGTTTCTTCCTTCACATGGCTGGCTGCGGCGAAAAAGGCATCGCCCATCTCCATTTCGTACAGCCCAGTCAAATCTCCCGTGACCACCAGGTCGGGGTCTAAGTACAGCACCCGTTCCATCTCCTTCGGCAGATATTGCGCCGCAAAGATGCGGTAATACATCTCCACGGGGTAACGGTCTGTGGTAGGTGCATCTTTCAAAATTTCCCCGTCGAAGGCCCTGTGGGTCAGGCGGCTTTGTTTCCCATCCAAAGCCTTTCCCATCAGGGCCATATCCCCTTCCTGCAAAGCGCCCACTGCGAAAATATCCAGAAATGTTTCGGGATGGTTTTTCTGCAGAGAATAGAGCATCAGTGCAGCCTGTTTAGCGTAGCCGCTGTCGCAGGTGACAAGGATATTCATTTTTTTCAATTTTTCTTCACCTTCTTAGAACAGATTTGCCACATCCTGAGCAGTGGCTGCGATGAAGTCTGCGCCGTATGTTTCGAATTCCGCTCTGTCGCCGTAGCCAAATTCCACAGCGATACAGGGAATGCCGATGGCATGGGCCCCCTCGATATCAAATTTTCTGTCCCCTACCATGATAACGTCATCCTTTGCGGCCCCCATGGTCTCCAGCACATAGTCGATGACTTTGGCTTTGTTATCCCGGCCGACCTCTCTTTTATCCCCGCCGATGACTTCAAAATATTTGGCAATGCCAAAATGCTCCAGAATACGGAAAGCCAGCTCTTCTTTTTTGGAAGTGGCAACGGCCATACGCTTTCCTTTGGCTTTCAGGGCTTCCAGCATTTCTTTGACGCCGGGAAAAACCTTGTTTTCAAACAAGCCGATGGTGGCATAGCGTTCCCGGAAGCAGAGGATGGCCTTTTCCGCAGTTTCCTGGTCCATGGCGAAATCCTCTGTAAAAGTCTTGATCAGGGGAGGACCGACGATGAATTTCAGCTCGGCAGTTTCCCAGACCTTCATGCCCATTTTTTCCTGCATATACTGGCAGGAACGGATGACACCCTCTGCAGAGTCGGTCAATGTGCCGTCCAGATCGAATAAGATGATGTTCTGTTTCAGTTTTTCCATAACGATTCTCCTTAACAATGATGGGGTATCGGTCATAAAAGCCGGTTGCTTCTCAACCGATAATATTTTTCATATTATATTACACGAAATCGCCAGGAACTGCAAATCTTTATGTCCGCTCTCCTTCCTTTGCCAAAAACACGCTCACCTCTTCGAAAAAATATCCCAATGCTGCCCAAAGGGGCGCATAATCCAAACGGATGAACCCCATGACGGAAAAGAGCCTATCCCCATAATCCCAGGGGCAGGCACCGGTCACAGCCTGCAGCAGCCAGCCGGTCAAAAATTCCACCAGAAAAATGGAGAAGGTATACATGCCTACCCTCTGCCACAGGGGACAATATTTCCGCAGGGCAAGGAACAGCGGCTCTGCCAACGCTGCCAGTCCGTAAATGGGGAACATCCATAAATATGTTTTTGCCGTCAGTGCGCCGTCCCCTGCCAAAAGGGAGTGAAGCCCCGTCCAGAGGATCTCCGCACACCAGCCCAGCACACCAAAAATCATAAATTTTTTTGCCATGTTCCTAGTATGGCAGAGGCAGGTGAAACTATTCCAAAAGAACACTGGCAAGGACTTCCGCCAAAGGCTCCATGGCATTGAGGGCTTCTTCCTTCGTATTGGTCTGGGCGCCCACTTCGATGAGGGTGGAGCGGGGCAGCATGTGCAGGCTGAAACGGTATGCACTAAGATAGATTTTTCGCGAAAAATCAGGGTATCTCTGGTTTGCGGTGGTTTTCATCTGCAGGCTGAAAGCCAGATTTTCCCGCAGATAGGGATTTTCCAGACCGCTGATGGGCTGTACGGTGCCGTCCTTGTTCAGGCGACAGAGCCCATTGAAAAACATCACCTGGGCGCAGGGCTTGCCGTCGATTTCTGTCACCAAACGGGTTCCTTCCGCCACACCGTCCCGATGCAGGTCGATGCAGACCTCGATGGAAGGGTATTTCGCCAAAATCTCCCGAATGGGCGGCTCCATCCGTTCATATGCCCCTGTGATCTGCCCCTTGCCATTCACCACGTCGTATTGCCCGTTATCGTGGATGACGCCAATGCCGTATTCTTCCTCCAAAATCTCTTTCAGCCGCTCGCCTACGCCCCAGATGCCCTCCTGCAATCCTTTGGACATATCGCTGTCGGAAAAGCCTTCATGGGAATGGGTGTGGAAAATGAGGACTTTGGGCTCTTTTTTAGTCTTTTCAATGGTCAGGTCAAGGCCTAATGCCTGTTCTACATCGATATCCTCAGGAAAAAAGGTGGTGCGGGAATCGACGATATAGTAGTTGCTCTTGAGATAAGAAAAATCCTGCATCTTTGCCAATTGTTCCGCTGTCACATGCATGGGGCGCCCCCCTGCGCTGATGGCTAAGGATTTGGAAAACTCGATATCTTCTTTGCCAAGGACATTGGCAGTGACGACTTCTTTTTCTTCCTGCTGTAAAAAGGCCAGGGACAACTTGTCCGCAGGGACTTGTCCCGGCAGGACTTCTGCCATGGCGAACTGACCGCCCCCCATGCGGAAAAAAAGGGGCAGTGCCAGCAGAAAAAGCACCAGACCCACCAAATTCAGGGCTCCTTTGTTCTTTTTTTGCACCACAGCCGCCTCCCTTCCTTCTTCCATCCTATGAAGGAAAGGGGGCATTCAGAACGATAAATGACAGTGGCATGGTACGGTTGTGCAGGGGGGGGATGCGGTTGATTTTCGTAGTCCATCCGTCTATAATAACGGTCAAAGAGGAACGATTTTGAAACAGGAGGCGAAAAAGTATGACAGAGGTTGTAGCAGCTCTCATTTGGGATGGAGATAGATTCATGGCCTGCCAGAGACCTGCCCATAAGGCCAGGGGGCTTTTGTGGGAATTTGTGGGCGGCAAGGTGGAGCCGGGGGAAACGAAGGAAGAAGCCCTGGTGCGGGAATGTCGGGAAGAATTGGGCGTGACCATCGCCGTGGGGAATGTGTTCATGGAGGTGGAGCATGTGTATCCTGATCTGACGGTGCATCTGACATTGTTCCACGCTCGTATTATGGAAGGGGTGCCCCAAAAATTGGAGCATAACGATATCCAGTGGATCACCACCGAAGAAATCGACCAGTTTGCGTTTTGTCCGGCGGATGAAGAGATTTTAAAGAAATTAAAACAGCAAGGTGGCTCTGCCCCCTTGACCCCTGGCAGGGAATAATTCCCTGCACTCTATACTTTCACAAAACTGCGTTTTGTGAGGGGAACATAAAAAGGCTCTCCCGAATTTTTGGGGAAAGCCTTTGTTTTTTTATACTCTGCAAAAGCGGAAGCTTTTGCGTATCGGGTTCCAAGGGACTGAGTCCCTTGGTGGGTGTTTGAGGGTGAAACCCTCAAGGTTTTAATGTTTCGAAAAATGCCTTGTTGTTGGCAATGGCGGCAGTGGTCACTTCCTTGGCAGGACCGCCGACCACTTTTCTCGCCTGGGCGCATTCATTTACATTGATGGCAGCATATACGCTTTCATCGAATACAGGGGAGATCGCTTTATATTCCTCCAAAGACAGGTCGTCCAGATTGGTGTGATGCTCGATGCAGTACAGCACCAGCTTGCCGATGATGGCATGGGCATCCCGGAAGGGCACACCCTGTTTTACCAGCCAGTCCGCAGCGTCGGTGGCATTGGTGAAGCCGCCCTTGGCAGCGTTCAGCATTGCGTCTTTTTTCACGGTCATGGTGGCAATCATGTTTGTGAATACGGGCAGGCACATTTTTACGGTATCGATGGCATCGAAGAGCCCTTCCTTATCCTCCTGCATGTCTTTGTTGTATGCCAGAGGCAGACCCTTCATGGTGGTCAAAAGCCCCATCAGGTGACCATAGACACGGCCTGTTTTCCCCCGGATCAGCTCTGCCATGTCGGGGTTCTTTTTCTGGGGCATGATGCTGGAACCGGTGGAATAGGCATCGCTCAGTTCCACGAAATGGAATTCATGGCTGCTCCAAAGGATGATTTCTTCGCAGAAGCGGCTCAGGTGCATCATCAGGATAGAAAGGGCAGAGGCTAGTTCGATGCAGAAATCGCGGTCAGAAACACCGTCCATGCTGTTCATGGTGATATCTGCGAAGCCCAGTTCTGCCGCTACGGAATAGCGGTCCAGAGGGTAGGTTGTTGTGGCCAGTGCGCCGCTACCCAAGGGCATCACATCGGTGCGTTTATAGGTATCGCAAAGACGGTCATAGTCCCGTTTGAACATTTCCACATAAGCCAGCAGGTGGTGCGCCAGTGTGACAGGTTGTGCCCGCTGCAGATGGGTGTAGCCGGGCATGATGGTTTCCGTATGGTCTGCGGCGAAATCATTCAATGTCACCATCAGGTTTTTCACCAGCGCCTTGATTTCTGTGATTTCCTTTTTGGTATACATACGGATATCCAGTGCCACCTGGTCGTTGCGGCTGCGGCCTGTATGCAGGCGTTTGCCCACATCGCCGATGCGGCTGATGAGGATGGTTTCCACGTTCATGTGGATATCTTCGGCTTTTTCATCGAAGGTCACTTTGCCTGCTTCGATATCTGCCAGAATTTCTTTTAATGTTTTGATAATGAGTTCCGCATCGGCAGCGGGGATGATGCCCTGTCTGCCCAGCATAGCGGCGTGGGCCATGCTGCCTGTGATATCTTCCTTATACATACGGCTGTCGAAGGAGATAGAGGAATGGAAGTGGTCGGTGAAGCTATCTGTGGACTGGGTGAAGCGTCCGCCCCAAAGTTTTGCCATGTTTTTTCAATCCTTTCTTTCTGCGAGGACGCTGTCCTCGCGCTCCTGCAAGGAGGCACCGCCCCCTTGACCCGGGTACTGCGAGCAGAAATACTTCTGCTCGTGGGTTGGCTATAATGAGAAATACTCCCATCACAGTAGGATAGGAGTATTTTTTTGTCTTTAGAATTATAGTTTTTATTGGATTTGCCATTTTCGGCGGAAGGGTTGGGGAAACCAATAGTCATCACTTTGCTTCGCAAAGCAGGCAATGCCTGCCGCCCCTTCTTGGACGGTGAGTTGGTTTCCTGAATGGAATCCGCAGAGGGGGCTTTGCCCGCTCGAGGAAAACAGGGAGTTTCGAGGTGCTTGTCACCGCTGGAACTCATCTGTTTGGCATCTGTCCAACTCGAAAAAAGCTTGAAGCTGCGAAGCAGCTGAGATTTTTTCGACAGGGCAATTATTTGCCCTGATTTTCCATCATCATTGCACGAACCTTCATGGACAGACCAAACAGGTTGATGAAACCGTCAGCGTCCTTATGGTTGTACAGATCGCCTGTTGTGAAGGAAGCGATGGATTCATTGTACAGGCTGTAAGGAGATGTGGAGCCTGCGGGGATGATGTTGCCTTTATACAGTTTCAGTTTGACTGTACCTGTTACTGTTTCGTTTACTTTGTCGAAATATGCGCTCAGTGCTTCCCGCAGAGGTGTGTACCATTCGCCGCTGTAAACCAGTTCTGTGAATTTGTTGCTTGCCACTTCATTGAAGGCCTGTGTTTTCTTATCGGAGCACAGGTATTCCAGTTCACGGTGAGCATAATACATGATAGTACCGCCGGGTGTTTCATATACACCACGGGATTTCATGCCAACCACACGGTTTTCGCAGATATCAGCGATACCGATACCGTTTCTGCCGCCGATTTCGTTCAGCTTTGTCAGCAGTTCCACAGGGCCCAGTTTTTCGCCGTTGACAGCAACGGGGATGCCTTTTTCAAAATCCAGTGTCACATATTCGGGTGTATCGGGTGCTGCTTCGGGGGTTACGCCCAGCTGCAGGATATGGTCATAATTGGGTTCGTTTGCAGGGTCTTCCAGTTCCAGACCTTCGTGGCTCAGGTGCCAGATATTTCTGTCACGGCTGTAGGAATTGTCGTGGCTGGCTTCAAAGGGGATGCCGTGGTCTGCCAGATACTGAATTTCGTCTTCACGGCTCTGCATTTTCCATGTATCCAGTCTCCAGGGAGCGATGATCTTCAGTTCGGGTGCCAGTGCTTTGATAGTCAGTTCAAAACGAACCTGGTCGTTGCCTTTGCCTGTTGCGCCGTGGCAGATGGCTGTTGCGCCTTCCTGTTTGGCGATCTCAACCAGTCTTTTTGCGATGATGGGACGTGCCATGGATGTACCCAGCAGGTATTTGCCTTCATAAACAGCGTTTGCCTTTACGCAGGGGTAGATGGCATCTGTGATGAATTCTTCTGTCAGGTCTTCAATGTAGAGCTTGCTTGCGCCTGTGCTCAGGGCTTTCTGTTCCAGACCTTCTGTTTCTTTGCCCTGCCCAACGTTGCCGCATACGCAGATAACTTCACAGTCATAGTTTTCTTTCAGCCAAGGGATGATTGCAGATGTATCCAGACCGCCGGAATATGCCAATACGATTTTTTCTTTTGCCATGATGATTTTCCTCCTTAAACAAATACATAAGCCGTTTTCATCGGCGTTTTTTTCAAATGAATTTTATAAATGAATTATACATAGACAGTCTGAGAATTGCAATATAAAATTATAAAAATGCAGGATTTTGTGTATATTTATGAAAAATATGGAAAAAATTCGGGGTTGTTTGAGCATATTTATGGATGGATATACAGTTTGATGTGAATATTTATGCATGACCCTTCGCATAAATGATTAGGCGCACAGTATCATGTATACATGGGCGGGAAAAGTGCTTTTTTCCTTTGCGAATCAGCGGTTTTGTGATATGATGAAAATGGTATATTTTTCGGATATACTGCTGAAGAAAAAACTGTAAAAGTTCAGTCCGGAATGGGTGATCTTCAAAGGAAAATGACCCATTTGGCGAAACGCCAAAAACAAATTTGGAAAAAAAGAAAGTCCTGGGGCAAGCTTGCCAAGGGTTTTCTCCCGATTTGTGCAGGGCTGAGTTAGGAGGAAAGATGAAAGTTTTAACATACAAGCATGGCGGCGAAACAGCCGTAGGTGTTCTGAAAAATGACGGCTCCGAAGTAGTGCCTGTGAATTATCTGGGCTGTACAGCAATGGATATGAATGCATTTTTAGAGGTGCAGGATGAACAGAAGCTGGAAAAGCTGGATAAAAATAAAGAACTGATGAAGGGCATCCCTCTGGAGGAAGTGCAGATCCTCTCTCCCATCCCTCATCCCAAGCAGGATGTTGTTTGTCTGGGCATCAATTATTATGCCCATGCGGAAGAAGCCGCCCGCTTCCATGATGAAGCCTTCGGCGGGGAACGTCCCGTGCCCATCTATTTTGCAAAGAGAGTCAACCGTGCCCTGGGGGATGGGGAACCCATCGACGGGCATCTGGATATCGTAGACAGTCTGGACTATGAAGTAGAACTGGCGGTTATTATTGGTAAGGATGCAAAAAACGTAAAGCCCGAAGAGGTCTTTGATTACGTATTCGGCTATACCATTTTGAACGACATGAGCGCCAGAAACCTGCAGACTGCCCATAAACAGTGGTATTTCGGCAAGAGCCTGGATGATTTCACACCCATCGGCCCTTGGATCGTGACAAAGGATGAATTTAAAAATCCTCCCGCTCTGCCCATCCGTTCCTATGTCAACGGCGAACTGCGGCAGGACAGCAATACAGAACTGATGATCAACGGCATTGAAAAAGTCATCTGCCAGCTTTCTCAGGGCATGACCCTGCAGGCAGGTACCATCATCGCCATGGGAACCCCTGCAGGGGTGGGCATGGGCTTCCAGCCCCCCAAATTCCTGAAAAAAGGCGATGTGGTGAAATGCGGGATCGAAGGCATTGGCACCATGACGAATGAGGTGAAATAATATATGGATAAAATAAAAGTAATGAGTGTGTTCGGTACCCGCCCCGAAGCCATTAAAATGGCTCCCCTGGTGAAGGAACTGGAAAAAACACCGGAAATCGAAAGCATCGTCTGTGTTACGGCACAGCACAGGGAAATGCTGGACCAGGTTCTGGAAATCTTCGACCTGCATCCCCAGTATGACCTGAATATCATGCAGGCAAGACAGACTTTGGCAGGCATCACCACCCGTGCCCTGACGGGGCTGGAAGAAGTCATGGGCAAGGAAAAACCCGATATTGTTCTGGTACATGGGGATACTTCCACCACCTTCGCCGGCGCCTTGGCGGCCTATTATAATCAGGTAAAGGTGGGCCATGTGGAAGCAGGCCTGCGTACCTACGACAAATATCAGCCCTTCCCTGAAGAAATGAACCGCAGACTGACAGGGGCATTGACCGACCTGCATTTTGCGCCCACTCCCCTGGCGAAGGAACATCTTTTGAAGGAAAATATCGGTGAGGAGGGCATCTTCATCACAGGCAACACCGTCATCGATGCTTTGGCTCACACCATCGAAGAGGATTACACCTTCACTGTAGAGGAACTGAATAAAATCGACTTCAAGGGCAAACGCGTCATCGCCATGACTGCCCACAGAAGAGAAAACCTGGGGGAACCCCTGCGGAATATCTGCCGCGCGGTAAAACGTCTGGTGGAAGAATACCCCGATGTGGAAGTGGTTTATGCGGTGCATAAAAACCCTGCCGTGGTAGAGCCTGTCCATGAAATTCTGGGGGGCAACGACCGCATCCACCTGACAGACCCTCTGGATCTGAAGGATATGCACAACCTGATGTGCCGTTCCTTCTTTGTCATGACAGACAGCGGCGGCCTGCAGGAGGAAGTGCCTTCTATGGGCAAGCCCGTATTGGTGCTCAGAAATGTGACAGAACGCCCCGAAGGGGTGGAAGCAGGCACATTGAAGCTGGCGGGCACAGAGGAAGATGTGATCTACCACATGGCAAAGGAACTGTTGGATGATAAGGAAGAATACGAAAAAATGGCACAGGCCAAAAACCCCTTCGGCGATGGTCAGGCCAGCCGCCGTATCGTGGAAAGCATCCTGTACGCTTTTGGAAAGAAAAAAGACAGACCCGATGAATACGTGCTTCAGAAGAATCACGAAAATGAACCCAAGGAGGGAAAAACAATGAAAGAAGAAAGAATGGCCATTCTGAATATGCTGGAAAAAGGCATCATCACTGTAGATGAAGCAGAACGCCTGCTGACTACCCTGCACAATGGCATGGGCCTGGAAAAAGACGGCATTGCAAAGACCGTAGGCGGTATGCTGGGCAAAGCCGGCGCAGCCCTGAACGCTGTGGCAGAAAAGGTAAAGGAAAATCCCACAGTGAAAAACGCCGCAGACAAGGTGGCAGATAAAGCCGACGACCTGCAGCCCAAGGTAAGCTCCGCAGCCTTCCGCATGAAAGAAAAACTGGCGGATAAAGCCGATGATCTGCAGCCTGCCGTACGCTCCGCAGCTTTCCGTATGGCGGAAAAAGCCAGCGAACTGAAGGAAGATATGGCAACCTACCGTGAAAAGCTGAAAGAAAGAAAGAACCGCGATGAAGCGGAAGATTGGGACGATCTGGATCTGGAAGAGATGGACGCCGATGAAGCAACAGCCGTAGCAGCAGAAGCGGCAGAGGAAGAACTGGTTTCCGAAAAAGCTGTGGAACAGATCCCCGCAGAAGAGGAAGAAGAAGTGGAACAGATCTCCCCTGAAATGAACAAATACCTGAATAAGGTAGAGGATGTTCTGGATGAAATGGACAACCGCATGGAAGAACTGAACGATATGGAAAGTTTCCTGATGTCCGCCTTCGGCGAATTCAACCCCGAAGATTGGGAAGATGACGACGAAGAAGAAACAAAAGACGGTGAATGATCCAAACAGCAAAACAGCCGCAGACTTTTAGAGGAGTCCCGATAAGAAAACAAAAAATCGAAAGAAATGCTTGAAATCAAGGTTTCTTTCGATTTTTCTTATTTCGGGACATCCCATGGAGGAGGCTTTGCCTCCTTCGGCTAGGGCGATTTATCGCCCAATGACGCAGTGCGGCTTAGGAAATCAATAAAAAAATAAAATAATGTTTTCTTAAGCCGCCACTACATTAGTCTGCGGCTTCTTTCTTTTTTATAGATCTATATCCCAGCGTTCTTCGTAAACCTCACTGCCATCCAGTGTCCAGTCTGTCATCCGCTCTTTGTCGGTGATCACAAATCCCAGCTGGGCATATTTTTTTCTGGCATCCTGCAAAGGTTCTGCTGTCCAGAGGAAAAGATGGTGAAATCCCCATGCTTCAGCGGCTGCCATGGCGGTATCTGTCAGGGCTTTGCCGATGCCGCAGCGGCGGTATGCTTTTTCCAGCAGGAAGAGACGCAGCTGCCCCACGCCTGTTTCTTCTGTTTCCTGCAGCATGATGGAGCCTACAGGCTGACCGTTTACATCGGCTACCCACATCTCTGCATGGTCGCTTTTGGGGGCGGCGGCAAAATCGTAGACCACCTGCTTGGCATATTTGCTGAAGCCTTCTCCCCAGCCATATTCTTCCCGATAGATGCGGTCATGGGCTTCGGCGATATAGTCTGCCTTTGTAAGGGCGGATGGTAAAGTGCAATTCCTTTGTCATTGGTATCTTCCTTTCCTTTGCGGTATGTCAAAAGTATTCCTTCTAGGATGCCTGCGGTCTGCTGCTTTTTGTTACCGTCAGCATAAAAGAAATGCCTGCCGTTGTCAAGAAAGGGTTTACGATTATCTGGAGTTATACAGCCTGCGGATGAGGTTCCATGTGGCAGGGCCTACGTTCCCGTTGGCGGGAAAGCCGTTCTGTGCCTGCAAAGCTGCCACCACGTCCCGGGTGGGTTCGTCAAATATCCCTGTGATTTCAATGGGGGGGATAGCTCCTGTATAATCGGCGATGCCCCTGAGATAGGTCTGCAGATTCCGCACATCCTGATTTTCCATCCCCAAGGAGAGGAAATAGCCGGGATAGATGCCTGCGTTGTTTTCGTTGATGCCGGCAGGCAGGGTGTTCAAGATCATTTGATAGGCTTGCTGGATGCGCTGCCATGTCTGCCGCCCGACAATGCCATCGGCAGGAAGGCCTGCCAAGGTCTGAAAAGCTTTTACGGCGGCGGTGGTGGCAGGGCCGAAATAGCCATCCTGAGCGATATCGGGGACTGCGTCGGTGAAATAGGCAATAACGTCCAGATAATACTGTAAAGAGCGAACATCAATGCCCTCATCCCCCTCCTTTAGGACGGCGGGGAAGGGACGGGTCACTTCTTCCAGGGTCAGCCCTTCGGAGGTCAGTTCATTTAGCCGTTTTACCCCGTTATAGATATATTTCAATTGATACCATGTGGCTTTCCCCACGATGCCGTCGGGGGTCAGGTTGAAGATGCGCTGAAATTCCTGAACGGCATTTTCCGTAGCAATATCGAATACACCGTTGGGAGTTTCGATTTTCGGGATGGCAGGGTAATTGTCTGCAATGCGGTTCAGTTGTAATTGTATGGTTTTAACATCGTTTCCTGCGTCCCCCAGCCGTAGGGGGACACCGGGGTAGGATGCTACATTGGCGGAAATGGGGGCGTTTTCCAGAATACCAATATTGGGCCCGTAAAATTCCTGCAGAATCTGATAGGGGGTCAGCCCCTGTTCTGCCAGAGCCACGGTGCCCCATTGGGAAAGCCCGGCGCAGACGGTGGTGGTGCCGTTACAGTAGGCGGTGAAAAAGGGGTCTACCCGCCCCTGCTGTACCACATAGTTGTTGAAGATCTCATCTACGATCTGGCTGATATTTTCATAGATATCTCTGCCTTTGATGAATTTCTGGTCGTATTGGGTGGTGTTGGTGATATCGAAATCGTAGCCCTGACTGCGGTAAAATTCATTATACACCCGATTGAGGGCGTAGGAGATTTGGGCGTAGATATTTGCCTGAATGGCTGCCTCGGGCCAAGTGGGGTAAATCTCGCTGGAAGCCACGTTTTTGATATAGTCGGGGAAGGGAACGGTGATATTTTCCGCCGGCTGGTCGGGAAGCCCCAGATGGACGGTAATGGTCTCCGGGATGGTCGGTAGTTGCTGTAAACCCATGGCAATGCTCCTCTCTGGTTGATGGAATGGAATCTTACAAATTGGGTTCCGTGTCTGTGATGGTTTCTGTCTCCTTTAGCATATTCCCGTTCAGGTCGGGGGCGAGATTCACGGGCTGGATGGTGGTGATGCCGTCAAAAATGGGAATATCGTGGACGATGACTGTCACATGCCCTGGGGCGAAAATGACTGCGTCATAGGTAGCGAAAACATCTCTGCCCCCGGGGGTCTGGGAAAGATTCCTGCTGGGGGCAGGCAGGGAAAATTCCTGGGTTTTGCCGCTTTCATCGGTGGTCGTGGTGATAGAAAGGGCATGACCGTCCGTCAGGTTTTTGGTGATGACTACCGTTGCCCCTCCGATGGGGAATGCCCCCTGTCCGCCGGTCACCTGAAACAGCAGGGTGCCGAAATCGGGGTTTTGGGTCAGAAAATCCTGCAGGGGGTCCACGGAGGTCATCTCTCTGGTCTGCAGGTTTTGTTTGGGATTTCGTTGAAAATAAGGATACATAGGAAAACTCCTTTAAAATAGATGCTCCTTCTATTCTATGCAGAGGGCAAATCCCCTTTTTCTTTTTTCTCAGATATGCTATGATGAGGGCAGAAAAATCAACGAACCGAAAGGAGCGGGACCCCATGAAACTATCCTTGCTGCAAATGAAAACCATGGCAACACCGGAAGAAAATATCGGGAAGATCAAAGAAATGCTGAAAAAAGCCAAGGCAGAGGGGGCAGATATGGCTGTCCTGCCGGAAATGTGCTGCTGCCCCTATGAAAACAGCGCTTTCGTCCGCTATGCCATGGCTGCCAATTCTCCGTTCCTGACAGAACTGGCGGCAACGGCAAAGGAGCTGGGCATTTATCTAGTGGCAGGCTCTGTGCCGGAATTGGAGGACAAAAAAATCTATAATACTTCCTTTGTGTATAATCCCAAGGGCGAATGTATTGCCAGACACCGCAAGGTGCATCTGTTTGATATCAACGTGGAGGGCGGTCAGTATTTCATGGAATCGGATACCTTCACCGCCGGCAAGGAAGTCACCGCCTTCGATACCCCCTGGGGGAAATTCGGTCTTATTATTTGCTATGATATCCGTTTCCCCGAACTTTCCCGTCTGCTGGCACTGGAAGGGGTACAGGCCATCATTGTGCCTGCCGCTTTCAATATGACTACAGGCCCCGCCCATTGGGAACTTTCCTTCCGTATGCGGGCCTTAGATAATCAGGTATTCATGGCAGGCTGCGCCCCCGCAAGGGATATGGCTTCTTCCTACCACGCTTGGGGACATTCCATTGTTACTGACCCTTGGGGCAGTGTGGTGGAACAACTGGATGAAAAAGAAGGCATCCTGACAGTGGAATTGGATTTTGAAAAAGTGGAAAAGGTAAGGGAACAGTTGCCTTTGCTGAAGCATCGCAGGACAGACCTGTACGATGTGGTGACAAAAGGTTTATAAGAAACTGTTCCAATAAAGGAGGGATTTCTTTGAAAAAAGAAACCATATATTTAGCCGGGGGCTGCTTCTGGGGCACCGAGCATTATATGAAAACCATCGATGGCGTGCTTTCCACCCGTGTGGGCTATGCCTTCGGGAAAAAAGAGGGCTGGAACCCGGAACTGCCCGAAACCGTCACCTATGAAGAAGTCTGCAACCACAGCGGTCATGCGGAAACGGTGGAGGTGGTTTTCGATGCAGATGTCATCCCTTTGAAAGAGGTATTGAAAGAATACGCCTATACCATCGACCCTACCTCTTTGGGCAGACAGGGGGCGGATTTCGGCATCCAGTACCGTACAGGCATCTATTCCTTGACGGAAGAACAGCGTCAGATCGCCGCCGATTTCCTGAAAGCATTGCAGAAGGAATATGATGCGCCTATCATGGTGGAAAACCTGCCTTTACTGCAGTTCATCCCTGGGGAGGAATACCATCAGGATTATCTGGATAAAAACCCCGGCGGCTACTGCCACATCAATTTTGCTAAAATCGCTAAGATGAAACAGCGGGTGGTAGACCCCGAACGATATACCAAAAAGACCACGGCAGAGCTGAAAGAGGTCCTGACTCCCATGCAATATGCCGTGACCCAGCAGAACGCTACAGAACCTCCCTTTGAAAATGAATATTGGAACACCAAACGGGAGGGCATTTATGTGGATATCACCACCGGAGAGCCGTTGTTTTCCTCAAAGGATAAATTCCCCTCCGCCTGCGGGTGGCCTGCTTTTGCCAAGCCCCTAGACCCCAATACCGTTACAGAATACGACGACCTTTCCTTCGGCATGATTCGGACGGAGGTGCGCAGTCGTGTGGGCAATGCCCATTTGGGGCACGTTTTTGACGATGGCCCTGCCCAGTTGGGGGGCCTGCGCTACTGCATCAACAGTGCTTCCCTTCGTTTTATCCCCAAGGAGGACATGGAACAGGAAGGATATGGGGATTTTCTGCGGTTTCTCTGAGAAAAGAGGTTGTCTTTTTGCCGCAAAACGGCTACAATAGGGATAATGTGAAAAAATATCTTGGAAAGGAAGAAAAAACATGGATTTGACAACAGTAAAATCTATCTACCGCAACACAGCGGAGTATGCCAATAAAGAAGTGACCCTGGGCGGCTGGATCCGCACCATGCGTGTTTCTAAAAACTTCGGTTTCATCGAACTGAACGATGGTTCTTTCTTTAAGAACATCCAGATCGTATTCGAAGCAGAAAAGCTCTCCAACTACGAGGAAATCTCCAAACAGAACGTTGGTGCAGCCCTGATCGTAAAAGGTCTCTTGGTGGAAACACCCGAAGCAAAACAGCCCTTCGAGATCAAAGCAACAGAAATCGCAGTGGAAGGCACATCCACACCCGATTACCCTCTGCAGAAAAAACGCCACTCTGTAGAATTTCTGCGTGAAATCGCTTATCTGCGTCCCAGAACAAACCTGTTCTCCGCAACTTTCCGTGTACGCAGCCTGATCGCTATGGCGATCCATGAATTCTTCCAGGGCAAAGGCTTCGTTTACGCTCATACACCCATCATCACAGGCTCCGACTGTGAAGGTGCCGGCGAAATGTTCCGTGTAACCACACTGGATCTGGAAAACCTGCCCCGTACCGAAGACGGCAAGGTTGACTATTCCAAGGACTTCTTCGGTAAAGAAACAAACCTGACAGTATCCGGTCAGCTTTCTGCGGAAACATTCGCTATGGCTTTCCGCAATATCTATACCTTTGGCCCCACCTTCCGTGCGGAAAATTCCAACACAACAAGACACGCTGCGGAATTTTGGATGATCGAGCCTGAAATGGCCTTCGCTGATCTGAACGACAACATGGAAATTGCCGAAGAAATGCTGAAATACATCATCCAGTACGTTCTGGACAATGCTCCCGAAGAAATGGAATTCTTCAACAGCTTTGTAGACAAGAGCCTGCTGGACAGACTGAACAACATCCTGAACAACGACTTTGGCAGAGTGACATATACAGAAGCAGTAGAACTGCTGAAAAAATCCGGTCATCAGTTCGAATATCCCGTAGAATGGGGCATCGACCTGCAGACAGAGCATGAACGTTACCTGACAGAACAGATCTTCAAGAAACCCGTATTCGTTACAGATTATCCTACAGAAATCAAAGCTTTCTATATGCGTCTGAACGACGATGGTAAGACTGTAGCAGCGATGGACCTGCTGGTTCCCGGTGTTGGTGAAATCATCGGCGGCAGCCAGAGAGAAGAAAGACTGGATGTTCTGGAAGCTCGTATGAACGAACTGGGTCTGAAAAAAGAAGATTACTGGTGGTATCTGGATCTGCGGAAATACGGCGGCACCAGACACGCAGGCTTCGGTCTGGGCTTCGAACGTGCGGTTATGTACCTGACAGGTGTCGGCAATATCCGTGACGTACTGCCTTACCCCAGAACTGTAAAGAACGCTGAATTCTAATGGTGTCGACAGAGTCGACCCCTTCGTCGAAATCAGGATTTCGACGAGTTAAAACAGAAGAATAAACAGACGGGTTCCATCGGCAAAAATGCCTTGAAACCCGCTGTTTTCCTCGTCGGAAGTGAATTCCTCCTGCGGATTCCATTCGGGAAACTTCTTTGTTTCCCGAACCCTTCAGTGGCGAGAATTCATTTTGTCTATAATATGAAAGAGTTTGCCCCAATGGGTGCAAACTCTTTTTGTGTTTATAGATATTGTGCGAAGGTATCCATATCCTTTTGCAGGTCTTGCAGGAACAGGTGGACATGGTAGCCGTCGGTGGCGGCGTGGTGGCAGGTCAGGGAAAGGGGCATCCAAACCTTTCCGCCCTCCTCCCGAAAGGCACCTGCTTCTACAGAGGGAAAGAAATAATCTTTCTTTTCATAATTATGAACGGCAAAATGCTCGAAACTGATCCAGGGGACGCAGGAAACCGTATAGGCATTGGGGGGCGGCAGTTCCGGCCGGCATAAAACGCCCTTGTTTTTGCCGTATCTTTCTTGGTTCTCCAGATAATTTTGATAAAATACGTTGAAGTCATTGGAAAATTCTGTCCACATCATAGAAAAGGTGTGATCTTCCGGATGAAAGGCGGCATATAAGGGGGTCAGGCTGTCGAAATAGCCCAATTTTTCCTCCTGTATCGCCATCTTAAATTCCATCTGCTGATTCAGATTTTTTGTGACCAGCCAAAGATAGGCGGGAAAGAATTTTAGCCCGGCCCCCTTTAGGGTTTGCCGCAGCTTTGTCACATCCATGGAAACGGTCAGGGAATAGCCTGTTGGTGCCATTCGGGAAAAATAATAAAACATCTGGCCCCGGGGCAGGGTTCGTAAATCAACGTGTTCAAATTTCATTTTGCTCATCTCCTTTTTCTTTAGTATAAAGAATGGGCAGGAGAGCACAATCAACGCTTCGTAGAGTTTGGGCAGCAAAAAAGCCTTGGTAAAAACCAAGGCTTGCTTTATGCTTATTTCCCAAATATGGAGATATAGCCCATCACGAATACAAACAGGATAATGAGAGGCAGGATATATTTGATATACAGACGGATGGCATTGGGGAATTTGATGCCGTCGCCGGCATTGGTTTCTGCCATGAATTTATCCCAGCCCCAGCCCATTTTCCAGGAACAGAACAGGACATAAACAAGGCTGCCCAGAGGCAGGATGTTGTTGGATACAATGAAGTCCTCCAGATCCAGGATCGCAGAACCTTCCCCCAGAGGCTGCAGGGAGCTCAGCACGTTGAAGCCCAAAGCGCAGGGCAGGCAAAGCAGAATCATAATAACAATATGGTAGGCAACGATCTTCTTTTTCGGTGCATCTGTCATATCTGTCCAGAAGGTGATCAGGTTCTGGAATACGCCGATGACGGTGGAGAAAGCTGCAAAGCACATGAACAGGAAGAACAATGTGCCCCACAGGTGTCCGCCGGGCATAGCGTTGAATACGTTGGGCAGGGTAACAAAGATCAGCCCAGGACCCTGACCGGGGTCAACGCCATAAGCGAAGCAGGCAGGGAAAATGATGAGACCTGCCATCAATGCCACAGCAGTATCCAAAATGGTGATGTAGATAGCTTCCCCTGTCAGGGAACGGCTGCGGTCGATGAAGCTGCCGAAGATAGCCATGGAACCCATACCAACGCTCAGTGTGAAGAAAGCCTGGCTCATGGCTGCAAACAGAACTTCTGTCAGGCCATATTCCATCAGCTTGGAAAAATCGGGGTAAAGATAGAAGCGCAGACCTTCTTCGCCCCCTGCCAGGAAGAAGGAGCGAACAGCCAGTACAATCATCAGTGCCAGCAGAGCCAGCATCATCACTTTGGTGATCTTTTCTACGCCGTCCTGCAGACCCTTGCCAACGATGAGCATGCAGGTGATGACAACGGCGATCATAAAGCCCACGTTGATGGTTGGACTTGCCAATGTGTTGCCAAAGGCTGCGCCGATGCCATCGGCATCCAGCCCAACAAAACCGCCGGAAATCATTTTACAGAAATAATAAACCATCCAGCCGGCTACTGTGGTGTAAAACATCATCAGAATATAGTTGCCGGCCATGGCGGGGTATTTAAACCAGTGCCATTTGCTGCCCTTAGGTTCCAAAACATCCATAGACATGGCAACGCTCTTTTGGCTGGCGCGGCCTACGGCAAGCTCTGCCGTCAGTACGGGAATGCCCAGGATGAGCAGGAAAACGAAATAAATCAGTACGAAGGCGGCACCGCCGTATTTCCCTGTAATGTATGGGAATTTCCAAACATTCCCCAGACCGATGGCACAGCCTGCGGAAATGAGGATAAAGCCCAGACGGGACGCAAATTTTTCTCTTTTTTGTTCCATGTTGACCCTCCTAAAATGTTAAAAACCTATGCTGCCTTGTCAGGCAAACTTCTTTCCTATTATACTGATATTTTCTGCGGAAAACAATATAAATTTAAAAATTCAATGAATATAATCGAAAAAATTGTTTTGTTGATGTATTAATGGAGAAACAAGAAAGAGGACTAGCAAAAATCCCTGAAAACAGGTATACTGTTGGAAGAAAAAGCAATCAAAATAACAGAGGAGGAAGCAGAAATGACAATATTTGACTATACAGTTTTACTGAAAAGTGAGATCAAACCCGCCTTGGGCGTAACGGAAGTAGGGGCCATCGCCCTGGCGGCGGCAAGGGCCTATGATGCCGTAGGCGGCAGCCTGCTCCATATCGAAATGACCATGAACGGCGGCATGTATAAAAATGCCTTTTCTTGCGCCATTCCCGGCACGGAAGAACTGGGCTGCGAAATGGCAGCGGCTTTGGGGGCTTTGGGGGGCGATTGGCAGCTGGGGCTGGAGGTACTGAAAAACATCACTCCAGACCATGTGGCCCAGGTAAAGGCGTTGTCCATCCCCATTGAGATCCATGTGGATGAAACAAAGGAAAGCATCTTTATTGAAGCGGAAGTGACCACCACAAAGGGCGTTGGTCTTTGCCGCATCGAGGATTTCCATGCCAATATCGTTTATGTAGCCAAGGATGACAAAGTGCTTTTTGAAGGGGAAAAGGTAGAAGCAGCAGCGCAGGGCAATGGGTTCGATTTTGAAGCCGTGACCGTGGCGGATATGGTGGATTATGTCAAAAACGTACCCATTGAAGAACTGGACTGTATCAAAGGCATGATCGAAATGAACTGCCAGCTTTCCGCAGAAGGGGAAAAGGGCGTTGGTCTGAGCATTTGGAAAACGCTGTCTGCGTTCCAGAGCAAAGGCGTATTGGGTGGCGATGATATGATTTATGCGGCTCAGAAGCTGACCTGCTCTGCCATGGACGCCAGACTGGCAGGTCTGCCCTTTGCAGCAATGAGCATCGTGGGCAGCGGCTCCCACGGGATCCTTTGCTCTATGCCTGTTGTTTCCTATGGCAGATATACAGGGAAATCTGAGGAAGAGATCATCCGTGCAGTGGCACTGAGCGGCCTCATCACCATTTACAGCAAGCATTATACAGGCAGACTGTCTGCCCTCTGCGGCTGCGTATTGGGCGGCGGCAGCGGTGCGGCTTCTGGTATCGTCTATCTGATGGGCGGCGGCGCCAAAGAGGTTTCCGCGGCAATGGATCATATGGCGGCGAACCTGACAGGGATGATCTGTGACGGCGGTAGCACAGGCTGTGCGCTGAAGGCCTCTGCAGGGGTATATTCCGCTTACCTTTCCGCTATGCTGGCTATGGAAGGGGTGGCGATCCCCCATAACTTTGGCGTGATCGGCTCTTCTGCAGAGCAGACGGAGAAAAATCTGGGCAGAATTTCCGACGAAGGCATGGCGCCTATGGATGCGACCATCATCGATGTGATGCAAAAAGGAAAATAATAAAACCGTGAGGTTCCACCTCACACTCCGCAAGGGGCATTGGTCAAGCATCTTCCCTGTGGGAAGACGGCTGCGCCGCCGCCTTTATCTTGGCGGTGCACATACCCCTTGACCCCTATACCGCAGCAGCATGTATATGCTGCTGCAAATGGGGTTCCAAGGGAATCATTCCCTTGGCGGGGCTTGGGGCAGCGCCCCAAAAAAAGAAAAAAGGTGTTGACAGGTCGGATTATGTATGATATCATAACTCTTGCGTCAGAGAGATGCATACTATGCCCAGATAGCTCAGTTGGTAGAGCAGTGGACTGAAAATCCACGTGTCACTGGTTCGATTCCGGTTCTGGGCATTTTTTTTTGCAGTACACATTAAAATCCTACTACTCGGAAAAAGGAAGCATCTCGCTTCCTTTTTCTTATATGTACGAAAGGCGGTGCGGATATGAAAAAAACAGACTTGATCCTTGTTGTGCTTGCCCTTGTTGCGGCGGCAGCCATCTATCTTTTCTATTCCGCAGGCGCAGAAAAAGGCAAAGGCGTGGAAATTACCGTAGACGGCGAAAGCGAAGCCTTCCTCCCCTTGGACACGAACGACAGCATCCGTATCGACACAGAGGATGGCTATAATATCGTGACAGTGCAGGATGGCAGGGTTTTCGTCACCGAAGCCGATTGCCGCGATCAAATCTGCGTAGACCATAAAAAGATATCGAAAACAGGGGAGACCATCGTTTGCCTGCCCCATAAATTAGTTGTGACCATCACAGGGGACGAACCTGGGGATTTTGATGCGGTGGTGATGTAAATGGATTACAAAAAAATTCCATATTACGGTCTGTTTGCTGCATTGGCGATCTTGATGGGCTATGTGGAAATGCTCATTCCTGTTCCTGTGCCCATTCCCGGGGTGAAGCTGGGTCTGGCAAATGTGATCATCATTATTATGATGTATTTTATGGATACGAAAAGTGCCTTTTTCGTTTCCCTGATCCGTGTTGTCCTGTCGGGGCTTTTATTTGCGGGCTTTGCGGGGCTGCTCTACAGCCTGGCGGGGGCAATGCTCAGCTTTGCGGTGATGGCGCTGCTCAAAAAGACAGATAAATTCAGCATCGTAGGTGTGTCCATCGCCGGCGGTGTGTTCCATAACGTAGGGCAGATCATCGTGGCAGCTCTGGCGGTGGAAAATGTAAAGATGGCCTATTATCTGCCCTTTCTGCTGGTTTCCGGCGTGGTGACAGGCATGCTCATCGGCATCGTGGCAAAAACGGCATTGGGCTATCTGAAACGATAACAATACTGTATACAAACTCACGAAAATCCTTGAAAAATCGCCAAAAAACTGACGAAATCTACAAAATCAAAGAAATTCGGAAAGCCCCCCTTGAATGGGGGGCTTTTTAGTGTTAAAATCATTTTCAACATTATGATGCAGTGAAAATGGCGTACTATATATCAAAAACGAAAAAGATCATAGGAGGAGAAACGAAAATGGCAACTTATTTCACAGAACCATCCAGAACCTTCAGCGAATTTCTGCTGGTACCCGGCTATTCTTCCAAGGAATGCATGGTGGACAATGTAAGTCTGAAAACACCCGTTGTAAAATTCAAAAAAGGTGAAAAACCTGCACTGACAATGAACATCCCCCTGGTGTCCGCAGTCATGCAGGCGGTATCCGATGACAAAATGGCGGTGGCTCTGGCGAAAGAAGGCGGCATCTCCTTTATTTTTGGCTCTCAGCCCATCGAAAGCCAGGCGGCAATGGTAGCAAGAGCAAAAGCATATAAGGCTGGTTTCGTTATCAGTGATTCCAACATCAGCCCCGAAAGCACACTGAACGATATCCTGAAGCTGAAAGCAAGAACAGGCCACTCCACAGTAGCCGTTACTACAGACGGCACAGCTCAGGGCAAACTGGTAGGTCTGGTAACCAGCAGAGACTACCGTGTCAGCCGTATGGAAGGCACAGAACTGGTAAAAGATTTCATGACACCCATGGATCAGCTGATCTGGGCTCCCTCCGGCACAACTCTGAAAGAAGCAAACAACATCATCTGGGATAACAAGATCAACCAGCTGCCCATCGTAGACGCAGAAGGCAGACTGGAATATCTGGTATTCCGTAAAGACTATGACAGCCATAAAGAAAACTCCAATGAACTGCTGGATGCCCACAAACGTTATGTCGTAGGTGCCGGTATCAACACAAGAGACTATAAGGAAAGAGTACCCGCTCTGGTGGAAGCAGGCGTTGATATCCTCTGCATCGACTCCTCCGAAGGCTACAGCGAATGGCAGAAAGATACCCTGGAATGGATCAGAGAAACTTACGGCGACACAGTAAAGATCGGCGCAGGTAACGTAGTAGACGCAGAAGGCTTCCGTTTCCTGGCAGACTGTGGCGCAGACTTTGTAAAGATCGGTATTGGCGGCGGCTCCATCTGCATTACCCGTGAACAGAAGGGTATCGGCCGTGGACAGGCTTCCGCAGTCATCGAAGTTGCAAAAGCAAGAGACGAATACTTCGAAGAAACAGGTATTTATGTACCCATCTGCTCCGACGGTGGTATCGTATACGATTACCACATGACACTGGCACTGGCTATGGGTGCAGACTTCATCATGCTGGGCAGATACTTCGCTCGTTTCGATGAATCTCCTACAAACAAAGTAAACATCAACGGTTCCTACATGAAGGAATACTGGGGCGAAGGCTCTGCAAGAGCAAGAAACTGGCAGAGATACGACATGGGCGGCGATGCAAAGCTGTCCTTCGAAGAAGGCGTTGACTCCTACGTTCCCTACGCAGGCAGCCTTCACGACAACGTTGGTCTGTCCCTGAAGAAAGTGAAATCCACCATGTGCAACTGTGGTGTGCTTTCCATCCCTGAACTACAGGAAAAAGCAAAGATCACTGTGATCTCCACCACATCCCTGGTAGAGGGCGGTGCCCACGACGTACTGCTGAAAGACAGCGCACAGATCAAATAAAATTCGATCATTCAACAGCCTTCCCGAAAGGGGAAGGCTGTTTTCATGAAAGTTTGATGTAAGGAGGAAAACGGAAAAATGGAACAAAATAAAATGGGCGTCATGCCCGTGAATCAGCTCCTGCTTTCCATGGCACTGCCTATGATGGCATCCATGCTGGTGCAGGCCCTTTATAATATCGTGGACAGTATGTTCGTTGCCCAGCTCAGCGAAAATGCCCTGACGGCGGTTTCTCTGGCTTTCCCTGCCCAGAACCTGATGATCGCTGTGGGGACAGGTACCGGCGTTGGTATCAATGCTTTGGTATCCCGGGCCCTAGGGGAAAAGAACAAAGAACGGGCTAATCTGATCGCCAATAACGGTATCATCCTGCTGTTCATCAGTGCGCTGGTGTTTGCGATATTGGCTATTTTCGGCAGCGAATTTTATTTCAGCGCCCAGACAGATGATGCGGAGATTGTAAAGCTGGGGGTAGATTATCTGCAGATCGCTTTGGGCTTATCTATGGGTATTTTCCTGCAGTTTGCCTTTGAACGTACCCTGCAGGCCACAGGCCGTACCCTTTTTACCATGTGTACCCAAGGGATGGGTGCCATCCTCAATATCATTCTGGACCCTATTTTGATCTTCGGCTTGTTTGGGATGCCTGCCCTGGGGGTAAAGGGGGCAGCATTGGCGACGATCACCGGGCAGTTTGTGGCAGCCTTTTTTGCCTTCCTGTTCAATAAGAAGAAAAATGACGATATCGTTATCAATCCTTTCCACTATCGCCTGAATGGGGCGGCGGTGAAAAATATCTATGCCATCGGTATCCCTTCCATCTGCATGGCATCCATCAGTTCTGTCATGACCTTTGGCATGAATAAGATCCTGATCGCCTTCACCTCCACGGCAACGGCAGTATTCGGTGTATATTTCAAGCTGCAGAGCTTTATCTTTATGCCCGTATTCGGTCTGAATAATGGTATGGTTCCCATCATCGGCTTCAACTACGGCGCAAGAAAGCCCGAACGCATCACCCACACCATGAAGCTGAGCATTTTCTATGCAACAGCCATCATGACAGTGGGCTGTATCGCCATCTGGCTGTTTACGCCCCAGCTTCTGGGCATCTTCAATGCATCGGAGACCATGCTGGAGATCGGTATTCCTGCCCTGCGGGTGATCTCCCTGAGCTGGCTTTTGGCTGGGTTCAATATCATCTGCTCCTCCACCTTCCAGGCATTGGGGCATGGTGTCATCAGCCTGTTTATCTCTATTTTGCGTCAGATGGTAGTCATCCTGCCCGTGGCATTCATCTTCTCCAGAATTGCCGGTCTGCAGGCCACATGGCTGGCATTCCCCATCTCCGAAGTGGTGGCAATGCTTTTCACTGCCTTCTGCATGGGAAAAATCTATCGGAAAGAGATCAAGCCTATGTTTGAAGCCCACACAAATGGGGCAGAAGCATAAAAAGAATAGAATGAAAAAAGCGATAAGACGGTGTCTTATCGCTTTTTTATATCGGGAATTGAGCCTTTTTCATAAAGCGTAAGCTTTATTCCTCCGGGGAGATCATCAGAGCGAAATCCAGCCATTCTGCCACCAGGGCAAACAGCTTGTCTTCATCATCCAGGGCATCCATGGTTTCCTCGTCGCTGCTTTCGAAGGTCAGCATATGTCTGCCGTATTCATCAAAGAAATCCGCCTGCCAGTCCTCCTGTACGCGGCGATATTTTTTCAGATAGTAAACGATCTCCTCGGTATTGGTATATCTGTATTTGTCATGTCTCATATTTTTGGCCTCCTTTGGGGGAATTTTCTTTCTATTTTCTCTATGATACCAAAAAAACAGCAGGAAAAAAAGAGACAAACAGGAAAAATCCCTCTTTGCATGATTTGGCGGGAACTGGGCTATAGTATCCTGTAAAGAAATTTTTACTTGCTTTTGGCGAAACGGTGTGGTAGAATGGCTCAACAATGAAAGGGAGTAGCTTACGGGAAACCGTTGCCAGCGTTCGTCATCCCGGCTTTCAAAGCCCGGACGCTGTCCGATAGAAAGACCATTCGGTCGTCTGAGAAGCAAGACTTTTATTGCACTGTTATTTGGGTGCAATGGAAGTCTTTTTCTTTGCACCGAAACCGAATGGAAAGGAGAATGTTTATGGAACAGCTTTGGCGAAAAAACAAAGAGGAATTATTTGCAGGCTTTGCAACAGGCGAACATGGTCTGAGCGGCATGGAAGCGGCCCAAAGGCTGGAAAAATACGGAGAAAACAAATTGCGGGAGGGCAAGCAGAAGGGCGTGCTGCAGGTATTTGCGGAGCAGTTTGCAGACCTGCTGGTGGTCATCCTCATCATCGCTGCCATCATTTCCGCATTGACCGGGGGCTTGGAAGGCACCATCGTTATCATTGCTGTGCTGATTATGAACGCCATTTTGGGGACGGTGCAGCATTTCAAGGCCCAGAAATCTTTGGATAGCCTGAAAGCCATGAGCGCGCCCCATGCCAGAGTCATCCGCGGCGGCGATAAGATGGATATTTCTTCTGTCGATATTGTGCCCGGGGATATCCTGCTGCTGGAAGCGGGGGACGTTGCGGCGGCGGATGGCCGTATCTTGGAAAATTATTCCCTGCAGGTCAATGAAAGCGCATTGACGGGGGAATCGGAAAATGTCAATAAAATGGACGAAGTCATTGAAAAAGAGGAACTGCCCTTGGGCGACCGCCTGAATATGGTCTACAGCGGCTCTTTGGTTTCCTATGGCCGTGCTGTGGTGCTGGTAACTGCCACGGGCATGGATACGGAAATGGGGAAGATCGCCCATTTGATGGAATCTGCCCAGGAAAAAACAACACCCCTGCAGCGGAGCTTGGACGATTTCTCCAAAAAGCTTTCCATCATCATCCTTGCTATCTGCGCTGTGGTATTTGCCTTGGGTGTTTGGAGAAATATGGGCATCGGCAATGCCCTGATGTTTGCCGTGGCACTGGCAGTGGCGGCCATTCCTGAAGCCCTCAGCTCCATCGTGACCATTGGTCTTGCCATTGGTACCCAGAAAATGGCCAAGGAAAATGCCATCATCAAAAAGCTGCGGGCGGTGGAATCTTTGGGTTCCGTTTCCGTCATTTGTTCCGATAAAACAGGGACCCTGACCCAGAACCGCATGACCGTACAGAAAGCCTTTACCATGGGCAGGGTATGGGATGCGGAAGGGGCAGATGCCGAGGAATCTCCCCTAAAAGAGCTGATCGAAAGCAGTGTGCTGTGCAACGATGGGGCAATCCATGAGGAAAGCCATGTGGGCGACCCCACAGAAACGGCTTTGCTGGCTTTCTGCAGAAAAACAGGCAGCAATGAAAACGAAGTACGCTCTGCCTATCCCCGTTTGAAGGAGCTGCCCTTCGATTCCGATAGAAAGTTGATGTCTACTCTCCATCAAATCCATGGGGAATATACCCTGCTGACAAAGGGGGCCCCCGATGTGCTGCTGGCACGCTGCGTATCCGCAAAGACTGTCGACGGCATCGTTCCTATGACGGAAGAGCTCTCTGAAGAAATCCATAAGCAGAATGCCGCCTTTTCTTCCCAGGGGCTGCGGGTATTGGCTTTTGCGGAAAAAATCATATCTGAGGACAGAAGCCTGACCTTGGAGGATGAAAAAGACCTGACCTTTGTGGGGCTCATCGCCATGATGGACCCTCCCCGTGAGGAATCGGCGGCGGCTGTGGCAGATTGCCGCCGTGCAGGTATCCGCCCTGTGATGATCACCGGTGACCATAAGGTGACTGCATCGGCGATCGCCAAGGAAATCGGTATTTTGCAGGAGGGCGACCGTGCCATTGAGGGCTCTGAACTGGAACACATGACCGACGAACAGCTCAAAGAGGAAGTTAAGGATATTTCCGTTTATGCCAGAGTTTCTCCCGAGCATAAAATCCGCATTGTGCGGGCTTGGCAGGAAAATGGCTGTATCGCCGCCATGACCGGCGACGGCGTCAACGATGCCCCTGCCTTGAAACAGGCGGATATCGGCATCGCCATGGGCATCACAGGTACAGAGGTATCCAAGGATGCGGCTGCCATGATTTTGACCGATGATAACTTTGCTACTATCGTAAAGGCCGTTGCCAACGGCAGAAATGTATACACCAATATCAAAAACTCCATCCAGTTCCTGCTGAGCGGCAATCTGGCAGGGATTCTGGTGGTGGTTTTCACTTCTCTGATGGGCCTGCCTCTGCCCTTTACGGCAGTACAGCTGTTGTTCATCAATCTGCTGACGGACAGCCTGCCTGCTTTGGCGGTGAATATGGAACAGCCCACGGGCGACCTGCTGAACCAGAAGCCCAGAGACCCTAAGGAAGGCATCCTGACGAATGATTTTATGAAAAATCTGGCGATTCAGGGCGGTCTGATCGCCATTGTGACCATGATGGGCTTCTACAGCGGCTTGGCGGTAAGCCCGGGGATGGCCTGTACCATGGCCTTTGCTACCCTGTGTCTGGCACGTTTGTTCCACGGTTTTAACTGCCGCGGCACCCGTTCTATCTTCCGCCTGCCTTCCAATCCCTATAGCTGGGGTGCCTTTGCCATTGGTACAGTGCTTCTGATGGCAGTGCTGGGCATCACGGGGCTCCATCGGCTGTTTGATATCAGCAATGCTCTGACAGGGGAATATATCCTGAAGATCGTAGGCTTTGCCTTTTTGCCGACCTTCCTGATTCAGCTGAGCAGGGTGGTCAGAGGGAAGTAAGCCTTGCAAACAATATGGAGAAAGAGCTGTTTTTCGTGAACAGCTCTTTTTTACCGCAGGAAATCCCATAATTAGAAATTTTTCCGATTGAAATATTTTCTTCTAATGATTCTTGTGGTATACTTAACCCAAATTTATTCTAAAGAAAAGGAATGGTAGAAATGACAGATAAAATCAGAATCGGTATTTTAGGATACGGCAACCTGGGCAAGGGAGTAGAACTGGCAGTGAGACAGAACCCCGATATGGAACTGGCTGCGTTCTTCACAAGAAGAGACCCCGAAAGCCTGAAAACACAGAGCCCTGAAGTGCCTGTATATAACATCAAAGATGCTGTGAGCAAAAAAGACGACATCGATGTGATGATCCTTTGCGGCGGCAGTGCTACAGACCTGCCCGTGCAGAGCCCCGAATATGCAAAATATTTCAATATCGTAGACAGCTTCGACACCCACGCAAAGATTCCCGAACATTTTGCTAATGTAGACGCCAGCGCAAAAGAAGGCGGCCATGTGGCATTCATCTCCGTTGGCTGGGACCCCGGTATGTTCAGCATGCAGAGACTGCTGGGCAACTGCATCCTGCCCGAAGGCAAGGACTATACCTTCTGGGGCAGAGGTGTCAGCCAGGGCCATTCCGATGCCATCAGAAGAATCGAAGGCGTGAAGGACGGCAAGCAGTATACCGTTCCTGTGGAAGCTGCCTTGGAAAGAGTCAGAGCTGGGGAAAATCCTGAACTGACAACCAGAGAAAAACACACAAGAGAATGCTATGTAGTGGCAGAAGAAGGGGCAGATCTGGCTAGAATCGAAAACGAGATCAAGACTATGCCCAACTACTTTGCTGATTACGATACAACGGTTCATTTCATTTCTCAGGAAGAACTGGATCGTGATCACAAAGGTATCCCCCACGGCGGTTTTGTTATCAGAACAGGCAAAACAGGCGCAGATACCAAGCAGAGAATCGAATATTCCCTGACACTGGGCTCCAACCCTGAATTTACTTCCAGCGTGATCGTGGCTTACGCAAGAGCGGCGTACAAAATGGCGAAGGAAGGCATGACAGGGGCAAAAACAGTATTCGATGTGGCTCCTGCATACCTGTCTCCTCTGTCCGGGGAAGAACTGAGAAAGCATTTGCTGTAAAGACCTTGGGGGCGTTGCCCCCAATACCCCCACAAGGGGCTCAGCCCCTTGACCCGATTTGCAGAAACTGGCGTTTCTGCGGAAATTTCATAAGATTTTTTTAAGGATGTCTGAAAAGGCATCCTTTTTCTTTTTGTTATGGTATAGTGGGGAAAAGGAGTGATGTGAGAATGAAAAGACTGGGACTTTTGCTTTGCTTGGTATTGGGGCTGACGGGCTGTGGCGGCAGGAATGAATTTGATATTGGAATCACCATTCCTGCAGGCAGTACGGAAGCTGTTGTTTATGCGGATGAAGAGATTTCCCCCAAGAAAAGGAGCTTCACCGTTTCCGCAGGAGAAGGATTGGGGGATACGGCGGTCTATCTGCAGCCGGTGGAGGTGCAGGAGGAAAATGCCTATGATGAAGGGGTATATCTGACGCCGGGGGTGCCTGTAAAGATAGAAGCGGAAAAGGGCGGCTGGTTCCGCATCGGTGTTTCTGTGCAGAACCCCACGGAGGAAGATATGGAGGTCTTTCTGCATGTGGAGGATGTAAAGTTGCGGATCGAATAAAGGAAAAAGCGTTTCATATTAGTTTGCTTTGATTAGAAAAATAGGATTTGGAGGTGGAGGCAATGGAAATCGGATTTGGAAGAGAATGCGATATTGATAACTGGATGCAGCTTGTGAATAAAGTCAAGGAAAACTTCCCCGGACTGGAAACCAAAGAGGCTTTGGATGAACACAGAAACACTGTCTTGGATTTTATGAATAAACAAGGGGCGATCTGTGCAAAAGATAAGGATAAGATTGTTGGCATACTGTTGTTTGCAAAAGAAGAAAATATGCTCTGTTTTTTGGCGGTTGATGGGGAATATCGCAGACAGCATATTGCGGAACAAATGGTATCTTATATGCTTACATATATGGATGCAAAGAAAGAAGTTGTTGTTACCACATATCGAGAGGGTGTACCGGAAGGCACAGCTGCAAGGGCATTTTACAAGCGGCTAGGCTTTGCCGAAGGGCGGCTGACCGAAGAATTTGGAAGTCCGGTTCAGGAATTTGTATTAAAACGATAAAATCTGATTTTTCGGAGAATAAAAAAGGACAGAGTCGAAACTCTGTCCTTTTAAGTATCTCAAATTAGTCCTGTGTGTAGGGCATCAGGGATACGTGTCTTGCTCTCTTGATTGCTGTTGTCAGCGCTCTCTGGTGTTTTGCACAGTTGCCTGTGATTCTTCTGGGAAGGATTTTGCCTCTTTCGGAAACATATCTTCTCAGTTTGCTGATATCTTTGTAATCAACTGTTGTTACTTTATCTGCACAGCACTGGCAAACGCGTTTTTTTCTGCGACCACGTTTTTTAATCATGATTCTAAGTCCTCCTTATAGATTTGTTAGAAGGGGAGATCATCATCTTCGATGCTTTCATCAATAGGATAGAAACCATCGGAAGGGGCTGTCTGTTTGGGAGCGGGTGCAGCAGGTGCCGCATCTCTGTGGCTTTCGAAGGAAGCCTTGCTTTCTGCAAAGTACTGTTCTTCGACAACTACATCTGTGCTCCAGCGTTTTTTGCCCTCATTATCATCCCAGCTTCTTACCTGAAGCCGGCCGACAATGCTGACCATCTGACCTTTTTTGAAGTATTTTTCCGCAAATTCACCTGCTTTACCGAATGCAACGCATCCGATGAAGTCGGCGTCCTGCTCGCCTTGGCGTTTGAAACGGCGGTTTACCGCCAAAGTGTATCTGGCAACGGCTAAGGGTTCATTGCCCTGAGAATATCTGACTTCAGGATCTCTTACCAGTCGTCCCATCAAAATCACTTTGTTCATAAGAGTTACCCCCTTGATTAAGCTTCCTTACGGATGATCAGGTAACGCAGAACGTTTTCCATAATACGCATACGAGCTTCGATTTCTGCGGGTGCAGCAGCGGGTGCTTCGAATGTTGTGAAGCTGTAGAAACCTTCGTTTACTTTCGCGATTTCGTAAGCGAGTTTTCTTTTGCCCCAGTCATCAACTTTTTCGATTTTTGCACCGAATCTTTCCAGTGTAGCCTGTACTTTCGCTACTTCTGCTGCTCTGCCTTCTTCGTCCAGTGCGGGACTTAAAACCAGCGCCAATTCGTATTTGTTCATGTGGGTTACACCTCCTTTTGGACTAATGGCCCTCCTCTCTCGGGGGAGAGCAAGGATTTTATCTACTGTCGTCAACTGCATATTGCAGGACACTAAAAGAGATTATCATAAAAAGCCTTGATTTGCAAGGCTTTTTTGCGGTTTCTGGAAAATTTTTTCGGGGCGGAAGTCTGTTTTTTCAAGACGGACAGAATCAGTCCTCATCGCCCTCATCGAAGGATTCCTCCAGTTTTTTTGCTCTTTTTGCCTCCATGTGGGAAAAAATACGCTGAGCCACAAGGAACAGAACCGCAAAAACTGCCATGTTCAGCAGGGCGGAAATACTTCTGGCTTCGGCGGAGGCTTGAGCATTGCCCATAAAGATCAGGGTGCCGATGAGTAGCACTGCCAGCAGGATAGGGAGAGCACGCTTGCGGCTGTCTCGCCCCGTTCCCAGTACCACGCCCATTTGTCTGGTGCGCATCATCTGATAGAGGGGGGCGAAGATCATAATAATATATTCTGTGATGCACTGCTTCAGATCCATGTGGAAATACAGGGCTTTTACGCAAAAAGAGATGATAACGATATATAACATAATCCGCATCAGCTCGGAATAAATCTGATTTTTGGCTTGCAGGGTTCTTTCGTCTTGGATTTGATTCATAAAAAATTCCTCCTTAAATTTTTGGAATGGGCTTTTTTCATAACGGGTTGGCACCTATTCTTCCCAGAACAATTCGTCCAGCGTTTTGTCCAGTGCCTTGCATATGGCGATGCAGAGGTTCAGGGTGGGGTTATACTTCCCTGCTTCGATCATGCCGATGGTCTGGCGGGTGACGCCGATGGCTTGTGCAAGCTGTTCCTGGGAGAGGTCTTTCGCCGCACGGGCGGCTTTTAATTTCAAATTCTTCAAATCATCACTTCCAATCAGTGTTTTTTCGGATATCCTGAGGAGGGCTTTCCGGAGAGTCCTCCTTATGCTTTAGTTATACAACATATTTTTCTTAATGTCAATTATATTTTGCATTTAAAATAAAATAATTTGCAAATTGGGGAATAAAAAAAGGCGGACTGCTTTGTCCGCCCAGGGGTTATTTTTTCAATTCCATGGAATAATTGTTCCAGTGAGGGTCTTTTTCTTCAAAATATTCTGCCACACGGAAGCCCACTTTTTCGTAACAGCGGATGGCGCTCAGATTAAAGCAGAACACCCGAAGGGAAAGGGACACTAGCCCCATTTCTTCAAAGGCGATATGGGAAAGGGCTTTCAGGGCTTCTGCGCTATAGCCTCTGCCTCTGGCTTCCTCTGCGAAAAGCACACGGCAGATGCGGCCTGTCTTTGCGGCTTGGTCGATATCGCAAAGCTCTGCTGTGCCGATGGGGGTTCCATTTTCCAATATCATAAAAATGGTCACACCCTCTTTTTTTGCCTGACGGGAAAGCTGTTCTTCTGTCAGGGGATGCTGATAGGCGGTGAAGCCTGCCCACTGGAAAAGATAATCTTCGTCTTTGCCGGTGTTCCAGTTGACGATGGCGGCATAGTCTGTTTTGGCTGCGGGTCTGATGGTAAGCATGGGGGTTCCCTCCTGTTTTTTTCTGATGTGGCGTGGTGGATTTTCTTATGTTACAATAAATGATAGCACGAAATAGAAAGCGAGGAAACAGAATGCTTCAGAAAATTTATGAAGAACCAAGCATTTTTCAGATAGATGTCCCCCTGCCTGATAACCCCCTGCGCAACCTGAACTGCTATATCATTCAGGATGGGGGAGAGACCCTCATCATCGATACGGGCTTCAACCGCCCCGAGTGTAAAGAGGCTTTGCTGGCGGGGCTGGAAGAACTGAACGCCGACTGGAACAAGACCAATCTCTTCCTGACCCATCTCCATTCCGACCATACGGGGCTGGCCCCCACCATTATGGAGAACAAGCCGGGGAAAATTTACATTGGCGAGAAGGATCATCATATCCTTTGGGAACATATGAAGGGGGAACGGTGGCAGGAAACGGACGAGCTTTTCTATCGAGAGGGCTTCACCAGAGAACAGCTGGCGGAACTGCGGATTTCCAATCCTGCCCGTGGTCTGGAGCCTACCCGATATTTTGATGCGGAGCATGTGGCAGACGGAGACAGTATCAAAGTGGGAAAATGGGAGTTTGTCTGCGTTTCCGTTCCCGGCCATACCCCCGGGCAGATGTGCCTCTATTGCCCTGAAAAGAAGCTGATGTTTACGGCAGACCATATCCTTTTCGATATCACCCCCAATATCACCCATTGGAAGGATGCCGCCGATTCCCTGGGGGATTATCTGAACAGTCTTGTGAAAATCCGTGGATTTGAGATGGAAACGGCTTTCCCTGCCCATCGGAAAAATGATATGGATGTTTACGAGAGAATCAGCCAGATCATCGAGCATCATCTGGTGCGGCTGAAGGAAACGGTGGATGCCTTGGCGAGCCGCCCCGACAGCCACGCAACGGAGGTTGCCGCCCATCTGAAATGGTCCATGCGGGGCAAGACATGGACGGAGTTCCCCTTGTCCCAGCGATGGTTTGCCGTTGGGGAGACCATGGCCCACTTGAATTATCTGTTGGTGCGGGGCATGGCGGTACGGAAGGACGACGGCGAGCGCAGAGCCTACCGACTGACCATTTCCGCCGAGGCGTGCAAAAACAAATTAGATGAGCTTTGGAATAAGTACAGATAAGACCTTGAGGGCAGAGCCCCGAGAAAAGGAGATTAAGTATGGATATATTGCAAAAATTACAGGAAGAATTTGAGATAAAAGCTAGCCAGGTGGAAAATACCGTAAAACTGCTGGACGAGGGGAATACCGTCCCCTTTATCGCCCGCTACCGCAAGGAAATGACCG
>CAMEBC010000016.1:0-48744 GCA_945912105.1 [Eubacterium] saphenum | reverse complement strand
CTATGGGTTGTGTGTTCATATCCATTGTTCAGTTTTCAAGGATCAAGTCTGCTTTTTCAGCAGCGAAGATTATTTTATCAAATCTTCTTTTTCTTGTCAAGCACTTTTTTAAGTACTTTTCTTTTTTTATTTTCAACCACACTTGAACTTGGTTTAAAATAAAATGGCGGAGAAGGAGGGATTTGAACCCTCGCGCCGCTATTAACGACCTATCCGCTTTCCAGGCGAACCCCTTCAACCACTTGGGTACTTCTCCATAAATGCCCTCAGTTCATAATGTGATATTCAATTGGCGGAGAGAGTGGGATTCGAACCCACGGCCCCTTTCGGAGTCACTGGTTTTCAAGACCAGCTCCTTAAACCACTCGGACACCTCTCCATGGATCTGAGTTGCTTTTTTCTTGAGCAGCGAAACCTTGATTATTATATCTTACCGTCCACCAGTTGTCAAGCATTTTTTTGCTCTTTTTTGTATTTCTTTTTTCAGCAACCCTGGCGCCATGTTCGTGTCACTCAGCGGTGATATAGATATTACAGCATAATCCTCCAACTGTCAACCCTTTTTTGAAATTTTTTGACAAAATTTTTTCTTACATTATATATAGCAAAAACGGATTTTCATGTATATGGCTTTTCCCGTAAAACCATGCTACAATATGAACTGCATTATCAATGATTTTATCTCAAGGAGGCCATTATGAAAACCGTTACCGAACGTTTTTTAACATATGTAAAACACCATACCACATCCGATGAAGATTCTCGCTCCTTCCCCAGCACCAAGAACCAGCTGACTTTTGCCGCATTTCTGGCAAAGGAATGCGAAGCCATCGGCCTGCAATCCGTTTCCGTTGACAAATACGGCTACGTGACTGCAACACTTCCTGGCACTGTGCAGAAGGCTCCCACCATCGGTTTTATTGCCCATATGGATACCAGTCCCGATGCCAGCGGCGAAAATATCCTTCCTAATATTGTAGAAAACTACGACGGCGGCAATATCCCCCTGAATGGTACCAGTCTCTCCCCTGATGAATTTCCTTTCTTAAAGGATTATATCGGTCAGACTCTGATCACCTCCGATGGGACAACACTCCTCGGCGCAGATGACAAAGCCGGTATTGCCGAGATCCTGACTGCCATGGAATATCTGATCGCTCATCCTGAAATCTCCCACGGGGATATCCGGATCGCTTTCACCCCCGATGAAGAGATCGGCAAGGGCGTCGATTTCTTCGATGTTGCATCCTTTGGCGCAGATTTCGCCTATACTTTGGACGGCGGCCGCATCGGCGAATTGGAATATGAAAACTTCAACGCTGCCCGTGCCATTATCCGCATCAAAGGAAAAAACGTACATCCCGGTACAGCGAAAAACGTCATGGTAAATGCTGCCCTTATCGGTACAGAGATCGCTTCTCTTCTGCCAGAAAGAGAAATCCCTGCCAAAACAGAAGGCTACGAAGGCTTTTTCCATCTCTGCTCCTTCCAAGGGGATGTCACTTCTGCCACTCTGACTTATATCATCCGTGATTTTGATAAAGATTCCTTCGAACACCGCAAAGATCTGATCCGTCTTATGGTGGAACGAAAAAACACACAGCATCAGGGTGCCATTGAACTGGAACTGCGGGATGAATACTACAACATGCTTTCTCAGGTAGAACCTCACATGGAGATCGTTGACCTTGCAAAGCAGGCTATGCTGGATTGCGGCGTGACCCCTATCATCCAGCCCATCCGCGGCGGCACCGACGGCGCCCGTCTGTCCTTCATGGGCCTGCCCTGTCCCAACCTATTCACTGGCGGTCATAATTTCCACAGCAATTACGAATTTATTCCTGTTGCTTCCATGGAAAAAGCCGTTCAGATGATTATTCGTATCGCAGAACTTGGCGCAGCCCTTGACTTTCGAAAAAACGTATGATAGAATTCTCTCGTAATAATGTTAATAGCAAAGATTGAGTATATGGGCAAAGCTGGTTACAACCGCAGAGAGCAGTCCGGTCGGTGAAAGGATTGCAGTACAGTATTTGTAAATTACGCCTCATGAGCTTTGTGCAGGAAATGGCGCAACGTCCGCTCCCCGTTACAGGAGCCGAAAGATGTTTGTCTTTTGATAAGCATAAATTAAGGTGGTACCACGGGTTCTCTCGTCCTTTCGACGATAGAACCTTTTTTATTGCACAAAGTGAAAAAACATGTTACATTCCAAGCATAGACTGTATTTATTTGCAAAATACAGGACATGCATAGAATGAAAAGGGATTTTCAAGCAACTCCCTGAGTAAGGCAAAGCCATCCAAATATCTTATGTAAAAACGATGATAGAAAAGGAGAATATGACTATGAATGCTTATGAAGTATTAAAAGAACGCGGCTTTATCGAACAGCTGACCCACGAAGAAGAAATCAAAGCCCTTTTTGAAAAAGGCGGCGTTACCTTCTATATCGGTATCGACCCCACAGCAGACAGCCTCCATGTTGGTCATTTCCTGACCGTTATGGCTATGGCGCACATGCAGCGCTGCGGCAACCGCCCCATCTGCCTGGTGGGCGGCGGCACAGCTATGATTGGTGACCCCTCCGGCAAGGCGGATATGCGTAAAATGATGACAGTAGAAACCATCGACCATAATGTAGCCTGCATCAAAAATCAGCTGTCCCGCTTTATCGATTTCAATGAAGGCGAAGGCGGCGCGATCATCGTAAACAACGGCGACTGGCTGAGAAACCTGAACTATATCGAGTTCCTGCGGGAAGTTGGCGTGCACTTCTCCGTAAACCGTATGCTGACAGCAGACTGCTTCAAAACCCGTATGGAAAAAGAAGGCGGTCTGACCTTCCTGGAATTCAACTACATGATCATGCAGGGCTACGACTTCTATGAACTGAACCAGAGATACAACTGCTCTCTGCAGATGGGCGGCAACGACCAGTGGTCCAACATCATCGCCGGCGTAGAACTGATCCGCCGTAAAGCGCAGAAACCTGCTTACGGTATGACATTCAAGCTGCTGACAAACAGCGAAGGCGTAAAAATGGGTAAAACCGTCAGCGGTGCTGTTTGGCTGGATCCCGAAAAAACATCCCCTTACGAATTCTACCAGTACTGGAGAAACGTTGGCGATAAGGACGTTGAAAAATGTCTGGCTCTGCTGACTTTCCTGCCTATGGATGAAGTACGTCGTCTGGGCGCACTGGAAGGTGCTGAAATCAATAAAGCAAAAGAAGTTCTTGCCTTTGAACTGACAAAGATCGTTCATGGCGAAGAAGAAGCAACAAAAGCGCAGGATGCCGCAAGAGCCCTCTTCGGCAAAGGTGCTGCTACAGCTGATGCTCCTTCCACAGAAATCCCCGCTTCCGAATTTGCAGAAGGCATGGATATCCTGACACTGCTGACAACGATCAAAGTCGTTCCTTCCCGTTCCGAAGGCAGACGTGCCGTACAGCAGGGCGGCGTAAAGCTGGCAGAACAGCCCGTCAAGGATGTTGATTTCAAAGTAACAACAGACCTGTTCACCGATGGAAAGCTGCTGGTACAGAAAGGCAAAAAGACATTCCACAATGTTATCCTGAAATAATGCGGACACAAAAAGGGTCGGACATTTGTCCGACCCTTCTTTTTATTGCAAAATGTAATTTTTCAGTTCTTCCGTTGTATGTACCAAACGGGCGGCTCCTGCTTTCCGCAGAAAAACCTCATCCCGAAAGCCCCAAGTGACACTGACGCAGTCCATCCCCGCGTTTTGGGCTGTCAGGATATCCACCTCCGAATCTCCCACATATAAGCAGGCCTGGACGCCCACACCCAGCCGTTTCGCCGCTGTAAGCACCATATCCGGTGCCGGCTTCCGGCGGATGCCGTCCGCTTCCCGTTCCCCTGCCGCCGCATCGATAGTTCCCGGGAAATATTTTTCACACAATCCCTTCACTGCCAGATCAAATTTGTTAGAGACTACTCCAATTTTCAGTCCTGCCTGCCGCAGTTCTCCCAACAGGGGCAAAATCCCCTCGTATGGAGCTGTTTTCTCCTCCATATGGGCTTTGTAATATACCTGATATTCCTTCAAATATTTTATAAAATCCGTTTCCGAAATCTCCTTTGGCAAAGCCTCTTTCATCAGCCGTTCGCTGCCGTTTCCCAGAAATCTGCGTATTTCTTCTCTATCCCGCAAGGGAAATCCGTATTTTCCCAGAATCACATTGACACTATCCGTTAAATCGTCCAGCGTATCCAACAGAGTTCCGTCTAAATCGAATAAAACCGCCTGATATCTCCCCATCATTCCACCTCCATCTTTCTCTTATTGTAACGCCCTTTTTTATTCATTTCAATCCTATGGATTTCTCTTGGATTTTTTTGCCCACCCCCTTGCCATTTCGTCCCAATAGGTCTATAATGTATTTGAAAAGAAACATTTTTTCTAACCAAATAAATCCTCAGTCTTTTCAAAAGACTGTCGCACATTTTCTTTAAAGGAGGAATTCTTATGGCAAAGAAAGTATTGATGTTAGCAGGCGACTTTACAGAAGATTATGAAACAATGGTACCTTTCCAGGCAATGCAGATGCTGGGTTATCAGGTAGACGTTGTATGCCCTGACAAAAAAGCAGGCGACATTATCCGTACAGCAATTCACGACTTTGAAGGCGAACAGACATACTCCGAAAAGAGAGGTCATAACTTCGCACTGACAGCAGATTTCGATACAGTAAACACAGCTGACTACGCAGGTCTGTTCATCACAGGCGGTCGTTCTCCCGAATATCTGAGACTGACACCCAGAGTGATCGAAATCGTTCAGGAATTCTTCGCAGCAAATAAACCCGTTGCAGCAATCTGCCATGGTCCTCAGATCCTGACAGCTGCAAACGTTCTGAAAGGCAAAAAAGCAACAGCTTATCCCGCAGTTGGCCCCGATATCACACTGGCTGGCGGCGAATATGTTCCCGTAGATGCTGCTGAAGCAGTCGTAGACGGCAACCTGGTAACAGCTCCCGCTTGGCCTGGCGACTCCGCTATCGTAAGAGAATTTGTAAAACTGATGGGCACGAAATGGGAACTGTAATCCCCACCCCCATTACATAACATCTTCCTAATCAAAAAGCAGGGAGGACTTTTCTTCGGAATTGCCCTCTCTGCTTTCCTTTTATCTCAATTTCACTGGAACTTTTTCCGCAATCCATGCCCTCCCCACCTGTACACCACAGTCATAAGCAAGGATTTTCACGCCTGCCGCCGCTGCATCTCTCAAGACTTCTGTGAATTTTCCATCTTTCTCTTCATTGGGCCGAATTTCTTTCATCCCTTTCATCTGGATGACGAACAACACCGCCGCTTCATAGCCCTCTTCCTTCGCTTTGATAAGCTCCCGCAGGTGCTTCGTCCCCCGTTCCGTGGGCGCATCAGGAAACATGGCAATACCATCCTCCTCCAGTGTCACCCCTTTTACCTCGATAAAGCCCTTTCGTTCTCCCTTCTGGTAGTATATATCAAATCGGGAATTTCCATATTTCACTTCCCTCTTCAAAAAATCCACTTCGCCGATCTCCTCTATTTTTCCTTCCGCCAAAGCCTCCGCCGCCATCTGATTCGGTGCCTGGGAATCCATATTCACCAGCATATCTCCCTTATAAACAGCGATCAGGGAATACTTCGTCTTTCTCCCCTCTTTGTCCGCTTCTTCCAGAAAAACGCTCGCCCCTTCGATGAGAAGTTCTTTGCATCTGCCTGTATTTTTCACATGGACCATTTCTTCCTGCCCGTCCAGCTCCACGAATGCTGTGAAACGGTTCACCCGCCTCAGGAATCTGGCTTCTACCATTTTTCCATATCTCATATTCTTCACCTCTTTTGCTATAATACCACATCCATCCATTGAAAGACAGCTTCCCCTTTGGTATGATATAAAAAAGACTCTGCCTAGAAATGAGGGATGACAATGGATTTCTTCGAAAAACCTGATTTGGAACAAATACGAAAAGACCGAGAAAACAAAGCCTATCTACGCAATCATTATCATACCCGCTTTCTTATCGGCACCACAGCAATGGTCATTGTCGGTATCATGTGCTTTCTGAATCAAGGGAAAGCGCCGGAAAAGCCTGAACCTACCCAGCACGATTTGGAAATCGCAGAATCACTGGCAACTACAGAAGGCAGAGAAGCCTCCATCGCAGAAAAATATTCTAACGCCAAAATCATTTCAGAATCAACCTTTGGAAAAGATATCATTACTGTATTCGAAGTCGGTGATGAACACAGTTTCTGCGTATTCGAAGCTACAGACACAGGTTACTGGCAGGAATATTGCGGCAATCTATTTCCCAATGAAAGTCTGGTAAGAGGAACTGCATTTCTAAAGGATAATACCTTCGAATATGATATTTATTTGTTAGGTTCAGAAAAGTACGTTTCTCTGCTGATCGACCGCGAAAACATCATATACCCTAAAAAGTTCCAGCAGGAACACATTTACTTTGATGATGCAGGGCTTGCCATCATGCAGCTGGATCCGGAAATTCACGATTCTGCCCCTCGCATCGTTGCTTATGACGCAGAAGGAAACTATTTTATTTTGGCAGATGGCACCCTATAAAATGTGCCGTATTGTATGCCTTGTACTTTCCTTCGTTTTATTTTATAATAAAAACCATGAAAAATTTGAAACCGTTTGAAACTTAGAAAGGAGTCCTTCTTTTGTCTAATATCGCAATGGAAGAAAAAATAAGAAATCTCTCTGCTGATTATATTTATCAGCAGGCTGTGGGCTCTCTGCTGCTGATGCTCATGAGTGCCATGGAAGATGCAGAAAAAGGCGTAACTGCCCTGCCCTATGAAATCCCCGCCGATGTGCAGGAGATCAAAGATGAAATCAAAGCTTATCTCATCCGTTTGGAGGATTTGCTGGACAGCGATACCGAATCCCGTATAGTTGCTCTGGAGGATTGCATGGAACTGAAAAAACGCCTGCTTTCCATCTATGAAACCATCTACAGCTATTTCTCCCAGTGGAACATCATCTCTACTTTGGTCAGCGATCAGGTAGCTCTCCGCAAATATAAAGAAGACGGCGTTTCCCAGAAACAGGTGGAATGGTCTCTCTTTTTTGCAGACTGCCACGCTTTCATGGAAAGCGCAGAAACCCTTTTGGATCAGAAAAACTATATGGGTCAGATTCTGAAATGTATGCCCATCTATATGACAAGAGATAAATACTACGATAACGTCCGTGCGTCCCTGGAAGCTGCTTTTGCAGGGGAAAGCAGGGAATTCATCGAAGTTTCCCTGAAAGCCTTTGAAGGCTTCTGCAGCCCCCAGGAAAACCCTCTTTACGGTAAATACTTCCCCGAAATCGCAGAATGGATCGGTCAGAAGCGTATGCAGCTGCCCCATAATCTTTCCGATGATGAACTTTCTGATTTCTACGAAGAGCTGAAAGAAGTTTTCGAAACACTGGAGCAGATCGAAGAATATTTCTCCTGCATCCTCCACGATATCAATTCCCTGATCCTGCTGCTCTATCTGACCTATTCCTTCCGAGATATCACAGAAAGCAGCGCAGCCTATGCCGACCTGTATCATACCGTATGCGCTTTCATCAGCGATCAGCTCTCCCTGACAGAAAAAGCAGCATACCTGGATACACTAACAGAACAGCTGGAAGCAGCCGTAGAACCTGTCATTGATAAAGCCAACGCCATCGGCAAGGAAGAATTCGAACTGCTGCAGAAAGCAGGCTCCTTCGCAGGCTTCTCCGATGATACAAAGAAGGTACTGATGACAGAAGAATTCATCCGTGAATGCTTCTTTGGCGATCTGAATGACGAACTCTTCCGTTTTGATCTGCCCGAAGACCTTCCCCCTGCCACAGCAGAAGAAAAGAAGGCTCTCTTCGATACTTTCATTGCAAAAACAAGAAACCATTTCGATACTCTGCCCGCTCAAACAAGAAAACTGGCGATGCAGAACCTGACCGGTGCTCTGCCCCCCATCTATTCTGTCCATGATGTCATGGATATGATGATGGAAGCCATCGATAAGGCGTCCTCCGAGGAACAGAAAGTTCTCATCGTGGATAAAGTCGGCATGGTATTCAGAGATAACGGATGGCAGTCCATCACCGAAGGTCACATCCATGGCGAGGATTGCGGCTGCGGTCACGATCATCACCACCATCACCACCACGATCACGACTGTGGCTGTGGTCACGACCACGAACATCATCACCACGACCATGACTGCGGCTGTGGTCACGACCACGATCATCACCATCACTAAGGAGGGATTTACATGTTTTCATTCAATCATTATAACTATAACGTACTGGATCTGGAAAAAAGTATGGCTTTCTATGAAGCCGCTCTGGATCTGAAGGAAGTGCGACGCAAAGAAGCCCCCGATGGCAGCTGGAAGCTGGTTTATCTGGGCGATGGCAAATCCGATTTCACTCTGGAGCTGACATGGCTGCGGGACAGAAAAGAACCCTATAACTTGGGCGAAAACGAATTCCATCTGGCATTCAAAGCCGATGATTACGAAGCGGCTCATGCAAAGCATAAAGAAATGGGCTGCATCTGCTTCGAAAATCCCGAAATGGGTATCTATTTTATCAATGATCCAGATAATTATTGGCTGGAAATTATTCCTTGATAGGGACAATTTCAAAAAATCCCCCGACATTTCGTCGGGGTTTCTTTTTTCTGCAAACGAAAATAGCGACCATGGTTTTCCATAGCCGCTGTTTTCGAAACTATAAGTAAGGGAAGAGTGATCGTACCCCCGCCGAAGCTTTCTTCAACGCAGATACAATGATGAAAAAAGTTTATTTATGATATCGCAGAGCGTAGTTGCAGCTAAGCCCTGCGGTATGCTCTTTAGATGTTTCCTTCGTCTCTCCCGCCGGCAAAGGCCGTTTTTCTCCTGTCAGAAGCATCCCTGCCGTCAATGCGGTCAATGGTGCCGTTGTAACTAGACCGAAACTGCCTACCAAAGTATGGAGGATCTCCGCCGAAACATATTTATAATTAAAGATATTGTAAAGGGGAGTGCCCTGTGCCATGAAAACCATCAGCAGGGCAATATATCCGCCGGAATAAGCCAAAAGCAGTGTAGTCGTCATGGTCCCCATTGCCGCCCGACCTACGTTGATACCGCTTTTTACCGCTTCCCATCGGGAAATATCCGGCTTTTTATCTACGACCTCCCGTACGGCGGAGGTGATGTCTACTGCCAAATCCATCACCGCACCGGAAGAGCCGATAAATATGCTCGCCATGAAAATCTCAGTCAAGTTCAGGTCCTGATACCCGCTGTACAGCAAGCTTTCTGAATAAGACATCACCGCACCGTGTATTTTGAATGCCTTCGTGAAAAAAATTCCTAAGACCGCTGTCACCAGCAATCCTGCTGCCGCCCCCAGCACTGCCGAGGCTGTCCGCCTGTCAAATCCATACACCAGTGAGATGATGATGCCTGTCAGCAGCAGCGTCACGATCATACCGACCCCAACTGGGTTCACACCTTTCAAATACAAGGGCACTAATATCTTCCAGATACACAAAACGGTCACACCGAAGGAAAGGATGGCTCTGAGCCCTGTCTGCCCTGCGAAGAACAGCAGAAACACCGCAAAAAAGCCTGCCAGAAGGAGTTCCACATTGATACGGTAATGGTCGATCATCGTTACTGTGCCGATCTCGTCACCTTGGTAGCTGACTACTACCTGGGCCTTGTCACCCACTGCAAAGATCTTATCCTGTTCCAAAGAACCATTCAGCATATTGCAGCCATTTACGATCTCTCCCTGATATTTACCGCTCAAAAGCTCCAATGTACAGCTCTGCTCGCCGGAGCGTACCAGACCTGTGTCGATGATCATACTGTCATCCACTTCCAGAACCCTCGCTGCACAGCGGTCCATTCCCTGATAGATTACTACTCCCTCATACCCTGTAGGCAGCAGAAACAAGATTATCAGGAACACCGCTGAAACAATGACCGGCAAATAATACCGCAGTTTATCCTTTTCCATCCTCTTTCCTCCGTTGTCACTGAGTTATTTTACTTTCAGAATTTCCGCCATATTGTCGAAAATATTTGTATTGTCATAGTAGCCTTCAAACAATTCCTGCCCCTGTCCCTTTGCAAATACCGCTACAGGCAGACCTGTGTGGGCATAGGATGCAAAGTTGATACCGGATTTGTTGTTCAGGATATGGGTAATCGTTACCGTCAGTGGCTCATAGGAACCATACAGTACATATTCCTCCTGACTAAGATCAGCTGTATCGCCGCTCATGGATTTTTCATAGGCTGCTTTCAACTTGCTCATTTCATACTTAGTCAGAACCAATTTGGGATTCTTAGCAGCATCAGGATCGGATGCAGCCATCAGACCGAAGTTTGTTTTGATATCTTTCAGCACGTTGGCGAAAGATGTCTTATTTGCTTTATAGCCTGCTACATATTCCTCATCAAATTTCGCATAGGAAATTTTCTGGTTTGTGAGATTTGTGAGATATGTGTCATAATCAGTACCTGCATACCCAATGGTCAGTCCGCCTGTTTCATGATCGCCTGTTACCAGGATCAGTGTTTCTTTGGGATGCTCTGCATAGAATTTCAATGCTACATCGACAGCATCGCTCAGGGCAACAGTATCCGCAATGGTAGAGCCTGCATCGTTGGCATGACAAGCCCAGTCGATCTTACCGCCTTCTACCATCATAAAGAAGCCCTTGTCGTTATCCAGCACTTCAATGCCTTTTTCTACATAATCCTTCAGTGCCCATTCGTTTGTTTCTCTGTCATTTTCATAGGAAATGGAATCCTCGTCTGCCAGCTTTTCCGCAATTACAATGGCTTTGCCGTCTTTCGCGGTCAATTTTTCTGCCTCTGCCTGTGTCTGGATGACATCGTAGCCTGCTTCTTCTGCCACATCATAAATACTTTCCTTGTCGCCATTGCTGCCTTCCGGCTTCAGCAGCGCACCACCTGCGAAGTAATCGAAGCCGCTTTCTACCATTTCCTCGCCGATCTCATAATAGTTCTTTCTGCTTGCCTGGTGTGCATAGAACGCTGCAGGTGTGGCATGGTTCAGGTTTACAGATGTTACGATACCAACCTTATAGCCCTTCTGCTCTTTCAGCTTTTCTGCGATGGTTTCAAAAGATTTTGTCTTTGTTTCATCCATGCTGATGACGCCGCTGTGGGTCTTGTTGCCACTGGCGATGGAAGTTGCTGTGGAAGCGGAGTCCGGGCAGAAGGATGTGGAATCGTAGGTTGCGGCGGAGCCAGCTATAGGGAAATTCATAAAGGAAAGCTTTTCGCCGCCTTTTACCAGTTCTTCCCCTTCATTTTTCACCGCGCCCAAATAGTCGGAAGCTGCCTGAAACTGAGGATAGCTCATGCCATCGCCAATGAACAAAAATACATATTTCGGTGTTTTATATTTTACCTTTGTATCAGATGCTGTTGTCTTTGCCTCTGCGATCACTGGGCCACCCATAATATCATTGTAAACTGACATGGTTCCTGCCACAGTCACAACTGCCAATGCTGTTGCCAATCCTTTTTTCCAATTCATATCAATACCCTCCTCAAAGTAATGTCCTGTTTTATCCTGCGGTTTTTCACCACTGCTACAGGTATACCATAGGAAAAATCCCGCGGCAATAGAATTAACGGAAGGCTAACATTCCTTCAAAAAGGTTTTACATAGTCCCTCTCTTTCTTGATTTTCTTTTTACAGGCATTTTATTTTTCTACCAAAAAACGGCGGGAATTTTCCCGCCGTTTTTTTGGATGACACTGTCCTGCCTGCACTTCTTTCGTTTCTGCCCCAACAGTATAGGTTTCTTTTTCTCCTTTCCCCTTGCCGAATTATCTGTCAAAATATTTACTCTTTCCTGTGACGCTCAAAGGGATGCCAAACCAGACAATGTCGTCCCCCTCCATATCCATCCAAGCCCTGCCAATGGAAAACATGATGCGGTTATCCACAAAATCCATCTGGGCTGCCACAGCGGCAGAGGATAACGCGATCCCCAAATTCACATAATCAAAGGCGCAGCTGCCACCTTTCTGATTACAGTTGCCGCAGTTTTCCAAACCGCAAAAGCCGCAGTAGGTCAGTCCCAAATATGCTTTTTTCGTCCCGATCAGCACCACCGCTTCGGAATCTCGTACATTTCCCGCATCTCTTTTAAAAAAGGCATTGGCCTCTCCTGTTGCTTCGAAAATTTCTTCCATCTTATCCGCCAGCTTGTCTTTTTCTTCTCCTGTCAAAACCAGCGTTTCAATACGGTCGATCCCTCTGGCTTTTGGTGCCGTTCTCGCAGCCGCACACATCTTCGCCGCTGTAGCCAATACGCTTCTTTCTTCCAAGTCTCTGCTTTCGTATCTCATCCTTCTGCCTCCTTTTCACTACGTTTAAATACACAAATGCTGATGTAAAAATCGACTTACTCTGTGTTTAACTCCTGTAACCTGTAAAGCATTTCCATAAGCATTTCTACATTTTCTTTGTCCAGATATGCTTTGATCCCATCCTGTGCCTTCTGCCATCTGGGATTTGCATCTTCCAGCAATGCCATCCCTGTTTCGCTGACCTGAAATTGATGGTTCCTTGCATTTTCCTTTGCCAGATCAACGATCAGCCCTCTTTCCAGCAAGGGCTTCAGATTTCGCACCAACGTGCTTCTGTCCAGATTCACCTGCTCTGCCAATTCACTGGTGCTGGCCATCTCCAGTCGACCCAGATTTTTCAGCAGGGAATACTGGCTCGTAGTCAGGCCCACCTCTTGCAGTGCTGCATCGTAATATTCCGTGATGGCATTGGATGCTCTCCGCAATGTGATACAATGACATTGGCTTTGATTGATTTTTTTGAATTTCATATCATCCTCCATATCGTGTATATACACAAAATAGCATTCTTTTCTCATTTTGTCAATAATTTTTATAGCAGAAAACCCCTCCGATCTCTCGGAAGGGTTTTACATCTCTTATTTCTTCAGCTGTGCCAGTCTTTCTTCTACCTGTGCCAGCATTGCTTTATATTTTTCTTCTTTTGCTTTTTCTTCTTCGATGACATGGGCAGGAGCCTTTGCAACGAAGCCCTGGTTTGCCAGTTTCTTTTCTACACGTTCTACTTCCTTCTGCAGTTTTGCCTGTTCTTTTTCCAGACGTTCGATCTCTTTTGCAAAATCGACCAATTCTGCCAGAGGCATATAGATGGTAGCATCTTTGATCACAACGGATACCGCATCTTCACCGATTCCAGCTTTATCTTCCTGTACGGTTACTTCGCTTGCATGGCCCAGTGTCTTGAAGAATACTTTGGAATGTTCAAAGATATAACGAACTTCTTCGTTTTCGGAAACAACATAAACATGTACCTTTTTGGAAGGTGCAACGTTCATTTCCGCACGGATGTTACGGATATTTCTTACCGCTTCCTTGATGGCGTCGATTTCCGCTTCGTTTTCTTTGTAGTTCCATTCTTCTTTATATACAGGCCACTGAGAGATCATGATGCTTTCTTCCGTATCCTGAATATGCATAAACAGTTCTTCTGTAATGAAAGGCATGAAGGGATGCATCAGCTTCAGAGCATTGATCAGAACCTGCTTCAATGTCCACAGGGCAGCTTCTCTTGTGTTGTCTTCTTTATTATACAGACGAGGTTTCACCATTTCGATGTACCAGTCGCAGTATTCATCCCAAATGAAGTCATATACCTTCTGTGCCGCCAGGCCCAGTTCATAATGATCCAGATTTTCCTGTACTTCTTTTGCCAGAGTGTTTACCTTGGACAGGATCCATTTATCTGCGGAAGTCAGCATCAGCAGTTTTGTGCTTGTTTCTTCTTCCATGTTCATCATAACGAAACGGGAAGCGTTCCACAGCTTGTTGCAGAAGTTTCTGCAGTTATCCAGTCTTTCCCAATAGAAGCGCATATCGTTACCGGGTGCGTTGCCTGTGATCAGCATCAGACGCAGGGGGTCAGCACCATAGTTTTTGATAACTTCCAGAGGATCGATACCGTTGCCCAGAGATTTGGAGAACTTCCGACCCTGATCGTCACGGATCAGGCCATGGATCAATACATCACTGAAAGGTTTTTCGCCGATCTGTTCCATACCGGAGAATACCATTCTGATTACCCAGAAGAAGATGATATCGTAGCCTGTTACCAGTACGCTTGTGGGATAGAAATGTTTCAGTTCTTCTGTTTCATGGGGCCAGCCCAGGGTAGAGAAAGGCCACAGGGCAGAGCTGAACCAAGTATCCAGTGTATCTTCGTCCTGTCTGATGTTTGCAGAGCCGCATTTTTCACATTTGCCGGGGTTTGCCTTAGCTACTGTGATATGACCGCAGTCATCGCAGTAGTAGGCAGGGATTCTGTGACCCCACCACAGCTGACGGGAAATACACCAGTCGCGGATGTTTTCCAGCCAGTGCATATAGATCTTACCGAAACGATCGGGAACGAATTTCAATTCCTGATCCTGATAAACCTTCATAGCAGGTTTTGCCAGTTCTTCCATTTTAACGAACCACTGCAGTTTGATCATAGGTTCGATGGCAACGTGGCATCTTTCGTGACAGCCTACGGCATGGGTAATATCTTCGATCTCTACCAGATAGCCTTCTTCTTCCAGCTGTTTTACGATTTCTTTTCTGGCTTCCATTCTGTCCATACCGGCGAATCTGCCAGCCAGTTCATTCATGGTGCCGTCATCGTTCATTACACAAATACGGGGCAGATCGTGTCTCAGGCCAACTTCAAAGTCGTTAGGGTCATGAGCAGGTGTGATTTTTACAACACCGGTACCAAATTCTCTGTCTACATAGGAGTCAGCAACGATAGGAACTTCTTTATTCAGCACAGGAACGATACAGGTTTTGCCGATCAGGTGCTGATATCTTTCATCTTCGGGATGAACCGCAACAGCAGTATCGCCCAGCATTGTTTCAGGTCTTGTTGTCGCCAGTCTCAGCTTTTCATCAGAACCAACGATAGGATAGTTGATGTGATAAAAATGACCAGCTGTATCCACGTGTTCTACTTCTGCGTCAGAAATTGTGGTCTGACATTCGGGACACCAGTTGATGATCTTTTCGCCACGGTAAATATAGCCTTTTTCATACAGTCTACAGAAAGTTTCCAGAACAGCTTCAGAGCAGCCTTCGTCCATGGTAAAGCGAACACGGTCCCAGTCACAGGAACAGCCCAGTTTGCGCAGCTGATTCAGGATAATACCGCCGTATTCTTCTTTCCATGCCCATGCCCGTTCCAGGAAACCTTCACGGCCAACGTCTTCCTTTGTCAGGCCTTCGGAAGCCATTTTCTGAACGACTTTCAGTTCTGTAGAAATACTTGCATGGTCGATGCCGGGTACCCACAGGGCATTGTAGCCAGCCATTCTTTTCCATCTGATCAGGATATCCTGCATGGTATTATCCAGTGCATGGCCCATATGCAGCTGCCCTGTAATGTTCGGGGGGGGCATTACGATACAAAAAGGTTCTTTTGTTTTATCTACTTCTGTATGGAAATATTTCTTTTCCATCCATTTGTTGTAGAGTCTTTCTTCTACAACAGAGGGGTCAAAATTTTTCGCCAACTCTCTCATTGTGGTTTTCCTCCTATGTTTTTATTTCACCGTGAAAAAAGAAAAGAGCCTTCGCCCAAAAAAGGACGAACGCTCGCGGTACCACCTTCATTCCCGTTCCAATCGGAACGGACACTTTACGGTCTGTAACGGGACCTCCCGTTTTCGCCTACACAAGGGGTTTCCTCTTCAGCAAAACGACTCCAAAGCTACCTTCCACATCTTTCCTGCAAAGGGCCTTTCAGCCGGTGAGCCCTTCTCTCTGAGAATTCTGGATGTGTACTCCTCTTTTTCTCTGTCTTTCACAGTGCTATATTTTGTTCTATACCACAAGATTTTATTCAATTCGTCTAATTTTGTCAAGGGTATTTTAGTAATTATTCTGTATACATCGAAAAGCGGAGAAAGAAAGAGAGAGAATACGTTCTTTCTATTCGTTTACGTAATAGAAAGGATGTATTCTCTCTCCTTTTTGCGTAGCAAACGGGCTTCTGTTTTCGTAGAAAATAGAAGCTTTCTCCGCTTTATGTATTTATTCCCTATCCTTCGGATAACGGGAAATATTCAGCAAGATCCCCACCATTGCCATCAAGAACAACAGCGATGTACCGCCGTAGCTGACAAAAGGCAAGGGCTGCCCCGTATTGGGGATAGTGTTCGTTACTACGCCGATATTGATGATGGACTGGAAGGCAATGACTGCCGTGATACCTGTCGCCACCAGCATGCCAAAGGAATCCTTGGCATTGATAGCAATGCGGATACCGCGCCAGATCAGCACCGCAAACAGCAGGATGACCAATGCTGCCCCCACGATACCCAGTTCCTCGCAAATGATGGCGAAGATGATATCGTTATAGGCTTCGGGGATGAATGTCTTTTGTCGGCTCTGCCCCAAGCCAAGGCCAAATAAACCGCCGGACGCCAACGCATACAGGGACTGGATGGTCTGGAAGCCCGCACCTGTCGGATCGCTCCAAGGGTCCAGCCAAGTTTGGATACGTCCCAATCGATATCGGAACTGTGGCAGCAGGATCGCAATACCGCAAAGGGGTGCTACACCGGCGATAGCTGCCCCAAAATACCATACCCGAGGACTGGCGATAAAAAGAATCGTTGCCCCCATCAGCCCGATCAGCAGGGCGGAGGAGAAGTTGGATATGGCGATCAACCCAACAGGCAGCAGCAAAACAACGCATGCCTTCGCAAAACCCTTCAGATTTCCCAATTCCTTCCGATGGTCTATCACATAGACAGAAAGATACAAAATGACTGCGATCTTTGTAAATTCCGAAGGCTGGAAGGATAAAGAACCAATCCCCAGCCAACGTTTCTGACCGCCCAGCTCTGTACCGAAGAAGGGCAGCATCGCCAGAAAAATATTGGAAAGCCAATAGGCCAGCCTTGCGAATCGTTTCCAGAAGGTATAGGGGATATTCATACAGAATACCATGGCACAGATGCCCAGTGCCGCCCAAAGGCTCTGACGCTTCAGGAAATAGAACATATCGTTATCGAAGCGTTCCGTGGTCATCGTATAATAATAGCTGGAGCTGAAAATCATGACAACGCCAAAAAGCACCAGCGTCAGCACGATGAACATGACCGTGAAATCATATCCCAAAGGCTTGATATACTTCCGCTTCGCGGTTTTCTTTTTCGGTCTGCCAGGATTTTTACCCATTTTCACACCTCATTCAGAGAGTTTTATTTCAAATAACTTCTTACCTGTTCCTTGAACATGTCGCCCCGTTGTTCATAATTGTCGAACATGCCCCAGCTTGCACAGGCAGGAGAAAGCAGCACGCAGTCCCCCGCTTCCGCTTTTGCTCTGCACAGGTCTACAGCTTCTTGGAAGGTTTCGCAATCGGAAATTGCTGTGAAACCAAATTTCTCAGCGGATGCACGCACCTTAGGTGCCGTTACGCCGATCAAAACCAGATGTTTGACTCTGCCGGGGAAGAGCTGTGTCCATTCGTCGAAGGAGCTGCCCTTGTCATAGCCGCCGCCGATCAGCACGATAGGCTTTTTCATGGCCAGCACCGCACGGATGGATGCGTCTACATTGGTACCCTTAGAGTCGTTATAATAATCCACGCCATCCACTGTGGCAACGTATTCGATTCTATGTTCCACCCCTCCAAAGGCCTTCAGCACGCTTCTGATGGTATCCAGAGGCACATTGGCACAAATGCCTGCTGCCGCTGCCGCCATAACGTTTTCATGGTTGTGTACACCCAGAATCTGCAGGTCGTTCACATTGATCAGTGTTTCATTGATATCTCCCCAGCGCACTTCGATGTTTTCCCCATCCAGATAGATGCCTTCTTCCAGTTTTTCGGAAGAACTGAAGAAAAACACCTTTGCCGCTGTTTTATCTGCCATTTTGCGACAGGCTTCATCGCCATGATTCAGGATGCAGAAATCCTCTGCTGTCTGCTTTGCAAAGACTCTTTCCTTCATGGCAATGTAAACTTCCATGGTTTTATGTCTATTCAGATGGTCGGGGGTGATATTCAGCACCGCACTGATGTGGGGATGGAATTCCTTTGCTTTTTCCATCTGGAAGCTGCTGATCTCCGCAACCACCCAGTCTTTTTCCGTCAGGCGTTCCACCTCGCCGCTGTAGGAAATACCGATATTCCCTACTACCGCTGTTTCAGGATAAACCGCCTTCATGATCTCCCCGGTCAGGGTCGTTGTGGTGGTTTTGCCGTTTGTGCCTGTGATGGCTGTGATGGGGCAGGGTGTCAGGCCATAGGCCAGTTCCACCTCGCTGATAACCTCCACGCCGGCTGCCTCCGCCGCTGCAATAAAGGGTAGGTCACAGGGAATGCCGGGGCTCAGAACGATGATGTCCTGTTCGCAGGCGATATCGTCAGGATTCGCACCTGTGTAAAGCACGATTCCTTCGTTTTCTAAAGAAAGCACATCCGCAGAGATAGCGTCTCTTTTTTTCATATCCTGCAGTGTCACTTCCGCACCCAGTCTATTCAGCAGCTTTGCCGCAGCGATACCGCTTTTGGCCATACCGCAGACCAGTGCTTTTTTACCATTGTATTCCACGTTTGATTCCTTCTTTCCGATTTCTATTACAGGAACATATTTTTACAGCCCAGGAAACCGATCAGGCAGAGCAGCGCTGTTGTCACATAAAACAGCGTTACTACCTTTGTTTCTCTCCAGCCGCATTTTTCCAAATGATGATGGAAGGGAGCCATCTTGAACAGACGTCTGCCTTCGCCGTATTTTCTCTTTGTGATCTTAAACCAGCCCACCTGCAGCATAACCGTAATGGATTCCCACAGATAGATGAAGCCTACGATAACGATGAAGATGGGCATTTTCAGCACAAAAGCTGTGGAAGCTACAAAGCCGCCCAATGCCAGAGAGCCTGTATCCCCCATAAATACCTTTGCAGGATAGGAATTGAAGATCAAAAACGCCATCAGACCGCCCATGATGGCACCACAGACAGGTGCTACAGTGCTACCTGCTGCCCAAGCCACGATCATAAAGAAGGCCGCCACCAGCAGAGTTACCCCACTGGACAAGCCATCCAGACCATCTGTCAGGTTGACGCCGTTGACCGTACCCAAAACCGCCACAAACAGGAAGGGAATAAACAAAATACCCAGATCCAGCATCATGCCGTCCGTAAAAGGTACATAGATGGCTGTGCCGATACCGCTTTTCAGAACGTATGCACAGAACAAGCCTGTTACAATCAGCTGCAGCAGCAGCTTCTGATAGGCTCTCAAGCCCAGAGAACGTTTTTTCACTACTTTGATATAGTCATCCAGAAAACCGATCAGACCATAGCACAGTGTCATCAGCATGATGGCTGCACCGTCCTTGTTCCCTTTCAGGAAAAAGAGGCTTGTGACCACAAATGCCACCAGAAAGGACACGCCGCCCATGGTAGGGGTGCCCTGTTTTGCCAGATGGGTCTCAGGACCGTCATCACGGACATTCTGACCAAATTTCAGTTTTCTCAGAATCGGGATCACGATTGGACACAAAATAACGCCAATCACGAAAGATATGATTATGGCATAGACTGCCTGTTCCAAAGAACCCACTTTAGTTCACTCCTTGCAATTTCGCTACTGTTTTTTCAAATTCTCTGCTGCGGGATGCTTTCAGCAGCACCGTATCTCCTGCTTTCAGGGTAGGGATGCCTTTTTCCCAGAATTCTTCCTGCGTTTCCAGATAGTATACTTCCTTCATGCCTACTTTTTTCGCCGCATCTGCCATATGGTCGCAGCACAGACCGATGCAGTACAGCACATCGATGCCTTTTTCTGCCGCATGGATGCCAACTTCCCGGTGGCCTTCCTCCGCATAATCGCCCAGTTCGCCCATGAAGCCCAGTACAGCAATCTTTCTGCCCTGCGCATTGGCAAGGATATCCAAGGATGCCTTGCAGGAAACGGGGTTGGAATTGTATACGTCATTCAGGATGGTAATGCCATCCTTGGTTGTTTCGATGCTCATTCTGTTTTTGGTGGACTGGAAATTTTCGATACCAGCCTTCACCTGTTCCAGTGTCAGCCCCAGTTCTACGCCCACTGCCGCTGCGGAAAGGGCATTCAGCACCATATGCACACCGGGGATCGGGATATCTACATGGACATTGCCGATGGGTGTATGAATGGTGCAGGCTGTTTTTTCCAGACCAATCTGTTCGATCTCATCTGCATAAAAATCCTTCTGATTTTCCACGCCGAACCAGCGTACCTTGTGGGGAAGCTTGCCTTCCAAGGTCTGCAGCATATCATTATCGCCATTCAGGATGGCAACGCCGTCTTTATCCAGATGGGCCAGCATTTCGCATTTTGCCTTCAAGATGCCTTCTCTGCTGCCCAAAAATTCCATGTGTGCCACACCAACATTTGAAATGACACCGATATGGGGGCGCACTGCCGCTGCGATTCTGTCCAGCTCACCGAAATGGTTCATGCCCATTTCAATGACAGCCACCTGATGGTGATCTTCGATGCGGAAGATGGTCAGGGGCACGCCTACTTCGTTATTAAAGTTGCCCTGTGTCCAAAGGGTATCGTATTTCTGGGAAACCACAGAGGCGATCATGTCTTTTGTGGTGGTTTTGCCTACGCTACCTGTGATGGCAATATAAGGAATATCGAACAGGTCTCTATAATATGCAGCCAAGTCCAGCAGTGCCTTGCCTGTATCAGGCACCAGCAGCACGATGGCACCATTTTTCGGTGCAACCACCTTCTGGGACAGACAAGCCGTCACGCCGTTTTCGAAGCACTGGGGCAGAAAATCATGTCCATCTCTCACTTCGCCGATGCGGGCAACAAAAAGTGTCCCTTCCTTTGTTTCTCTGGAATCCTGTGTCACATGCCAGATTTCTTTATTCAGTGCCGCATCCATATCGCCCAAAGCGATCATCTGGGCACCTGTTGCTTTGATGATTTCTCGAATCGTAGTTTTTTTCATAAACAATCCTCTCCAAATGCCTTGCGTACCTCTTCCATGTCGTCAAAATGAATGGTTCTGTCTGGGAAGATCTGATACGTTTCATGTCCCTTGCCTGCGATAAGGATCACATCCCCTTCGCCTGCCAGTTCAACTGCTCTCTGGATCGCAGTTCTTCTGTCCACGATCTTTTCATAAGGGCAATCGGTTTTCTTTACGCCTGCTTCTACATCCTCCAGGATAGCCTCCGGGTCTTCCGTTCTGGGGTTATCGGAAGTGATGATGCAATAGCCTGCCAATTTCCCACCGATTTCGCCCATGATAGGACGTTTTGTTCTGTCTCTGTCCCCGCCGCAGCCAAATACGGCAATGAGTTTTCCTTTTACAAATTCATTGGCTGTGTTCAGCACATTTTCCAAGCCATCGGGGGTATGGGCATAGTCCACCACCGCCTGACAGCCTTTTTTGCTGCGCACTGTCTGGAATCTGCCGGAAACACCGGGGTTTTCTGTCAGCCCAGCCACAACATCTTCCACCGCCACACCCAGCAGCAGGCAGGCACCGGCAGCACCCAAAGCATTATATACGCTGAAGCGACCAGGAGTGTGCAGGTGAACAAGGTATTTCTTTCCCTGCCAGATCATATCAAAGGCTGTGCCTTCTGCAGAAATGTCGATGTTCTCCGCCATCAGATCTGCTTTTGTATCCACGCCAATGGTCAAAACTTCGCCCTTGCTGTGGTCTTTCATATATGCACCAGCGGCATCGTCCATATTGATGACACTTTTCGCTGCCCGTTCAAAGAGCAGCCCCTTTGCCGCCTTGTAATTTTCCATGGTTTTATGATAATCCAGATGATCCTGTGTCAGGTTGGTAAAGATGGCAATATCAAAATCAATGCCGTCCACCCGATGCAGGTCCAGGGAGTGGGAGGAAACCTCCATCACCACATCTGTCACATCTTCTTCCTTCATCTGGTGGAACAATGCCTGCAGTTCCTTGGATTCAGGTGTTGTCCGTTCTGTTTTCAGCACCTTATCGCCAATGCGGTTTTCGATGGTGCCAACAATACCCACTTTTTTCCCCACTCTGTCCAGAATGGATTTCATCAGATAGGTGGTGGATGTTTTCCCATTGGTGCCTGTCACGCCGATGGCATTCATTTCTCTGGAAGGGTGTCCATAGAAATTGGCAGAAGCCACTGCCAATGCCGCACGGTTATTTTCTGTAACAATAACTGCCACGCCTTCCGGCACACCTTCCACTTTATGCTCGCACAACAGTGCCGCCGCGCCCTTTTCCACCGCCATGGGGATATATTTGTGTCCATCCGTCTGAAATCCTGTGATGCAGACGAACAGGCTGTCTTTTTCTACCTTGCGGGAATCATACTGGAAATCGGAAATCTCCATTTCCGCAGTTCCCTGCTGCACTTCATAAGAAATGCCCTCTAAAAGCTGTTTCAGTTTCACTTTTACAGCCTCCTTTCTTTTTCGGCTCCCTTCGAAAAATTCCAATAATGAGCCATTTTTTAGTATACCACATTTACGCCTGACAACCAAACCTTTTTCCCATTTTTTCTTGAAAAATACAGATAAAATCCATCATTCCAAGGATAAGATCACCTTTGTTCCTCTATTCACCAATTCTCCTGCCGGCGGTGTCTGCCTTGCGATGGTTTCTCCTCCTGTTTCCGTCTGTGCGGAAAGCCCTGCCTGGAAAAGGGCATTTTTCGCTTCGCCCAAAGTCATCCCTGCCAGGTCAGGCACTGTGGTTACTGCTTTTGCCGCTTCCTCCGCCTCTTTTTCCGAATACTGGGGTTCGATGCCCAGATAGGGCAGGATATTTCGCAGCAGCTCCTGCATGACAGGCCCTGCCACTGTGCCGCCGTAATAGACCCCCTGGGGTTCATCGATCAGCACCAATGCCATGACCTGTGGATCTTCCGCCGGTGCAAAGGACATAAAAGATGCGATATACTTTCCGCTTCGGCGGGGCAGTTTTTCGGAGGTCGCCGTTTTTCCGCCGATGCGATAACCGGGAATATAGGCCTTGCTCCCCGTCCCTTCGGAAACAACGCTTTCCAAAATCATTTTCATGGTCTCGGAAGTTTCCCGGGAAATAACCTGTTCTCCCCGATCATACTGAAAATTTTCTATGATGTTCCCTTCCTCATCGGCGATCCCCTTGCCAAAATGGGGTGTGATCAGATAGCCGCCATTGACGATAGCCGATGCCGCCCGCATCAGCTGCAGGGGCGTGATCTGGAAGGACTGCCCGAAGCTCATGGTTGCCAGCTCTACCGGGCCGATATTTTCCAGCTTATGGATGATTCCTGTGGCTTCCCCTGCCAGGTCTACGCCTGTTTTCTGGGCAAACCCGAATTTCTGCATATATTCCAAAAATTTTTCCGGTCCTAAACGCTCGCCCACTTCCATAAAAACAGGGTTGCAGGAATTTTGCACCCCCTGCACAAAGGTCTCCGCCCCGTGGGTTCTGGGGTATCGCCAGCATTTGATCTGTCTGTCCCCTGCAATATAGAACCCTCGGCAGAAAAAGCTGCTTTCCGGCGTCACGACGCCCTCTTCCAGCCCTGCCGATGAGGTCACGATCTTGAAGGTACTCCCCGGTTCGTATGTATCATTGATGGCAGTATTCCGCCACATCTGGTTCAAATAGTCATTTTTCTCCTCTTCGGAAAAGCTGTCCCAGTTGGCCGCCAGTTCTTCATCCTGAATAGTAAAGGGGTCGTTCAGGTCGAAGGTGGGGTAGTTTGCCATGGCGTAGATCTCACCATTCTGGGGGTTCAAAATGATGATAACGCCCCGCTTCGCCCCTTTTGTCTCCACTGCCTTGGCAATGGTCTGCTCCGCGTATTGCTGCATCACCACATCCATAGTGGTCACCAGATTTTTCCCATCTACGGGAGGAATGCGTTCCTGTTCGCTGTCCACCTCATTCCCCCGGGAATCGGTCAGGGTCAAAATTTTTCCCTTTTCCCCTTCCAGCAGCTCATCGTATTTTGCTTCCAGCCCGATGATGCCCTGATTATCCTTCCCCACAAAGCCAATGACCTGCGCCGCCAGCTCCGAATAGGGATAGACCCTCTGCACATCCTCGTCCACCTCCACACCGGGATAATTGGCCTTGCGGATGGCCGCCGCCGTTTCTGTATCCACCTTCGTCTTGATCCGCACCAAGGCCACCTTCTGCTTGACTTTTTCCAGAACATCCTCATATTCCAGATCCAGCGTTTCCGCCAAAAATTGAGCCGTTTTTTCTTTTTCTTTCACCTGCACGGGAATGACGCTGACGGCGTTGACCGTTTCCGTCAAGGCAATGCCTTCCCCATTTCGGTCCATGATAGACCCCCGTTTCGGCGTGATGAGGCGGTCTCTGGTCTGCTGTTCATAGGCCAGTTCCTGCCATTCCTCTGCCCGAAAAAGTTCAATGAAAACCAACCTTCCCGTCAACAGCAAATATCCAAACATGGAACAAAAAAGGAAGATCAGCAATCTCTTTTTTGCCCCGATCGTCGGTCTCTCCATACAAAACACCCCTGTCTCTTCGTTCTACAATTTATTGTATAGAAAAGACAGGGTGTCTATGCTTTTCACTATTCTGTTGTTTTCTTCGGTTCTTCCGCCGTTTCATCCGAACCTTCCTGCTTCGTCAGGGTGATGGTCACTTCGCTGCCCTCCTCCACGGAAACGCCGTATTTGGGGTCTTGGGCCGTTACGGTGCTATTCGAAGTTTCTCCATTGAATACCACCTCGAAGCCTACATCAGAAAGGATCTTGACTGCTTCGTTATAAGTTTTGCCCATCACATCGGGCACCTTTACCGTGCCGCTGTCCGATTCGGATTTGGCAACATACAGGATGACCTCGCTGCCGACCTCCACCTTCGTGCCGCTCTTCGGCACCTGATTGGTGATGGTATTGCCTGTGCCCACTACTTTGTAGTTCAGGCCCTTGCCATCCAGGTCCATGGTTACATGGTATGTACTGCTGCCTACATAATCCGGCATGGTCACAGTTGTTTTCCCGCTGTTCAATGTTGAAGTTTCCTCTGTCGCCTCTGTGGGCTCCAGGTTTTTATATTTGATGATGTTTTCCATCAGCTGCTTTGTCATGGTAGCTGTGGTCTGTACGCCATCGGCATAATCTTCAGGAAGATGGATCACACTGAATACCAGATACTGGGGATTTTCCGCAGGGAAATAAGCCATATGGGTCAGCGTCCACTTCTTCTTATCACGGGCCCCCTGTTCGGATGTACCTGTTTTACAGCCGATGGAATAGCCGGGAATGGCAATTTTCTTAGCTGTACCATGGTCTACCGTTGCCTTCAGGGCAGTACGGATATAATCGGATGTTTTCTGAGAAATGACCTTTCGTACCACTTCCGTATTTTGCTCCATGATCACGGAACCATCATCATCCACGATCTGAGAAACCAGATAGGGTTTCACCAGATTACCTCCATTGATGAGGGCGGAAAAGGCTGTTGCCATCTGGATGGAGGTACAGTTGAAGGTCTGTCCAAAGGAGCTAGTCGCCAGTTCTACAGGGCCAATGGCAGATTCCGCATGGAGGATGCCCACTGCTTCACCGGGCAGGTCAATGCCTGTTTTTTCCCCGAAGCCAAATTCCCTCTGATATTTATAGAATTTTTCTACCCCCAGCTTCTGGGCGATCTGGATAACACCGGGGTTGCAGGACTGGGCCATGATCTCTTCCACAGAGATCGTGCCATGGCCGCTGTGCAGATGACAGTTGATATCTCTATCCGCAACGGTGAGCTTACCCCCACAGTAGAAAGTAGAATTTTTGGTAATCACGCCTTCTTCCAGTGCTGCTGCCACCACCAGCGGCTTATAAACAGAACCGGGTTCGTAAGTATCACTGACACAGAAATTTTTCCATGTGCTGTTCAAATATTCGCTTTTTTCTTCATCGGTCATGGCTTCCCATGTTTCCCGGAAAGTTTCATCTGTTTCCAGCTTCAGGGGTTCATCAGGGTCGTTCAGGTCGAAGGTATCCGCTGCCGCCATGGCATAAATTTCCCCTGTATTGGGATTCATAACGATAGCTGCCACGTTCTGAGAAGGCCAGGTTTCCATGGTTTCCTTTACCGCCTGCTCCGCATATTGCTGGATGGTATAGTCCAAAGTGGTTACGATGGTATTCCCATCCTGGGCTTCATAATCCTGATAAGTCACCTTGTCCACACCCTGATACAAGATGAAGGAACGACCGGGTGTCCCTGTCATTTCATCATTATAATAGCCCTCCAGCCCCCAGGTGTTGTTAAACCCGATTAGGTGGCAAGCCAGTGTTTTCAAGGGATAGGAACGCTTACTGGTCTGTTCGAAATAAACACCCAGCAGTTTTTTTGCTTCCAGTTCTTCCTTGACACTTCTTTCCACGCCCTTCACCAGATACTTCCAGTGAGTAGGGGTGTTGATCTTATTGGTTTCCGGGTTCAGAGTGATATGATACTGCAGATCTTCATACTTCAGATCAGGGAAATATTCGCACAGAGTGGTGAAGGTCTGCTGCGTTTTCTTTTCATCGTTCTCCTCTGCCAGCTGCAAAGGGTCCAGCACTACATTATAAACTGCCGTGGAAACCGCCAGCACCTGTTCATTTCTGTCCAAAATACTGCCACGGTTGGCTGCATTCACCAGATCATATCGGTTGATCTGCTGATTTTTCGCCGCTGTTTCAAATTCTGCCCCATGGACCACTTTCCAATATACGACTCTGCCAAAGAGTACAGTCAATATGGCCATAAACACAAAAAGAATAAAAGCAAATTTTTGTTTTGCTTTTATTCCCCGCGCCTTTCTTCTCATCTATCATCAATCCTTTTTCAAGATATTTTTCATCTTATCCAACAAAGATGCACTTTCCGCCCCGTCATCCGCTGCATACTGCACCGTATAGCTCTGCTTGGGTACATCGATATATACCACCTGATAGGACTGAGGTTCGCTCATGCCCAATCGTTCTGTGGCTTCCTGCTTGATATAATCCATATCCAGCTGTTCTGTCAATTCTGCTTCCAGAATGGCATTGGCGGATTTCAGGTCTTCCAGTGTGCTTTTCTGTCTGCGGAGGGAAACTTCCGCATTATCCACCACTACATGCATCCCCATGAAGGCGATACAGCCAGCAAAAAGCACCAATGCCATAGCAATCATCTTCACGGAAGAAATACGATGTTCTCTTGCTTCTTCCTTAGCGATGCGCGCCGCTTCTTTGCGTCGCTCTTCTTCTTCCTCACGTACACGATAAGGGGTATAATCTGGCTGCAGTTCATAAGCCACGTTGCCGTAGGTATAGTAAGAACCTTTATCCATGCGGTTTCTTTCCTGATATTTCTTTGCTGCCATATTCTCCCCTCCTTTCCGTGAGTTTTTTTATTCTTTAATTATGGGCGACCCCTTCCAATACACGCAGCTTTGCGCTTCTGGAACGAGGGTTCATCTCCAATTCTTCTTTACTGGGTAAAATAGGCTTTCTGGTCACCACTCTGCCCAAAGGCTTCTTCCCGCAAACGCATACGGGGAACTGGGGTGGACAGATGCAGGGGTTTTCCTGCTTGCGGAAGGCATCCTTCACGATTCGATCTTCCAGAGAGTGGAAGGTAATGATGCAAAGTCTGCCGCCTTCATTCAATCTTTCGGAAACATCATCAATGGCTTTCTGCAGCACATCCAACTCGCCGTTTACTTCGATGCGGATGGCCTGAAAAGTTCGCTTCGCAGGATGGGGGCCATCTTTTCTGGCACCCTTGGGTACTGCTTTTTTGATGATATCTACCAATTCGCCTGTGGTTTCGATGGGCTTCGCTTCTCTTTCCTTTACGATAAACTGAGCGATGCGCCTTGCCCAGCGTTCTTCGCCATAGGTGAAAATGACCCTATCCAGCTCATCTTCGCTGTATTCATTCACCACGTTGTAGGCACTGAAGGGTCTGTCCGGATTCATACGCATATCCAGAGGAGCATCCTGCTGATAGGAAAAACCCCGTTCCGCTTCATCCAGCTGATGAGAGGAAACACCGATGTCCATCAGCATCCCGTCGATCTTCTCAATGCCAAGCTCGTCCAGGATATGGGCGATGTTGCCGAAGTTATCCCGTACGAAGGTGATTTTATCTTTATGCTCCGCCAGTCGCTTGCCTGCCGCTTCGTGGGCATTGGGGTCCTGGTCGATGCAGATGAGGCGACCCGTTTCGATCCTTTTGGCAATTTCCAAGGAGTGGCCGCCGCCGCCCATGGTGCCGTCCACATAAATGCCGTCAGGCTTGATATTCAGTTCTTCGATGCACTCATTCAGGAGTACGGAAATATGATGAAATTCCATGCCTGCCGCCTTTCTGATTTCTTCTTTCATCCAATCATATCTATTCATAACAAACTCGCTGCTGCCACAGCTTCAGAAATCCGCAATCGTCTTTCTGTCTGCCCTTCGTGCAGATGTTTGTTATATGCCCAAATTCTCCATTTCAAACGCCAGCTCATTACTGATGTAATCTTCTTCGTCGCTGTATTCGTTCCAGTTATCTTTGTTCCAGATCTCGATGCGGTTATTCACACCGATAGAAACGATGTCTTTTTTCAGCCCCGCATATTCTCTCAGGTGGGGAGGAACCATAATACGACCTTGATTATCCAGTTCGCATTCCACCGCTCCGGCGAAAAAGAAACGGACGAATTTTCTTGCGCCCGTATTCGTCAGTGGCAGTTGTTTCAGTTTTTCTTCGAATACTTTCCATTCGGCTTCGGGGTAGGCGAAAAGGCATTTATCCAAGCCTTTTGTCACAACGAAATGCTCGCCAAGCCCTTCTCTGAACTTTGCCGGAACGATCAAACGCCCTTTTGCATCAATAGAATGTTGATATTGTCCCAAGAACATCTCGCTGTCACCACCTTTCACCATTCTCCCACTTTTATGGTACTTTTTCACCACAAAAAACCACTTTACGCCACTTCTATCCACATTGTAATATACCCGCCCCAAAAAAACAACCCCAAAAGAACGTTTTCTATGTATTTTTTTCATTAAAAAAGCCTGATATTTCAAGCCTTTTCCCCAGAAAAAAGGGATGTCTCCCTCCACTCCCCACCAAAAACCAATTTTTTCTATTTTTCACTTCCTCCACCACTCTCCACCCACACCGCAAAAATCCTCCAAAAACGAAAAAAGAACCCAGAAAATACATTCTGAGTTCTTTCGATCTATCCGTTTATTTCTTTTTATAGTATTCCGCCAGAGCCTTGAAACCGGGCAAAGAACCTTCAATGGTCTCAGGAGATACGCAATAGGAAATCCGCACATACCCGGGACAGCCGAAGCCGCTGCCGGGCGTCAGCAGGATCCGATATTCTTTTGCTTTGTTTACAAAAGCCTTATCATCTGCGATAGGCGTCTTTACAAACATATAGAACGCACCTTCCGGCTTCGCACATTCATAGCCATATTCGATCAGGGCATTATAGAGCCGCTCTCTGTTTCTGTCATAGAAGCTGATATCTACCATCTCTTCGCAGCATTCCGCACAAACCATCTGCTGCAGACCGGGCGCATTGATAAAACCCATGATACGTGTTGCAACCGCAACACCATAAATGATGTTTGCAAAATCCTCTACATCGCTTCTCAAAGCCAGATAACCGATACGGTCGCCGGGCAGGGAAAGGGATTTAGAGAAGGAATAGGCAACAATGGTATTCTTATAGAAATCAGGGATCCAAGGCACCACTGCCCCATCATATACCAGTTCTCTATAGGGTTCATCGGAGATCAGATAGATGGCATGTCCAAATTCCTTTTCCTTTTCCGTCAGCACGTCGGCAATGGCTTTGATGGTTTCTGCGCTGTAAACAACGCCAGTGGGATTGTTAGGATTATCGATCAGGACAGCCCTTGTTTTTTCTGTCACACATTTTTCCAGTTCCACAGGGTCTGGCTGGAATGTGGGAATATTGGGAGGAACTGCGGTCAGGGTGCAGTTCACGTTATCGGCATATCTGTCGTATTCGCCAAAATAAGGAGCAAAGGTCAGCACTTCCTGACCGGGGTCCATCAGCACCTTCAGCAAGCAGTTGATGCCGCCGGCAGCCCCGGTACACATCATGATGTTGTCCACACCATAGTTCTCCCCGAAGCGACGGTTCAGGCTGGCTGCGATCTTTTCTCTGGCTTCGATAAAGCCATTGTTGGGCATATAGTGGTGCAGATACCAAGGGTCTGTTTCATTCAGCACCTTTATGCTGGTTTCTCTGATGATATCGGGAGCAGCCAGGTTCGGGTTGCCCATACCAAAATCGTATACGTTTTCCGCGCCATACTGTTCCTTCATCCGGGCACTTTCTGTATACATACTGCTCATGGCAGCACTTCTTTCCAGCAATTTTGACATTCTATCGGAAATCATATGGATTCGCCTTCTTTCTGTTTCAATTTCTCTTGTCCTTCGTCACTTTTCATTTTTCTCTTTTGTATCGATTTCTAATGTATTTTTCCCATATAGGAAATCTGGCGGAAATCTTCCCGTTCCTTCCCATCGGAAATATCATACAACTGCCTTCTTACACTTCAGAATAGCAGCCCAGGAAGGACATGCTTTCTGCCGCCTGTTCAATATCCTTCAGCACCGTCCGCATTTCAGGGGAGAATACGGAGCCATCCAGGTCGAAATAGAAGCGGAATTCAAAGTCTTTGCCAGGGATAGGACGGCTTTCCAGCTTGCACAGGTTGATGCCGCGGCAGGCAAATTTACCGATCAGTTCATGCAAAGAACCGGGTCTGTGGTCTACGGAAAGCATCAGGCTGATCTTGTTGGAGCCTGCGTAGATCTCCATATTCTTTGCGATACAGATGAATCTGGTGTAGTTGTTTTCGTTGTTCTGTACGCCGTCTTTCAGCACGTTCAGGCCATACAGCTTTGCACAGTCTGTGGAGGAAAGAGCGGCGATATCTGTTCTGTCGCTTTCCGCAACAAATTTTGCTGCTGTTGCTGTGTTTTCGAAAATCGTTACTTTCATATTAGGGTTTGCCTTCAGGAAATTGCTGCACTGCTGCAATGCCTGAGAATGGGAGATAACCTCTTTGATATCTTCTACCTTTACACCGGGTTTTGCCAGCAGGGCATGGCTCACATGCAGCTTCAGGCTTTTTACGATATAAAATTTATGGCGGACCATCAGGTCATAAACCTCTGTAACAGAGCCTGCGGAGCTGTTTTCGATAGGCAGTACGCCGTATTTACACAGACCGGATTCTACTGCATTGAATACACTTTCGAAATTGCTGAAATACATTTTGCTGGGAAGGGCAAACAATCTGTCACAGGCCCTTGCTGCATAGGAACCCTCAACCCCCTGACAAGCCACAACGGCCTTTCTGGGAAATTCCATGGGAGGATTTGCGATGTTTTTCATGATTTCTTCGGACAGGGCAGTTTCCTTTGTCAAAATGCCAGCCTGATAGCTTTTGCTGATATCAAACATCGTCTGATAGAGCTTATTGACATAAATTTCGAATTCCTCTCCGGCTTTTTCCATGACCCGTTCCAGCACAGCCTGTTCTCTTCTCAGATCCAGTACAGGCAAATTCTTTTCCGCCTTTGCACTGGCCACCTCTGCCGCTGCCTGCATCCGTTCTACGAATAATTCAACCATCTGGTCGTCGATGGCATTGATTCTTTCTCTGATCCCATTCAAATCCATAGTATATTCCGCCTTTCCTTATTGTTCCATGCGGCAAATCAAATCCAAGATCGCCACAGCCGCTGCCGCTTCCACACAAGGCACAGCTCTGGGCACGATACAGGGATCATGTCTGCCTACGATGGCAAGCTTATCGTTTTCTCTTTTGCTGATGCTGATGGTATCCTGTTCCTGTCCAATGGAAGGGGTAGGCTTGAAGGCTGCCCGCAATACCAAAGGCATGCCGCTGGAAATGCCGCCCAAAGAACCGCCATGATTGTTAGTCTTTGTCCGAACAGTACCATCTGCTTCGTATATAAAATCGTCGTTGTTTTCAGAACCAAAGAGTTCAGCCACGCCAAAGCCTTTGCCAAATTCCACGCCTTTTACCGCAGGAATAGCAAAAACAGCCGCCGCCAGTCTGCTTTCCAGACCATCAAACATGGGTTCTCCCACGCCCACAGGCAGACCTGTCACGGCACATTCAATGATGCCTCCCACGGAATCGGCATTGGCCCTTGCCGCTGCGATGGCTGCCTGCATTTCTTCCCCCGCTGCATCGTCCTGCACAGGGAACGCCTTAGAGATTACTGTTTTCAGGGTTTCCGCATCGATCTGCACTTCGTCAAAGGGGGTATCCTTTACCCCTTTGATGGAAAGGATATGGGCACCGATCTGGATGCCTTTTCTCTCCAGAATCTGCATACAGACTGCCCCTGCAAAGCAAAGGGGTGCTGTCAGCCTGCCGGAAAAATGACCGCCGCCCCGATGGTCGTTGGCACCTTTATACTTCACCCATGCGGTAAAGTCCGCATGACCGGGTCTGGGCAGGTCTTTCAATTTATCATAATCTTTCGATCTTGTATTCGTATTTTCAATGACAGCGCAAATGGGTGCGCCGCAGGTTTTACCTTCAAACAGCCCGGATACCACTCTGGGCACATCCCCTTCCTTACGGGGCGTGGAATAGGCATTTCTGCCGGGGGCACGGCGTTCCATGAACTGCTGCACCCGTTCCATATCGATTTCTTCCCCTACGGGCAAACCATCGATCACAACACCGATGGCTTCGGAATGGGACTGTCCGAAAATCATGATCTTCACTTTTTCTCCAAAACTAGAGGACATCCACAACACCTCCCAGCTTCGTCAGCTCTGCGAAGAAGGAAGGATAAGATTTATTCACAGCCTCCGCCCCTTTGATGGTAATTTCCACCCCAAGGCTTACCGCTGCGATAGCCATAGCCATCACGATGCGATGGTCACCATAGGAATCGATGACGATTTCCCCTTCGGGGGGATTGCAGCCCCCTGTGATGATGATGCCATCAGGCTTTTCTTCCACTTCTACGCCGATTCGTTTCATACAGTCTGACATTGCTGCCAGTCTGTCGCTTTCTTTGATCCGCAGTCTGCCTGCGTTATAAATTTCTGTTTTGCCCTCTGCCGCAGCCGCCGCTACACACAGGATAGGAACCAGATCAGGGATCTGCGCCGCATCGATGGGGATCCCCTTCATTTCTTTATGGGTCATGGTCACCTGATTCATGACGATTTTGCTTTCTGCGCCAAACCGTTCCAGAATGGAAACAATCTCTTTATCGCCCTGAGCAGATTCCATATCCAGCCCCTGGCAGCCAATACTGCCATGGATCGCTCCTGCCACCAGCCAAAAGGCAGCACTGCTCCAGTCGCCTTCTGCCATCCGCATACGGGGGCCATGGTAGGTCTGCCCGCCGGGGATGAACCAGCCATGTTCTGTTTCCTTCACTGCAATATTGAAGGTTTTCAGGGTGCGGATCGTCATATCGATATAGCCTTTGGATTCCACATCTGTTGTCAGACGGATCTCGCTGTCCCCTTCCAGTAAAGGCAGCGCAAACAGCAACCCTGTGATAAACTGAGAGCTTACATTGCCAGGCAGGGTATACACACCACTGGTCAGCCGACCTTCCAGCTCCACAGGCAAATGGTCACTGGATGCCTTGCAGCCATGCTGCTGCATTTCTTCCAGCAGGATGCCGATAGGTCTTTCCGGCAGTCTGCCCTTTCCTTCGAAGAGGGCATGTCTGCCCAGCGCACCAGCCACCGGCAGCAGGAAACGCAGAGTAGAGCCGCTTTCGCCACAGTCCAAAATGGTATCTCCTGCAGCATTTTCGGGTACAGGAACGATCAGCGTGCCAGAAGGTTCTCTTACCACTTCGCCCCCCAGCCCTTCAATGCAGCGGCTTGTGGCTTCCAGGTCATCATTCCAGCCTTCCAGGAACAATACACATTCCTCTTCTCCCAGCGCTGCTGCGATCATGGCACGATGTCCGTCTGATTTCGAAGAAATGATGCGTACCTGGCCATCATTCAGAGGGCCTTTTCCGATTTTTACATTCATAATTGTACCGCCTTTTTAACTCAATGCTTTTCTTACCAATTCCATCACTTCACTCACAGGGATCTTTACGATCTCGCAATGGCCGATTTTTGTGGGGAAAACAAAACTGATCTCCCCGCCTCTGCGTTTTTTGTCCTTCAAAACACCCTCTGTGATCTCTTCTGCGGTATATATCGTAGAAACAGGCAGTTTGTTCTTTTCCAGAGCGGCTTTGATCTTCGCCGACAGCCCTGCTTCTGCCAGTCCTTTTTCTTCTGCAGCTTTCGCGATCAGATGCATCCCGATGGCTACAGCATGTCCGTGGGAAAGGGTAAAACCACTTTTCTTTTCAATGGCATGGCCCAAAGTATGCCCCAGGTTCAACAGCTGACGCAAGCCTGTATCAAATTCATCCTCCATGACGATATCCCGCTTCATTTTCACGCAGGTTTCGATGATCTCTTCCAGATCATTTCTGAAATCGCCGGATGCTGTTTTCTCAAATAAATCCCCATCACCGATGACGCCATATTTCAGGGTCTCCGCGATGCCGTCGGCAAAGGTTTCTTCCGGCAGAGTATCCAGTGTATCCACATCGCAAAGCACCAGATGGGGCTGATAGAAAGCACCTGCCATATTTTTTCCTGCCTTCAGGTCGATGGCTGTTTTGCCGCCCACGGAAGAATCCACCGCCGCCAGAAAGGTGGTGGGCATCTGCACAAAGCGGATGCCTCTTTGGTATACTGCAGCCGCAAAGCCTGCCATATCCCCTGCAACGCCGCCCCCCAGGGCAACAATGATATCCTGTCGGGTCACTTCTTCTTCCGCCAGAAATTCCAGCATATCGCTCAATGTGCCGATATGCTTGGAGCTTTCCCCTGCGGGAAAGGCAAAGCGGCATATCGAAAAGCCGGCTTCCAATAAACATCTTTCAACCTGTTCTGCATACAGCTTTTCAACTGTCGTATCTGTGATGATGGCTGCCTTACAGGGGCGAATCCGCTTGGCGATCTCTGCCCCTGCCTGTGCCAGCAGACCCCGACCGATCAAAATGGCATATTCCGTGGACGCACGAACAATTACTTTTCTCATATATTCACGCCCTTATCACACCTTAATCAAATTCCTTGTCTTCATCGATGGCAATGCACTTTTCTCTGCCTTCCTTCAGAAGCTGACGCAGGGTATCTGCATCCTCTGCACGGATGGCCTTGCTGTATGCCTGCATCCGTTCGATCAGCCCATCGATTTCGTTTGCCAGATTATCACCGTTTGCCAAAAACAGCTCTGTCCACATATTTTCGTTCAGCCTTGCCACACGGGTCATATCCTGAAAGCTGCCGCCGGAAAAATCCTTAAAATTGGAGGACAATACCCCTTTTACATAGGCACTGGAAACCACATGAGCCAGCTGAGAGGTATATGCGATCATCTGGTCATGCTCCGCATCTGTTGCAACCTTCAGCTTTGCAAAGCCCAGCTTCTTGAAAAACATGCTCAAGGCATTCATCATGCCGATGTCCGTCCCTGTATAAGGTGTCACGATCAATGTTGCACCATTGAACATATCTGCTGTGGAATAAGTGAAGCCGGAACGCTCCACCCCGGCCATAGGGTGAGCCCCAACGAAGCTGAAGCCGTTTTCCTCTGCCACGCTCCGCACCTGACGGCAAACTGCCCGCTTGATACCGGCACAGTCTACCACAACAGCACCCTTCTTAAAATCCTTCGCATGTTCTTTGATATAGTCCACTGTCATCTGGGGATAGAGGGCAATCAGGACGATATCGCAATCCTTGGGGTTGCCTTCTTCCATAAAACCATGTACTGCCTCCATCAAAATTGCACTGTAACGGATGGTTTCGGAAATATCCCAGCCGATGACCTCATGCTCTGTTTTCTTTTTCACTGCTTTTGCCATGGAACCGCCGATCAGCCCAAGGCCAACTACGCCAACCTTCATATCTTTCACCTCTTATCTCAAGGTCTCATTAGTAATCATATTTGCAAGCCATAGGTCTCAACTGGAATACCAGTTTTGCCACTTCGTCAAACTGTTCCGGTGTCAGGGACTGAGGACCGTCACACAGCGCCTTGGAAGGGTTGTTGTGTACTTCGATCATCAGGCCGTCTGCGCCAGCTACAGTTGCTGCCATTGCCATAGGTTTTACCAGATGGGAGTAGCCCATTGCGTGGCTGGGGTCGATGACGATAGGCAGATGGGACAGTTTTTTCAGTACAGGGATCGCAGACAGATCCAGTGTATTTCTGGTTCTTGTTTCAAAGGTACGGATCCCTCTTTCGCAAAGGATTACGTTTTCATTGCCGCCTGCCATGATGTATTCCGCACTCATCAGCAATTCATCGATGGTATTTGCCAGACCTCTTTTCAGCAGGATAGGTTTGTTGATTTTCCCCAGTTCTTTCAGCAGTTCAAAGTTCTGCATATTTCTTGCGCCGACCTGAATCAGATCAACCGCTTCTTCAAACATAGGGATATGCACTGCATTCATGATTTCAGAAACGATAGGCAGACCTGTTTTTTCCTTTGCTTCTACCAAAAGTCTCAGGCCATCGCCCTTCAGGCCCTGGAAGGAGTAAGGGGAAGTTCTGGGTTTGAACGCACCGCCCCGCAGCAGGCCAGCGCCGGATTCTTTTACTTTTTCCGCAATGTAGCAAACCTGTTCTTCGCTTTCAACAGAGCAGGGGCCTGCGATGATCTGGAAATTTCCGCCGCCGATCTTTACGCCATTGACATCCACCACCAGATCGGAATTGTGGAATTTTCTATTTGCATTTTTAAAAGGTTCCTGGATCCGCTGTACGTTTTCAACGATATCCAGTGCTCTGATCAAGTCCATATCCACAGCGGATGTATCACCGATTAAGCCGATAATGGTATGATTGACACCCTGAGAAATATGGGTGTCGATGCCGATGCTGCCAAGCCACGCCTTCAGGTTTTCTATCTGTTCTTCTTTTGTGCCGGGTTTCAATACTACTACCATAATCATTTCCTCCTTAAATAACCTTCAAATAATCTTTTGTTCTCGTTTCTATACACTTTTTCAGGAAAAAGAAAAAAGCTTCGCAGCGAATTTCACTGCGAAGCCTTTATGCTTTCTCTAAGAAAAAACCATCAAAAGAAACCGTCTTTTCTTAACAGTAAAATTCACTTTGAATCTTGGAAAACACGGTAAAAATAAAAGTATGCATTTACGAAAAGCTGATGCTGTCTCATAGTTTTCTGCCTCTTTCATTTTTTATTCTTTGTTTGTTTGATTTTTATCATACTAACACATTGAGGCTCGAAAGTAAACCCATTTCCACAAAAAAAATATTTCTGTGGAAAACAGATAATCTTCCCAGAAAAACAAATTTCTTTTCGTGTATTTTTATAAATACAACGCAAGAATACCCATTCTTGCATGACATGCTTTGATGCCCATAAAAAAAGCGTCCCAAAGATTGGGACGCTTTCAAGCTGCTAACGGGACTTGAACCCGTGACCTCCGCCTTACCAAGGCGACGCTCTACCGACTGAGCCATAGCAGCAAAGGTCTGATGTGATATCAGCCTATATATGATATCACATACCTTCTGCACCGTCAAGGTTTTTTTCTTCCAGAAATTTCTCCAATTTTTTCTTGACCCGCTGCAGGGCATTATCGATGGATTTTTCCGGTTTATCCAATACATGAGCGATCTCAAAATAGCTTCTGCCTTGCAAATACAGCACCAATACCCTTGTTTCAAAGCTGCTCAGGTTCTTTACCATCTGGTTTTCCAGAAAACTCTTGTTTTCCTGACCGATGAGCAAGGCTTCAGGGTTCAGCAATGCACTGCTGCTGCTCTGCAAAAAGTCCATGTATGTCTGTTCGGATTCTTCCTCATAAACAGGTTTATTCAAAGAAACATAAGAATTCAAGGGCTGATGCTTCTGTCTGGTGGCTGCTTTGATGGCAGTGATCATCTGACGGTTTACACAAAGCTCCGCAAAGCTGCGGAAGGAAGCATTCTTCTCTTCATTATAATCCCTTACGGCTTTATACAGACCGATCATCCCTTCCTGGATGATATCCTCGCTGTCTGCGCCGATCAGGAAATAGGCTCTGGATTTGGCCCGCACCAGAGATTTATATTTATCCAGCAGATATTCCTGTGCCGCCTCATCGCCATTCTGGGCCATCAGCACCAGCTCTTCGTCCTTCTTCTGTTCGTAGTTCTGTTCTTTCGTTGTTTCTGCCATATACTTCTTTCTCCGTCGTTGATTATTTCTTTCGCCGCAGGGCTTCAAACCATGCCAGCGACTCCTCATCCAGATGATCCGCCAGAATATTATTTTTCGGCGGTCTGTTTTCAATAAATCTTTCCCGCAGTTCTGTTTCCACAGCCTGCACTTCCATCCAAAGCTCCCTTGCGGTCATTCTTGTTGCCCCCTGACCGTAAATAATGAGCTGTTCCAAGCCATCCCCTGTGGCAACCCGCACTTTATAATGCTTCGGCAAAGAGGTCACCACCCGCTCGATATAGTGATCAGCGGTCTCGGCTTCCTTGGTATATACAACATATATATTGTTATATTCATATACGGTGCCGATGTTGCCTTTCACCAGATAGCCGTCGAACACCAGAATAATGGTGGCCTTACTGGTGCCTTTATAATTGGAGAGGATATCCATCAGCCGCTGACGGGCACTTTCCAGGCTAACGTCCTCTACCAGTTCTTTTAATTCGTCCCATGCGTGGATGATGTTATAGCCATCCACCAGCAAAAACTCCTTCGCCAACAGACTCCCCTCCTTTCCTCCGGGGGACGCTGTCCCCTCTCAACCCCTGCAAGGGACATTGTCCCTTGACCCACTATGCAAAGCATACGCTTTGCTGAAAAAACTCAAGTTCTCGCTTATTCCATTTTCTCACACAAAACGCAGTTTTGTGTGCAATATCAGGTCAAGGGCATGATGCCCTTGTGGGGGATTGGGGGCAACGCCCCCAAGGTCTTTACTTCGTGTAATTTCTCTGGCGAACAACCTCGTACATCAGAAGCGCCGCCGCTACAGAGGCATTCAGGGAAGAAATTTTGCCATACATGGGAATGGATGCTGTGAAATCACAGTTTTCCTTCACCAGTCTGCTGACACCTTCCCCTTCACTGCCGATGACTAAGCCGATAGGCCCTTTCAGGTTCGTATCGAAATGATCCGATTCGCCCATATCCGCGCAGGCAAACCACAGACCTTCCTTTTTCAGATATTCCATAGTTTTTACGATATTTGTCACACGGGCAACGGGCATATATTCGATGGCCCCGGCAGATGTTTTGCCTACTGTAGCATTCAGGCCTACAGAACGGCGTTTGGGAATGATCACGCCATGGGCACCGGCACATTCCGCTGTCCGCAAAATTGCCCCCAGATTATGAGGGTCTGTAATGCCATCCAGCAGGATAATGAAGGGATCTTCCCCTTTTTCTCTTGCTACTGCCAGAATATCATCTACATCCACATAATCATGGGCAGAAACCAGTGCGATCACGCCCTGATGGTTCTTTGTCTGGGAAATCTCATCCAGCTTCTGACGGCTTGTCTCCTGAATGACAACACCTTTTTCCGCAGCCTGTGCCACGATACGCTTGATGGTGCCTTCCACGTTGCCCTTCTGCACCAGCAGCTTTTCAATATCTCTGCCGCTTCTCAGCACTTCCAGCACGGCATTTCTGCCTTCCAGCTGGTTTTCGTTATATTCTCTTTCCTGTCTTCTTTCTCTTTCCAAAAGAGACCCTCCTAGCTATTTTTATATACGCCATCTCGACTATCGTCTCGATGATTTTTCTCGTCAAATGGCTGTTTATGCAAGCATAACAGCCGCTTCCCTCGTTATAATACCATAAAGCCGAGGGGAAAAATCACCGTTTTTCCCTTCGGCTTTTGTATTGCGGTTACTTGTCTAATTTTTCCGCCATTCCCAGCTTGAACAGCTCCACAGCTCTTTCCTTTTCCCCCTTCAGGTAAAGGTAGCCGAAGAGAGCTTCCAGCCCCGTGGCATGGCGATAATCCATCAGATCGGCATTTTTCGGCACAGTGAAGGATTTTGCATTGCGCCCCCTGCGGAACACACCTTTCTCTTCCTCTGTCAATGCATCCTTTATGCGGTAATACAGTTCCGCTTGGGCTTTTGCATTGACCATATCCCGTGCTTTTTTATGCAGCTTGTTCACAGGCGCATTGCCATCGGTCAAAACCGTCAGCCGCACCAGCACCTCGAACACTGCATCACCGATATGTGCCAGAGCAAGGGAGGAATATTCCCGTGGGTCTAAATTCCCCTGCCCGCCTAATACTAAATCAAGTTCTTTCAGATCCATGGCTTAACCTCTGAACCACTGCACGCCCTGACGAGTATCTTTGATGGTGATGCCCATAGCCGCCAGTTCATCACGGATAGCGTCAGCCTTTGCGAAGTCTTTTGCTTTCTTAGCTTCTGCTCTCTCAGCGATCAGCGCTTCGATCTGTGCTACTTCTTCATCGGAAACAGTTTCTTCTTTCAGTTCTGCTACACCCAGAACGCCGCACAGGTGATCCAGCATATCCTGGATCTTCATTGCAAATTCTTTGGATGCGCCGGCTTTGACTTCGATATTGGAGAAACGAACCAGTTCATAGATGGCAGAAACTGCGTCAGCTGTATTGAAGTCATCATCCATTGCTGCTTCAAACTGATCTTTGTAACCGTTCAGTTCTGCTTCTTTTGCAGATTCTTCTGCTGTCATCTTTGTATCCGCAGCGTTTGCGATATAGAAGTTCAGTTCTTTTCTTGCGTTTTTGATTCTTTCCAGACCATTCTGGCAAGCTTTCATCAGTTCATCACTGAAGTTGATGGGGCTTCTGTAGTGGCCGTTCAGGATGAAGAAACGGATTACTTCATAAGGGAAGTGTGCAGCGATATCTCTTACTGTGAAGAAGTTGCCCAGAGATTTGGACATCTTTTCGTTATCAACAGTGATAAAGCCGTTGTGCAGCCAATATCTTGCAAAGGGTACGCCGTTTGCTGCTTCAGACTGGGCAATTTCGTTTTCATGGTGAGGGAAGATCAAGTCTTCGCCGCCGGCATGGATATCAAAGGTATCCCCCAGATAACGCTTGGACATAACAGAACATTCAATATGCCAACCAGGTCTGCCTTCGCCCCAAGGGGAAGTCCAGCTGGGTTCGCCTTCTTTTTTAGGCTTCCACAGAACAAAGTCTGTAGAATTTCTCTTTGCATCATCAATGGTAACACGTTCAGATGCGCCGGCAATCAGTTCATCCAGATTTTTTCTGGACAGCTTGCCGTATTCGGGGAATTTCTTTGTATCATAGTAAACAGTGCCCTTATCTTCATAAGCAAAGCCCTTATCAATCAGTGTCTGTACCATCTCAATGATGCCGTCCATTTCCTGTGTCGGACGGGGGTGAACAGTTGCTCTCTTTACATTCAGGCCATCTGCATCGCGGAAAGCTTCTTCAATGTATTTATTGGAGATATCCGCCATGGTTACGCCTTCTTTGTTTGCTCTGTTGATGATCTTATCATCAACGTCTGTGAAGTTCTGCACATAAGTTACGTCATAGCCTTTGTATTCCATATAACGTCTTACAGTATCAAATACAACGTAGGGTCTTGCGTTGCCAATGTGGATGTAGTCGTACACAGTAGGGCCACAAACGTACATTTTTACTTTGCCTTCCTCCAAGGGTACGAATTCTTCTTTCTGTCTTGTCAATGTATTATATACTTTCATGGGATTCACACCTTTCCTTTCTAATACCTTGAGAGCTCTGCCCTCAATTCACTCACCAAGGGAGTCCTGTCAAGCATCTTCCCTACGAGAAGACGGCTACGCCGCCGCCTTCATCTTGGCGGTGCTCATACCCTTGGCACCTGAATCGCAAAACTTTGTTTTGCATACAGGATTTTTATATTTCACAGCAAATTTCTCTATTGTATAGTATAGCACAAAAGATTGATTCACGCTGTAAATTTCTCATGTTTTTCAATATTTTTCTGCAAAAGCGTATGCTTTTGCGTATCAGGTCAATGGTCTGAGACCCTTGTAGATGTCGAGGGGACAAAGTCCCTCGCAGGGTTTGGGACAGAGTCCCAAAAGAAGTCTCAAATCGCACGACGTTTCTTGTGCCCTGTCAGCTGTTCAGGGGCAATCGGGGGAATACGCACCCCGTCTTTTCTTACGATCATAACAGGAGAACCAACAGCTGTAACATTGGGAGGCAGATCCTGTGTCACCACAGAACCGGCACCGATCTTTGTGTTGGCACCAATGGTCACAGGCCCCAAAACGATGGTCCCCGCACCGATCATAACATTATCCTCTACGGTCGGGTGACGTTTATTTTTCTGTTTACCGGTACCGCCCAGAGTCACACCGTGATACAGCATCACGTTGTCACCGATCTCTGCTGTTTCACCGATGACAATGCCTGCGCCATGGTCAATGAAAAACCGCTTGCCGATGGTCGCACCGGGATGGATCTCGATCCCTGTCAGGAAACGGGACAGCTGAGAAATGAACCGTGCCGGCACCAGCAGCCCTTTTTTGTACAGGCTGTGGGCAATGCGATGGTTCACCACAGCCCAAAAGCTGGGGTACAACAGCACTTCAATGGCGCTTTTAAAGGCAGGGTCTTTTTCTCTTACAACTGCAACGGATTCTTTCCAAAATTCTTTCAACATATCAAATTCCTCCTAAAACGATGTTAATAGTGTGCTTTTCCGGGTACGCCCTGCTGCTTCTGCAGAGGGCTTGGTACACACTTCCATGCGCTTTGGTGCTTCCATATGTTTTTTGTGCAGGCAGCCAATCGGCTTCCCATTTTTTCTTTTTTCTTCCCATAAAGCCATTTGGCTCACCTCCTTTTTGGAAAATAAAAAAGTCTTTGCATTGCTGCAAAGACGAAAATTTTCGCGGTTCCACTTTACTTAGACGGTATATATTTTACCGCCTCACCTCAATGACTGTAACGTTGTCAACGGATACAGGCTACTAAAATTCACCCGTTCAGTTCAGGAACGCACTTCGTCCTCCCCATCCTGTAAACGGCTCCCACCCAATGTATCTTAAGGTGGCGACAATCAAACCCATGCGCCGCATCGGCTCAAATCTCACCGCCTTGCACCAAGGCCGTTATTCTCTGTCAGGTGGATGGAAAAACATCATCGACGTTTTCCAAGGATTACTCTTTTCCATCATCACTTATCTCTTATTTTGCTTTTTCCTCCAGCAGACAAACTGCGGAAGCGGCGATGCCCAATCCTGCGCCGGTAAAGCCCATGCCTTCTTCGGTGGTGGCCTTCACATTGACCTGATCCACATCGATTTGCAAAGTTTCTGCGATGTTTTCCCGCATCTGTTGGATGTGGGGTGCCATCTTGGGCTTCTGTGCAATAATTGTTGCATCGACGTTCATTATACAATAACCTTTATCAGAAATCAAGTGCAAAACTTGAGACAATAATTTTCTGCTGTCTGCCCCCTTGAACTGAGGGTCATTATCAGGAAAATGTCTGCCGATATCCCCCAAGGCCGCTGCCCCCAGCAGGGCATCGGAAATGGCATGGAGCAGCACATCCGCATCGGAATGTCCCAGCAAGCCTTTCTCGTAGGGGATCTTTACCCCGCCAATGATCAAATCTCTATCTTCTACTAATTTATGCACATCATAGCCTGAACCGATCCTCATGCTGTTTCTCCTTTCAATTTATGCAAAAAGAAGGGGAAGGTTTCTTCCCCTTTTTTAATGTCCTTTGTGCTTTTCCCGACGCTTTGCCTGCCTCTGCTGGAATTTTCGTTCTGCTTCCGCCAGTTTTTCCTCTTTGGATCTGACCTTCCGCTCTGTTTTCTGTTCCTCCCGCAGAGCAGCCAATGCCTGCTGCGCCTTGGTGCCAATACCCTTGTCGCTCATCTGTTTTCTCGCTTCCCGCTGCATACGCTTGGGATTTTTCCGTTCTGCAGCGATTTTTTCGCCGCTGGTTTTCCCAAAACGCAATCGCTTCCAGTTCTGCAATAAAAACGCCTGCACCTCATAATCCTTTGGCTCCGGACCAAAAACAACCCTTGCCGCCTCCAGACGGTTTCCTTCCTGCCGCTGATAAACACCGCACCAGAAAGGATCCTCAAAAAACACCGTGAACACGATCGCAACCTTTTCCACGTTGCTCCCTCCTTTTTTTCAAATACAAAGAAGGGACGACCATCGTATGCAGGTCATACTCTGGATGGAGGGCTACTGAGGGATTTCTCCCTGCCCGGACTACCAACCGGGCTGTGTTTTTATCTTTGTTTTTTCAATATATCCCGTTTCCCGTTTCCTGTCAAGTCTCCCCCACAGCAACCGGGTTCCGCTCCATTGGGCTATTTTCATATTTCCTGCTTTTTTTCCTTCCAAAAGTGATATACTGATAGCAGAAATGATTTTGAAAGGAAGCGAATGCTATGGCAGACAGCCGCACTGTGGTCTTTGAAGCCCTGCCCATCCGGCGGGCCGTTTTGAAACAGATCCTCCCTGCCATTGCCAGCCAGATGATCGCCCTGCTCTACAGCCTTGCGGATACCTATTTCGTCGGCATCCTGAACGCTCCCGCCCAGACTGCCGCTATCACCATCGTCTATCCTTCCTTCGTCATGCTGACCGCCATTTCCAATCTTTTCGGCATTGGCGGTGCCAGCCTTATTGCCCGCAAGCTGGGCAAAAAAGAAATGCAGGACGCCAGAGAAGCAGCATCCATTTCCTTCTGGCTGGGGCTTCTGACAGCCATTCTGTTCTCTCTGTCCTTCCTGCTTCTGGCTCGCCCTATCCTGATCCTTTGCGGTGCCACAGAAGCCACCTATGCTTTTGCATACGATTATGCCAAATGGGTGGTCGTTTTCGGCGGTGTGCCTACCATCATGAATACCCTGCTGGCAAATCTGGTTCGGGCAGAGGGTGCCGCCGCCCAGGCATCCTTCGGTGTCTCCCTTGGTGGTGTCTTAAATATTTTGCTGGACCCTGTTTTCATCCTGCCTCGATTCTTTGGAATGGGGGTCGTTGGTGCCGGTGTGGCAACTGCTCTTTCCAATACGGTTTCGGCTGCTTATTTCCTGCTGTATCTGTATCTTCGCAAACAGGATACCATCCTGAATATTTCTCCTACTCATCTGCGGCAGACTGGAGAGCATCTGAAAGCCATTCTTTCCATCGGCTTTCCCTCTGCCCTGCAATATGGGCTGACGGTGGTAGCCGTGGCTGCCCAATCGGCCTTCGTGGCAAAATATGCCACCGAGGCCACTGCTGCCCTGGGTATCGTCAAAAAACTGGATCAGCTGCCCCTCTATTTTTCCATCGGGGTCGCCAATGGGCTTTTGCCCCTTTTGGCCTTCAACCACAGCGCAGGCAATGAGAGCCGCAGACGGGACGCTTTCCGTTTTGGCGCGGCGATCTCTGTGGGCTTCTCCCTGTCCTGCCTCATCCTGTATGAAGGGTTTGCGCCGCAGCTGGCGTCCCTCTTTATCTCCGATGCACAGACTATCAGCTACGGAGCAGCCTTCCTCCGCCGCATGGTCCTTGCCATGCCCTTTATGGCCTTCTGCTATCCCATGATCATCCAGTTCCAAGCCATGGGCAGAGTCCGGGAAGCCCTCATTACTTCCATCCTCCGCAAGGGTGTACTGGATGTTCCTCTGCTGTTCCTGATGGATGGTCTGTTCCCCCTCTATGGCTGTATGTGGGTACAGCCCATCGTTGATTTTCTCTCCCTCATTATTGCCAGCGGATTCTATTTCCGTATGCAGAAAGGAGGCAAACATGAAATATAACGACCTTTTCGATGCCAATGGCATCTTTGCCCAAACAGAACATTATATTCTCCGCCGCATCCTGCCGGAGGATCAACCCTTTTACCAGCAGTTGGCAAAAGCAGAAACCCCTGCTTTCCTGCAAAATTCTTCTTCCGATGTTTCCGCCCTCGCATGGGAAGATTTATTAGAGGAAGATCATCTGACCTGTTCCATTCTCCAAAAAGATACACAGGCCTTTTGCGGCTTCTGCCAGCTGCAGTGGATCTTCACTTCCACCCCTGAATTGGGCATCGATCTGCTCCCTCAATATCAAAAGCAGGGTGTTGCCAGGGAAGTCCTTCCTGCTTTTCTTTCCCAGGCAAAAAAACTTCTGCCTATTGAGCATTTTTATTCTAAAATCAAGAAAAACAATCTCCCCAGCCAACGGCTGGCAGAAAAAATCGGAGGTATTTGTGTCGGTAAAAAATCTCTTTTGCCCGCCAATTTCCCTGCGGAAATGGTGTCTGTCGCAGAAAAGGAATTCCCCGATCTTTTTTACCTGGAATATTATTTTTACAGAAAAAAGAGTGAGTAAAAACACTCACTCTTTCTCTTTTATTCACTATATTTCGCGTATTTTCCGCCCCAGACCACATCCTGATAATTTTTTTGATCGGTGTTGCCTTCTGTGCTGATACAAAGGATCTTTGCATTTCCGTCCAGCTTCAGCAGCTTTTTCCATTCCGCCAGATCCTGATCCATCAAAATATTCGCCATACAGCCAAAAGCAGCCGCGCCGCTTTCCCCTGCCGTCACAGCAGTGTCCCCTTTTACAGGTGATGCCAAAATACGCATGCCGTCCGCCGCGGCATATTCGGGACAACGGATAAAAGCATCGGCATAGCCCTTCAGCACGTCCCAACCAATGGTACAAGGTTCGCCGCAGGCCAGCCCTGCCATGATGGTATCCATATCGCCTGTTACAGTATGCAGCTTTCCGTCATCTGCCTTTGCCGTCTGGAACAGGCAATCCGCTTTTGCAGGCTCCACGATCACGATGATTGGCTTATCTTCTTTATAGAGATTAGAGAAAAATCCGGTCATAGCTCCGGCCATACTGCCGACCCCTGCCTGCAGGAAAATATGGGTAGGCTTTTCGGGAATCTGTTCCATGATCTCATGCCCCATAGTGGTATAGCCCTGCATGATCCATCTAGGGATATCCTCATAACCTTCCCATGCCGTATCCTGCACCACGATCCAGCCTTTTTCCTCCGCCATTTTCTGAGCAAGACGTACGGCATCATCATAATTCATGTCTGTGATTTCTGCTTCTGCCCCTTCTGCGCGAATGTTTTCCAGGCGCTCCAAGGCACTGCCCTTAGGCATATAGACTACAGATTTTTGTCCCAGCTTGTTTGCTGTCCACGCAACCCCTCTGCCGTGATTGCCATCCGTTGCTGTAACAAATGTGATATCGCCAATTTTTTCTTTTGTTTCTTTGGAAAGAATGCTTTCTGCCGAAAGCTCTGTGATCTCCTTTCCAATCCTTCTGCCGATCTCATTGGCGATGGCATAGCTTGCCCCCAAAACCTTAAAGGCATTCAGCCCAAAACGCTTGCTTTCATCCTTCAGATAAATGCTTTTTACCTGTATTTTTTCTGCCAGATTCTGCAAGGAAACCAAAGGCGTCTCCTGATACATGGAAAATGTATTATGGAACTTGCGGGCTTTTCCCGCCTCTTCCACATTAAAAAAGGAAATATCTTCTCTGCGTTCCGCCGCCTTTTCATTCCATACCAGATCAAAGTTTTTCCGTTCCATACTGATCCCTCCTTGCTTCCATTTTCCTATATCTGTTTTTCTCTGTCAACGTCTTTACAAACAAAAAAAGACTTATGTCAAAATGATCATAAATCCAAAACACAAAAAAACGCAGACATTTCTGTCTGCGCTGAGCTAGGGTAGCAGGATTCGAACCTGCGAATGACGGAATCAGAATCCGTTGCCTTACCGCTTGGCGATACCCCATTATATGGTAGCGGAGGAGGGATTTGAACCCCCGACACTGCGGGTATGAACCGCATGCTCTAGCCAACTGAGCTACTCCGCCAAAGAAAATGGAAGTTACAGGGCTCGAACCTGTGACCCTCTGCTTGTAAGGCAGATGCTCTCCCAGCTGAGCTAAACTTCCATAAACGACTCAGAAGGGGCTCGAACCCTCGACCTCCGGCGTGACAGGCCGGCGCTCTAACCAACTGAGCTACTGAGCCATATTTTGTTTTAAAGTTAGTGGGTCTTCAGGGACTCGAACCCGGGACCGTCCGGTTATGAGCCGGATGCTCTAACCAACTGAGCTAAAGACCCAAAGAGTACCACATGCTATATAAAAAGTAAGCCGATGATCGGACTCGAACCGATAACCTGCTGATTACAAGTCAGCTGCTCTGCCAATTGAGCCACATCGGCTTATTGAATTCCGGCGACCATCTACTCTCCCAGGCAGCTGCCCACCAAGTACCATCGACCGCCTAGGTCTTAACCGTCGTGTTCGGAATGGGAACGGGTGTATCCCCTAGGCGCATCATCACCGGAAATATTGAATGATCCGTGCGGGATTCGAACCCGCGTTACCGCCGTGAAAGGGCGGTGTCTTAACCCCTTGACCAACGGACCATATATGGAGTTTGTTTACAAACTCCGAAGCATTTAGCTTCTGAAACTCCCCGAGCGGGACTCGAACCTGCAACCCTCCGGTTAACAGCCGGATGC
>CAMEBC010000015.1:0-52117 GCA_945912105.1 [Eubacterium] saphenum | reverse complement strand
TCATTATCCGTCTCCGCGGCAGAGATATTTCCTCTATCGGCAGAGTTTCTCAGGGTGTGAAGCTGATGAACCTGAATGAGGGCGTGACCGTCGTGGGCATCGCCAAGATTTCCGAAGAGGATATTGAAGAAGAAACAGAAGAAACAGTGTAATATAAAAGAACCCCGACTATTGTCGGGGTTTTATACTGTATACTAGATATTTTTCCAGCAGCGGAAGGGTTTGGGAAACGAATCCGTTTCCAAAATGGAATCCGCAGGAGGAATTTACTTCCGACGAGGAAAACAGCGGGTTTCAAGGCTTTTTTGCCGATGGAACCCGTCTGTTTATTCTTCTGTTTCAACTCGTCGAAATCCTGATTTCGACGAAAGGTGTCGACAAAGTCGACACCTTCAATCCTCGAAAATTGTCGGGGTTTTTTTCTTGGAAAAATTATGCTACACTAAAGATAGTATTTTCTGGGAAGGAGGAATGACCATGCGGCGGCGTATTTATGAAATGATCGAAAAAGGGGAGCCCGATGATAAGCTCAGTGTCAATTACGACCGTTTTATGATTTTCTGTATTTTGGTGAGCATCCTCCCTCTTTGCTTCAAGGACAGCAGTCATCCTGCCTTTTTCTGGATGGATAAAATAACAGTTGCAATTTTTATTGTGGATTATATCCTGCGGTGGGGCACGGCAGATTTCAAATTGAAGGGGTCAAATGCCTTTTTGAAATATCCCTTCACCTTCTTTGCCGTCATAGACCTGGTGGCGGTCTTGTCCTCTTTGACACCATTGAATTCCACCCTGAGAGCAGTCCGTGTCCTGCGCCTGCCCAAGTGCATGAAGCCCCTGAAGATTTTGCGCTATTCCAAGGGGTTCCACATGATGATGCGGGTACTGCAAAAAGAAAAGGATGATCTTCTGACGGTCTGCTATTTTGTGGTGGGCTATATCCTTCTGTCCGCTTTGGTGATGTTTCAGGTGGAACCGGATACTTTTACAACCTTTTTAGATGCTATCTACTGGTCTGCCATTACTTTGATGACGGTGGGCTATGGGGATATCCGCCCGGTGACGGATATCGGCAAGATCGTTGCCATCCTTTCTTCTTTTCTGGGGATCGCCGTATTTGCTTTGCCCACGGGTATCATCACGGCGGGCTATCTGGCGGAGCTGGAACCAAAACGAAAAAGAAAAGATTAAATTTACCCTCTGTTTTTACGGAGGGTTTTTTTGTTTTCTTTTTTGTGCTAAACTGAAAACAGAACTGTGCAGAGGATCCGAAAGGATGTGAAATGAATGGAAAAAACAGCTTTGACCTATCTTTGCCCTGATTGTATGGCCTATCTGCGCTATGACGGGAAAGAGGGCAAATGGGTCTGTGATTACTGCGAAGGCAAATTCACCATGGAGGAACTGGAGCAGAGAGGTGCCAAGACCAAAGAAGATGATTATGAGATTCGCCCCAGAGCCGAGGCGGAGGAAGATACTGCCGATGTGGCCTATCATTATGAAGAAAATATCCCACAGCCGGAGGAGGATCTCAGCCATATGCGGGCATATATCTGTCCTTCCTGCGGCGGGGAGATTGTCACCGATGATGTGACAGCGGCAACCTTCTGTGTGTTCTGCGGCAATCCTACCATTTTGCCCAAACAGCTGGAAGGGGAATATCGCCCTGCGGCCATCCTGCCCTTTGAAACGGACAAAAAAGATGCCCAGAAAGCCTTTTTAAACCTGTGCAAGGGGAAAAAGCTCCTGCCCAAGGGATACACCAGCCAGCAAAGACTGGAAAAGATCACCGGGGTCTATGTGCCTTTCTGGCTTTTCGACTGCAAGGCGGATTTTGAATATCATGCCACAGGGGAAAATGTGACCACATGGACGGATACCCGTTTTATCTATACAAAAACCGACCTGTATCATATCCATCGGGCAGGGCGCATGGAATTTGAAAACATCCCTTTGGATGCTTCGGTAAAAATGCGGGATGATTTGATGGATGCTTTGGAACCCTTCCATCTGGAAAAGAAAAAGCCCTTTGATATGAGCTATCTGAGTGGGTTTCTGGCGGAAAAATATACATACGAACCAAAGGATTTATACGACAGAATGACTTCCCGCATCACCCCCGGCGTGGAACACAAAGCGGCGGAAGGGGGCAGAGGCTATCAGCGGGTCTATGGGGTAAAATGCCATACGGATTTTTCCTCCGACCAACAGACCTATATGCTGCTGCCTGTCTGGATGCTGGTGAGCAAATATCAGGGGAAGGACTATCTTTTTGCCATGAACGGACAGACGGGGAAGATCGTCGGGGAACTGCCCCTTAGCAGCGGACAGACGGCAAAATGGTTCTGCATCATTTTTCTGATCTGCTTCCTGATTTCCGTCATCATCGCATTTGCGGCAGGAGGTGTGTTCTGATGAAGAAAAGAATTCTTTGTTTTATGACCTTACTTTGTATGCTCCTTTCCTTTGTTCCTGTTTTTGCGGAGGAAAGCCGTGTGTTCGATTATGCCGACCTTTTGACGGCAGAGGAAGAAGCCGACCTGCAGGCCATGTGCCAGGGGGTACAGCAGGATTGGGGACTGGATTTGGCTTATCTGACCACCTATGACACGAAGGGCATGTCTGTCCGGGAATATGGTGCCGATGTTTATATGGAAAAGAACCTGGGCATTGGCGAGGATGACAGCGGTATCATTTTCGTGGTGGATATGGGAAGCAGAGAAGCCCAGATCGTCACCTGCGGCAAAGCCATTGATATTTTTACCGATTACTATATTGAAGTTATTTGGGAAGAAATACAGGGCTATCTTTCCGACGGAGATTTTTACGGAGGCATGGTGACCCTGCGGGACAATATTGTTTATTACTGCGGGGAATATGCAACCTATCAGGAAAACCCTGATGCCTATGTTTCCCCCTATCAGAAGGAATCGGATTCTTTCCTTTCCCAATATCAGGGATCCAAGAAGAGTAAGGCATTGATGTTTGCAGGTATGGCGGCACTGTTTTCGCTGGCGGTGGCAGGGATCGGCGTGGCAGGCATGCGGAAGTCCAGCCAAACCATCCGTCCCTTTACCGACGGGCGGGCCTATCTGAAGGAAAATGGATACCACCTGCGGATCAATCAGGATACCTTTGCCAATACCCATACGACTATGATGCCGATACCTAGGGATGACGATACCCATCATCACAGCGGCGGCAGTTGGGGCGGCAGTTCCTCAACTTTTTCCAGCGGCGGCAGAAGCTTTGGCGGTGGCGGTGGAAAGTTTTAATCTCAAACGGTTTTGATTGACTTTCGGTCTATAGAATGATACAATCAAACATAGAAATGTTAAATCGATCAAACAGAGGTGTTTTAAATGTTCTTGTTTCCTGTTGAAGGTATTTTAGAAATCGTATTATCCTATGGGCAGGTACTCTCCCTTTTTCTTGTATTCGTGATTTTTGAGGGTGTGATTTCTGCGAAAACAGTTTCTCCTTGGCCCGGTCTGGTATTTGCCTTTGGCATGGTGGCATTGTCTGCTTTGATAGGCTTTATATTCCATGATATCCATTTCTTTGGATTTATGATGGTGCCCACTGCTCTTTGCTTTGTGGCATATTTCTTCACAAGATGGAATCGGCGGAAAAATATCAAAAAGGGTCTGCATTATAATGAAGACGGTCTGATCGAAGAAGAAATGAAGGATATGGAACAAAATTGAGAAATAACAGAAGCCTTGAACTTAAGAAAGTTCAGGGCTTTTTCTTTTCCTATATATATGGTATACTTTCCGATAGATACATTTGTTTTTGTGTAAAGGAGGGGAGAAAGATGAAACGAAAACTGGTATTGCTCCTTGGGGTGGTACTGCTGCTTTTCGGTTGCGGCAAAAGCGAGCCTGACTTTACTGCAACGGCAGGGCAAGCGGAGCCCATCATCAAGACTGCGAAACTGGCAGTGGTGGGGGATATCATGGTACATGATTATCAGTACAACGAAGCCTATGACCCTGCCACGGGGGAATATGATTTCATGCATAATTTTCAGGATGTGAAGAAGTATTTCGCAGGAAATGACCTGGTCATCGGCAATCTGGAGCTGACCTTTGGCGGCCCCGACCGTCCCTATTCTTCCTTCCCCTGCTTCAATACACCGGACAGCTTTCTGGATGCGGTGCAGGATGCAGGCTTTAACCTGCTGACTACCGCCAATAACCATTGTATGGATACGGGGCAGGCAGGGCTCATCCGCACCCTGGACAAGCTGGATGAAGCCGGTATCCAGCATTTCGGCACCTACCGTTCTCAGGAGGAGAGGGATACGATTTTTTATAAAGATGTGAATGGCATCCGCTTTGCCTTTCTTTCTTATACCTATGGCACCAACGGTATTCCTGTGCCGCGGGATTATCTGGTGAATCTCATTGATTCGGATACCATGGTTTCTGATATCAAAGAAGCCAGAAAGAATGCCGATGTGGTGGTGGTGATGCCCCATATGGGCAATGAATATGAGACTTATCCCAGAGATGTTTTTGTGGAATGGGCAGACCTGATGTTTGACGCTGGGGCGGATATTGTCCTCGCCAGCCATCCCCATTTGCTGCAGAAAATGGAATATCGCACCCTGGACCATGGCGATGGTGCCCATGATGGATTCATCATTTATTCCCTTGGAAACTTCATCTCTTCTCAGACAACACCGCCGAGAAATGCATCCATCGTGCTGCATCTGACAGTGGAACAGATCGCCGATGAACCGCCTTCTGTGAAAGAAGTTTCCTTTGTGCCCATTTGGACTCAGTTCAGAAATGCACAGAATGAAGATGAATTTGTGGTGCGCAGTGTCTATGAAAGGTTGAGTTTATCGCAATCTGAAAAGGATGCACAGATTCGGAAGAAAGACCAGAGCCGCCTGGAAGAGATCCATAAAGAGACAGCCTGCTTCCTTTTGGGAAGGGATATTCCCCTTTCAGATATACAGGAAGAGTATATTTTCCCGAAACCATAAAATTTTCTCTTGTCATGCAAGGAAAGTTGTGGTACCATAGTGTACGTATAAAAATACAAAAGATAAGGGGAGGAATCCTACTATGAGCGAAAGAGATTATTTGGCGGAAAATGCCGCCTATTTGAAAAAAGATCTGGGACGGAGCAATATTTCCCAGAATTTGTTTCAGCGGTTCAAAGAGCTGATCACCAGCGGCAAACTGCCTGCCGGCTATATGATGCCCAATGAAAATATCGTCAGTGAACAACTGGGCATCGGCAGAAGCACCCTGCGGGAGGCTTATACAGCCTTGGCGGTGTTTGGTTTCATCCGCCGTTCCAAAGCGGGTACTTTTGTCAGTGAGATCGATAATATCGTAAATATTGCACCTTTCAGCATCACTGTTGAAAATTCCGACCTGAGCGACCTGTTGGAATTCCGTTATATGCTGGAAGGGGAGACTGCCAGCTACGCAGCCAAGCGGGCAACCAGAGAGGATATCGCCCAGCTGGAATATTATTTTGAAAAGATGAAGGAACATCGCCACGATGTCAATCAGTTCGTGGATTATGACTCTATGTTCCACATGCAGGTGGCAGTGGCGACCCATAATAAGCTTTTGATGAGCACTATGATGGCTTCCAAGGATTCCTTTGAAAAGGGCATCCGCCTTGCCATGAGGGAATCCCTGACCCAGAACCCCAGGGTTATCGACGTTACCATCGAGCTCCACGGGAAGATTATCGAAGCCATTAAGGGCGGGGATTATCAGACGGCTTATACGGCCATGCGGGAACATATTTCTTATGTAAACCTTACAGTAAAATACGGCTAATAAAACAATTGACCTGAAGCGAGAGTTTCAGGTCTTTTTTGTATTATCTAAAGTCTATTGACTTCGGTATTTCTCGAGATGCGCCCAGTCGGGCGAAAAGGGGAGGGGAAGGCTTTCGCCTGAAATTCAAGTTCTCTCTTACTAAGAATCCAAACTTGCGCTATTTGGCGAAAATGGCGGTCGGTGAATATGGGTGTTCGCCCACCCCCGGATGTTTCTCGGCAAAAAAACAGCCTTTCCCCAACTTTTTTTCAAAAAAAGTAAGGAAGAGCTTTTCTGTTTTGCCAATGAAGTTCCAAACGGGCGGGCAGCAGGTTTGTAGAAGCAGATTTTCGCCCGACTGGGCGCAATTCGAGAACTTCCGATGTCGATAGCCTTCAGCTAGAAGCTGAAACCCTTGTTTTTCTGCCATTTTCATGCTATACTAAACAGAAGTATGTCCCTTTCTGCAAAGGGATTTTTTGGAGGGAAAATTTATGGATTTTAAAATAGAAATTGCAAAACTTCTGGCTGCAGCTGCGGATATTCCCGTAGAAGATGCAGCCTCAGCTGTGGAAATTCCTGCGAAAAAGGAAATGGGTGACTTTGCATACCCCTGCTTCCGTCTGGCAAAGGTTTTCCGCAAAGCACCCCCGATGATCGCCAACGAGCTCATCGAAAAAATCGAAAAGCCCGATTTCATCGCAAAAATGGAAGTAGTAGGCGCCTATATCAACTTCTTTGTGGATAAGGGCGTCTATGCAAAACAGGTGCTTTCCGCTGTTTTGGAACAGAAAGAAAATTACGGCAAAAGCGACATGGGCGCAGGTAAGACTGTTGTTATCGACTATTCCTCTCCCAATATCGCAAAGCCTTTCCATGTAGGTCATCTGCGTTCTACGGTAATCGGTAACGCTATTTACAAAATTCACGAAGAACTGGGCTACCATTGCGAAGGTGTCAACCATCTGGGCGACTGGGGCACACAGTTCGGTAAGCTGATCGTTGCCTATAAAAATTGGGGCAGCAAGGAAGCTGTAGAAAAAGACGGTATCCAGGAACTGATGCGGATTTATGTAAAGTTCCACGACGAAGCAGAAAAACATCCTGAGCTGAAAATGGACGATGAAGCCCGTCTGTGGTTTGTAAAAATGCAGGAAGGGGATGAAGAAGCCCTGACCCTGTGGAAATGGTTCTATGATATCAGCATCAAGGAATTTGAACGGGTTTATGAAATGCTGGGCGTAAAATTTGATGCTTACACAGGTGAATCCTTCTACAATGACAAAATGGATGCCGTTGTGGATGAATTGAAGGAAAAAGGCCTGCTGAAGGAATCCGAAGGTGCCATGATCGTAGATCTGGAGGATAAAAATATGCCTCCCTGCCTGATCATCCGTAAGGACGGCGGCACACTGTATGCCACAAGAGATATCACTGCGGCACTGTACCGCAAGAAAACATATAATTTCGATAAGTGCATTTATCTGACCGCACTGGATCAGAATCTGCATTTCGCTCAGTGGTTCGAAGTCATCCATAAAATGGGCTACGATTGGTATAAAGACCTGATCCACGTTCCTTTTGGTCTGGTTTCTCTGGACAGCGGTAAGCTTTCCACTCGCCATGGCCATGTTGTCCTGATGGAAGATCTGCTGAATCAGGCTTGTGCCGAAACAAAACGTATCATCGAAGAAAAGAACCCTAATCTGGAAAACAAAGAAGAGGTTGCAAAACAGGTTGGTATCGGTGCTGTTATCTTCAATGACCTGTATAACACAAGAATCAAAGACGTTGTGTTCTCTTGGGAAAGAATGCTCAACTTCGACGGCGAAACAGGCCCTTACGTACAGTATACCCATGCCCGTGCCTGCTCCATCCTGAAACGTGCAGGGGAACTGAACTTCGAAAATATCGATTATACGACCCTGTCCGATGAAGCATCTCTGGATGTATGCAAGCTGCTGGAAGCTTTCCCCGATAAGATCAAAGATGCGGCTGCAAAACTGGAACCTTCCGTAGTCACAAGACATCTGGTTGCCATTGCTCAGGCTTTCAATAAGTTCTACCATGATAACCCCATCCTGAACAGCGAACCTGAAGTAAGACAGGCCCGTCTGGCTGTAGTTGTAGCAGTGAAAACAGTGCTGAAGGAAGGTCTGCGTCTGCTGGGCATTTCCGCACCGGAGCAGATGTGATATGAAAGCGTTGTCAATGTCATGCAGTGGGATGGCTGCTTGCAGACATTCCTCTGCATGCATTAGACAACCTGATGACATGAGTAAGGCTTTAGCCTTACGAATAGTCATTGGCAGCGTTAAGCTGCCCAATTTCATGCATGAAAGTTAAATTTTCTTTTTGAAAGAAGGTTGTTTTTGTATGAAAAAGCTGAAATTGTTTTATAATCCCTTTTCCGGGAATAAAAGCTTTAAATTTGATCTGGATATCTGCATTGGCATTTTTCAGGAAGGGGGCTATGAAGTCCACCCCTTCCGTACCCTGCACCCCGGGGATATCGATAAGCATATTGCCCAGATGGACCCTGATTATGATATCATCGTTGCCTCTGGTGGGGATGGTACGGTGAATATCGTGCTGAATGCCATGATGAGAAGGGGACTGCATATTCCTCTTGGCATCATCCCTTCCGGCACAGCCAATGACTTTGCCACTTATCTTGGCTTTAAAAGCGGACAGGTTGAGGATGTTTGCAAGACCATCGTTTCTACAAAGCCTGTGGATATTGACTTGGGGCTGGTGAATGATTCTATCTTCTTTATCAATGTCTGCGCTGGTGGTTTCTTCACCAACGTTTCTCAGACGGTGGATAAGGATGTGAAAAATGCGCTGGGCAGCCTTTCCTACTATTTAAAAGGAGTGGAACAGCTGCCTCAGTTCCGGAAGATCCCTTTCCGTATCACCACCAGCAAAGAAGTCATTGAGGAGGACTTGTATTTCTATATGATCCTCAATTCCGCGGGAACGGGTGGTTTTACGAATCTTTCCCCGGAAGCATCTATCACCGATGGGGAATTTGAATTTATTGCCATCAAAGGCCGCCCCCTTATTGAAATGACCCCTGTCCTGATGAAGATGATCACAGGGGAACATATCCATGATAAAAACGTTCTGTATCTGAAGGATCATTATTTCAAGATAGAATGTCTGGATGAGACCTTCAAGATCATGGAATCTACGGTGGATGGGGAAATGGGCCCCGATATGCCCTTTGATGTGAAGGTCATCCCCAAGGCGATCTCTGTCTTTGGAAAATTCGATGAGGACGATAAACATAAGCCAAATATTATGGAGTTTCTGAAAAACGCAGGCGTACCTACAAAGCTTTGATTGAATGTTTCACGTGAAACATTCAAAAAAATAGAGAAAAAATGAGGAATGTTTCACGTGAAACATTCCTTTTTTTTATCTCTTATGCTATAATCAATACAGTAATAGAACCAAAGGCAGAAAGGCGGGAAAAATAATGAGCAAAGTAAGAGTCATCGCGGTGACAAATCAGAAAGGCGGCGTGGGCAAAACCACCACAGCCATCAATCTTTCCGCCTGCCTTGCAGCAGAAGGGAAGAAAGTCCTTGCCGTGGATGCAGACCAGCAGGGCAACACCACCAGCGGTCTTGGCTTGGATAAGAATGGGGTTCCTCTGACCATCTATGATGTATTTTTAGGGGAAGCCACCATGGCAGAGGTGAAACAGCCCACCTGCGTGGAAGGGTTAGAGGTCGTACCTGCCAATATCAACCTGACCGGGGCAGAAATCGAGCTGATCGGCAACGAGAAACGGGAATTTATCCTGCGGGAAGCCCTGGCGGAAATGAAGGACGACTATGATTTTATCATCATCGACTGTCCACCTTCCCTGAATATGATCACCGTCAACGCCCTTGTGGCGGCGGATACGGTTTTGGTTCCCATCCAGTGCGAATATTTTGCTCTGGAAGGCTTGGAACAGCTGCTGCATACGGTAAATCTGGTGAAAAAACGCCTGAATCCCGATTTAGAGATCGAAGGCATTGTTTTTACCATGTTTGATGCCAGAACGAACCTTTCTCTGCAGGTGGTGGAGGAAGTGAAACGCTCTCTGGGGCAGAATGTATATCGCACCATCATTCCCAGAAACGTGCGCCTTGGGGAATCCCCCAGCCACGGCCTGCCGATCAATCTCTACGACCCCAAATCCAAAGGGGCAGAGGCTTATGCATTGTTGGCAGAAGAAGTCATGGAAAAGGAGTGGAATTGATATGGCAGTGAAGAAAAAAGGATTGGGTGCAAAGGGGCTTGGGATCAATGCCCTGATCAATACAGAATTGGAAGATATGCGTGTAGCACAGCCTCAGGCAAAAAAAGATGAAGCTGTGATGGAATTGGAGCTGGACCTGATCGAGCCCAACCGCAGACAGCCCAGAAAATATTTCGATGAAACAGCTTTGGAAGAACTGGCGGTTTCCCTGAAAACCTATGGCATGATCCAGCCCATTGTAGTCAAAAAATCAGGGGATTATTATGAAATCATCGCCGGGGAACGCCGCTGGCGGGCGGCAAAGATCGCCGGCATGGAAAAAGTGCCTGTGGTAGTGAAAAAATGGGAGGAAGGAGAGGCTTTTGAGGCGGCTTTGGTGGAAAACCTCCAGAGAGAAGACCTGAACCCCATGGAAGAAGCGGAAAGCTATCAGCGCTTGCAGGAGGAATTCGGCCTGAGTCAGGAAAAAATTGCGGAAAAGGTAGGCAAAAGCCGTTCTGCTATCACAAATTCCCTGCGTTTGCTGCAGTTGGACCCTCGTGTCCGTAATTTCGTTGTGGAAAATAAGCTGACCAGTGGACATGCCCGCACACTGCTGCCCATCACTGATGGGGATATGCAGTTTGAGCTGGCAGAGCATATTATCGAAGAAGGGCTCAGTGTCCGTGCTGTGGAGGCATTGGTAAAAGCCCGTCTGGCAAAGGCGGAAAAAGCTGACGAAGAAAAGGAAGAAGCGGCAAAGGTGGACGAAACAGCCTACCGTGCCATTGAAGATGACCTGAAATCCCTGTTTTCCACAAAGGTCAAGCTGAAACCTATGGGAAAACGGAATAAAGGCAAAATTGAAATCGAATACTATTCTGAAGATGATTTGGAACGTCTGTTGGCGCTCCTGAAACGATAAGGATTGAAGGATATGATCGAATTGACACAGGAAATGATAGCGATCCTGCTGTTGGTACTGGCGGCGGCGGTGGTCGTATTATTCATCCTCTGCATCGTGCTGTTCGTCAAGTTCAGCGGGCAGAAGAAGAAATATGATTATTTTATGGGGGCAAATCGCAGACCTTCCCATAATCTCGAAATGAAAATTGAAGAATATTTTGAAACCTCCAAGCGCATCGAAGAAAAATACTCCAAGCTGCTGGATATGGTGACGGATATGGATAAAACAGATAAATCCAAGATCCAGAAGGTGGGTCTCATCCGTTATAATCCCTTCGATGAAATGGGCGGCAACCTTTGTTTTGCTCTGGCCCTTTTGGATGGCAACGATAACGGCGTTGTGCTGAATGGCATCCATAGCCGTACCGGTTCCTTCACCTACGCGAAACCCATTGAAATGGGCGTCAGCACCTATATGCTTTCTGAAGAAGAAGTGAAGGCAGTGGAAATGGCGAAGAACAACAGTTATGAACCGGAACACGAAAAAGTCGTGAAGGTTCGCTTCAAACCTACCTTCCGTCGGAAGGATAAGGATGCTGCCATGGAGGAACAGATCACATTGGATCAGGTGGAAATGGTGGATGAAACCGAAGAAACAGCACCTGCACCCAGAATGTCTTCCATCGGCGATGTGACCGAAGCAGAAAAAGAGCTGATCTTAAAGGAAGAAACTCTGGCAGGGAAAATCGCCGCGGCGGAATCTATCCTGAAAATGCGGGAAGAAGCACGGGCCGCAGAAGCCAGGGAAGCTGCGGAAAAACAGGAACAGGCTGTGGAAACCACAGAGGAACCTGTGGAGGAAACAGAAATTCCCGAGCCTGTTTTCATGGAACCTGTATTTATGGAACCTGTTTTCTTGGAAAAAACCGAGGAAGAAGAGGAAGAAAACGAAGAAAATTAAAGGAAAGGGGCAAAAAACAGCCCCTTTTTTGATATCTATTCTGTGGACAAAACCTGTGGATAAGTCGAAATCTTTTCCACATTTTGTGGATAACTTGTGAAGGATTGGCAGTTATCCAGTAAGTTTTCCACAATATCAACAGGGTTATCCACAGGATAGGGGGTAGTATTTATGTTAACAAAGGAGGCCGAAATGGGCTATAAAATGGTATTTTCCGACATGGATGGAACATTATTATGGAAAGGAGTCCGCGTTTCTGTGGAAAACTCTGCTGCCATCCGCAAAGCTGTGGATAAGGGCGTGGATTTTGTCATCTGCACCGGACGGGGCGTTTTTGGTGTGGAAGAGCATCTGAAAGAATTGGATCTGATTGGCAAAAAAGGCTATGTCATTTGCCAAAATGGGGCGGCAGTTTATGACCTGCGAGATATGCGACTGGTGCTGAAAGAAAGCTTTTCCCCCAGCCAGCTGAAGCCTGTGGCGGATTTTGGCAGAAAGCTGGGTCTGGAATTGTTCTATTATGATGACCGCAACTTCATGGCGGAGCAGATGACAGGGGTAGTGAAGTCCTATTGCAAGGTCATGCGGACAACTCCCCGTATCGTGAAAGACCCGACGGAATATGAGGGGGAATTTACAAAATGCCTGTTCAGCGGCCCCAGGGAAGCCTTGGAACAGGTGAAAGCCTATGCGGAGGAGCTGCTGGGGGATCAGGTGAATCTCTTCTATTCTGCGGAGACCTATCTGGAATTTGTGAAAAAAGGCGTCAGCAAGGGCAATGCTCTGGAAGCCACCGCCAAAGAAGCCGGCGTGGATCTGAAGGATACCATCGCCATTGGCGACAGCGATAATGACCTGCCCATGATATTGAAAGCGGGCCTGGGTGTTGCCATGAAAAATGGGGAAGCCCACGTGAAAGCTGCGGCGGATTATATCACCCAACGGGATTGCGAGGAAAATGGCGTGGCGGAAGTCATTGAAAAATTTATTTTGGCATAAGAAAAAGGATACCAATATCGTTTATTTGGTATCCTTCTTTTTTAAAGGGAAAGGATCAACGCCAGGGGAGACGTTGATCCAATGGGGTGCGCGCGCCACCCCGGGGCATATTGTGGTACAGGAAAAGGGGTTTCTTGTACCCCTATAGTATAGCACGTTTGAAAGGAATTTGGCTTTAGGTAAAAATTAAAATTGTATTAAAATTTGAGCAATTTTTCCTGAAAATTGGATTTTTTGTGGGACAGATCTGCCCCAAATACGGGAAAAAGGGGGCTTGCATTTTTTTACTATTGTGATATAATCAAAAAATAGAGTCAAAATGGCGATGGCGAAAGCCTGAAGGGAAGCTAAATTTTTGAAGTCTCCTGCAGAGAGCCGATGGTTGGTGCGAATCGGCGGAGGATAGAAAATGTTCCACTTTCCAAGCTGCCGGTGAAAATCGGAAGGGTAAGCCCTTTATAGCTGTTCAAGAGGTCCGAAGGCGTTTCGGGCAATCTGGGTGGCAACGCGGGAAATTCTCGTCCCTGAATTTTGTTTCGGGATCGGGGATTTTTTTTATTGTAAAGAGTTATCAAGGGACTGGACAAGGGTGCAAGCTTGCTTGTGTATCCAGACATTTGAAAACCCTTTCAAAAAATTTCCGGATCCAAGTGATTTTTTCATATTTTAAGGAGGTCATCAGACTATGTTAGACATCAAATTTGTAAGAGAAAACCCTGAAATCGTAAAGGAAAATATTCGCAAAAAATTCCAGGATCAGAAACTGCCCCTGGTAGATGAAGTTCTGGAACTGGATAAAGAAAACAGAGCCATCAAACAGGAAGTAGAAGCCCTGAGAGCGGAAAGAAACAAACTTTCCAAACAGATCGGCGCACTGATGGGCAAAGGCGAAAAAGAAGAAGCAGAAAAGGTAAAAGCACAGATCGCCGCTGAAGCAGAAAGAGTAGAAGCTCTGAGCGCAAGAGAAAAAGAAGTGGAAGAACGCATCAAAGTGATCATGATGACCATTCCCAACATCATCGATCCTTCCGTTCCCATCGGTAAAGATGACAGCGAAAACGTGGAAGTAGAAAGATTCGGCGAACCCGTTGTTCCCGATTTTGAAATCCCTTACCATACAGATATCATGGAAACTTTCGATGGTATCGATCTGGAAAGCGCAAGAAAAGTTGCCGGCAACGGTTTCTATTACCTGATGGGCGATATCGCTCGTCTGCATTCCGCAGTTCTGGCTTACGCTAGAGATTTCATGATCGGCAGAGGTTTCAAATATTGCATCCCTCCTTTCATGATCCGTTCCAACGTTGTAACAGGCGTTATGAGCTTTGCGGAAATGGACGCTATGATGTATAAGATCGAAGGGGAAGACCTGTACCTGATCGGTACATCCGAACATTCCATGATCGGTAAATTCATCGATTCCATGAATAAAGAAGAAGACCTGCCCCAGACACTGACAAGCTACAGCCCTTGCTTCCGTAAGGAAAAAGGCGCTCACGGTATCGAAGAAAGAGGCGTTTACCGTATCCACCAGTTCGAAAAGCAGGAAATGATCGTTGTATGTAAGCCCGAAGAATCCCCCATGTGGTATGATAAACTGTGGCAGAATACAGTAGACCTGTTCCGTTCCATGGATATCCCCGTAAGAACACTGGAATGTTGCTCCGGCGACCTGGCTGACCTGAAGGTAAAATCCGTTGACGTAGAAGCATGGTCTCCCAGACAGAAAAAATATTTCGAAATCGGCAGCTGCTCCAACCTGGGCGATGCACAGGCAAGACGTCTGAATATCCGCGTACAGGGTGCTGACGGCAAGAAATACTTCGCTCATACACTGAACAACACAGTAGCAGCTCCTCCTCGTATGCTGATCGCATTCCTGGAAAATAACCTGCAGGCTGATGGTACAGTGAATATCCCCGAAGTTCTGTGGCCTTACATGGGCGGTACAAAGAAACTGATCCCTTCCAAGAAAAAATAATTACGGCTGAGCCGTACGAAAAAATCTCAGGCGTTTCACGCCTTCAAGATTTTTTCGTGTGACTGTAGGTTTGAACAGATAAGTTCCAGCGGCCTAAAGCCTTGAAACATGGTCAAGGCACTTACCTTCGGTAAGCCGCCTTCGGCGGTGGCGTTTTCTTCGCCATGCCTACCTGTTCTCCTCGACGAAATAAATTCAGTACACCGCAAAGATAAATGCGGACACTCGCAAAGCGAGTGGCTTTCGCCAAAGGCGAAAGTGTTGAACCGTCTGCGGATTGTATTTGGAAAACGCTTCGTTTTCCAAGCCTTTTTGCGTAATATTCGGCTGTTTATGAAATCCCCACCTTTTGGTGGGGATTTTTTATAAGCAGATAATTACTGTGAATAAAAAATTTGTCGAAGCATTCCCGCCCCAAGGAAAAAATTTCTCCACAGCAATTTTAGTGGAACGTCTTTGCGGTGGAGATGTTTTTTCCCAGCGGCGTTCCGAGAATACAGCTTTTCGCAGCGGCGTTTCGTGTTTCCGCAGTGGCGTTCCGTGGCTTTTGCCGGTTTTCATCCTTGTAAGTCGGTATTTTTTGTGCTAGAATGGGACTATAGAAACACATTTGTACATATATTGGGAACAAAAAGAGATGGGGGTGCGTTTTATGATGCGTCAGAGAGAAGAAACGATCAAGGTTTGGTTCGATATGTGGTTGGGTGATGATATCACACCCATGAATGCGATTTTCACCGACGATGTGAAATATACAGAATGCTGGGGCAACCAGTATTTCGGCAAAGAAGAGATCGATCAGTGGTTTGAGGATTGGCATAAAAATAACCGTATGAATGTTTGGAAAGTGAAACAGTTCATGCATACGGAAGATAAGACCATTGTGGAATGGCATATGGAAGCACTGGCAATGAATGGTACCACCCGTTGGATGGATGGGGTCTATGTCATCGAATGGGATGAAAATGAACGGATCAAAGCCCTGAGGGAATATGGTGCAAACAACAGAACAACCCGTCCCTATGGGGAATAAAAAATAAGAGGATGTCCAAGAGGTGCATCCTTAGAAGAAAACATGAAAAAGGGATGAATCCTTAAAATATAAGGATTCATCCCTTTTATTCTTTTTCAATGTTCGTTTTCTTCTAAGGAATGTCGCTAGCAGTTCCGCTTAAGAAATCAATAAACAAAAAATCAATGTTTTCTTAAGCGGAACTACATAAGGACATCCTCATTTTTTTAGAAGCCGTAAGTTACGGAAATATTTGCTGTAATTTTAATTTTCCCATAGCTGATAGAAGTGCCGCCGTCGCCCCCTGCGGTCTCTGCCGCAGCGTCTTCCATTGCCATGGACATTTTCGTATTTTCCACATAATAAGCATTACGGGAAGTTTCCGTCACGCTCTTCACTGCACCCAAGGGTTTTCCAAAGGCCTGAGCGATGGAAGTGGCGGATTTTTCTGCGTTTTTCACTGCTACCTGCAATGCCTGCCCATAATAGGTGCTCTGGTCGGAAAGGGAGAAGGAAACGCCGTTGGTGCCTGTTGCCCCTGCCTTCAGGGCGGCATCGATATATTTGCCTGTGTTGTCGATATCCTTTGTGGTCACCTGCAGGTCTGTGCCGGAACGATAGCCTGTAATGGTGCGTTTGCCTGTTGCGTCATCGTAGTTATACATGGGATAGACGGAAGTATAGGTGGTCACGATGTTTTCCTTTGCAATGCCCATATCCTCCATGGATTTTCTGACAGACTGGACGATTTTATTGTTGTCCTTCTGTGCCGCCTGAGAGGTTTTTCCTGTGGTCTCCACGCTCAGGTAAATTTCCGCCGTATCGGGGTCAGCCTGTACGATGCCGGTGCCGTTTACGTTGATCTCGCCTTCTGCGGCGTAGGCCATGCAAGTGCCGCCGATGGCAAGAGCCACTGTTGCTGTCAGCACAGCCAATGCTTTTTTCCATTTTTTCATACCCATTCTCCTTTCAAAAAAACATACTTTTATGGTGTACATTTGTCTTTTTATTGTTGGACGGATACCATTGGAAACAGTTCCCAATTTTTTATAGAAATTTCATTTTCAAGCATATTTTTTTCTATTATACTAAAGAAAAAATAAAATGAGGCGAAAAACTATCATTTGGAGTGATTTTTTGATGAAACAGACCTTAGTCATCGGCTCTGCGGTGGTCGATGTCATCGTAAATATTCCCCATCTGCCCAAAACCGGGGAGGATGTCCATATCAGCAGCCAGACCCGTTCCTTGGGGGGCTGTGCCTATCTCGTTTCTGATGTACTGCGCCATTTTGCTGTGCCCTATAGCCTTTGTACGGCGGTGGGGACGGGTATTTATGGGGATTTTGTCCATAAAAAACTACAGGAACGGGGCGTGCCCATTTATGTCCGCCGTCCTGAGGAAAACGGTTGCTGCTATTGCATGGTGGAGACCGGAGGAGAACGTACCTTTATCGTAGACCACGGCATCGAATATACCTTTTATGAAGAATATTTGAAAAAAATCCATACGGAAAGCATCGACAGTGTCTATGTCTGCGGCTTGGAGATCGAAGAAGAAACCGGCTGGAACATCATTGTGTATCTGCAAAAGCACCCGGAATATACCATCTATTTCGCCCCCGGTGCCCGCATCATGGAAATCCAGCCCGACCGTATGGAGGCTATGCTGGCCCTCCGTCCTATTCTGCACATGAATGAAGGGGAAAGCCTTTGTTTCACGGGGAAAGAGACTGTGGAAGCGGCGGCCCGTGCCATCCATGAAAAAACAGGCAATGCTGTCATCATCACCTTGGGGGAAAAAGGCTCCTATTGCTTTGATGGGGCAGACCACTATGCGCCGCCCGTTCCTGCTTCGGTGAAGGATACCATCGGCGCAGGGGATTCCCACATGGGGGCGGTCATTTCTGCCAGACGCTTGGGCCTTTCCTTTGCCGATGCCATCTGGGCGGCCAACCATATTTCTTCCGCTGTGGTAAGCAACCCGGGCGGTCTGCTGGAAGCAGAGGATTTTGCCAAGGCGCTGGCATCTATGCCCTTGGAATTACAGAAAAAACTGAAATAATCAAGACCCGACTGCACATGCAAGTCGGGTTTTTTGCATATATTATGTGAATGGAATGGATAGATGCAGAGGGAGAGAAACGGCATGATATCAGCATTTTTTGATAATAAAAAGGAAGGAATGATTTTTGAAAAAAGATTATGTTAAGTTTTTATAAAGATTAGCACTCACCTATTGACAGTGCTAACAATCGGTGTTATATTGTATTCGAACAAAAGAGAGAGAAAAAAATTAAAAAGATATCTTCCCCTGGTTCAAAAAATAAAACACCTCGGCTCTCACCGATCGTGCGAATCCATTTTATTCTATCTTTTGAAAGGAGATATGACTTATGATGATGCATAGTTTTTTGGGAGACAATTTATTTGATGAAGATTGGGCAGATACACCACTGAGCAGAGAATTTTTCGGGAAAGGCAATTTCCTCTACGGCAGACACGCAAAAAACCTGATGAAAACTGATGTCAGAGAAACGGAAGACGCCATTGAAGCAGATATCGATCTGCCCGGCTTCAAGAAGGATGAAATTCAGGTTCATCTGGAAAATGGCTATCTGACTGTTTCCGCGGAAAAACATCAGGAAACCAAAGAAGAAAAAGGCAAATATCTGCGTCAGGAACGGTATTCCGGCACCATGAGCCGCAGCTTCTATGTGGGCGAAGTCCTGACAGCGGAGGATATCAAGGCAAGATATGAAGATGGCATCCTGACCATCAGCCTGCCGAAAAAAGTACCTCAGGCCATTGAACAGAGAAGCCAGATCGCCATCGAAGGCTGATGATACTTTGACAATTCCTTCCGGGGTGCGAAAGCGCCCCTTTCCTTTTTATACAAAAAGCCCCTATCCATTTGGATAGGGGTTTTGTTTTATGCTATTATTTTTCAAATTCGCATGCAATAGGCTGGTCATTTACGATCAGGATCACACGGTATTGGCCGCTGCCGATGCTGCCGCAGAGACCTTTCCAGTCAACTTCTCTTTCCATGGAAGTGCCGGCAGGGATGGTTTCTGTGGTATCCCGTTTCCATTTGGATTCTCTTGTACCGATGTTTTCTTCCCATACACCTTCTTTGTTCTTGCTTTCCAGATGGTATTCTACAGGGTCGAACAGAACATCTTCCGCAGAATCATTTTCGATGATAAATGTGGCACTGGAGCCTTTCAATGTATCTGCCTTCAATGTCAGTGTCACGCCTTCCACGGTGTTCACTTCATCAAAAACAGTTGTGTAATCGCCGCCGCAGCCGGTCAGCGCCAAAATTAAGATCGTCAGCAATGCAAATAATTTTTTTCTCATGTAGAATCATCCCTTCTCGTTTTTGTTCCTGCTTTGTTGATTGTACCATATTTTATCAACGCATACAAGGAAAGGAATGGATTCTCATGGCTTTATGGGGTAGTATTTTCCGATGAGCTGATCCGTTTTGATATCGACCAGATCGAAATTTCCCTCCGCTTCGTTGTAATGGAAACGGAAATTGCGGTTCAGCTTGGCTCGTCTGCTTTTATCTCCCCAAAGGAGAGGGCGTTCCTTTTCATTCAATTCTGGATTGACCCAGCCCACATAGCCTCTGTAGCGGGGGGCGCCGCCGTAGCGGAGCAGCAGGGCCCGATATTTTTCCCGGAAGCGGTCCAATTCCGTCCAGTCGCCCCTTTCCCTAGCCTGCTGCAGGGATTCTTCCAGATAATCCAAGGGTGTTTCGTTCTGGTAGCGGGCATTGACCTTTGCGCCCCTTTGCAAAAGCATCTCTGCTGCTTTCAGCATGCTTTCATCCATGGCTGTTGGCCAGACAAAGCACCATGCGGCACTCATATCATCTTCATTTTTCACTTTAACATCCAGCCCATAGCGGAAAAAAAGCTCCAGCAAATCGGGGAGATATCTTCCCGTTTCCTTTACATCGCCGTTTTCATCCACATATTCTCCGTAATACTCCAAGATGGTCAGAAATACGTTTCGTTCCGTACCGGTTTTATTCAGATCCGCTCCCGCCTGCAGAAGAGATTCTATGGTCTCCATCCTGGGTGGGATCATTCTGGCTTCATAGATCAATCGATTTTCCACTTCGGAAAACGCAATGTCATATTTTTCCATGCCCCTTTTCTCCCTTTCTTTTTTTCCGTTTGTTGGTAATACTTCTTTCATTTTACACTATCTTCCGTGGAATGTCACTATTTGTGTCTTAACAACTTTGTAACAATTTTGCAAAATGAAACATTGAAAAAGGGTGAAGAACGGGTCGAAAAACAGAAAACCGCTCCCTTTGGGAAACGGTTTTTCTTATTTTAGTAAGGCTTATTTTCTCAGGTCGTCCAGCAGCTGGGTCTTGCCCTCTGTTTTTTCATCCTTCATTTTTACGATCTTTGCGGGGGAACCGGCTACCACAGCCCCGGCGGGAACATCTTCTGTTACCACAGCCCCGGCGGCAACAACGGCATCCTTCCCGATGCGTACCCCTTCCAAAACAACGGCATTTGCACCGATCAATACACCATCCTCCACGATAACGGGGGTGGCAGAAGGGGGCTCCAATACGCCTGCCAGCACGGCACCTGCACCGATATGGGCATTTTTGCCGACGGTTGCTCTTGCCCCCAAAACGGCATTCATGTCGATCATGGTGCCTTCGCCGATCTTCGCACCGATATTGATGACAGCACCCATCATGACAACAGCGTTTTTGCCGATGGAAACCCGGTCACGGATGATGCAGCCGGGTTCGATACGTGCTTCAACGTTCGTGATGTCCAGCATGGGCACTGCGGAGTTTCTTGCATCATTTTCCGTGAAAGTATCCTGTATGTGATCTGCATTGGCTTTCAGTACTTCCTGCACCAGAGCATTGTCCCCTGCCATAAAGTAAAAATCACCTGTACCAAAGAGCTTTACGCCGTCGGGCACCTCTGCCCCGGAAAGGTCGCCCTTTACATAGACCTTTACAGGGGTAGCCTTTTTTGCATCCTTGATATATCTTGCAATTTCATAGGGATTTGTCATATCGTATTCCATGGATGTTCTCTCCTTTTATGTGTGTTTTTTTCAATGCAATTTTTAATGTATTTTATTATATATGGAAATAGTAGACTTTCCAAGATGTTCGTTGACAAAAACAAAAAAACGTGAAAAAATCTAAACAGAACGAAGGAGTGGATGGATATGGATACATATTTTGAACATATCAAAGAAGAATTGAAAGAAATACGAAGAGAGTTGCACAAAATTCCCGAAGCGGGTCTGCAGGAATATCAAACTTCTGCCTATATCAGAGAAAAGCTGCAGTCCTTCGGCGTGGAGCGGATAGAGACCTGGCTGGAAACGGCAGTGGCGGCGATTTTCGGCGAAGAGGGCGAAACCATTGCCTTTCGGGCGGATATGGACGGCCTGCCCGTGCAGGAGACCCCCAAGGAATATGCTTCCCGGCATCCCGGCTGGATGCATGCCTGCGGTCATGACGGACATACCGCCATTTTGCTGGGCTTTGCCAAATATCTCTGCGACCATCCCGAAGCCTATGCCCACCGCAGAGTGGTTCTCATTTTCCAGCCTGCGGAAGAAGGCCCCGGCGGGGCAAAGCTCCTCATCGATGCAGGTCTTTTGCAGAAATATGAGATAAAGAAGATCATCGGCTGTCATATCTTCCCCCAGGTGCCCCAGGGGAAGATCGCCTGCCGAAAGGGTGCCATGATGGCAAGAAACGGAGAGGTGGATCTGTATATCCGCGGGACAAGTGCCCATGGCGCCCAGCCCCATCTGGGCAATGATGCGGTTTTGGCGGCAGGGGCAGTCATTACCGCCATTCATACCATCCTAAGCCGCAATGTTTCCCCCTTGGACAGCGGTGTTTTGACCTTTGGCTCCATCCATGGGGGCGAAGCCTGCAATATCATTGCCAGGGAAGTGAAGCTGGAGGGGACCATGCGGGCCTTCAGCGATACTGCCTACGAGACCATGGAAAAACGTGTCCATGAGGTGGTGCAGGGGGTAGCGGCAGGCTATGGCTGCCAGGGGGAAGCCGTGTTCCGCCATATGTATCGGGTGGTGGATAACGACCCTGAACTGGTGCAGGCCTTGGAGGAGGTCTGCGGCGATGCTTATGAAGAGACCCCTCCCTATATGCTGGCGGAGGATTTCTCCCTCTATCAGACCCAGATCCCCGGTATGTTCTTCTTTTTGGGCAGCGGCAATGCCGAAAAGGGCTTTACAGCATCTCTCCATAGTGCCGAATTTGATTTCGATGAAGCCATCCTTGCCACAGGGGCGGAAACCTACGCAAAGCTGCTGCAAAAAATATAAGGAAACTCCATAAAATAGAATTAGAAAAGGATACTCTCTTTCGGAGTATCCTTTCTGTTTTCTTGTGGTTTTCAAAACCCCGTAGAAATGAAAAACACCTTTCCGCCATCTGCCAGGGGCAGTTTTTCGAAAAGGTGCGTTATTTCAATTTTTCATGGATAGGATCAGGCATTGTATTTTTTGATGACGGCGATCCCCAGAGGGGTAGGGCCTGTATGTACACCGATGGTACAGCCGATCTGATAGGATTCCACTTCTCCCGTAAAGCCGATTTCCTCCATGGCTGCTGCCACATCGGCATAGAATTGGCGGAATTCCGCTTTATCATAGCCGTAGCCGGTGCAGATGCGATAGTCGTTGATGTTTTTATCCTTGAAGAAAGCCTGGGCGTCGCTGATGACCTTTTGCAGGGATTTTTTTCTGCTGCGGGCGATGCCTGCGGGCTGCAGTTCACCGCTGTGCAGGAACATGATGGGTTTGATCTTCAGGGCGATGGCTGCCTGCTGCAGCACGTTGCCGATACGCCCCCCATGCTTCAGATAGGAAAGGTCTGCACAGGTGAAGAAGATGCGGGAAGTATGCTTCAGTTCTTCAATGCGGCGGATGGTCTCTTTGAAGGAGAAGCCCGCCTGGGCCATTTTTGCTGCCTCTGTCACCAGAAGCCCTTCCTGTACTGTGGCAGACATGCTGTCGATGACTACGATCTTGCAGCCGGGATATTCCTCCATCAATTCCTCCGCCGCCAGATTGGCGCTCTGGAAGGAACTGCTGAATTTGGCAGTCAGATTAAAATACAATACATTTTCCCCTGCCTTGGCATAGGGCAGAAGGGCATTGTAGAAATCCACCTGAGTCTGCATGGATGTTTTGGGGAATACACCGGGGTTTTCTGCCATTTGCCGATAAAATTCCTCTGCAGTGATCTCTGTCCGTTCCTTGTGGTAGGTTTCCCCATCAAAGGAAACATAATAAGGTATGATGCCGATCTCATATGTTTTTTCCTGTTCCGGTGAAATATCACAGGAGCTGTCGCTGACAACGCGGAAATCCATAAAAATCAATCCTCCATTTTTTTGCTTGCAGTCTTGGATATCCCCTTGGGGATAAGCATTGTAGAATATCTTAACATATTCTATACCGATTTTCCAGCAAAAAATTAGTTTTACTTTAAAAATAAATTGACTTATAATTGGTTTTATATTAAAATCAATTCGTATTATACTATGATAAGAAAATTTTCCCTGATTTTGGAAGAAAGGAGTGGGGAAATGGAAGCTGTGACAGGCAGGGACATCGTTGCCAATATGATGCAACTGGCTTCGGATATGGCTCGCTGGAACAAAGAATATACGACAAAGGAAAAAGTTGTGAAACGTGTGGAGGAGCTGGGGCTCACCCATCATCAGTTGGAGATTTTGGGCTTTTTGTATGGAAATCCGGAGCTGGATACGGTTTCCGCTCTTTCCTCAGAGCTGCATATCAGTAAGGGCAGCCTTTCCCTGATGCTTTCTAAGCTGCAGGCCGGGGGGTTTGTACAGAAAAAAGCTGCCAGGGGCGAGGATGACGGCAGAAAGGTTTATGTTTCCCTGACGGCAAAGGGCGAAAGTGCAGTTAAGGAAATTATGGATCTGCTGATTGAAAATGGAGCTGTGGTTTTCGACCGGATGGACGAAGAAAGACGGATGCTCATCTATACAAAAGTGAAAGAATTGATGGAATTATTCAATACAGGAGGATGGAAAGAATGAAAAAGAAAGCATTGATCGCATTGGCTCTGTGCATGGCATTGGGCACAGCCTGCGGCAAAGAGGAGGTTGTGGAGGAAAAGAACCTGCGCTCTGTTGAGGTTACCACTGTGGGCCAGGGGGATATTTCCAGTGAATTTGCCTACACAGGCAAGGCTGCCCCTTCCAAGGAGGTAGCTGTGGTACCCACCGTACCCGGCAAGGTAACCAATTACAATTATGAAGTAGGCGATAAAGTTGGTCAGGGGGCAGTTTTGTTCACCGTAGATACCACCGACCTGCAGAACAATATGCGTTCCCTGGAAGCAAACTATAATGTTGCCAAGCTGGGCAGAGACAACGCAAAATCTACATATGAAAATAATAAGCTGCTGTATGATGAAGAAATCATCTCCAAGCAGGAATTTGACCAGATCAAATATGCCTATGATGCGGCAGAAGCCCAGCTCACCTCTATCCAGGTGCAGATGGATAATCTGAAAAAGAGCATCAGCGATTGTTCCGTAACCTCCCCCATGACAGGTGTCATTGCCACAAGAGGTGTGGAACGGGGTGGCTTTGCTTCTCAGGCAGCTCCTGCTTATACCGTTATGGATCTGTCCACCATCAAGGTAGAAGTGGGCGTTTCCGAACAGGTGCTGAATACCATCCATATCGGCGATCAGGTTTCCGTGCGGATGACAGCCGTTTCCGAAGAACCTTTGACAGGCAAAGTTTCTACTATTGCGCCCGCTGCAGGCCAGACAGGCATGTATACTGTAAAGGTGGAACTGAATAACAAAGACGGTAAGATCAAATCCGGCATGATGGCAGAAGTAAACTTCACTATGGAAAGCTCTGAAGATACGATCATCCTGCCTCGCAATGCTGTCATTGAAAAAGACGGCGAAACCTATGTTTACGTTGTGGAAAACGGCACAGCGAAGAAAGTGATGGTAGAACTTGGCATCGAAGCAGATGACACCATTGAGATCGTCAGCGGTCTGAAAGACGGCGATGATGTTGTCACAAAGGGTCAGACCTATATTTCTGACGGCGAAGAAGTCAATGTTACCAACGCCGACCCCGCAAAAGTAGAAGCATCCAGCAAAAAGACAGAAGAGAAGGGGGAATGATAAATGTTCTCCAAGCTTTGTATCAAAAAGCCTGTAACCACCATTATGATCACCCTGATGGTGTTCATTGCCGGGATCGTTTCCTATTTTAATCTGGATCAGGCATTGATGCCTGATGTAGACCTGCCCATTGCCGTTGTTGCCACAACCTATGTGGGCGCATCCCCCGAGGAAATCGAAAACCTGATCTCCAAACCCTTGGAGGAAGGGCTGGGTTCCATTTCCAATGTGGATACCATCACCTCTGTTTCCTCCGCAAATATCTCCATGGTTGTCCTGCAGTTTGTAGACGGCACCGATATCGATATGGCTGCGGTAGATATGCGAGATAAGCTGGATCAGATCAAATCCACTCTGCCCGATGATGCCGGCGACCCTATGGTCATCAAAATGGATATCAATGCCATCCCCATCATGATTGGCGTCAAGGCGGAAAATCTGGATTTGACTGCCCTGAATGAACTGCTGGAGGATAACGTTGTCAATAGACTGGAACGTATCGAAGGCGTTGCTTCCGTTGACCTTTCCGGCGGCATCACCCGTGAGGTGCGTATCACCGTAGACCCTACCAAGCTGGCAGGCTATGGCCTGACCACTTCCACCCTGTCCAATATCCTGAAGGCGGAAAATATGAACCTGCCCTCCGGCGACCTGTCCCAGGGCAATACCACCGTTTCTGTCCGTACCATTGGTGAATTCACCTCTATCCAGCAGATCAATAATCTGCCCATCACCACAGGCACAGGGGCAGTCATCCATCTGAGTGATGTTGCCCGCGTGGAAGAGGTGGAAGCAGACAGAGATTCCTTTATGTATGTCAATGGGGAAAAGGGTATCCTGATCTCCGTAGATAAACAGTCTACAGCCAACCTGGTAAAGGTCAGCGATTCCCTGAAAAAAGAGATTACGAAACTGCAGGAGGACTATCCTGAACTGGATATCAACCTGCTGACAGATACAGCGGAATATATCCAGATGTCTCTGTCCAATATCACGCAGACAGCACTGCTGGCGGCAGTCATTGCTTTCTTCGTGCTGCTGCTGTTCCTGAAAAATGCCGTAACGGCAGGTATCATCGCCGTTTCCATCCCCACCTCCATTATGGCTACCTTTGCCATGATGTATGTGACGGGCATCAATATGAACATGATCTCCATGGGCGGTGTGGCTATCGGTATCGGTATGCTGGTAGATAACTCCGTCGTTGTACTGGATAGTATCTATCAGTATTATGAAAGAGGCTATTCTGCCGTAGAAGCGGCGGAGATCGGTGCGAAAGAGGTTTCTATGGCTATCACAGCCTCCACCCTGACCACCGTAGCCGTATTCGTGCCCTTGGCCCTGACCGGCGGCACCACCGGTGCTATGATGCAGAACCTGTCCTTTACCATCGTATATGCTCTGGTGGCATCGGTTATTGTGGCGCTGACCTTTGTTCCCATGGCTTGTGGGCTGCTACTGAAAAAAGAAACAAAATCCATCAACTGGAAAAATACAAAATTCCTGAAATTCCTGGATCATTGGGATGCAGCCATCGATACCCTCAGCAGAAAATATGAAAAAATGCTGAAATGGGCCCTGCGCCACAGAAAGAAAACAGTCATCACAGTCATTGCTGTATTCATCCTGAGCTTGTTCACCGTTCCCATCGCCGGTATGGACTTTATGGCTACCATGGACCAGGGCACTGCCAATATCACCGTAGAGCTACCCAATGGCACAGACCTGGATACGACAGAAGAAACCACACTGGAAGTGCTGTATCGCCTGCAGGATATCCCCGAGGCTGATTTGGTCTATGCCAACGTTGGTTCCGGCATGATGAGTACCGGCACAAACTCCTCCTCCATCACCATCAATCTGGTGGATAAGGAGGACAGAGACCGTTCCACCGATGAGGTCTGCGAAGAGATCAAAGGTCTGCTGGCGGATATCCCCGGCGCAGAGATAACCGTAGCTTCTTCCAATGCTGCCATGGGCTCTATGGCTTCTGCCGATGTGACTATGAATGTATACGGCTATGATTCCCCTACCCTGGTAGAGGTGGAAAAAGAACTGGTGGCAATGCTGTCCGAAGTGCCCGGTCTGTCTGAAGTAGAAGGCTCCACAGGGGATACGGTTCCCGAAGCCAAAGTGACCATCGACAGGGGCAAAGCTTCCCAGTATGGCATCACCACAGCATCCGTAGCCGGTGCGTTGAACACAGCGATTTCCGGTTCTACCGCAACCCAGTATAAGGTGGACGGCACAGAGATTGACGTTGTCATCCGTTATGATGCAGATGAGGTGAACTACCTGACAGACCTGAAAAACCTGACCGTAACCTCTGCTTACGGCACACAGGTGCCCCTCAGCGATATCGCCACAGTTACTATGGATGAAAGCGCCACCACCATCATGCGTGAAAACCAGAAAAACTACATCACTATCAATGCCAACGCGGAAGGCATGAGCGGCAGTGAAGCCCAGAAGCTGGTGGAAAATGCCATGGCAGACTTTGAACTGCCCGATGGTTGCCACTATGAATTTGGCGGCATGATGGAAATGATGAATGAATCCTTCAGCAGTCTGACTACAGCAATGATCGTTGCAGTCCTGTTGGTATATATGATCATGGCATCCCAGTTTGAATCCCTGCGCTATCCTTTTATCGTTATGTTCTCCATGCCTCTGGCGATCACAGGTGCGATCCTGGGTCTGCTGATTACAGGCAATACTATTACCATGCCTGCTATGATGGGCTTCGTTATGCTGATCGGTATGGTAGTTAACAACGGTATCGTATTGGTAGACTATACGAACCAGCTGATGGACCGCGGCATGAACTGCTACGATGCCCTGACCACAGCAGGTCCCCGTCGTTTGCGCCCCATCCTGATGACCACCCTGACCACCGTTTTGGGTATGCTGCCCATGGCACTGGCAACCAGTGAAGGTTCTGAAATGATGCAGGCACTGGCTGTGGCAGTTATCTTCGGTCTGTCCCTGTCTACCGTTGTAACACTGATTTTCATTCCCGTTCTGTATATGTGGATGAATGAAAGAAAACGGAAAGCCAATGCCCGTAAGGCGGCAAAACGCATTGCCAAAAACGCAAAGCTCCATGCAGAGGAGCTGGCAAAGGAAAGAGCCGCTCAGGCATAAACGTCTTTGAAAAATGAAGAATAAATGATATACTGAAGCCGTTGGGAGATGATTTCCAACGGCTTTTTCAAAAAAAGAAGGTGTAAATATGAAAATTGGTTTGGTTTTGGAAGGGGGCGCCAATCGGGGCGTGTTCACTTCCGGTGTATTGGATTATCTGATGGAGCAGGGCGTGCAGTTTCAGTATGTGGTGGGGACTTCCGCCGGTGCCGGCAATGCTATGAATTTTATTGCCGGGCAGATTGGCCGTTCCCGGGATACCAATATCACAAAGGAGAAAGAATATCAGTATTTTGGTTTGAAAACATTGTTGAAAACAGGGCATCTGTTCGATATGAACAGAATTTACTGGGAAATTCCCACCAAGCATAATCTGTTTGATTTTGATGCATATTTTGCAAATCCCGTGGAACGGGAATTTACAGCCACCAACTGCCTGACGGGGGAAGCGGAATATCTGCGGGATAAGGGCACAGACCGCCGACATGTGATGACCATTGGCATGGCCTCCTCTGCCCTGCCCGGGGCAACGCCGGTGGTGGAGGTAGACGGCATCCCCTATGCTGACGGGGGCGTGGCAGATTCCATTTCCGTGGGCCGTGCCTTTGCCATGGGCTGTGATAAGGTGGTGGTCGTCCAGACCAGAAGAAAGGAATTCCGCATGAAGCTTTCCAAGGGGACAAAGCTGCTGGCCCGCAGAAACCAGAAGAAATATCCTGCTTTTGCGGAAGCCATGCTGAACCGCCCTCAGGTCTATAATGAAACATTGGATTTCATCCGTCAGATGGAGGAGGAAGGAAAGGTCTTTTCCATCCGCCCGGAAATGCAGGAAGTGAAGCGGCTGGAGCGGGATTATCATAAGCTGATGAAATTCTACCGCCACGGCTATCAGCAGGCGGAAAAAGCCTTTGCCGGCCTGCAGAAATTCATGGAGGAATAACGATTTTTTAGCAGAAAGGAAAAATCTATGGATAGAATCGATAAGATCATTGCATCCCAGGGGTTATATTCCCGCAGCGATGTGAAATATCTGGTCAGCAGAAAACGGGTGGCCATCGACGGGGAAGTGGTGCGTTCCTCCAGCCAGAAGGCAGACCCGGAAAAAAACGTCATCACCATCGATGGCAAGCCCCTGACGGTGAAAAAACAGATTTATCTGATGCTCCATAAGCCCAAGGGCTACGTTTCCGCCACAGAGGATAAGGAACATCAGACGGTGCTGGCATTGGTGCCTCCGGAATGGAAGGGGCGGGATCTGTTCCCCGCAGGGCGGTTGGATAAGGACACCACAGGGCTGATGATCATCACCGATGACGGCGTGCTGGCCCATAATATCCTTTCTCCCAGAAAGCACGTGCAGAAGGTCTATGGGGTAGAACTGGATATCCCAGTGACAGAGGAAATGCAGAAGGGTTTCTCCGCAGGGGTGGAGTTGAACGACGGCATCTGCAAGGAAGCAGAGCTAGTCATCACCGGGGAAAAAACCGCCGAAGTGACCCTGAAAGAGGGCAGATATCACCAGATCAAGCGGATGTTTGGCTGCTATGGGGCAAAGGTGGTGGAACTGCACCGCATTGCCATGGGCGATCTTTATCTGCCCGATGACCTGGCAGAGGGAGAATGTCGGGAACTGACAGAAGAGGAATTGAAAAAACTGCAGATGCTTTAAGGTGTCGACAAAGTCGACACCTAAGTCGAAATCAGGATTTCGACTTGCTTAGACAGAGGAATAAACAGACGAGTTCCATCGGCTCAAGAGCCTTGAAACCTTGTCAAAGCACTTGCCTTCGGCAAGCCGCCTAATGGCGGTGGCGTTTTCTTCGCCATGCACAGCTGTTTTCCTGTCGGAAGTGAATTCAATGCACCGCAAAGATAGATGCGGTCGGCGAAGCCGACTTTGCGAAGCAAAGTGCTGAACATCCTGCGGATTCCATTCGGGAAACGCTTCGTTTCCCAACCCCTTCCGCTGTCTCAAAATAACTTTGTCTATGACTGAGGCGTGTTCTGCACGCTTCTTTTGATTTTATAGCATAAAATTTCCTATTTTCTCCTATACTAAGAGTAAAAAGGGGGTCTTGCCATGAAACAGGAACGGCTCATGACGGAGGGGCAGGCTATTCTGGCTGCCATCCGCCAGATCCAGTTGCAGATGGAATGTGCCCGCAGCTCCTTCGAGGATGCCACCGATGAAGCCCTCATCGACAGTTACATCTACGAGATCATCGCCTTGCAGAAGAAATACGAATATTTCCTGAAAACCGCCAAGGAAATGGGGCTGACCAACGGTTATCAGCGAAGTGTCATTTAGAAAAGGGGGAAATGTATGGGGAATTATGTGATGGTTTGTGCGATCTTTGTGTGCCTGCTTGCCCTGGCGCTGATCGCCTTGGCAAAGCCTTTGCAGGTATTATGCAAATTAGGACTTTCTGCTATAGCCGGGGGCTGTGTCCTCTTTTTGGGAAAAAGCCTTGGGGTAGCCGTGGGGGTGAATGCAGCCACCCTGGCGGTTTCTGCCCTGCTGGGGATGCCGGGGGTGGCAGGGATGTTCGTCCTGAGCTTCTTGCTGTAGGAGTATGATAAAAGTGGGATAAAACGTCAATTTTCGACAACTTATGTTATTTGACAAGACAGGAAATATGTGGTATCTTAAGTGTGTGGATAAGTTTGTGGATAACCACTACTTCCCTGTGTATAACACATGGTTATTTGCATTGTCCTAAAGGAAATTGAACTCCTTTTACGATAAGAAAGATTACCCCATTTCTTATCCTTATTTAAGCTCGCCTGCCCCGGCGGGCTTTTTTCGTGTGCCGACTTTTTTATTTTACAGGAATTTTAAGAGAAAGTTCAAAAATTCCAGCCTTTCTTATGTTATCATAGAGAAAAAGAAGAAAAGAGGAGAAAAACTCCATGGAATTTTGGGAAAATCTGCGGATGCGGCTGGAAAACAGCGGTTTCCGCAAAGTACGAAATAAAGAAAACTGGTATTGGCGGGCGGAAAACCCCGTTCTGTATCTGTTGTGCCTGCTGGACCGGGAGGAGGACGGCTGGAAAGAGGATCATATGACCTTTGCCGACTTTGGCAGGCGGATGGAGGAACGGCTGGCGGAATTCCACTGCACCCGTGTGGTGGCCCTCAGCGTTCTTGTGGATAAAACAGAGGGGAATGACCCTGTGGATACTGTGGAAACAGGGGATATCTCCGGTTTCAATGCTTACGACGAAAAATTTTATCGCGTTTTCTGGCAATTTTCGACAGAAAGCGGCAAGGTCACCGCAGGGAAAAATCAGCCCGATAAGCTGCTGGGCATCGAAAAGCTGCTTTCGGCGGCGGCAAAGGGAAAGGAACCGGAGGTCCTTGTCCTCAGGGACAGCAAGGAGCAGAAAAAGCCCATTGCCACGGCAGTTATTTTTGCTGTCTGCGCGGCACTGCTGCTGGTGACCATGCTTTCTCCCCAAGGGGAGGAGATCCTGACCCAATTTGGTCTGAGCCCATGGGGCATCCAGGCGGGACAATATTATCGGTTCTTCACCTGCATGTTCCTCCATGCAGGTATCCTGCATCTGGTTTCCAACGGTGTATATCTCTATTATTTCGGCGTGCGGGCGGAACGGCTTTTGGGCACCGGGCGGTTTTTGGTGCTGTATCTGGTTTCGGGGCTCTGCGGTGGCTTGCTGAGTGTGGCACTGAGCAGCGGCGGCATTTCCATCGGTGCCTCCGGCGCCATCTATGGTCTGCTGGGTGCCATGCTTCTTTTGACGAAAAAACACGGCTCCCGCTATACGGGCATGAACTACGCTACCATGCTTTTGCTGGCGGCAACGGCCATCTGCTTCGGGTTTCTGGAGCCCGGTGTGGATAACATGGCCCATATCGGCGGTCTGCTGGGCGGCATGGCTGTGTTTGCCCTACTTTTGCGGAAAAAATGAGGAAAACTGTGGACAACCTATGGATAACCTGTAGAGTTATCCCCAGAAATCCTGTGGATAAGGGGTCAGTTATCCCCAGAAAAAATATGCAATACAAGATGAATATTATGATTTGCCGTAAAATCGGCATATTTTCAGTCGTTTCCTGAGGAAAAAGCAAAATACCCCCTATATCTTGAGGGTGACATAATGAGTTATCCCCAAAATTATTGTGGATAACCCCCTTTGCTTGTGGATAACCCTGTGTGAAATGGGGAAAAAGGAGAATTTCTATGAAAAACATACAAGATATCCAGAAAAATTTATTGGCAGCGGTACAGGCTTCTCCCTACAGCGAAAAAACCATTGTATTCGGAGAAGGGGCGGAACAGCCTGCCCTGATGATGATCGGCGAAGCCCCCGGCGGCGACGAGGAAAAGCAGGGGCGTCCCTTCGTGGGCAAGGCGGGAAAAAACTTGTCTGCCTTTTTGGAGGTGGTTGGGCTGAAACGGGAGGAAATCTACATATCCAATGTGGTGAAGCTGCGCCCCACCAAGGAAAGCCCCAAAACGGGCAAGGCGGTGAATCGCCCCCCTTCTGCGGAAGAAATTGCCTTTTTCCTGCCCTTTTTGCAGGAGGAGATCAAAGCCATTGCCCCGAAGGTCATTGTGACGCTGGGGAATGTGCCCCTGAAAGCAGTGACGGGGGAAAAGAAGGCTGTCATTGGGGATTACCACGGTACGCCTGTGGCTTTGCCCGACGGACGCACCCTGTTTGCCCTCTATCACCCGGCGGCGGTCATTTATAATCGGGCGCTGCAGGCGGTCTATGATGAGGATTTGCTAAAATTAAAGGTCTTTTTGCAAAAGGAGGGCTTGGCATGAATACGGATCTGCAGAAAATCCCTTATGTGGGGAAGGAAACGGAGCAGGATCTGCTGCTGCTGGGGTTTGACAGCATTGCTTCGTTAAAGGGGGCAGACCCGGAAAAAATGTACGAAAAGGAATGTGCGCTGAAGGGAGTAAAAGTGGATAGATGCCAGCTTTATGTCTACCGTATGGCGGTCTATTATGCTGAAAATGAAACCCACGATCCCGAAAAGCTGAAATGGTGGAATTGGAAGGATTGAGATAGAAAAGGGGAGATCGTATGCGTCTGTGGGCATGGGAAGAAAATCATTACAAACAGAATCAAAAGCGGCAGGTGCTTTGGACGGCGGCGGTCATTTGTTGGGCGGCGGCGTTGTGCTTGATCTATTGGGTGGAACATTCCTTATACGGAGGGATTGTTGAAACGAATACATTTACAATCCTTGGGATATCTATCGGTTTTTGCATTGGTCTGGGGCTGCGGAAAGCCATGGGCAAGGAGGAAAAACCCATGACGAAACAGGGGAAATGGATCACCGGAATGATTGTAGCGGTTTGTTTGGCGATTATCGTATGGAGCGCTGTATGCCGGGGCATGGTGGTTTATACAACACAGCTGGTCTTTATTTTGCTGCCGCTGTATTGGTCAGATCATGAAAAGAAAAAGGATATCGACCGCATTTCCATGTATGCCTGCACTCTGTTTTTTACGGCGGTGCTGCTGGCAGCAGGCACATTGGCAGGCGCTCGCCTGACAGGAAACCAGACCACATGGCAGGCAGAAAAATCGATTACTGCGGAAGGATTTACGGATGTGGAGTATCTCGGCTGGATGTATGGCGACTGGGTCTATGAGTATGCCGTGGAGAAGGATTTTTATGAAGAGAGCATGGCAAGAGAAAAGTATTATATGCTTTTTGGCAGAAAAGACGGTGCGCCTTGGCGTTTTGTGGTAGACCCCAAGGGCGGAGAGGTCATGATTGCCGCAACGGAAGTGGATGAGCCTGAGTTGGGGAATTGGTATCGTTCCAGAAAAACGGGGGAGTGAGGATAAATGGGATTTTTACAAAAAGGCTGGAATTGGGAACAGACCGATCCTGTGCAGGGGGAAGAGAAGCCTGTGGAAAGCCGGAAATGGCTTTGGGTGTTATCGCTTTTCGCATTTGCCTTGTCCATGTTTGTGTTGTATCATGTGGAACATACCCTCTATGGGGGAATCGTTGAGACAAATACCCTGGTCTATGGGTCTGCTATGGTTGGTATTATTTCGAATATCTACGAAGAGCCGCCGGAGCAGAGACAGAAATGGGAACGGGCTAGAACTTTCGTATTCCGTGGGATTCTGCTTCTTGGTGTGGCCGTTGTTCTCTATGCCTTGGCAACGATGGAGCGAAGAATCTTTTTGATGGCACTGCAGATGATTTCTCTCTTACCGGTTTACCTGGTCTTGCGGAAGAAAAATGAGCAGTTTCAAAAAGAGCGGGATGTGGTGATCCTGTGGTCGGTGTTTTTCATCAGTGTGCTGCTGGCAGCAGCGACCCTTGTGGCACCCCATGTGATGGGCATTACCGCAACCGTACAGGAAGCCCAGAAAAAATTGGCGGCGGAAGGTTTTACAGAGGTTTCTTATGTGGGGCATGATTCCCCTGTGTATCCTCTGATCCCCAAGGATGTCCGTATGGAATTGGAGGAGGAAGAGCTGAGCTTCGACCTGTATCTTTTTGAAATGCGCAAAGATAGTATACCTTGGGGTGCCATGGTGAATCCTATGACGGGAGAAGTTTTGGGCAGCAATGCGCTGACGGAAGATACTACATTATCCAGAACGGTCGAATGGGAAAAAGGAAAGTAAAATGGAGAAAACAACAAAAAGAAAGACGCTCGAATTATCCGGCATATAGCAATCCAAAAACAGCTCCAACAGCAATTTTAGCGGAACGTCTTTGTTGTGGGGCTGTTTTTTAGATGGCGGAAATACGTCAAGGATGTTGCCGAAAGCAGAGCAAGCAAAAAATAACTCCACGGCAATTTTAGTGATAACGTCTTTGCAGTGGAGTTATTTTTGGGTTGCGGGAATATGCCGTTATGCAATTATTTCAATCTTTCCCATTCTGCTTCCTTGAAGCCCACCAGAACAAAATCCTCCCCAATGATAAGGGGCCGTTTCACCAGCATGCCGTTGGTGGAAAGCAATTCGATCTGTTCTTCCTCGCTCATTTCGGGCAGCTTGTCCTTCAGCTGCATTTCCTTATACAGCATACCGCTGGTGTTGAAGAATTTTTTCAGGGGCAGGCCGCTTTTTTCCCACCAAGCCTTCAATTCCTCTGCCGTGGGGTTCTGTTCCACGATGTGTCTGTCGTCAAAGGCAACACCGCCGGCTTCCAGCCATGCTTTGGCCTTTTTGCAGGTGGTACATTTGGGATATTCTAAAAATAAAACGCTCATTTTTATCCTTCCTTTCCATGATATTTGTGTTGTTGAGGTCAAAAGGTATTTTGACCTCTTAGATACCGGAGTGTTCCGCACCATGTGCTTTCACACTCCTCAAAACATTCGTAAATCGCATATTTTTCTTGGAAAAATAGCTTCTTTACTCATGTTTTGGTGGGTCCCAAGATCAAAATCCTCTTGCAAGCCAGCTTGCATCGTATTTTTGACCTTTTGACCCTGGTATCATATTTTTTCTATTATAAACTTTCTGTGTTTTTTCCACAAGGGCTATTGTCTTTTTGAAAAAACTGCGCTATCATACCAGTATAAGATGAAATTTATTGCAGTTACTATAAAATATCACATCCAATAAGGAGGAAGGAACAAATGAAAATCGTAATCATCGAACCCCTGGGCATCACCCCCGAAAAACTGGCAGAAGCAACGGCAGCCGTAAAAGCAAGAGGCCATGAAATCGTGGCCTATGACACAAAGGAAGAAGATCAGGAAAAACTGGCAGAAAGAGGCAAGGACGCCGATATCATCATCATCGCGAACCAGCCCTTCCGTAAAAATGTCATTGAAAAATGCGAAAACCTGAAGCTGCTCTCCGTAGCATTCACAGGTGTTGACCATATTGATGTGGATTTCTGTAAAGAAAAAGGCATCTGCGTTTGCAATGCAGCAGGCTATTCCACCAATGCTGTTGCAGAGCTGGCTTTCGGTCTGGCCATCTCCGTACTGCGGAATATCCCTGCCTGCGATGCTGTTTGCCGTAAGGAAGGCACAAAAGCAGGTCTGGTGGGCGGCGAATTGTTTGGCAAGACCTTCGGTGTCGTTGGCACAGGCGCCATCGGCGGTAAGGTTGCAAAGATCGCCCAGGCTTTCGGCTGCAAAGTAGTGGCATACAGCAGAACGGTAAAACCCGAAATGCAGGGCGCAGGCATCGAATATATGTCTCTGGAGGATGTGCTGAAGGTCAGCGACATCGTTTCTCTGCACGTACCTCTGAACGATAAGACAAAAGGTCTCATTGGCGAAAAAGAAATTGCTCTGATGAAGAAAAACGCTATCCTGCTGAACACAGCCCGCGGCCCTGTGGTAGACAGCGTTGCTCTGGCAAATGCCCTGAACGAAGAACGCATCGCCGGCGCAGGTATCGACGTATTCGAAATGGAACCTCCCGTGCCTGCGGATCATCCTCTGCTGCACAGCAAACATACCGTAGTGACACCCCATGTGGCTTTTGCGTCCCATGAAGCACTGTTCACCAGAGCCCAGATCGTGTCCGAAAATATCCTGAAATGGGAAGACGGCACACCTCAGAATGTCATCTGCTAAAGATTTCTTTTGAGGGCGTTGCCCTCAAGAAAAAAATTAAGATTTCCGTAATTGACAGCGGCATCTATTCTATAGTACCGTTAAGCTAGGAAATCGTAGAATCATAAGCCAGTTTTGCGATTGCAGGACTGGCTTTTTTGCATACAAAAGGAGGAGATCCCATGAAATTTGGCTTTATCGGCGCAGGCAACATGGCAGGCGCCATCATCAAAGGCATGACCATCGGCACAAAAGGCTATGACGGCAAAGATATCACCATCACCAGCAAGACAGTGACCTCTGCGGCAAAGCTGGCGGAAGCCTGCGGTGCCAATGCAGTGACCACAGCGGCGGAAGTGGTGGCAGCCAGCGATGTTCTGGTGCTGGCGGTAAAACCCCATGTATTGGCGGCTGTTGTGCCTGCTTTGAAAGAAGAGATCGCAGCGAAGAAACCCCTCGTCGTTTCCATTGCGGCGGGCAAAACGCTGGACTATCTGGCAGGCTTATTGCCCGAAGGGACGCCCATCGTCCGTGTGATGCCCAATATCAACGCAAAGATCGGCGCATCCACTTCCGGTTTGTGTGCCAATGAAATGGTCACAGAGGAACAGAAAGCCATCGTCAAAGGCATGTTCCAGACCATCGGCACGGTGGCAGAGGTGGAGGAAAATCACTTTGATATTTTCTCTGTCATCGGCGGTGCGGCACCTGCCTTTGCCTATATGTATATGGATGCACTGGCTCGGGCGGCGGTGAAGGCAGGCATGCCCAAAAAACAGGCTTTGGAAATCACAGCGGCAACAGTTCTGGGCAGTGCCAAAATGGTGCTGGAAAGCGGCGAACACCCTTGGGCATTGGTGGACCAGGTCTGCTCCCCCGGCGGCACCACCATCGAAGGGGTGACAGCTTTGCAGGCCAATGGCTTCGAAAGCACAATGTGTAAGGCCTTTGATGCCGTTCTGGAAAAGGATAAAAGGATCGCAGGCAAAAAATAAGTGGATTTGGAGGTGTTCCCCATGAAAAAGCTATGTTCCGTTCTGCTCAGCACCTTATTGCTTTTCAGCCCTGTGACCGCTCTGGCAAATTCTGCCCAGACCTATTTTCGGGGCATTTCCCCCAGCGGTGCCGTGGTAACGGGGGAACAGTCCCCTCTGATCGTGGAGCAGGAACGGCTCACCTTCGATTTGCAGGAATTCCCTCTGGAGTATTACAGCGATTTGGAGGAATATCTGGCTTACACGGGCAGGGTGACAGCGGAATATACTTTCCACAACCCCGCCGATTATGATGTGATGGTGAAGCTGGCCTTCCCATTTGGGCAGACGCCCGATTATGGGTATCGTTATAACCATGAAACGGAACAGCAGGTCTATGCCGCTGATGGGGAAAAATATGATGTGACGGTAGATGGGATACCCATTGAAAAAACGGTGCGCCATACCCTGTTTTACCGGGGAGAGGATTTTGAATTGGAAAAAGACCTGCCCCGGCTGGCGGATGGGTATACAGAGGATGCTTTCTGGAAATTTGATACCCTTGTGACGAAATATACCTATATCATCGACGGCATCGACGAGGAATTTGATGCGGCCAGATTGGGCTTTCAATGGAGCGGTGACGGAGAGAAAACCAAGCTGATGCTGGTGAAGCAATGCGGCGGAGAAGATGCAGAGGAATCTGTTGCCGTGACCCGTTGGGTGAAAAATGGGGACACTATTGAATTGTATGTTTTTGGCGAGCCTTTGGAACAGGAATTGGAATGGTTTTCGGAAAACGGTGCGGAGGAAACGCCCTTTGCCTATACCCTGACCTTGGAAGGCACAGAAACCATGACCTTCCGGGAATTCGCCATGGCGGAATATACTGAGGACAGCGGTATCCTTCCTTCCGATTGGTATAATGCTATGGTGGCTCATTTGAACCACAGTGAATGGAATTTTGGTATCCTAGTGGATTTTGAAAATGATGAGAGGGATATTTCCGAAGTCCTGCTGCGGTGGTACGAATATGAAATCACCGTACCTGCGGGGAAAACTGTTGTGAACACTGTAACGGCTCCCATGTATCCTTCCTCCGATTTGGACTATCAGCCGCCCATTTATCAATATACCTACCTCCTTTCCCCTGCAAAAACATGGGCGGAATTCGGCAGGCTGGATATCGTGGTAAATACCCCTTATTATATGACGGAAAGGGGCTTGGAGGGCTTCGAGAAAACGGACAACGGCTATGCCCTTTCTTTGGATGGCCTGCCCGACGGGGAATTGGAATTTACCCTTTCGGCGGAGGAAAAACCAAAGCCGCCTCTGCAAGACCGCCTGCATAGGGTGAGATTGCTGGAAGCGGTGGTCTTGTTTGTCATCGCTGCCATTTCTGTAAGGAAATATAATGAAAGACAACAAAAAAATCGAGAACAATAAAAAAAGCTCGGCGAATGCCGAGCTTTTCTTATACTTTTAGAAGAATAATGCAAAATCATCGAATTTCCATGCGCCGTCTTCCTTCAGCAGGATGAAGTGGAATTCCTGTGTGGTGTAATCATCGGGATTTTCGGGTGCTGTGTAGAAATATTCGCCGTCATAGGCTTCGTTGCTGTTGGTGTAGTAAGCAGTTGCCTTGAAGTCGATCTCTTTTTCTGTTTCTCTGTCCATTTCGAATACATGGCCTGCGTAGAAGATATTGGAGCCTCTGCCGCCGCCCAGGAAATACAGACCGCCATCTTCGCCTTTGGCGAACATGATGTTGCCTTCACCCAAAATGCCGTTGGCTACGAAATCCTTTGTGAAATACTGTTCCAGGTAGCTCTGGAAATCATCGTATGTTTTGAAGCGGCTGTCTGTGATCTTGTAGTATTCAAAGCCGTCCTTTTCGATGGTGGTTTCTTCGTCATAGTCGAATTTGCCGAAACTGATCTGGTTATAGATCTTGTAAGCCTCTGCGTACAGCTCCTGCAGGTCTGCATCCAGAGGGGGCAGGCTTTCATCCTCAACGGTGATGGTTGCCGCTACGGATTCTTCGGGCACTTCTGTATCTGTAGAACCGCCGCAGCCGGAAAGTACGCTTGCGCCGATCATGGCACAGGCCAACAGAGTAACTAATTTTTTCTTCATGGGGGGATTCTCCTTTCAGTTTTCTTTTTCTTCTCGAATAAAATACTATCATAAAGTTTCTAAGAAAAAAAGGGGCTTTCGAAAATCGAAAGAAACTCTTAAGATATTAACCGAAAAACCAGGGGAAAAGCTTGGTTTTATCAAAAAAGGACAGAGCGTGAACACTCTGTCCCTTTTTAGGGGTGTGGGGCGCTGGGTGACGCCCCGTATTTTGATTGGCTTCTTGTTTGATCTATTCCCCCTGCCGGAAAGACCGTGGGGGCTTTGCGAAATTACTGTTCAGCCAATTTTTTGTAGGATTCGTATTTTGCCTTGGCATTTTCTGCAGCTTCCTTCAGCAGCACTTCTGCTGTTTCGGGGAAGGTGCGAACCAGGGAAGCATAACGTACTTCGCCCATCAGGAATTCGTTGAAGTCCATTGTAGGTTCTTTGGAATCCAGAATGAAGGGGTTCTTGCCTTCTTTCTTCAGATCGGGGTTGTAACGATACAGGTGCCAGTAACCAGCTTCTACTGCCAGTTTTGCTTCCAGCTGTGCGTTTGCCATACCCTTGGAGATACCGTGGTTGATACAAGGAGCGTAAGCGATGATCAGGGAAGGACCATTGTAAGCTTCTGCTTCTTTCAGGGCTTTGATCAGCTGTGCGGGGTTTGCACCCAGGGCAACCTGTGCCACGTAGATGTAGCCATAGCTCATTGCCAGCATACCCAGGTCTTTCTTCACGGTAGGTTTGCCGCCTGCTGCGAACTGTGCCACAGCACCGATGGGTGTTGCTTTGGAGGACTGACCGCCTGTGTTGGAATAAACTTCTGTATCTACTACCAGTACGTTTACGTCACGGCCGCTTGCCAGAACGTGGTCTAGACCGCCGTAGCCGATATCGTATGCCCAGCCGTCGCCGCCGTACATCCACATGGATTTCTTTGTCAGGTGTTCGCTGTTTTCCAGGATAAAGTCTTTCAGTTCTGCTGCTTCGCCTTCCACATTCAGAGCTTCCAGAGCTGCGATCAGGGCACGGCTGTCTGCTTTGCTTCTGTCGCCGTTATCCCAGTTTTCCAGCCATGTTTCTGCTGCTGCAGCAAAGTCTGTGCCTGCTGTCAGTGCCAGCAGATCTTTTACTTTCATAGTCACACGGTCTCTCTGCTGTTCTACTGCCAGAACCATACCAACGGAGAACTGTGCGTTATTTTCAAACAGGGAGTTGCTCCATGCGGGGCCCCAGCCTTCTTTGTTTGTTGTGTAAGGTACGCAGGGTGCTGCTGCGCCCCAAGCCTGTGTACAGCCTGTTGCGTTTGCCAGATACATTCTGTCGCCGTAAAGCTGTGTCATCAGTTTTGCGTAAGCTGTTTCGCCGCAGCCTGCACATGCGCCGGAGAATTCCAGCAGAGGCTGTTCGAACTGAGAGCCTTTTACGCTGAATTTGTCCATAGGGTTCTTCTTGTCGGACAGAGACAGGGAGAAGTCCCAGTTAGGCTGTTCGCCCATCTGTGTATCCAGAGGTTTCATGACCAGAGCTTTTTCTTTTGCGGGACATGCTGTTACGCAGACACCACAGCCCTGACAATCCAGAGGATCCACCTGGATGCGGAATTTGTAGTTCTTGATTTCGCCTACGCCGTTAGCGTTCAGTACTGTGTAGGATTCAGGAGCATTTGCAGCTTCTTCTTCTGTCAGCAGGAAAGGACGGATGGCAGCATGAGGACATACATAAGAACACTGGTTACACTGGATACATTTTGTTGCATCCCATTCGGGAACGTCGATGGCAACGCCGCGTTTTTCGTAAGCGGATGTGCCCAGGGGAACCGTACCGTCTTCTCTGCCTGTGAATACGGAAACGGGCAGCAGATCGCCTTTCAGGGCGTTCATGGGTACCATCAGTTTTTCAACGTATTCGGGCAGTACAGCCTTGATTGCTTCTTTGTCAACGTCTTTTGCATCTTTCCAGCTTGCGGGAACGTCGATCTTTGTCAGACCGCTGAGACCTGCGTCTACAGCAGCATAGTTCATGTTGACAACTTTTTCACCCTTCTTGCCGTAGGATTTTACGATCGCTGCTTTCATGTAGTTGACAGCATCGTCAACGGGGATGATGTTTGCCAGTTTGAAGAATGCGGACTGCAGGATGGCATTTGTTTTGTTGCCCAGACCGATTTCTTTACCGATCTTAATAGCGTCGATGGTGTAGAAGTTGATGTCGTTGTTTGCGATATATCTCTTCACATCAGCGGACAGGTGCTGATCCAGTTCTTCTGCATTCCAAGCGCAGTTCAGCAGGAAAGTACCGCCGGGTTTGATTTCGGAAACGATATCATATTTTTCCATGTAGGACTGGTTGTGGCAGGCAACGAAGTCTGCTCTTGTTACCAGATAGCTGGAGCGGATGGGTGTGTCACCGAAACGCAGGTGAGAACGGGTGATACCGCCGGATTTCTTTGTGTCATATTCGAAATAAGCCTGTGCATATTTGTCTGTATGGTCACCGATGATCTTGATGGAGTTTTTGTTTGCACCAACCGTACCGTCGGAACCCAGACCCCAGAATTTGCAGGCTACTGTGCTCTTGTCAGCCAGATCGGGTTCTGCGCCAACTTCGATGGAGGTATTGGAAACATCGTCGATGATACCAACGGTGAAGTGGTTTTTCTGTGCGCCCTTCATGTTGTCGAAAACAGCAACGATCTGTGCGGGTGTTACGTCCTTGGAGGACAGACCATATCTGCCAGCCAGAACCTTTGCTGCTCTGCCTGTTTCGATCAGTGCGGAGCAAACATCTTCATACAGGGGTTCGCCCAGGGCACCGGGTTCTTTTGTTCTGTCCAGAACTGTGATGACTTTCACAGATTCGGGCAGAGCTGCCATGAAGTGTTTGATGGAGAATGGACGATACAGGTGAACCTGCAGGAAGCCCACTTTTTCGCCTTTTGCTGTCAGGCTTTCTACTACTTCCTGGGCTGCGCCTGTAACGGAGCCCATCGCTACGATCACGTGTTCCGCATCAGCAGCACCATAGTAGTTGAACAGCTGATAGTTTCTGCCTGTGATCTTGTTGATTTCGTTCATATATTCTTCTACGATTTCGGGCAGGCGTGTGTAGAAGGGTGTGCATGCTTCTCTGTTCTGGAAGAATACGTCGGGGTTCTGAACTGTGGAACGCTGTACAGGATGTTCGGGGTTCAGAGCGTTCTTTCTGAATTTCTTCAGAGCGTCCTGATCTACCAGTTTTGCCAGATCATCGTAGTCCATCACTTCGATCTTCTGCAGTTCGTGGGAAGTACGGAAACCATCGAAGAAGTGGATGAAAGGTACGGAGCCTTTGATTGCGGACAGGTGGGCAACACCGGCCAGATCCATAACTTCCTGTACGGAAGCGGAGGACAGCATGGCGCAGCCGATCTGACGGCAGGCCATAACATCGGAATGGTCACCGAAGATGGAGAAGGCATGGGTACCTACGGTTCTGGATGCTACATGGAATACGCCGGGTTTCAGCTGACCAGCGATACGGTACATAGGGGGGATCATCAGCAGCAGACCCTGAGATGCTGTGTATGTAGTTGCCAGAGCGCCGGATTCCAGGGCACCGTGCATCGCGCCGGCAGCACCTGCTTCGGATTCCAGTTCCAGCAGACGTACTGTCTGACCGAAGATGTTCTTTTTGCCATTTGCGGACCAGCTGTCAACGTGTTCCGCCATGGGGGAAGAAGGGGTGATGGGGTAAATGGTAGCTACTTCTGTAAATGCATAGGAGATATATGCAGCAGCTTCGTTACCATCCATGGTTTTCATGATTTTTGTGTTCATGGAATCGAACTCCTTTCATAAATATAGTAGGGATAGGGTCATTTGTTTTTTATCTGTGCAGTTCAGCTTCTTGTCATACACAGAGTTATTACTTTTTGTATAATTTCATGTTAGAATATTTGATTTTTATTGTCAATGGTATCTGAAGAAAAGTGCCTGTATTTTGTGTACAAAATAAAATACAGGACAAATTGCATTAAAAATAATACAAAATAAAATGTTTTTTTAGAAAAACAAAGACCTTATGGCAAAAACAAGGAAAAGAAGTCAGACAAAGTATTTTTTCTGATACAAAACAGGGGTGAAGAAAAATGGAATTGGCGAAAATTCGGTTTTTAGAAAAAGGAGAAGAAGCAGTCCTGCCCAAGTGGGCAAAGCTGCTGCCCAAATCTTGGGGTTATCTGGAAAAGCACAGACCTTATCGGCTGGAACGGGATGCCGATGGTATCCTTGGTATTTTGCAGGTGCAGCGGGAGGGGGCCTTGTCCGCCCCTTGGAGAAAAGGCGCCCTGTCCCTTCTGGAAGCACTGGAAGGGGAAGGGGTCAGCATCATCGTTCCTCCGGTAGAGGGGGAATTTCCACGGGAACGGCTGCCCTTTGCGGAGGGACGGCGGCTGGCGGCTTTGTTTGCCTTTGAAGGAGCGGCAGAAGCCCTGAGGCGACAGGGGAAAAATCCTGAGGAATGTACGTATCTTTTGGCGGGAGGGGACAAGGCTATGTGGCAGGCAACCCTTACTTCCATGGGCAATGAGGTGAACCACCTGGCTATCTTTACCCAGGAGCCGGATACGGCAGAGGAGATCGTGCGGGAATTATATATGGAACGGGGCTTGGTGACAGAAGTCTTTTCCTCTCCGAAAAATCCCACTTTTGCTGAAGCGGATGCCATCCTTTCCTGTGGCATGGAGCAGCGTTCTTTGGAGCATATCCTGAAAAAAGGGGCTTTTTGGCTGGACTTGGCAGGAAACCGCCCCATGCTGCGGCGGCTGCAGCAGCTGCGCCCCGATATTTCTGCGGCAGAGGGATTCTTTTTCCATGTGGCCCTCGGGAAGGAAGAAAAGCAGATGGAAGGCAGAATGGCAGAGGCGGAGGCATTCCTGCAGTGCAGCGATTTCCGCCAGAGCTGGGGCGTTCCCCTGGCAGAGGTGGAGCGGGATGTTCTCCTTTTTGAACTGCGGGAACGGGGCTTTGGTGTTTCGGGGTTCTCCGCCTTTGGAAAACGGGTCAAAATTCGGAGAAACCCTTGATTTTATAAGGAAAGTGATTGACAATCCAATGGACGTACCTTATAATATATCAATAGTTTTGGAGGAGGGTTGACATACCCTCCATTTTTCCTTGTCAAAAAGCAGGGAACATTAAATGAGAATAGAATGAGGAGTGACACATCCATGACAGAAAAGAAAGTTGTTTTGACTTATGAAGGTCTGAAAAACATGGAAGCGGAGCTGGAAAACCTGAAAACCGTCCGCAGAAAAGATGTAGCAGAAAAAATCAAAGAAGCCAGAGGTCAGGGTGACCTTTCCGAAAATGCCGAATATGACGCTGCAAAAGAAGAACAGGCAGAGATCGAAGCACGTATCGTTCAGCTGGAAAAAATGCTGCGCAATGCGGAAGTGATCGATGAAGAAGGCGGCGCAAAAGATACCATCAGCCTGGGTACGACAGTAACACTGCTGGATGTGGAATTCGAGGAAGAAATGGAATATACCATCGTTGGTTCTGCGGAAGCAGACCCTATGAACGGCAGAATCTCCAACGAATCTCCCGTTGGCATGGCACTGTTGGGCCATAAAAAAGGCGATAACATCACCATCGAAACACCCGACGGCGAAGTTATTTTCAAAGTGCTGAAATTCACAAAATAAGATACACAGGAAACAAAGGACGCACACGGATAGGAGGAAGTAACGTGGCAGAAGAAATCAAAGAAGTTCAGGAGCTGACACAGCAGGAACTGAGCGAACAGAACAGAATCAGAAGAGAAAAACTGGCACAGATGCAGGAAGAAGGCAAAGACCCCTTCCAGATCGTGAAATATGATGTAACACACCACAGCGAAGAGATCAGAGACAACTATGATGCCCTGGAAGGCAAGGATGTCTGCATTGCCGGCAGACTGATGAGCAAACGTATCATGGGGAAAGCATCCTTCTGCAATATCCAGGACAGAGATGGCCTCATGCAGTCCTACGTAAGCAAAAACGACATCGGTGAAGAAGATTACGCTGCATTCAAAAAATATGACATCGGCGATATCATTGGTATCAAGGGCTTTGTTTTCAAAACAAAGACAGGCGAAATTTCCGTACACGCAAAAGAAGTGGTACTGCTTTCCAAGAGCCTGCAGGTGTTGCCTGAAAAATTCCACGGTCTGAAAGACCAGGAACTGCGTTACAGACAGAGATATGTAGACCTGATCGTAAATCCCGAATCCAGAGATACTTTCATCAAGCGTTCCAAGATCATCACAGAGATCAGAAAATTCCTGGACAACAAGGGCTTCCTGGAAGTAGAAACACCCGTCCTGCAGACCATCCCCGGCGGTGCATCTGCAAGACCCTTCATCACACACCATAACACACTGGATATCGATATGTACTGCCGTATCGCTCTGGAACTGCCCCTGAAGAGACTGATCGTAGGCGGCTTTGAAAGAGTATACGAAATCGGCCGTGTATTCAGAAACGAAGGTATTTCCGTTCGTCATAACCCTGAATTCACCCTGATGGAACTGTATCAGGCATATACAGACTATAATGGTATGATGGATATCACAGAAGAAATGTTCCGTACCGTAGCGCAGAACGTTCTGGGTACCACAAAGATCACTTACGGCGGCTATGACCTGGATCTGGGTCAGCCCTTCGCAAGAAAAACAATGGTGGATGCTGTAAAAGAATTCACAGGCGTTGACTTCGATCAGGTAAAAGATACAGAAGAAGCAAAGGCACTGGCAAAAGAAAAAGGCGTGGAATTTGAAGATCGTCATGTAAAAGGCGATATCCTGAACCTGTTCTTCGAAGAATTCGTAGAAAAGAACCTGATCCAGCCTACTTTCATCATCGACTACCCCGTTGAGATCTCTCCTCTGACAAAGAGAAAACCCGATAAACCCGAATTTACAGAAAGATTCGAGCTGTTCATCGTAGGCAGAGAATATGGTAATGCATACTCCGAACTGAATGACCCCATCGACCAGCGTTCTCGTTTCGAATATCAGGAATTCCTGCGTGAAAACGGCGACGACGAAGCAAATATGATCGATGAAGATTTCCTGACAGCTCTGGAATATGGTATGCCCCCTACAGGCGGTCTGGGCGTAGGTATCGATAGATTCGTTATGCTGCTGACAGAATCCGTTTCTATTAGAGACGTTATCCTGTTCCCTACAATGAAGCCGATTAACGATTGATAAGCCGAGAAATGGCTTAAAATCAAAGGCTTTTGAGGGGTGGAGTGGTTGAGAATAGTCAATTTACCACCAACTTACCACCAATTTTTAAAAATGAAAGAAAAAGTGCTTTGCATGATAATAGAAATGCTCCTGCAATTTTTGCAGGAGCATTTTTACACCATTAAACAGTCGTAGCATTATGAAAAAAAACATGCAGTTACCGCACAAAGAGCATTATGCATGGATGATACTATTTCCCGGCGACGCCGAAACCGTCCAGGCGGCGTTGAAGAAGATCGGCATAGACGGTATTCGATATGAGGAGATTTTTATTGCCGATTACGACGGCAGTATGCCCCAACTTTACGAGCTGGAAAAGTTTGAGGCCCTCTGGACACGGTGTCCAGAGCGGTCAGGGTATAAAAAAGTCCGCATGGCGTGAAGCCATGCGGACATGTCAGTGTAACTGGATATTACAATTTTCACAGTTATGGGTGGGATTCTCCGTTAATGGGGATATCCTTGCTGTCAGCCCATGTAGCGATACAGGAAAGTTACAATCTGGGCGCGGGTGCAGTCAGCGTTGGGGCTGAACTGATTGTCGCCGGTGCCGGAGGTAATGTTCTGCTGAACAGCCCAAGCCACAGCGTCCGCATAGTAAGCATCGCTGCTCACATCGGAGAAGCTGGAGCCGTTGGCAGCAGGAGAACCTGCCGCACGATACAGGAATGTAACTGTCTGATCACGTGTTACCGTGGCATCGGGTGCAAAGGTAGTTGCAGAAATACCGCTGGTAATTCCGTTTTCAACTGCCCACAGCACTGCGTCATAGTAGTATGCATCGGCAGACACATCGGTGAACGGGTTGCTGCCGGTTGCCTTTGGAGAACCTGCCGCACGCCACATAAATGTAAGCATCTGGGCACGGGTGCAGGATGCATCAGGGCTGAATATAGTTTCTGTTGTGCCGGAGGTAATGCCCTTTTCAACTGCCCAAATGACAGCGTCTTCATAGTAAGCGCCGCTTGGTACATCAGTGAAAGGATTAACAGACTTAGCAGGTTCAGCAGGCTCAACAGGCTCAGCAGTTTCAGCCTTGAAGCTTGGTTCAACTGTTACCTTGCCGCTTGGCATAGTGAATGTATACTTGCCGTTGCCATTGTCTGTAAGCTTAATTTCCTTGCCGTTTTCGTCTTTGATTACAAAGCTTTCAAGAGCATAGCCCTCATCAGGTGTAACTGTAACAGTTACCTTACTGCCTGCAGAAGCATTTTTCGGGCTTATTGTTACAGTACCGTTTTCAATATTTTCAGAAGCTGTTACGGAATACTTCTTAATAGAGCCGCCGCCACCGCCGCCGCTTGAGCTTCCGCCGCCTGAACTGTTTTTAGTCCAGTTGACAATAATAGTTACATCGTTTGCAGGCATGGTAAATCCAATTGCACGCTGGTCGGTCTCTACGTCTTTGACATTCCATTCCAGCTGCTCTTCATCTATTCCGCTCAGAGTCAAGTCTTTCAGTGTGTAGCCTTCACGCTTACCGATTCCCAGAGTAACTCTTTCCCCGGCAGCATAGTCAAGGGTAAATGTTTCGCCCGCTTCGTTTCCAGAGTGAGTATGGTAAATGCCGCCTACTGTTACGGTGTATTTTGGAGTGGCATCCAGCGTGAAAATGACGCTATGTCCATTTCCGCAATCGTATTTGTAGGTGACCGTATCGGAATTAACCGTCAGAGTATTTCCCTCTACGGTGCCGCCAGTCCAGTCTGTTGCTTTGCTCGCTTTAAATCCAAATTCGCTCAGCTCATCAAGATCAAAGGTTCCGTCCGTCAGTGTGATATCATAGGAGTTGTAGGCCGCGGACAGACCGGTCACATTGGTATCGCTGAGATCCAGAGAGGTCAGCGCGCAGGAGGAGCAGTACAGAGTCTCCAGTTTATGATTCTGGCTAACGTCAAGAGAGGTCAGCGGGTTGCCGCTGCAGGTCAGCTCCGTCAGTTTTGTAAGATCGCTGACGTCCAGCTTCGTCAGAGAGTTGTTGGTGCAGGACAGAGTCGTCAGAGCTGTATTCTGGCTAACGTTCAAAGAGGTCAGCGGGTTGCCGCCGCAGTACAGAGACATCAGTGCTGTATTGCTGCCAACCTCCAGCTCCGTCAGCTGGTTGCCGCTGCAGTTCAGATACTCCAGTGCTGTATTGCTGCTGACGTCCAGATTAGTCAGTTTATTATTGCTGCAGTTCAGCGCAGTCAGTGCTGTAAAGTGCTCAATGCCCTTGAGATTAGAAATTTCACGATAATTGCATGTTATTCTTTTTGCCTCTGCAATTTCATCGTCGCTGAGTACACCGTCGCTATTATCATCAAATTCATCGGAAACATAGTCGTGGAAAGTTTTATCCGGGAAGTTCGTTGTATCGATTGCTACATCGCCGCCTGAGCCGTTAGCAGTCCAGTTTACAGTAACAGTTACAGGGTTTGCAGGCATGGTGAACCAAATCATACGCTGGGTGGTCTCTTCTTTGGTATTCCATGTTATGTCCTTTTCACTTATTCCGACCAAAGTCAAGTCTTTCAGTGTGTAGCCTTCACGCGCAGCGATTAACATATTAACTTTTTCCCCGGCAGCATAGGAAAGGGTAAATGGTGCGCCCGTTTCGTTTCCAAAGACACCTTCGTAAAAACCGCTTGCTGTTACGGTATATTTAGTTGTGTCATCGGTGTCGCCGCCGCCGCTAACTTTCAATGTAAAGTCTATGTATTTATTTTTTCCGCAATTGTAGCTATAGGTAAATTCATCTGCACCGGAAGCAAGCGTCAGCACAGCTGTATTGTTGTCAATAGTGCCGATGCTATCATCATAGCTGGATACATTAGCTACATTAAATTTTTCTCCCGGCAGGGTGGAAAGATCAAAGGTTCTACCCTCATTTAATGTTATTTCATATACGTTATCGGATGCGCTCAGATCGCTTACTTGGGTATTGCTGAGATCCAAATAGGTAAGCTGATTGCCGCTGCAGTCCAGAGTAGACAGATATTCATTGCTGCTTACGTCCAAATAGGTCAGATTGTTGTCGTTGCAGTACAGATCTATCAGTCCGGTATTTTGGCTGACGTCCAGAGTGGTCAGCTGGTTGTAGGAGCAATACAGATCCGTCAGGCTTTCATTTTTCCCGATCTTCAGCTTTGTCAGACTGTTGTTGTCGCAGTCCAGCATCTCGACTTTTGTATTATTGCTGATATCCAGAGTGGTCAACTGGTTGCCGGCACAGTCCAACTCCTTTAACTCCGTAAAATACTCAATACCGGTCAGGCTCTCAATCACGAATTCATCATAAACATCTATCTCCGTAACCGCTTGGATTTCATCGTTATCGAGATAGTCATCGTTGTTTGTATCAAATTCATCGGAAACATATTGACGGAATGTGGCATCAGGGAAATTTGCTTCACTGATTTCAACATCGGTGCTTGTTTCCTCTGCCAGTGCAGTTACAGGCAACAGACCCAGGCACATAATTAGTGAAATCAGTATGCCAAGTCCCCGCCGCAGGGTTTGATGTTGTTTCATGTGGTTTCCTCCATTTCTTTTTAAATTCAATGTTCCCGCTCCGCCATGGAGAGCAGCTCATCATGGCTTAGCTCCACATTGCCAAAGCGGACAAAGATGCCGTTGGTTACGGCGCTATTCCAAACCTCCGGGTCATTCAGCGGAAGAAACCTTATCTTATCAAGATACGGCTTCATGTCCAGCAGCAGTCGCGCCCCGGATACGAAATCCACCTGCAAAATGTGGTTCGGCAGCGGTGCAACGGCTGTAAGATACCTTCGGTTCAAATGTGTACCTCCTTTCTCAGTGGTTCTAAAGGCAAAAAAATCCACCATACAAATAGTGTACAGTGGATTTAATAAAAAAACTATTAACCAAAGGTTAGGTCTTTTGCAAAAGGAGCGTCAGCAGCTGCTTTCTCTTGCTTCGGGCAGGGCCCTCGATATGCAGTTTGGAGTAGATCTGGTTGATATACTGCTTGACACTGCCCTCGGAAAGAAACAGCTTTTCCGCAATCTCTCGGTTCGTCAAAAACTCCGCCATAAGAAGTACAATTTCATATTCTCGCTCCGTCAAAGCAGTCAAAATCATGGGGCGGTCAGTGCTGCTTTTGCGCTGTTCCGCTGCTTCCCCCAGTTCCACGATCTTTTGCGCAATACCGCCCTGTATTTCCTGCGCAAGCAGCGGCTTCAGATAGCGGTAGTTTTCCACAAAAGGAATGACAAAGCCGTCCGGCTCCGCATCGGCAAGGGCACGGGTCAGCAGCTCACGAGCCTCACTGTGCTTGCCCAGCAGCTCGTATGCCGCAGCCACCTGAATGCGGACGTGCAGTGCCACCAATGCGTAGTGCATGGCATCGCACACGGCAAGCTGTCCCTCGCTGCGGCCGATGACCTTGGCGTAAGCGCCCTGCGTGAGGTACACCTGATTTTCGATCAGTTCCATCATAGGCTTACCCGGCGCCAGAAAATGTATGGTGGAAAGCTGATGCTCCGCAAAAACAGAAGGAATTTTATCCGTCTCGCCCAGCAGAGCGTGATAATAGGCGCTTGTGGCGCTCCAGATGTTCAGCCATGTGGCGTTGTGCTTACCCAGCAGAGCCTCACGGCGTTCCTCGAAGGAATAGCGCTGCTCCATATCCATATGCAGGGAGAGCCGCCGCGCCAGAAAATCACAGCACAGGGCCATGTTCTCCTGCCCGTTGCCCTCGATCTGGGCATAGGCACTTTCCAGTTCGATATGCGCGTCCGTGAAACGACCCTGCATGAATAATGCCTCTGCCCGCATTATTTTTTCCGCACCCTGCCCGTGGCCATCGGTGATTTTATAGTAGTGGGGCATACATTCGTCCATCTCTGCAAGCTCGCTTTGCAGCTCGCCCGGCGCGCGATAGTACATCATCAAGACGGACGGCGAGTTAAAGGTCCAGCCGCCGCTTTTCTGTATGCTGATGGCAAGGCGGGACATCTGGCTGCTGGCGCT
>CAMEBC010000014.1:0-54677 GCA_945912105.1 [Eubacterium] saphenum | reverse complement strand
AGCGTTTTATGCCACCAGCAAAGCTGGTGGTTATTTCATGCTTAAGCGCACAACATAAAAAAGAGAGGTTAAAAAACCTCTCTTCCTTTTCACTGGGATAAGTGTCCGATGCAGAAGGCATCACCTTTTCCAAGGCTTCGCCCCAATCAACCGCCGGTATCTTTTGTTCCATAGCTTTCCATGCACATCTGGTAAGGATGCGAAAAAAACATGGCTTGAACCGGTTCGGCTCTTTTAAATCCTTGATATGGAGCAGACAACTCACGAAGGCTTCCTGAGCCACATCTTCCGCCAGAGAAACTTCCCCGGTGATGAGGGCTGCGGTGCGCACCGCCTGTTTCTGATATGCGGCAAAAAGGGCATCAAAGGCACTGTCATCGCCCGTCTGCAGCCGTTTGACCCATGCCGTCGTTTCATTGATATCCAAGGCAAAGCCTCCTTTCCGTTTCATTCGATGCATCTGCAATAAAGAGAGAAAAAAGAAGAAAAAGGTTCTATGATTCCGAAAAATTTTGCAAAAAAAATCGGAGAAAGAGGTTTTTCCTCTTTCCCCGAAACGTATTTTATTTTTCTTGTTCCGCACAAACATTGGGACGGTCAGGAAATATGATCATCCCAAAGCCATTCAGTGCTGCCAGCTTCTGCATCAGTGCTTCTGTGCCTGCGTTTTTCTGATATTCCATTTCCTCTTTATACAAAGGCATCACGCAGTACATATTGATCTGTGTATTATCCTCTGTACGGAACATACTGATGTTTTCCTGCAATGCCCCCAGCATCACGCCGCAAAGCTTAGTGCTGTCGTCATAGGGCACACACTCGGCGGAGTTGGGCAAAGTATGTCCCCAGCCCAGCCATGTTTTGAATTCATGAGGGAAGCGAGCCAGATATTTCATCAGACCCACAGGCCACCAAAGACGGTCGGGCACATCCTTATCTGTTTCATAGCCCGTCAGGATATCCCATTCCGCAGGCAAAAACAGCAGCAATTCCGCCCGTTCCAAATCCTTATATTGGGGCAGGAATTCCGGGGGCAGGGTCATGGGCATTGCGCTCATGCCGGTGGTATAAATGACATGAAAGTCCTTCTTTGTAGGCGCTTTCATCACATAAACATTCACATTCAGGAATTCGGAATCAATCTCACGATAGACCCTAGTCACACGATGGGGGAACAAACCTTCCATATGCTGGCAAATCTCTCTTTCATAGGGCGTCACCTTTGCAGGGCGGCGTTCCGTTCTCTGTTCCAGTTCGCCGTATTCATAAACGGCGTTTTCTCTTTTGATCTCTTCGGACATTTCTTATGCCTCCTTACCGAACAATGCACCGGCAAATTCTGCCGCATTGAATTTCTGCAGATCGTTGATACCTTCGCCTACGCCGATATAGCGCACAGGAATCTGCAATTCACTCTTGATAGCTACCACAATGCCGCCCTTTGCTGTGCCGTCCAGCTTTGTCAGCACGATCCCAGTGATATCGGCAACTTCCTTGAACAGCTTCGCCTGCTGCAGGGCATTCTGACCTGTGGTCGCATCCAGCACCAGATAAACTTCCTTATGGGCAGCGGGGTATTCTCTTTCGATGACACGGGCAATCTTTTTCAGCTCTTCCATCAGGTTTTTCTTGTTATGCAGACGGCCTGCCGTGTCGCAGATGAGCAAATCTGTATTCTGCTTTCTTGCTTCATGGACCGCATCAAACACAACAGCCGCAGGGTCGGAATTTTCTTCGTGTTTTACCACCTGAATATCGGAACGTTCGCCCCAGATCTCCAGCTGGTCGATGGCTGCTGCACGGAAGGTATCCGCCGCCGCCAGCAGAACAGATTTGCCGTCTTCCTTGAAGTTGTGGGCAAGCTTCCCGATGGTCGTTGTTTTCCCAACGCCATTGACGCCGATTACCAGCAGCACAGAAGGAGAAGGCAGATTTTCTTCTTCCTCTGTGCCCTCTTCCAAAATAGCTGTAATTTCATCAATGAGCATATCTTTGATGACTGCAGGGTCTGTAGCATGTTCTTTTTTCACCCGTTTCCGCAGGTTTTCCACAATATCCATGGTGGTCTGCACGCCCAAGTCCGCCATGATGAGGGCTTCTTCCAACTCCTCAAACAAATCTTCGTCGATCTTTGTAAAAGCACCCAGAACGCCGTCTACGCCGCCCAGGATGTTCTTTCTTGTCTTATCCAGACCAGCTTTCAGTTTCGCGAAGAAGCCCATTTTGGCAGGCTTTTCTTCTGCAGGTTCTTCTGGAACTGCTTCTTCCTGGGCAGGTTCTTCAGCTGTTTCTTCTGCCGCAGGCTCTTCCTGATTGCATTCCTCTGCCAATTCTTCCGCTATACCGGAAAGTTCTTCCACAAAAGCAATAGCATCTGCTTCATTTTCCGCTGTGAAAACTTCGCCGTCCTCCAAAGCAACAACGACTTCATCGTCTGCCAGAGGTTTTTCTGCCAAAATTTCGCCAGCCATATCTGTCAGTTCATCCAGAATGGCCTCTGCTTCCGCTTCGTTTTCCGCTGTCAGCAGTTCGCCGTCTTCATCCATGAATTCGATCTCGATCTCATTTTCTTCGGACGCTTCTTCCTGATACAGGATATCTTCCCCGGCACGATCGATCTGAATTTCCTCTTCATCCATCACTTCGTGGACAGCGGCATTCATGTCCTTTTTGCCTTCCACATCCAGAACGATCTCATCGTTTTCCGTGCCTGTTTCCACTTCCAGCCCCTCGATCTCCACAACACCTTCCTGCTGTTCTTCCACCACAGGCGTTTCTTCTGTTGGTTTCTTTTTGAAAAAATCAAATAATCCCATTTTTCCTTCTCCTTCAAAATTTATTTCTATCTCAAAGCCTCACCATAAGGTCTTTGGTCTTTCTGTCATCCCACCAGTGCATCTTTCTGTGCATCCGAAAAGTCCACAGAAATCAGCTTGGAAATGCCTTTTTCCTGCATCGTCACGCCATACAATACGTCTGCCTGTTCCATGGTGCCTTTTCTATGGGTGATGACGATAAACTGCGTCTCTTCGCTGAATCGCTTCAGATACTGGGCGAAGCGGCTGACATTGGCATCGTCCAGTGCCGCCTCAATTTCATCCAGAATGCAGAAAGGCGAAGGCTTCATCTTCAGAATAGAGAACAGAATGGCAATGGCCGTCAATGCCCGCTCCCCACCGGAAAGCAGCTGCATATTCTGCAGATTTTTGCCGGGGGGCTGTGCCACGATCTCGATGGGAGATTCCAGCACATGCTCTGTATCCATCAATTTCAGGTATGCCTTGCCGCCGCCAAACATTTCCTGGAATACCTTGGAAAAGTTTTCCGAAATGACCGCAAACTGCTCCCGGAACTGTTTTTCCATCAGCACAGAAAGCTCCTCGATGATCTGGCGCAGTTTTTCTTCTGCCTCCAGAATATCTTCCCTCTGGGCTGTCAGGAATTCATGGCGTTCCTTCACTTCTTTATACTGCTCGATGGCACCCACGTTCACATCCCCCAAGGCACGGATCATATTTTTCCATTCCTTGACAGGGCGTTTTTCCCCGTCCTCCGGCAGGGTTGTCGCATATTCCTGAGCCATGCGGAGAGTCATTTCATATTCCTCCCACATTTGGGCAGTGATACGCTGTTTTTCCTCTTCCAGTTTTTCCTTTTTGGTAGAAATGCGGAAAAGCTCATTTTCCAGCTTACCCGCCGTTTCCTTCCATTCCGCTGCGGCTGCTTCTGTCCTTGCCGCGGTTTCTGTGGTCTGGGCTTTTTCTGCCGCTGTTTCATTCAGGCATTCCTGCAAGGCTTCCGCCTGCTGATGTAGGTCAGCTGCCTTTTGTTTCAGGTCTTCCTGCTGTTCTGCCCGCAGGTCGGTATTTTTTTCATAGAAAGCCAGCTGTTCTGCGGCTTTTTTCTGATCTTTCATCAACACAGCGTTTTCTTCTTTCAGGCGCAGCAGGGTTTCTTCGATGCTGTAGATATTCTGACCTGCAGAGGAAAGGTCGATCTTCTTCCGGGTGATCTCTTCCATCAGAGCGTCACGTTCTTCCTTATCTCCGGTCAGGTTGCTTTGGAAGGACGCCAGCTGTTCATTGGCATCCGCCATGGCTTTTTCGGAAGCTTCTGCCGCTTCCCGGAAGGAAGCAATCTCCCCTTCGGCACCCGCCAGCTGCTCTGTCAGCTGTGTTTCTTCCAGCTGCAGCAGGGAAAGCTTTTCCTCTGCTTCCTGTTTATCGGCAATGGTCTTTTCCTTTTCACCGCTGCCGCTGGTCAGGGTGACCATGACCTTCTGCAACTCCATCTTTTTGTCAACAGTTTCTTCTTCGATCTCCTGCAGGTCATCATTGGCCAGCAGCAGCTTTTCCCGCAGCATAGATGCGTCATCCGTTGCTGTCTGCAGTGCTTCTCTCAGGTTTCTGATCTCTCTGCTTCTGCCAAAAACGTGCAAAGCTTTTTTCTGGGTAGAGCCGCCGGTCATGGCACCGCCGGGGTTCAGGATATCCCCTTCCAGTGTAACCAATTTATACTGATGACGATATTTTTTCGCCAGCTGTACGGCTTTGTCCAGATTTTGTACCACGATGATGCGCCCCAGCAGATTTAATGCAATTTGTCGGAATTTTTCATCAAAAGTCACCAGATCATAGGCTGTGCCGATGACGCCCACCTCTGCCATGATGGCATTTTTGCCTTCCAAGGGTCTGCCTTTGATGGCTGTCACAGGCAGGAATGTGGCACGCCCAAGGTTATGCTTTTTCAGGTATTGGATAGCATCCTTGGCATCCTCTTCCGTTTCGGTGACTACATTTTGCAGTGCGCCGCCCAAGGCCGCTTCGATGGCAGTTTCATATTCCTCTTCCACCTTCAACAGCTGTCCAACAGCACCGCAAATGCCTTTTTCTTCCTTATCCGGCAGGTTCAGCAGGCTCTTTACACTATTGTAGAAACCTTCATGCTCCCGTTCCATTTCCATCAGCAGGGACAGACGGGAACGGGTCTCGGAAATGCGTTTTTCCTGTCCCGAAAGGCTGGCTTCTGCCTTCTGCTTTTCCCGAGCCGCATGGGCTCTGTCCTGCTCCAGGGCATCCAGCTCCTGTTCTAAGTATTGGATATGTTCTTTTCGGTCGTTTTCCTGCTTTTCCAACGCCTGCAAATGCACTTCATATTGATGCAGACGGCTTTCCGTATGTTCTTTTTCCGCCAGTAACTGCTCTTTTCTGGCAAGGAATTGTTCCATCATGGCTTCTCTTTTAGATATCTCCCCTTTGGCTTCTGTGCCAATGCGGATCTGCTCGAAAATTTCATCCTTGAAGGATTCCGCTTTTGTTTCATTTTGGCTCAGGGCAGAACTCAGGGAAGCATATTTTTCTTCCAGTTTGTCCAACTCTTCCTGTTGGCGATCCATATCTAGGCGCAGCCCTGCCATTTTGCTCTGACAAAGCTCCTGTTCTGCTTCATTTTCCGCCTGTTTTCTGGCTTTTTCCGCCATTTCCCCTTCGATACGGTTTCTGTTTGCCGCATCGTTTTGCCGTTGTTCTTCCCGCAGGCGAATCTCACCCTCGGTCTTTTCCATTTCCCCTCGCAGCTCGGTCATTTTCTCATTCTGCTGCTGCAAAAGGCTGTCCAGTTCTTCGGCTCTTTCTCGCAGGGCAGCAGCCGTTTCCTTTTCCGCACCGCTTTTCTGCAGACTGTCTGCCATCTGCTCCCTGGCAGCGGCTTCGTCCTGCTCCAGTTTTTCCAGCTGGCTGCCGATGCGTTCCGCATCCTTGCAGAATGCCGCCATTTCCGCCTGTTTCAGGTGTTCCTTCAGCCGCAGATATTCCTTTGCCTTCTCGCTCTGCTGTTCCAGAGGCCCCACCTGCACTTCCAGCTCCCCGATGATATCATCCACCCGGAGCAGGTTCTGCTGTTCCTTTTCCAGCTTATTGGCTGCTTCGTTTTTTCTTGTTTTATATTTTACGATCCCCGCCGCTTCTTCAAAAATACGGCGGCGTTCCTCGCCTTTCGCGCTTAAAATTTCGTCGATACGCCCCTGCCCGATGATGGAATACCCCTCTCGGCCAACGCCCGTATCCATAAACAATTCCTGAATATCCTTCAGTCTGCAGGCTGTGCCGTTGATGCGATATTCGCTCTCGCCGCTGCGGAACACCCGTCGGGTCACCTGCACCTCGGAATATTCCAAAGGCAGCTTGCCATCCTGATTATCGATCAGAATGGAGACCTCTGCAAAGCCCAGGGGCTTTCGATTTTCCGTGCCGGCAAAGATGATATCCTCCATCTTATCGCCTCGCAGGCTTTTGGCACGCTGTTCCCCCAGCACCCAACGCACTGCATCGGAAACATTGCTCTTGCCGCTGCCGTTGGGGCCGACCACCGCCGTCACGCCGGGGTTGAATTCCAGCTTCACTTTTTCAGGAAAGGATTTGAAACCCTGTAAGTCCAATCGTTTCAAATACATTCATTTACACCTCATTTATCGGTAGGCTTTAATGCAAAAGCTTGCCGCCCACCATAGTATAAAGGACTTTGCCCTGCACCTCTTCTTCCGCAAAGGGAGAAAATTTCGCCTTGGATGCGAAATGGATGGGGTCGATGCGGTGGGTCTCCTGGAAATCCACCACAATGATATCAGCGTCCTTTCCTTCCAATATCATGCCTTTATTATATAACTTCAAAATCTCCGCAGGTTTTACAGACATCATGTGGATCAGTTTTTCCAAAGTGATGATGCCTGTCTGCACCAGATGGGTATAGCTCAGGGCAAAGGCTGTTTCCAGAGAGGAAATGCCATAAGCCGCAGTGTCGAATTCTCTTTCTTTTTCCGTCATATTGGTAGGGCTGTGTCCCGAAGCAATGACATCGATGGTACCATCGGCAATGCCTTCCAGAATGGCATCCACATCCTCCTTGGTACGCAGAGGAGGGTTCACCTTTGCCAGTGTATCATAATCGCCAATGGCTTCTTCTGTCAGGATAAAATAATGGGGGCAGGTTTCACAGGTCACAGGAACACCTCTGCCCTTTGCTTCTCGGATCAGCTGCACAGAGCCCTTTGTGCTGATATGGGCCAGATGCAGCCTAGCCCCTGTCCGTTCTGCCAAAATCAGATTGCGGGCAACGATGACTTCTTCCGCCTCTCTGGGCATCCCCGTCAGGCCAAGGCATGCCGCCGTATAGCCCTCATTCATGACCCCCACACCGGAAAGCCATCTATCCTCGCAATGGGTGATGACAGGCAGGTCAAACATTTTGGTATAGACCATCACATTTCTCAGAAATGCCGCGGAATCCGTAAATTCATCCCCATCAGAAATACCAACGATACCCGCATCATACATTTCGCCGATCTCCGCCATTTCCTTCCCCTCGCAGCCAATGGACATGCTGCCGTAGGGGTGGATATTCACCAAAGAATTCTCCTTTGATTTGGAAACGATATATTCTACAACGGTCTTATTATCGATGGCAGGGCTGGTATTTGGCTCGCAGGTGATGGTGGTAAAGCCCCCACGCAGGGCAGCACGAGAAACTGTTGCGATATCCTCGATATATTCATGACCGGGGTCGCAGATATTGCAGTGCATATCGATGAGGCCTGGCAAAACCATGTGTCCGCCCACATCCAGCACCTTTGCCCCTTCCAGCTCAAGGCTCTGACCGATCTTTTCAATGATGCCGTTTTCCACATAAATATCACAAAGCGTCTCTTTATCTTGGGCTGTGCCAACCAATCTGCAGTTTTTCAAAACGGTCTTCATCTAAAAGCACCTCCCACCTGAGAAAGGATATAGAACATCGCCATACGCACCGCAACGCTGTTGGCGATCTGGTCATTGATGATACACTGCTTGCCATCGATGACACCGGGCGAAATTTCGATGCCCCTCTGAATAGGGCCGGGGTGCATGACGATCGCGTCCTTTTTCGCATAGCGCAGCAGGTTTTCATCGATACGGAAAAATCTCTTATATTCATCCAAAGAAGGCAGGAAGGTCTTATCCTGCGTCTCCAGACGCATACGGGTCGTCAGGATAACATCTGCATTATTTACTGCTTCTCTGGCATCGTAATACACATCTACGCCAAATTTTTCCACATCCGGCAGAAGCAGCGTGGGAGGGCCGGAAACACAAACTTCCGCCCCCAGCTTTGTCAGCCCCCAGATATTGCTTTTGGAAACACGGCTATGAACCAGGTCGCCGATGATAGCCACCTTCAGCCCTTCAAAGCCGCCCTTCTGTTCCTTGATTGTCAGCAGGTCCAGCAGGGACTGACCGGGATTTTCGTTGAAACCATCCCCCGCATTGATGACAGAGGCTTCCACGCAGTCTGCCAAAAGCCTGGGTGCGCCCGCCATAGAATGACGCAGGATGATAAAATCCGCCCCCATCTGGTCGATGAGCTGCCCCATATCCTGCAGGCTTTCCTTTTCAATGGAATGGACGGAATTGGTCATATCGATGACATTAGCACTCAGATGCTGTGCCGCCAATTCATAAGCCAGTTTGGCACGGGCACTCTGTTCATAAAACAGCATGATGACAGATTTCCCCTGCAGATGGGGTGTTTTCTTGGTTTTCTGATTCAGGATATATTTCATGGTTTCAGCCGTACCCAGGATATAACGGATATCATCCGCATTCATATCCCTAAGGCCGAAAAAGTCTTTCTTCGTCAGGGGCATGTTGTTTCCTCCTACTTACTTCCGCAGTCGTTCCAGCAATGCTTCAAAATAAGGCGGCAAAGGCGCCTCAAATTCCAGATATTCCCCGGTTCTGGGGTGGATAAAGCCCAAGACACGGGCATGGAGCGCCTGTCCTTCCAATTGGATGGGCTGTTTTTTCGGGCCATAGACAGGGTCGCCCAACAGGGGATGCCCGATATAGGTCATGTGTACACGGATCTGGTGGGTTCTGCCCGTTTCCAGCTGTGCTTCGATGAGGGTGAATTTTTCCATTCGTTCGATGACACGGTAATGGGTCACCGCATGGCGGCTGTGTTTTTCCGTGACAGCCATTTTCTTTCTGTCCTGGGGGTTTCTGCCAATGGGCTTGTCCACAGTACCCTCATCTTCTGTAAAACCATTATACACAATGGCGTTATACTTTCTGGTGATGCTGTGTTCCGCCAGCTGGGCCGCCAAAGACTGATGAGCCATATCGTTTTTGGCGATCATCAGCACACCGGAGGTGTCCTTATCGATCCGATGAACGATACCGGGACGTTTTTCCCCGTTGATACCGCTCAGGTCATCGCCGCAATGGAACATCAGGGCATTGACCAAAGTGCCGCTGGTGTGCCCGGGGGCAGGATGCACCACCATACCCTGGGGCTTATTCACAACGATCACATCTGCATCCTCATATAAAATATCCAGAGGGATATCCTCCGGCAAAATTTCAACTTCTTTCACTTCGGGCACTTCTACATCGATGATGTCTTTTTCCCGCAGTTTGTAGTTTGCTTTTGTCTTTCCGCCGTTCATGGTGATATGCCCATCCTCAATGAGCTTCTGCACACCACTTCGGGAAAGATTTTCCATATTGTCGGCAAGGAACACGTCGATTCTTGTACCAACGTCCTCCTTTTCCGCCCCAAAGGTAAAATAATCCATATCATTCATCCTTTTTCTTTTTCATAGAAAGGTCATCATCCTTGACAACGAACAAGATCAGGAATGTCAGCAGGATGACCCCTACGACCACATAGATATCTGCCACGTTGAACACGGGCCAGTCGAAAAATGTAAATTCAAAAAAATCTACCACATAGCCACGGAATACCCGGTCGATGATATTGCCGATGGCACCGGAAAGCACCAACAGCAGAGATACCCTGACAGGGGTATATTCCGCCTTCTTCGGCAAGGTGCGGTAGAAATAGACCAGTGCGCCGGCGATCAGCCCCGTCAGCACCAGAATAAACCATCTCTGCCCGGAAAACATCCCGAAGGCCACCCCTCTGTTTTCCACGAAGGTCAGATCCAGAAAGCCTTCCACCACTGTGGTATTGTGGATGGGCTTCAGGCTGCTCAAAGCCCAAAGCTTTGTCCCCTGATCCAGTAAGATCAGACCTATTGTTACAATGATCGGTATTACATTCAAATTTATCCTTCCTTTCAGAAAAACTTTTTTGAAGTTCTCATATTCAGAAAACTCATTCATAGGGCTGCGCCCTATGAATGAATTTACTCCACAAATCTGCTTCATTTTATATGGAAAGCGAAGTTCGCAAGCATCTCCGCCTTCCATATAAAATGAAACCGGTTTTCTCCGCTTTATACAAAACGAGCCACGGCAAAAAATGGTTCCATTTTCTGCCGCAGCTTATCTGTTCTTATTTTGTTTCCTGTGCGTTTGCTTCTTTTTCTGCCAGGATCTCGCCTTTATCCAGCAGTTCGATTTCTGCATAAAGCAGCAGTTTTATTCTTGTTTTCATCAGTTCGTAGCGATTTTCCAAAGCTGTGATCTCCTGTTCCAGCTCGTAAGATTTTGTTCTTGCTGTGGAAAGGATATCCTGGGCCTGCTGTTTCGCTTCCTTGATGATAGCCTCCGCTTCCGCTTTGGCTGCCGCCTTTGTTTCTTCTGCAGCGGATTCTGCAAAGCTCAGTGTGCGCTCGATGGATTTTTCGAGATGCTTCAACCGGTCTGTATCCTCAGCCACAGTCTCCACTTTCGTTCTTTCCCTCAGGCTTTCTTTGTACAGCTTTTCATAGTCCTCGTAGATATCATCCAGAAATGTATCTACTTCTTCGGGGGAATAGCCTACAGCTACCTTTTTAAAGTCCTTGGTCGCGATATCATTGGGTGTGATCACGAAAAACCCTCCTTACACATATTTTTCGATTTCTAATCCTGTTCTGTCTTTTTTGGTTTTCCCGCCGATGCTTATGATGCGAAAACGCCCAAAGCCCCGCAGGGATACCATATCCCCTTCCTTTAACAGATGGGACGTATTTGTTACGATGTTCCAATTGACTGTTGCTTTTTCTGCGCCGATGAGGGTCTGCACCTTTCCTCTTGCCAGGTGAAACGCTTCCCCCGTCACGGCATCCAGCCGCATGGAAGCCACCGTCAGTCGCTTTGTTTCTGTCTGTCGCCGGGGTACGGCATCCGGCCCCTCTGTCTCCTCCGCCACCACGGCAGTTTTGGAGACCTGCTCCAGCACAGCGGTTATGTAGGGCGAAATTTCTTCCGCCACAAAACAGACCGCAGAATCCTCCGCCACCAGAATATCGCCCACCTTGCCGCGGTCGATACCCAGTCCCAGAATAGAACCCAGATAATCCCTGTGGCTCAGGTCTGCCTGTCCGAATTTTTTGCTTTTTCTTCTGATTTTGATAATTTTAATGGGAAATTCTTCGAAAGAAAGCTCTTCTTCCGCCAGAGAAAACCCCATCATCTGCCGTTCACAGTCCTCCATGCCCCCAAAAAGGGTCACGTTCAATTCACGGATACCGCGCAGCCGCTCCGCAAAACGGGCGCACTTTGCCCTATCCATAAAATCTGTGAAAGCAGGCTGTCTGCGTTTCATGGCAAAAAGCGCCTGATCCAGCGCCTTCGCAAACAGCAGTCGTTCCTCTCCTTCCGGTACGCTTTTCAGCAATGCCTGTCTGTCCATACCCATCAGAAGATCATCTGTACAGCACCGATCAGTAGACCCTGTACGATACGCATCAGGATCAGGGCGAAGATGGGAGAAAAATCAAGGCCCATGCCGCCGCCGATAGGAGAACGATCGACCATATTCCTTACCGGCCCCAGAATGGGTTCTGTCATATTATACAGAAAACGGCCAATGGCACTGTTATAGCCCAGAGGGAACCAGGAAAGGATGATACGCACAAAAATGAGGATCTCCAAAAGATAGAAGAAATACCCCAATGCTTGTGTCAATAACAATTCAATATTCAATCCGTATGACCACCTTATCTTGCGTTTGTGCCATTCATCCAGGGCAGCAGAACGCCTTTTGTTTTTAATTCTTCTTTGAAATCGCCGGAAATATCCACATTTTCAGGGGCGATGATGAAAATATTGTTTGCAACACGCTGGATAGAACCTTCCAGAGAATAGCAGGTGCCGCTCAGGAAGTCCATGATGCGCTGTGCCACAGGATATTCCACCTTTTCCAGATTTACCACTACGGGACGTTTTGTTTTGATCTGATCGCAGATTTCCTGTGCGTCTTCGTAGCATTCGGGTTTGATGATAACTACCTGCATCTGCACGTTTGTGTTGATGCTGTAAACCTGAGGGTTATTGTTTTTTGCAGAAGATTTGCGGGGTGCAGGTGTATAATCCATATCCCGTCCTGTATCTCTCAGACCATAGCTGGGCGCAGGTGCTTCTCTCACAGGCGCAGGGGCAGCCACATAATCATCTTCATAGTAATCGTCATCGTCTTCATATTCGCCAAACATTAAATCTTTCATTTTGTCAAAAATCTTAGCCACTGTGTGATCCTCCTAAGCTGTCGTCTATTTCTCATCCTTTGTTGGGATAATATCTTTCACCAAAAATACCTGTGCCGACGCGGACGATAGTCGCCCCTTCTTCGATGGCAACTTCATAGTCTCCCGTCATGCCCATGGACAATGTATCCATCTTTATATTATCAATTTTTTTACCGTTCATGTCAACCAGTAATTCTCTCATTTGACGGAAAACTTCCCTGTTTTCTTCCTGATTTTCAACAAAAGGTGCAACTGTCATCAGCCCACGCACACGGATATGTTCCATTTTGGAAATTTCTCTCAGCAGGGCTTCTGCATCTTCGGGCTTCACGCCGAATTTGCTTTCTTCATCTGCCATATTTACTTCGATCAGGATATCCATAACAACATCCTTCTGGGCAGCCCGTTTTTCGATCTCTTCCGCCAGCTTCAAGCTTTCCACGGAATGGATCATGTCTACCTTATCGATAATGTATTTTACTTTATTGGTCTGCAGATGGCCGATTAGATGCCAATGGATGCGGTCCCCTGCGGGGGCATATTCCATCATAGGCTCATATTTTTCCATGATCTCCTGCACTTTGTTTTCCCCCAGGGAAACACAGCCAGCCTTTACCGCTTCACCGATCAGCTCCACAGGTTTTGTTTTGCTGACTGCCAGCAGCAGTACATCTTCTGCCTTTCTGCCGCTTTTTTCCGCAGCAGCAGCGATCTTTGCTTCTACTTCTCTGATATTTTCAGCTACGCTCATGTTCATTGCCTTCTTTCTTTTCAATCTTTTCAATCTATATCGTATAGAAAGCCGATTGCTCCGTGCTTTGCACTCTCGCAATCGCCACCGTTATTCACAAATCGCTTCACTTGCTTCGCTGCATGAAGCTTCTTTGTTCATTCGGCTTGCTCGTCCAATGCGTCTATTCTTTTGCAAGCAAGCTTGCAAAGCATGGACGCACAGTCCAAGGCTTTCTAAAAGATGCTTTGTCCTTCCTGGATATTTTTCGCATCGGAAACAATGGTATCATAGGGCTGCAGCCCTGTGATGCTGCCAGCCTTTACGATGGCATATTCCTGATTCTGTTCTACGATATCGATGACAACGAATTTCGCCACAGAACTATTGGCCACATAGACCCCTGCATGGGGTTCCAGTTCCGAAAGGGTAACCTGGGCGGCTGTTTCCCCTGTGCCCTCCATGATACTGTCGCCCAGCTTCAGAGAACCGTTGTCCTGTTCGATATAAACAGCATCTGTATCGCTGGCAACGATGGTAAGGTCAACAAATTTGGTCTTTTCGCCGCTCACCAGCAGTACGCCCGTGTTGCCCATGCTTTCCGTCAGGCAGGTTCTGGGAATTTTCATCAAGGATTTTTCCACGATGGCATCATTGGGGATCTTCAGGCCTTCCACCACAGCCCCCTCCAAGCTAAAGGAAACTGTTCTGCTTTCCATGAATTCTTCCATATGTTCATAGCTGGAAAAAACGACCTTCGTCTCTTTTTCCCCAACTTCCAATGCTTCCACAAGGGCATTGATCTGATAGGTTTCCTCTTCCGTCATCATATTCAGCGTCCTGCTGGTCTTTTGCGCTTCCCAGCCGGCAGTAGCCGTATTGGGCAAATAAGCGACAACGCACCATTTATTGCTTTCCACGATCTTGAAAAGAGGGTCGCCTTCCTGCACGCCCTTTGCCTTGGAAATATACTGGGTCTTGCTGCTGCCGATCTGCTTTTCCGTCACTTCCGACGCCATACCGGGGTTCAGTGTCTCTTCCAGTCCATCATAGCTCAGGCAGAGGACACCTGCTTCGCTGGCGGTCAAGGCACTCTGGCTTTGCGCCAGCTGCTGTTCATAAATGTTCTTTTCCTCCGTCAACTGGGAAAGGCTTTCTACGTTTTCTGTCAGCCAGATTTCATTTCTCTGGGCCATGAAAGAAGTCACCTGACTTTTCATGGTATACATATAAGAAAGATTGGACTTCATCCCCCGACCGGAATAGGAATCCACTGTACGGGTCACGTTGTCCTCCAATCTGGAGATATCCTCGGAGAAAGCAGAAAGGTCTGTTCTGGTTTTCTGGCTTTTCAAAATATCCTTATCGATCTGATCCAGCTTGCCTTCCAGCACATCTGTGGAATCCGTATCCTTTACAGTGCAGACCACGGCCCCCTTGGGCACATAATCCCCCTGAGAATACTGATAAAAGGGCTGCCCCGCCCGGGTACTCTTCACCACATATTCATCCCGCAGGATCAGACCTGTGTAAATTTCAGGCGTATCAATGGTACCATAGGCCACCGTTTCCACATCAATATCCGAACGTTTGGACATCAGATTGCCGATCTGCCCCACCAGATAAATGGCGATGATGGCAAATACGATCAGCGGCATGATCATGTGGCTGCCCTTTCTTCTGCGTCTATTCTTTTTTTTCGGTACAGGTCTTGAATTCTGCGGGTATCCATTTTGATACTGCTGCCGTTCTCTGGCCTGTCTTGCCTCCTGGGCCTGCCGTTTCTGCCGTTCCTGCTGCAGACTGTAAACATTGTCTCTGGTCGGATAACGGCTGACAGGTGCTTCCTGCCGTGGAGGTCTTTTTCTATTCCCTGAGGAGCCTTTTTTCATGGGAATCCTCCTGTTCATTTCTTTTCATTAGATATGCTGTTTGGCACAGCATTCCTATTCTCTTGGAATACTTACGGCATCATCCTGCCGCTTCACATAGATCAGCGACGCGGTGGCTTTCCCCATACTAGGGGCATGATACCATGTATCATTTTATTATAATATATTTTTCCAAAAACGCAAACCCAAAAGCAGAACTTGTCTCCGGAAAAACTATCTTTTTCCAGAAATATGGATGACAAATCCCATTGCTCTTTGTATAATTGAAGAAACATTGGAAAAATTCTTTTTTATACCCAACCAAACCAAAGAGGTGATTCCCATGAGACCAGTCGATACATTCAAAAAATTCAGAGACAGCTACGTCATCCATCAAGTAGAAAAGATCAAACTGCCCGATTTTGAGGAGGATCGCTTCGTCCGCCGTCATATCACTTTTTCCGGTAGGGTGCAGCATGTGGGCTTTCGCATTGCATTGGAACAAATGGCAAAACGGCTGGAACTGACAGGATGGGTGAAAAATATGGAAAACGGCGATGTGGCAGCAGAAATCCAAGGCTTCGAAAGCCGTATCCGCTTCCTGCTGAAATTCATGGGCTCCCTGAAACGCATCAAAATCAAGAAAATGGAAAATAAACCCCACTCCCTGAAACAGAATGAAACTACATTTGAAATCATATAAAAAAGCGTCCATTCGGACGCTTTTTCTTTGAAACACTATGATCTTAAGAAATATTTTCTTTTTTCTATAAGAACTTTCCTGTATAATTCCTATATACAAAAAATAACAAAAAAGATGAAATACGAAAGGAGCGTTTTCTATGTCAATGAGTATATTCTGCAGCATCGGCAGTATTCTGTTCGGCTTGCTGGCTTGGGGGATTCCCCTTTTCTCTATCCAAAAAAATCATCCCTCGCAAGTTGCTCATCGCACTTCCTGCATCAGTTTCCTCTGCTGTGCCATTTCTCTTTGGCTACAACTGCTAGAAGTCCAGCATCGTGTGCAAATTGGCGATATGGTCGCAGTGATGGATACCATCGATGCAGTGATATCGGTCGCTGTCATTCTGATTGTTGGTACGATCCTCACCAATTTTCTTTCCTATAAAATCTCTTACGAAAAGTAATTTTCAGGCATACCCTTTCTATTCTTTGGGTATGCCTTATATTCTATCTCTATAAAAATTTCTCTTACTTCGGTTCCTTTTTTCTGCGCCATGCGAATGGTCATCGCCGTTCCCCCTGTTTTCCGCCCATCATAAACAGCAATCACCCGTTCCGACTGCTCCACCATATACTGATTTCGCCTGCGGTAAACATCAGGGGCATAGGTCTGGCTAATCACACTAATTGTGGCGCAAGCATCCAGCAACTGTTTTGTTTCCTTCTTTTCTTCCAAACGCCGCATCCTGCCCCCATAGAGAATGGCTCCCTCCAAGGACAACTCCTTCCTTTCCCTGCAAAATTCCGCAACGATTTCTGCAAAGAATAAATCTGCCCCTTCCGCAAAGCCCGATATAAAATGGGTATATCCATCTGCAATGGCAAGCTGTATTTCTTTCCGCAAAGCTTGCTTCACAAATTCTATTTTCCCTTTTGGAATATCTCTGTGTCCTGTGACACAGCAAGTTTTTTCCTTCATCTTTCCACTCCCTAAACATAAAATCCTCTATAATTTCAATTTCAAGACATTTATTATCTATAGTCAACTTTTATAGAACATAAAATGTCCTATTTTGAAAATATTACAGCATATAATAAATATGTGAAAAAGAAGGGAGAGTCCACAGATGTATGAAGAATTTACACAAGAACGTATTGCTAAACTTCGTAACCAGTGTGGCGTTTCTGCTCGTGATATGTCTCTTTCCATAGGATTAAATGAATCCTATATCAATCGAATTGAGAATAAAAAAGCTCTGCCCTCACTACAAGTTTTCTTCTATATCTGCGATTACTTCCACATCACACCTCAGGAATTTTTTGACGAAGGAAATGCCTATCCCGAAAAAATGAATGAATTGGTAGAAGAAGCGAAAAAAATGGATGAGGAATCCCTTTCCCATATCATTGCCATCATAAAAGAATTGAATCGAAAGAAATAAATAGATGGTAGATAAAACGGTTTTCAGATAACAGAAAATTTGCACTGCAAAGCAACAGACAGCAAAAAATACTTTTTCGAACTGTTTGAGCCTGCGTTTCTGTGAGAAAAAGTTTATTTTTGTGGCTGTTGCGCCATACATCTGCGGCGGAAACTTTTCACTGTCTTATATGATAAAATTCATTTATAAAAGGGTGTCGACAAAGTCGACACCCTTTCTTTCGCTTTTTATAAAATAATGCAGATCAGCCCGCCGCTGCCCTCGTTGACGATTTTTTGCAAGGTCTCCTGCAGCTTCATCTGGGCATCCTCCGGCATACGGTAGATTTTGTTCTGCATCCCGTCGCTGACCATGGAGCTGAGGGTGCGCCCAAAAATATTCAAATCCCAGATCTTTTCCGGTTCTTCCTCATAATCGGAGATCAGATGGTCGATAAATTCTCTGGACTGCTCCTCGTTGCCGATAATGGGCGAAACTTCCGTTTCCACATCCGCCTTGATGAGATGGAGAGATTCCCCCTTCGCCCGCAGCTTGATGCCATAGCGGCTGCCTTGCTTGAATACCTCCGGTTTTTCCAAGGTGATTTCCTCAAATACAGGCGTTACCACGCCATAGCCCTTTCGCCGCACATCATTCAGTGCCCCGGCGATTTTATCATATTCCTGTTTCGTTTCCGAAAGCATCTTGATGGTGGAGATCAGAGCATAGTCGTTTTCAATGGGCATATCCACCGTTTCGCTCAAAATCTGGTAAAACAGCCCATCATCAAAATTCAGGGCGATATCCGCCGCCCCTTCCCCGGGCAGGATATGGTCGGTATAGGCTTTTTTCAGGAAATCTGCATCTGCCAAGCCGGAAATGGCATTTTCCACATCTGCCAGCTTATCCGCCTTTTCCATGACCCCCTTCAAAGCGGCGATCATCCCCTGCTTCAGCCAGTGATCCTGCTCCAAAGTTTCCACCCAGCCGGGGAAGAAGAACCGCAGCTCGCGGATGGGGAACTGATAGAGCATCTGTTCCAAGATCTTTCGGATATCCTCCGCTTTCAGCTGTGCCGCATTCACCGCCATGACAGGTACGCCGTATTTTCCCTCCATCTGGCTCCGCAAGGCCTGTGTGCCTTCGCTGTAGGGCGTTGCCGTGTTCAGCAGGATGACAAAGGGTTTACCGATCTCCTGCAATTCCCCAACAACCCGTTCTTCCGCTTCCTCATAGCTTTCTCTGGGCAGTTCTGTTACACTACCGTCCGTCGTCACAACCATGCCGATGGTGGAATGGTCGGTAATGACCTTCTTTGTCCCCATTTCCGCCGCTTCCCGAAAAGGCATGGCGTTTTCCGACCAAGGGGTATGTACCATGCGGGGCAGTTCGCCGTCCATGTGTCCCTCTGCCCCCGGCACCAGATAGCCCACACAATCGATCATCCTTACCCTTGCTTCAGCATTTTCCCCCAGGGAAATTTCCACCGCTTCATTGGGCACGAATTTCGGTTCCGTGGTCATAATGGTCTTGCCTGTGGCGGACTGGGGCAGTTCGTCCCGGGCCCGCTCCCGGGTGTAGGCATTGGCAATATTGGGCAGCACCAGCAAGTCCATAAACCGCTTGATGAAGGTGGATTTGCCCGTCCGCACAGGGCCCACCACGCCGATATAGATATCGCCGCCTGTCCGTTCCGCAATGTCCTGATAAATATCGAATTTTTCCATTGTGTCTCCTCCGTTTCCTTTGCAAGTGTATCCATACAATGCAATCTATGCTACAAATCGAAGGAATATTCTTTGAGGGCTCTGCCCTCAAACACCTGCAAGGGTCTCAGACCCTTGACCCGATAACGAAAAACCCCATTTTTACAGATGTAAAAATGGGGTTTTTCAATTGATAAGATTCAATTATTCATAGAGGGGGATGATTTTGATGTATTTGTTGATTTTCTCGATATTGGCTTCGTCCATATAAGAATGGAAATAAATCGGCATATTCATCCCTTCATAATGAGCTTTCATATAGTAGATGATATTTTGCCACAGCAGCATCTGGCAAGCTTCACTATCATAGGAGATCATTTTATTTGCCAAGCCGCTGTTTCCATCACACATTTCCTTGATGGAATCTGCATAATCGCTGCCATCCCGTGCCTGTGTCCATTTTGTCAGTACCCATTTGCCGCCCCGCTTTTCAAAATCCAGACGGGAAGGAATGACAGAGCCGCCCCGTTCAAACAGAGCATAGCCGCCGCCTTTGGTGCGGCTCATGGTATAAGTATTATCGAAAATCACCGTAAACACACTCATGCTGTTTCCTTTTTCCGTGATTTCCTGTACCAATGGTGCAAAAAACGTCACCTGATGCCCCAGAGCCATGTTCTCATTGAATCTGGTATTCAGCGCAGCATAGACCGCCTGCAGTCGTTCCTCCTGTCCCGCCGTCACCACGCTCCATTTTTTCACTGCTAAGCCATCCAACCCATATGCCTTTTCCATATCCGCCGTATAGAACATGGGATCATAGGAAAAAGGGGCGCATAGGGTGGAATCCAGTGCCGCATAGGCAAAATACCATTCCGTGGGCTGCAAATCCGTTTGTCTAGGCTCTCCCAAAATATCCTGACAGGCGAACATCATGATATATCCCTCTAAAGTATCCCCCACATTTCCCTCTGCAAAATCCGAGAGGAATTCTCTAAGGGCAGGCTCGCCAAGCTTCACCAGTTTCTCATATTGTTGACAGTTGATGATATAGTCCAAAGGATTAGAGGACGTCAGCTCTTGCCCTGCAATCTCATCCACCAGGCTATCCGCATAGATCATCTGATAGGACATAGATTGCTCCTCGATGCCGATTTCATCCGCAGGCGCACCATAGAGCATATCGTTCATCCGTTCCTGTGCCGCTTTATCATCTAAATCCAATAAATTCCTGATATCTTCCGGTGTGGTGATGCCTTCGTAAAAATAGCGGTTGATGGCGAAAACGAAGCTGCGGAAGGTTTCTTCATCGGCGGCAAATTCCCGCAGGTCTTTGTCCCCAAAATAGCGTCTCGCACCATCTCTGGAAACTCTATGTGTCGAAATAACGACACCTTCACTATTTTCCCAAGCTTGCTCCTGATGAAGGGCATACTCTAAATAATCCGCATTGTCCACCAAAGCTAAAAAAATCAATCCATGTATTTGATACCAGCGATGTTCCATATATTTTTCGCCATCATATTCCATCGTTGTTTCTGCAGTTTCTTCCCAGTCAAAATTTCTTCTGGCACCATAGGGTTCTTCTGCGGTGAACAATTCCATGCCCTCGCTATTGTACGTCACCCCATCGGGCATGGGCAGCAATCCTAAAATCTTTCCCACGCCCACATGGTCGCCGATATATTGGAGCTTGGCTTCATAAAGCTGATGGACAATTTCTTCTGTGTAATCCCCATAGACCACGCCTGTCAGCGTTTCTTCCTCCTCCTGTGGTGTAGCACAGCCCACGAAAGCCGTTCCGCCGCAGACCACCAATGCCGCCGCCACAAACAGGGCAATTCCCCGCTTTTTCTTTGTCATATCGAAAATATTTTCAAATCTCGCCTTCAATTCTTCCTTTCCGCCGGAAAAAGCTGTACTCATCTGCATATTTTTGCTTTTGGCATCTTTCACCGTCCGCAAAATCGCCATACTGTAGGCTTCTCTTTCCGCCATGTCGCAATTTTCCATCACCGCCAAGTCGCAGGAAAGCTCCATATCCTTTTCTGCCTGCTTCGCCATCCAATGGACAAAGGGGTTGAAAAAGTGCATGGCCCTTGCCAGCATCAAAATGCCCTTATACCACAAATCTTTTCTCCGGCAGTGGGTCAGCTCATGCTTCAAAATCAGGCGGATATCCCCTTCTTCCCTGTCCTCGGAATTGATATAGATTTCCTGTTTCCAAAATCCCACGCAAAGGGGACTGGGCATCCTGCCGCAGAAGTATAGCTCCGGTCGTTTTTTCATCCCCATGTTCCTGCAAAGGGTATAATAGGTATCCAAAACCGACGCATCCAATACCTTTCTTCTGCTGCGTTTCAGCATCCGTCGGAAGCTGGTATATTTCCACCCCTGCCACGCAAGAAACAGCACCACGCCCAAGAACCACAGCAGCTCAGGATAACTCAGGAAGAAATCGATGATGATATCACTTGCTTTATGCTCTGTTTCCACAGGTAAATCCTGCAGTGTATGCATTTCAGCTATGGTTTCCACAGAAATCGGCACTGTCTGTGTTTCTTCCAAAAGAAAATCATCCTGTCCCCTTCTCATTTCCTGCATCTGCACTGCCACATTGGGCACTTCCATCCGCATCACAGCCATCCGCCCCGGCAAATCCAGCTGCAGCGGCACACAAAGCCGCACCGCAACCACCAGCCAAATCAGATATCGCCATTTTGCCCCATAATTTCTTCCTAAAAAATTCGAGCAAAGTGCCAGAATGAGAATTACGGGAATGGCAAACAGGCTCATTTCCCACAGGCTTTGAAAAATCCCATCCATGCTCATGCACCTCCCGTTTTGGAACGAATAAAGTCCGCCAATTCATCCAGGTCCGCTTCGGAAATAGAATGGCTATCATATAAAGAAGCCACCAACTTCGTCACAGAACGGTCATTGACCTTTTCCAGAAAGGCTTTGTTTTCCACCGCCAAATAGGCATCCTCTTCCACCAAAGGGGTATAAAACCGATTTTTTCCTTCTTTATAGCTTTCCAGAAAGCCACGGTCGATGAGACGGTTCAAAAGGGTCTGCAAAGCGGAAACGTTCCAAGGTCTGTTCCGTTCCAGCAGTGCTTTCACTTCCGATGTGGAAAGGGTCTTGCCGCTTTCCCAGATGGCCTTCATGATCTCCAGTTCTGTATCAGGCAAACGCATGATCTCACCCATTGTATCATCTCCTCTCAGAGCAATTCTTACAATTGTAAGAATTGTATTTTTCTATATCATACATTTGTAAGAGTTCTATGTCAATACCCCCTATCCATTTTTCTGATGGAAACTTCCCTTGACAAAAAAAACTTCTGTGTTATCCTAAATGATATGGAAAAATTTCATCTATAATAGAAAAAAACATTCAGAAACGAGGTGCTTTTGATGAGCAAAACATATATCCCCGAGGGCTATCAGTCTGCCCTTACCTTATATGAAACACAGAATGCCATTGGCGTGATCCATCACGCTTTCGAAGAACATCTGGGTCAGACACTGAACCTGAAGCGTGTTTCCGCTCCCCTGTTCGTTGACCCCGCAACAGGTCTGAACGATAACCTGAACGGCGTGGAACGCCCCGTAAGCTTCGAGATCCCTGCCACAGGCACAACTGCCGAAGTTGTCCATTCCCTGGCAAAATGGAAACGTATGGCGCTGTATCGCTATGATTTCCGTCCCGGCAAAGGCCTTTACACAAACATGAACGCCATCCGCCGGGATGAAACACTGGATAACCTGCATTCCATCTACGTTGACCAGTGGGACTGGGAAAGAGTCATCACTCCCGAAAAAAGAAATATTCAGGAACTGAAATTTACTGTACAGGGCATCGTTTTGGCCATCTGTGATACACTGGAAGTGGTAAAGAAAAAATACCCCCGCATCACAACAGAACTGTGCAGAGAAGTCACCTTCATCACCTCTCAGGAATTGGAGGATAAATACCCCGACCTGACCCCCAAGGAAAGAGAAAATGCCATCGTGAAAGAATACAAAACGGTATTCATCATGCAGATCGGTGAAAAACTGCGTTCCGGCGAACCCCACGACGGCAGAGCCCCCGACTACGATGACTGGCAGCTGAACGGCGATCTGCTGTTCTATAACCCTGTTCTGGATAATGCTCTGGAAATCTCCTCCATGGGCATTCGTGTCGATCCTTTTTCTCTGGATCAGCAGCTGAGAAAGGCAAACTGCGACGACCGCAGAAGCCTGACCTACCACAAAATGCTGCTGGAAGGCAAACTGCCCTGCACCATCGGCGGTGGTATCGGTCAGTCCAGACTGTGTATGCTGCTGTTGGGCAAAGCCCATATCGGTGAAGTTCAGTCCTCTATCTGGGATCAGGAAACCATCGATGTTTGTAAGGCGACCGGTGTAGCACTGCTTTAAAGCTTTTGTCCCCCTCTTGTGAGGGGGATTTTTTTACGCCAATCATTTAAAAATTTTAATGATAACGTTTCAATCCTTGAATTTTACAAATACGAAATCATGTGCTACTATAAATACATAAAAGAGATCTCTGAAAAACAAAATAACATACAGTACTTTCAAGGAGGTTATCTTATGAAAAACGATTTGACATCTCGCTATGGCATCTATGCACTGGCTTCTCTTTTCTTCTATGTTGTTTGCTGCTACATCGGCTTCTCTGAACCTTGGAACAGCGGTGTTATGAAGATTTTCATGGTATGTATTCTTTGCAGCGGCGCATTGTTCGTATTCTTTGCTAACAAATGTGCGGCAGCAGAAACCGCAGCGGCAACACAGCAAAAAGAACTGCAGCAATTTACCCCTGCACATTCCCATTGATATAAGCAAGGCAGTGTCTTCGACACTGCCTTTTCCATAAAACTATCATCATGCTAGACAGGAGAACCGATATGGAACTGCGTAATCTCATCACTTTTTTGAAAATTGTCGAAACCGGCAGCTTTTCTAAAGCAGCCGAACAGCTTTTGTATTCCCAATCCACTGTCACAGTTCAGATTCAACAGCTGGAAGAAGAACTCCATGTGCGGTTATTCGACCGCATTGGGAAAAAGGTCTATGTCACCGAAAAGGGACGGGAACTGCACGCCTATGCCCGGCAAATGGCTGAGTTATCACAGAAAATCTCTCTCATCGGCAGTGAAGATCAGGAATTACACGGAGAATTATGCATTGTTTCCATTGATTCCCTTATGGTTTCTGTTTTGCCCGATATCCTATTGGAATACCATAGACGCTATCCCAAGGTCGATATCATTGTTAAAAGTGCGGACAGCATGGCAGAAATCGATTATATGCTCTCCCACAATGAAGCTGACTTGGGGTTTCTTTTTCTGGAAAGACAGGGCCAGAAAGATTTGCTTTCTGCCTTCTCCCATAAAGAACGCATCGTCTTTTCCGCCCCGCCTTCTCATCCTCTGGCGGCAAAAAAGAATATTTCCATGGAAGAGATCGCCAAAGAAAAACTTATTGTTTCAAATAAACATGCTTCCTTCACAGAGGTACTCAGCACCCATGCCAAAGCCCTGAATCAGGAGATCAAACCCACCTTCGATATTTGGAACGCCACAGGCGCTATGATGATGGTCAAACGAGGTGTCGGAATCGGCCTGATCCCCTATTACCTCATTGCAGATGCTGTAAAAATGGGAGAACTTTGCGTACTGGACGTTCCCGAAATGGATCTTACTGTTTGGGTACAGGCATTATATCACCATCATAAGGTGGTCACACCCCAAATGTCTGCATTTTTCGCCCTTTTGGAAGAAGTCTATCCCACCTGATTTTCATATTAAGAATTCTAATAGATGTCTTTAAATCTATGAATTTTACATCCAGTTTCATCTATGTTATATTATTATCAAGAAAAGGAGATCTCCCAATCCAGCAATTCAAACAAAAAAATCATTTGTCTTTGAAGGAGGCATTTATCATGAAACACGATTATCTTTTTGAAAATAGCTGTTTGTTTGCAGATTTGGTACTGTTCGCAATTCTTTGCTATATCTCCGCTCTTGGTGTAGCCACAATGGCCGGACAGCTCATTGTAACTTTGGGCATCGCAGTGACAGCCGTTGCCTTTGTTGTTCTGGCAACAAAAGAAATGGGACCTGTCATTGATAACAGAGCGATCGCCCATCATCAAGCATAACAAATAAGAATACTTCAGCCAACATTGCCCACTTCCTTCCTCCGGGCTAGGCAAAATAGATGTAAACGCAGCTCCTCCTCCGGAGCTGCATTTTTCATTTTTGTAACACTTTTTTGAAATATGCCTGATTCTGCAGAACAGCCCGGTCTCCTGGTTTGAATACCCCCGCCATTTCGTTATACATATTTGCCCGTTCCAAATCTCCCAGCCTGTCATAGCAGACACAAAGCTGAATACAGGGCAGAAATCCATAGCAGTCCTCCTGCACAAAAGCCCCCTGCTCTGTCCGCCGCTCTGCCCGCAAGGCATTTTCATACCAGAAGATAGCCTGTTCCCATTGTTCTTTTCCGTAAAAATATGCTCCCATATCACAGCAATGCTCCCCTGTGGGCGGTGCCAGCCTCAGCCCCTGCAAAAGGGCATCAAAGGCTTCCTCTTCTTTTCCCATTGCCGACAGGCTATAGGAAAGGAATCGATCAGCTTCCAATTTGTTTTCCAGCCATCCTTGAGGATCGTCCAAAAAGCTTTGAAAGACCTCTGCCGCCTTTTCATACCTTCCATGGTAATACAATTCCCGACCATAATAAAACCTTTCTCTGGGGTCAAGGTTTTTCTCCCTCTCCAGCATTTTTTCGTAGATCCGCAGGTTTCTGTCAGAATACTCCACCTTTTCCTTCCGATGCTCAAAATGGATCTCCTCATAGCGCACATTTCCAAAAGGAGGGATGACCTCATGGACACAACCGACCCATTCCGCCTGCTTTGAACGGCGCACCAGCCGTTCTCGATAATAAGAAAAGACTGCCTTGCCCTCTTCGTCGAACCCCGCATCATAGAGCATCATCACCATGTGGCAGGGATGTTCATCCAAATCCTCTTTCAGATCGAGGAGCTTTCGCTTCTCTTTTTTTGGAAAAACATCATCGGCATCCATCCACATGAGGTATTCCCCGTTTCCTTTGGAAAAGGCAAAGTTCCGTGCCGCTGAAAAATCATCCACCCACTGAAAATCATAAATTTTATCCGTAAATCTCTGGGCGATCTCCTTGGTGCGATCCACCGAACCCGTATCCACGATCACAATTTCATCCACACAATCGGCAATGCTTTCCAGGCACCGCTCCAATACCTCCTCCTCATCCCGCACGATCATACATAAACTGATCTTTGCCATGCAAAACACGCTCCTTTCCGTTGCTGCCAGTCTATGCAGCTCAGGAAAAACTGTGCCTGTTTTCTGCAGAAAAACAAGAAAAAAAGAATGAATCCTTACATAATAAAGATTCATCCCATTTTTTTGATTCTTCTATGGATACATTTTTATGCTTTCCCATCGAAACGGATTTCTGTGGTGTAATCCTTTCCTTTTTTCTGCAGGCTCTCATCGATCTGCTGCTGCAATGCTTCATATTGCTGTCCCATATCATAGGGCACTGCCAAGTCAAACACCAACTTTCCGCCATCGGTTATTCTGAAATCATGCATGGACAATCTGGGATCGATCTCGAAAATGATCTCTTTCACCATCTCCCGCATGGCATTTCCTTCTGCATCATCGGTCACCACAGGGTCGTAATGGATTACCAGATCGACATGCAGTTCCTTCCGCACTTCATTTTCGATATGGTCGATGATTTCATGGCAGGCAAGAGCATCCTCCGCCGCGCTCAACTCCGCATGGAGGGACGCAAAGCACTGCCCCGGGCCATAATCATGAACCAGCAGATCATGGACACCCAATACCTTTTCATGGGACAACACCAAGGCATGAATCTTTTCCACCAGCTCCGCATCTGCCTGCTGTCCCAGCAAAGGAGAAATCGTCTCTTTTACGATATTGATACCGGAATACAGGATGAACAGTGCCACCAGCAAACCCACAAAGCCATCGATATTTACGTGGAAGAAATACCCCACTAGGCAGCCCAATAAAACTGCCGCTGTGGAGATCACATCATTTCGGCTGTCCACAGAAGTTGCTGCCAGCGTGGTGGATTTGATCTTTTTGCCCAAGGTTCCGAAGAACATTGCCATCCACAGCTTCATGGCAATAGAAGCAACCAGTATCGTAACAGTAATAGCAGAAAAAACGATGGGCTCCGGATGGATGATCTTCCCCACAGAGGATTTTACCAGTTCCACCCCGATCACCAAAATCAACACTGCCACTACAAGCCCGGAAAGATATTCATATCTGGCATGACCATAAGGGTGGTCTGCATCGGCAGGCTGCTGGGCCAATCGGAACCCCAAAAGGGTCACCACAGAAGAGGATGCATCGGAAAGGTTATTTACCGCATCCGCAATGATGGCAACGGACCCAGCCAAAAGCCCTGCAATCAGTTTTCCCAAAAACAGAATACAGTTGCAGACGATTCCCGTTGCCCCCGCCAGTTTGCCTACAGACGCACGAACCGCCGGGTCTTCCGTATTTTCATTGTTCTTTACAAAAAATCGCAGTAGAAGTTTTGTCATTTTCTGTCCTCCTGAAATAAAAAGGCATCTGCAGAACATAAAACTGTCCCGCAGATGCCTTTATCTGCTGCATAAATGCCCGACTACACGGAAAATCCGCTGTCTGCTCAGTTTGTACTGTATGTGCGGGGAAGCCCCCGTATGTGCAGTGCAAAGAGTTTCAGTATATTCTATGCGGTCATTTTCACTTTGTCAAGAAAAACTTTTCTATTGTTGCTTTTCAATACTCGATTATTCATCCTTGAAGAAGTCTTTCATTTTTTCAGAAAAACTTTTCTTTTCCTTTTCTTCCTTGGGTGCTTCCCCAGAGGCTGTTTCACCTGCTGGTGCATCTCCATAGAACTGACGCAGCAGATCTTTCTGCCGTTCGCTCATATCTGTAGGAATCTTCACCTTCAATGTAACGATCTGGTTGCCTCTTACCTTAGGATTCCGCAGGTTAGGCACACCCACACCACGCAGAGTTACTACTGTATCGGGCTGTGTACCGGGCTTGATGGTATATTTCTGTTCCCCATCGATGGTCTTGATGGTGATCTCACCGCCCAGAGCCGCCTGCACGAATGTGATGGGCACATCGCAATAGATATCGAAGCCTTTACGGATAAACACACGGTTAGGCTGTACATATACCGTTACCAGCAGATCGCCGTAGCCGCCGCCGTTTTCACCGATCTCGCCTTTGCCAGCCAGACGGATGGTCTGTCCGTTATCGATCCCCTTGGGTACATTGACTTCATATTTCTTTGTTTTGCGTACCTTACCGGTACCACGGCAGGTGCCGCAGGGATCTTTGATGATCTTACCGCTGCCGCCGCATTTGGAACAGGTTCTTACGCTGGTCACTGCACCAAACATGGACTGCTGTACCACTCTTTCCTGACCGGTACCGTTACAGGTCGGGCAGCTTTCCGCATGGGTGCCTTCCTTGGCCCCTGTGCCGTGGCAGGTATCACATTCATCATAGATTGCCACTGAAATTTCCTTTTTGCAGCCAAAAACAGCTTCTTCGAATGTCAGCTGGATGCTTACGTTTACGTCTTTCCCACGGCGAGGGCCATTTCTCTTTGCGCCACCGCCGCCAAAGCCGCCGAAACCAAACATACTGCCGAAGATATCGCCGATATCGCCCATATCGAAGCCCTGACCATAGAAGCCACCGCCGCCCATGCCGCCCTGTTCAAAGGCTGCGTGACCGAACTGGTCGTACTGGGCACGCTTCTGGCTGTCGCTCAGTACCTCGTATGCTTCGTTGACTTCCTTGAATTTTTCTTCTGCTTCTTTATCGCCAGGGTTCTGGTCGGGATGGTATTTCACCGCCATTTTACGGTAGGCTTTTTTCAGCTCCGCTTCTGTAGCGTCCTTTTTTACCCCCAGAACTTCATAGTAATCTCTTTTATTTGCCAACTTTCTCACCACCTTTTTTTCCTTGGGGTTTCACCCCAAACCCCACCAGGGAATGATTCCCTGGACCCCATTTGCAAAAACTACGTTTTTGCAGAGCAAAGGGGATGTTCTTCCTCTTGTATCAAACAGCAAAAGCAGGGGTGCCCAAGGACACCCTTGCTTTCCATTTATCCTGTCTTATATTACAGTTCTTTGCCGTCGCCGTCAACCACATCAGGGCCTGCACCATTTGCATCTGCACCGCCCTGAGCAGCCTGTGCCTGCTGATACAGTTTTTCAGACAGTTTGTAGAATTCCTGCTTCAGGGATTCTGTTGCAGCCTTTACATTTTCTGTATCTGTTTCTGTCATTGTATCAGGTGTCATATCTTTCACAGCATCTTTCAGTTTGTTCAGTTCTGCTTCTACTGTGGATTTATCAGCACCATCCAGTTTGTCGCCCAGGTCTTCCATTGTTTTTTCTGTCTGGAAGATCAGAGAATCTGCTTCGTTTTTCGCGTCGATCGCTTCTTTTCTCTTTCTGTCGGCTTCTGCGAACTGTTCTGCTTCTTTCACAGCTCTGTCGATTTCTTCATCGCTCAGGTTGGAACCAGCTGTGATTGTGATCTTCTGTTCTTTGCCTGTACCCAGATCTTTTGCGGATACGTTTACAATACCGTTTGCGTCGATGTCGAAAGTTACTTCGATCTGAGGAACGCCTCTTCTTGCGGGAGCGATACCATCCAGCTTGAACTGACCCAGAGTTTTGTTATCCTTTGCCAGAGGTCTTTCACCCTGTACAACGTGGATATCTACTGCTGTCTGATTATCTTCTGCTGTGGAGAAGATCTGTTTTTTGTTTGTAGGGATAGTTGTGTTTCTGTCGATCAGTTTTGTTGCAACACCGCCCAGAGTTTCGATACCCAGAGACAGAGGTGTTACGTCCAGCAGCAGGATGCTGCCTGCGCCTTCGTCGCCAGCCATTTTACCGCCCTGAATAGCCGCACCTACTGCTACACATTCATCGGGGTTGATGCCTTTGAAGGGATCTTTGCCTGTATATTTCTTAACTGCGTCCTGAACAGCGGGGATTCTTGTGGAACCACCAACCAGCAGGACTTTGTCGATTTCGCCTGTGGACAGACCAGCATCGCTCAGCGCCTGACGTACGGGGCCCATTGTGTTTTCTACCAGGTCGTGTGTCAGTTCGTCAAATTTTGCTCTTGTCAGAGTCACATCCAGATGTTTGGGGCCATCCTGATTCATTGTGATGAAGGGCAGGTTGATGTTTGTGGATGTTACTGTGGACAGTTCTTTTTTCGCTTTTTCTGCAGCTTCTTTCAGTCTCTGCATTGCCATTTTATCTTTGGACAAATCCATGCCTTCTGCTTTTTTGAATTCAGCTACCAGGAAATCGATGACTCTCTGGTCGAAGTCGTCGCCGCCCAGGTGTGTGTTACCGTTTGTTGCCAGTACTTCGATAACGCCATCGCCGATTTCGATGATGGAAACGTCGAATGTACCGCCGCCCAGGTCGTATACCATGATCTTCTGTTCGTTTTCGTTATCCAGACCATAAGCCAGAGCTGCAGATGTGGGTTCATTGATGATACGTTTTACATCCAGACCAGCGATCTTGCCGGCGTCTTTTGTTGCCTGTCTCTGAGCGTCATTGAAGTAAGCAGGAACTGTGATAACTGCTTCTGTTACAGTTTCGCCCAGGTAAGCTTCTGCGTCTGCTTTCAGCTTCTGCAGAATCATAGCGGAGATTTCCTGAGGAGAGTAAGCTTTGCCTTCGATGTTTACTTTATAGTTTTCACCCATATGGCTCTTGATGGAGCTGATGGTGTTGTCAGGGTTTGTGATCGCCTGACGTTTTGCTGTTTCACCGATCAGTCTTTCGCCGTTCTTTGCAAAACCAACAACAGAAGGAGTTGTTCTTGCGCCGTCGCTGTTAACGATAACAACAGGCTGGCCGCCTTCCATAACTGCTACACAAGAGTTTGTTGTACCCAAGTCAATACCAATAATTTTTCCCATGATAAATTCCTCCTAAAGAATATACAATGTTTTTTTCAATTGCCTAAAATCAGTTTGCCACCTTAACCATACTGTGGCGGATCACTTTATCTTTATATTTATAACCTTTCAGCATTTCCAGAACGACTTCATTTTCACCATAGTTTTCATCGTCCTCATGGGCCACTGCCGCGTGCAGGTTAGGGTCGAACTGTTCGCCCAGAGCCTTGATCTCTTCCACGCCAATGCCATGCAAAACTTCCTGGAACTGCGTCAAAGTCATTTTTACGCCTTTGAAGAAGGCATCGTTTTCATCAACCTTGCCTTCCTGTACAGCAACGGCTCTTTCCAGATTGTCGATGACTGTCAGCAGCTTTTCCACTGTGCTTCTCACGCCATCGTCATACATACTGGCTTTTTCCTTTACCGTACGTTTGCGGAAGTTATCAAATTCCGCCAATGTTCTCTGATATTTATCCAGATTATCCGCAGCCTGCTGTTCCAGAGCGGCAATTTTTTCCGCTGTTTCATCCACAGCTTCCAGAATTTCCTCTGCTTCCACAGCTTCTGCTGTTTCTTCCACTGTTTCCGCAGTTTCTTCTACCGCTTCCTGCGCTTCCAGATTTTCATCCTTTTTCATTTCTTCCACGTTGTTCCCTCATTTCTAGGTATTTTTGTTATTCCCATCGGATAGGTTCCGTAATACGTTTTCGATATTTTGCACCATTCCATTCAGAACGGAAATGACCTGCGAATAATCCATTCGGGTGGGACCCACGATACCGATGGTACCTCTTGTATTATCCCCCATCTTATACGTAGCAGTGATGACGCTGCAGTCCTTCATGCCCTGCACGCTGTTTTCACTGCCGATCAGGATCTGGATATCGTTGCCTTTGCTTTCCTCCAGCATCGTCACCAGCACATCTTTTTCTTCCAAAGTCTGGAACAGGGATTTTGCCTTTTGGATATCGGCAAATTCAGGAAAGGCCAGCATATTTTTCGTGCCGCTCATGTGAACCTGAATCTTTTCCGCTGCCCGCATCGTCATTTCGATGGCTTTCAGGATGGGCTGCAGCAGTTCCTGGTATTCCATCAATTCCGCCTGCATCTTGCTGATGACTGCGCCATCGATCTCATTCAGAGAACAGCCCTGCAGCACCCTGTTCAGGCTGATGCCCATGTAGAAGATTTTTTCTTCGGAAGGTACGCTGTCCATCTTGATGACATGGTTTTTGATGAAGTTATCTCCCGTTGCGATGACCAGCAGTAGCGATGTGCTGTCCAAAGGCAGCAGGCGGATCTGCTTGATCCTGGTTCTCTGCCCTACGGGCTCGGAAACAAATGTCGTATAATTTGTCAAAAGAGACAATGCCTTGGCGGATTCTTCCATCAGATAATCGATCTGGCTGATATCTCTGGAGACCACGCTTTGCAGATATTTCTGTTCTTCCGGGGACAGCTCCTTCTGCTGCATCAGATGGTCTACATAAAGCCTGTAGCCCATATCGGAAGGGATTCGGCCGCTGGATGCGTGGGGCTGTAAGATGAGACCCATTTCTTCCAGGTCGCTCATTTCATTCCGGATGGTGGCAGAGCTGATGCCCAGGTTATATTTTTTGGCAATGGTTCTGGAACCGACGGGTTCCGCCGTTTCAATATAGTCATTGATGATGGCTTGCAAAATCTGTATTTTTCTGTCGTTTAAAGCCATTCCGCCGCCTCCTTTTTCCATTTTATTAGCACTCACCAACATCGAGTGCTAACTTACGTATATAAAGATAGCACTAGCCACCAAAGATGTCAAGTGCTAAATACAAAATTTTTCGTTAAAATTCAATTTAAGAAAGTAACTTATAAAAGGAACTTTTCAAAGGCCACATTGCTCACATCAATGCCCCTTCTCGTCAGGCGAATCCCCTGCCCATTCTCCTGCAGCAGACCTGCCTCTATCAGTTCCCTTACCTGCGTGCCGTAGACCTCGTATAATTCCCTGCCAAAACGGGTACGGAACCGTTCAAAGGATACTCCTTCCGTCAGCCGCAGCCCCAGAAACATAAATTCCGCCAGCGCATCCGTTTCCGTAATGACTTCGACTTCTTCCTTTAATAAGGAAACATCTCCCTTTGCAGCAATATATCCCTGCAGGTCATAACGATTATGGAAACGTGTTCCTTCCATATAAGAATGAGCGCCCAGCCCCATTCCAAGATATTCCTCTGCCTGCCAGTAAATGCGGTTGTGGCGGCTTTGTCTGCCTTTTTTCGCAAAATTGGAAATTTCATACTGCTCATAGCCCATCTCCACCAGATAATCAACTGCCCAGTGATACATTTCCCTGTCCAGTTCTTCGGATGCAGGCTCCAGCAGCCCTTTTTCGTATCTGTCAAAGAAAGGCGTACCTTCCTCAATGATGAGGCTATAAGCAGAAATATGTTCCGGCTGCAGGGCAGTGATGTTTTTCACTGTTTCCTGCCAGTCTGCCATGGTCTGATGGGGCAGGGCAAACATCAGATCCACATTCACGTTCTCAAAGCTCGCTTCTCTGACTGCCTGATAGTTTTCCAAAAATCCCTCGATGGTATGGATACGTCCCAATTCTTTCAACAGTCTATTCTGCCATGCCTGCACACCCATGCTCAGGCGGTTGAAGCCCATTTTCTTCAGAGCATTGACCATTTTCAGATCCAGCGTACCGGGGTTGGCTTCTGTGGTGATCTCCGCATCCTCCGCAATATCCCAGCTTTCCCAAACCGCCTGCATCAGCTGTTCCAGCATGGGGATCTCCAATGCGGTGGGCGTGCCTCCTCCAAAGAAAACGGAAACGACTTTCTTCTTAGGATATTCCTTCCTTCTGCATTTGATCTCCGCTGTCAAAGCATCCACATAAGCCTGCATCATGCCCTCTTTTCCCGCAAAGGACGGAAAATCGCAGTAGAGGCATTTCTGCCGGCAAAAAGGGATATGGATATATAAACCAATGTTGTCCATTTTTCAACTCCTCCATCGATGAAGTCAGGTTCCTGGGAAACTGCCTCTGCAATCGTATCACGAAAGGAAAGCTTTTTCAACGTTCTTGACCCAGGTTTTTTCCCAATTTTTCATGAAAGCTCCTCTATGTCATTCCTTGAAAAACCGTAAAAATAATGTTAAAATAATAAATTGTAAATTCTTAAGAAAACGAGGTTTGACATAGATGAACAAAATAAAAGACTTACAAACAAAGATTCAAACGTATCTCCAAAGCAATAAAACTGCAGCCACTGTCATGTGGGCATTGGTCCTGCTCTATCCCATCTACCTGACCCTTTCCAGCAATTTCCTCTCCTTCTGCTCGGCAGAAGCACCTATGGAACTAATGACGGCTTTGCTGATGCAAAACCTAGGGGCATTCCTTCTGGGGCTGGTCATCGTATATCTGTTCTTTGGTGCCATGATCTGCCTTTGCAGGCGTATTCCTCTGGCGGCTTTGCTCACAGGCTTGTTCTTCACCATCATGCCTTTGGTAGATCTTTTCAAAACCAATATCCTGAAAGAACATTTCATGCCTTGGGATCTGCTGCTGGCAAAAAATGCAGACAGCTTTACGACTTTTTTGACTTCTCTGGAAATTCCTCCCATTCTTTGGGCGGTCATTGCCTGCACAGTGCTCTATCTGGTTTGTCTGCTGCTTCTGCGCCCCGAGCTGCCCTTTCCATGGAAGAAGCGCATCATCGGTGCACCTATCCTGCTGGTATGCCTGTATCTGTTCACCATGAACCCTACTGTCCGTGAATGCTACAATGCCTTTGGGCTTTCCCCCAATGCGCCCGGCGACCAAACGAAAAACTACACGGAAAACGGCTTTATCACAGCCTTTGTGCTGAATTTTTCTTCCCTGAACATGGGGGCTCCTGAAAATTACAACGAAAAATATCTGGAACAGGCCTTTGCACCCTATCAGCCTTCCGCTGATTCCGGCAAAGATTTCCAGAATCCCGACATCATCGTTGTCCTCTCCGAATCCTTCTGGGATCCTACGGTGTTAAATGGTGTGACCTATTCCGACGACCCCATCAAAAACTATCGGCGCATCGCGGAAAATCACCCCAGCGGCAAAATGGTCTCCTGTACCTTCGGCGGCGGCACCGTTCGTCCCGAATTTGAGATCCTGACAGGTATGACCACCAATATGCTGCCCTCCGGCAACGTGCCCTATCAGCAGTATGTCTTCGATGATATCTTCTCTTACGCCCGCCATTTTAAAAATCAGGGCTATGATACCATCGGCATCCATACCTATCAGAAAACCTTCTATGAACGGGATCGGGCATATCCTCTGCTGGGCTTTGACGATTTCCTTGGGGAATACGACCTCCATGCAGAGCATCACTGGAACAGCGGTTCCTATATCACCGATGAAACCATTACGGAAGAGATCATCTATCAGCTGGAACAGCCCCATGAAACAGGTCTTTTCCTGCAGGCCATCACCATGGAAAACCACGGACTGTATTTCGATAAATATGAACCCTTTGACTGGGATATCAGCGTTTCTTCCGATGTCCTCACCGAAAGAAACCTCAATGTACTCCACAACTACTGTAAGGGCGTATCCGATTCCGATGCAGAGCTGGGCAAGCTGTATGATTATGTCATGAACAGAGAAAAGCCCACAGTCGTCCTTTGGTACGGCGACCATCTGCCCACCCTGGGCGGCGATTTCGAGCCTTATACGACCACAGGCAATATCTCCTCCGCCACCGCCTCCGAATGGACCACAGAAGAAAAATACGGCATGTTCTCCACTCCTTATGTAATTTTCAGCAATTATGACACAGGTCGTACATACCGTGCTGAAGGGGATGCCGTATCCCCTTATCTGCTGACGGCTCTGCTGTGCGATTACATTGGCGCACCGGAAACAGTCCGCACCAATTTCCTGCTGGATCTGTATGAGACCTGCCCCGTCATCAGCCCCTATTACGAGCTGTATTCCGATACAACGGACAAGGCTACGAGAGATCGATACATCAAACTGCACGAACTTTTGACCTATGATGACCTGATGGGCAAGCAATATTTGACCAAAGAATTTCTTCCTCAGGATTGATCACCAAAACACCCCAAATTCGGGGTGTTTTTTTCTGTCTGTTTTATCAATTCTTAATATAAAACACTTTACAATTTCTTAAGATTTTCTTACGTTTCCGCAGAATAAAGACAAAACTCCGCCCAATAAAGCACGTTTGTTAAATTCTTAAGAAATCAAAAGAAAAATCGAGTAAAATGAAGCTTGCTTGAGATAGGTGTCTACCAGAGCCAAAATGTCATTTAAATTCCAACAAATCGAATAAAACAAACTTTTTTTCACTATTGAACAAAAAATTGTAACGTGTTATATTTTTCTCACGATCAAAAAAGATCATTACACACTTGTTTTTGAAAATTAGGAGGAACTCATCATGAAAAAGAATCTGATCAAAAAAGTATCCGTACTGGCAGTTTGTGCAGCAATGGCTTTCGGCGTAGCAGCTTGCGGCGGCAGCACAGAAGAAGCTCCTGTAGATGAAACACAGGTAGAAGAAACAGTAGACGGCGAAGAAGTTGTTGAAGAAGAAGTTGTTGACGATGCAGCAGCTGAAGATGCAGCAGCTGAAGACGAAGCAGCAGTAGACGGCGAAGAAGAAGTTGTTGACGGCGAAGAAGAAGTAGCTGAATAATTACTCCTACATACAACAAAAAGGCGAGGTCATTGACCTCGCTTTTTTTATATTCATTATAATTTTTTGCGGAACAAACCATGCTGGCTGCAGCAAAGATAGATCTCCCCTCTGCGCTGGCGGGGCAGCCGCACCTCCCCGGACTGTTCCGGATAGAGCCGCACCACTGTGGCCCTGTCCCAGGAGACCAATGCCGCAAAGGTGATATAATGCTCCTTGGTCATTTCATGGTCGAAGGTGATGAAATATTCGTTATCGATCTCTTCGATCTGAATCTTGTGGGCTTCGTCCGCTTCCTGTGCTTTCAATGGTGTCAGCTTTCTGCCGCAGCAGGAAATCTCTCCGCCCCCTGTGCTCCAAAAAATATTTCCGCAGTGTTCACAGCGGATAAATTTCATCCGTTTCATATTTCCCGGTTCCACTCCTTTTTCCTTTAAATTACCTTCCAGTATTTTTTCGATATCCACACCGTATAAGGCAGAAATCCCCTTCAGCATGGAAACATCCGGCAGGCCTGCGCCCCGTTCCCATTTGGAGACCGTACGGTCGCTGATCTGCAGCACTTCCGCCACCTGCTTCTGTGTCATGCCATGCTCTTTCCGCAAACGGCTCAGCAGTTCTCCTGTTTTTATCATATCCATGGCTTTCGCCTCCTTCTTCCTTATCATAATCGATTCTTCCCCCAAACACAACAAACGCTCCGTAGAATAAAAGAAGCCGCCCTAATGGACGGCTATATTTCTCCTTAAGCACGGGGATGTGTTTTCGCGTATACGTTTTTCAATTTCTGATTCGTCAATTTGGTATAGATCTGTGTGGTGGAAATGTCGGAATGACCCAGCATTTCCTGAACAGAACGCAGGTCTGCGCCATTTTCGATCAGATGGGCCGCAAAGGAATGACGCAGCATGTGGGGGGTGATCTCTTCCTCGATACCTGCCTTTTTGGCATAGGATTTGATGATCTTCCAAAAGCCCTGTCTCGTCATCGGCTTGCCGTTGCAATTGACAAACAGCACATCTTCTTCTGGCTTGGAAACCATGTGTTCCCGCACCTTTTCCATATATCTGCGCAGAGAGAGTTTTGCCTGGGCACCGATAGGGATGATGCGGCCTTTCGCATCGCTGCCGCAATGGATATATTCCAAAGAAAGGTTGATATCCTCCACCTTCAGGGAAATCAGTTCCGTCACACGGATACCTGTGGCATAGAGCAGCTCCAGCATGGCTTTATCGCGGATCTCTTTATCCTCATCGCCGCCTGGCTGTTCCAGAAGCAGCTCCACCTTTTCCAGAGAAAGGATCTCCGGCACTTTCTTTTCTACCTTGGGCAATTCCAGATCTGCCGCAGGGTTTTCCGTTACGACCCCTTTCCGCTGCAGAAACTGATAAAAAGAACGAATGGACGCAATATTTCTGGACACAGTTGCCCCTGCCTTATGCTGCTTCTGCAATTCATAGACATAGGCCATCACGTTCGTACGGTTCACTTTTGCAGCATCCAAGACACCGGATTCCTTCATGAATCGGCAAAATCCCCGCAAATCCCTGGTATAGGACAGAACGGTATTTTCTGATGATTTTTTTTCTTCCCGCAAATATTCGGTAAAATCAACAATGCGTTGTTCCATACAAACAATCCCCTTCGTTCATAGTACCTTAAATTATACTTAGTTTTTTAGGGATTGTCGATATTTTTTGTAGAAAAAATGAAAAAAATATGAATTTTTTGTGAACGAACGGATTCATTTTTCGTAAAATATGGAAGAACTGTAGCATTTGTCAAAGAAGGCATCTGTTTTCCCTGTATGTTTCCATCTTTTTATACCAAAAGAATGGCCCGTTCCACCCCTGCGGCAGCCGCCAGCAGCACAATGGATATACCAAACAAAATACAGTATTCCGCCTGCTTTCTCCGCTGTTCCCGCTTCAGGGTGCGCTTTGCCCCCTCTTCCCGCCAGGAAAGCAAATAATAGATAGATGCGGACATGATAAGGATATAAGCCGGGATCAGCAGCAAATTCTGGGGCAGGAAGGTGGTGGCGGAAAGAAAGATCCCTTTTCCGCCATAGGTCGCCATCATCATGGCAGAAGTAAAGCCTACCGCAACACTGCGAAACAAAAACGCTGCGCCCCCAAAGAAAAGCCCCAGCTGCATCCAGCCCCCCAGCCAGATGATGATATCATACTTCAGATATTTCCAGAAAATAGAAAGGAAGGAAGCCTCCCCCGTTTCTTCTATGGCCCCCTGCAAAAACAACGACAGCTCCGTTTGCTGCCCCGTGGGCATCAGGTTCGCCGCTAGGGCACCCCCAGCCGTTCCCAATAAAAAAGATAGACAAACGATGCCGATGATCTTTTGCACCTGTTTGTCTATCCCTCGTTTTTTCTTCTTCATAGCCATCCCCCCCTGATACAGGGTATGGCTCGTCTGCCTTGTTTATGCTTCTTTTCTCGCCATCCATGCAAAAATGGCAGCAATGGTCTTGCCGTCCTTGATCTGGCCTTTATAGATCATTTCCACCGCTTCTTCCGGTGTATATTTTTCAATTTCCAGAAATTCATCGGCATCCAGCCTCTGCTGCCCCTCTGTCAGATCTGTAGCAATAAAGAGTTGAATCTTTTCTGTGCAATAGCCAACTGTGGGATACATTTCGCAGAGAAATTCCAGTGTTTCTGCTTTTTTGCCGGTTTCCTCCTCCAATTCCCGCAGCACGCCTTCCTCTGGTTCTTCCCCATCCTCCAGCACACCGGCAGGGATTTCCAGAAGCATTTCCCCAAAGGCATGACGATACTGGCGAACAAAGATCAGGCTGCCGTCGTTATCCACCGCCAGCACTGCCGCCGCATTTTTGCCGCGGATGACCGTTTCCCGGTACGCTTCGCTGCCATCGGGCATACGCAGCTTATCCACCGTGATCTTCACGATCTTTCCTTCGTGGGTCACTTTACTTTCCAGCACTTCGTAGCTCATTTTTTCCTCCTTTTATAGAAAAGGTGCCTCTGGAGGTTGGCTGAAGTCTGATTCCTTTCAGCCGACCTGCGACGGCACCTCTTCGGCGGCATTTGCCGCATTTTTGCTTATTTCAATTCTTTTACCATTTCTTCGATCCGATCCATGCCCTTTTTGATCAGCTCCATACTGGTCGCATAGGACAGACGGATATAATCAGGCATACCGAAATCTGCACAGGGCACAACTGCCACATATTTCTGATCCAGCAGGATAGAAGCAAAGTCTGCCGCTGTTTTGATCTCCTGCCCTTCATAGGATTTCCCATATGTACCGGAAACATCCACAAACAGATAAAAAGCACCTTCGGGCTTCAGGGCAGAAAGCAGAGGAATGGCTTCTTCTCTTTCAAAGATATAGTCTCTGCGTTTTTTGAATTCTACGCACATTTTCGCCACGCAATCCTGGGGACCATTCAGGGCTGTGATCGTCGCCATCTGGGCAATGGTATTAGGGTTGGAAGCCATATGGGACTGCAGGGATGCCATCAGCTTCGCAATGGGCAGAGGCGCCGCCGCATAGCCGATTCTCCAGCCTGTCATAGCATAGCTTTTGGAAACACCGTTGATGACGATGGTTCTATCGTAAATTTCTTTGCTCAGGGAAGCAATGCTGATATGCTCCTTGCCTTCATCGTAGATCAGTTTTTCATAGATTTCATCGGAAATAACCAGAATATCATGGCTGATGGCAAATGCCGCGATCATTTCCAAATCTGCTCTGCCCATGACCTGACCTGTGGGGTTGGAAGGGCTTGTCAGCACCACTGCCTTTGTTTTTTCTGTATAGGCATTTTCCAATTCTTCCTTTGTCATCATGAATTTGTTTTCCTTTTTGGTATGGATGATGACGGGTACGCCGCCGGCAATGCGAACCATTTCAGAATAGCTCAGCCAGAAAGGCGCAGGAATGATGACTTCATCCCCTTCATTCAGGATCGCCATAAAAGTATTGATCAGGGAATGCTTTGCGCCATTGCTGATGATGACCTGAGCAGGTTCATACTCCAGCCCATTATCTTTCTTCAGTTTATCACAAACTGCCTTGCGCAGTTCGGGCAGACCTGCCGCAGCAGTATAGCGTGTCTGACCATTATGGATGGCATCGATCCCCGCCTGACCAATATGGGCAGGGGTATTAAAATCGGGTTCCCCTGCGCCGAAGGAAACCACATCCAGGCCGGCTGCTTTCAATTCCGCCGCTTTGGAAGAGATCGCCATTGTTGTTGATGCTTTGATGCTCATTGCTCTTTTAGATAATTCCATATCATTTCACCTCATATATGTATTCTCTTTTGTATTGATTGTTTATTTCCTTCCTGCCATAAAAATACGGCAGCCAAAAATGCCCATCGCCGCCAGACAGACAGCCATGAATTTGATATACATGATGGGTCTGACCTCATCGCTGAAGATGATCTCTACATCATCGCCAAAACGCACTGTTGTATCATAAGCGATGGCGCCGTCGCTGACCATATAGGTCATTTCATCCAATGCCAGCACACCGTTGACACCGGCATAAAAATCCAGCTCCTTGTATTTATCAAAGAACATGCTTCTGCCATATGTGGCACAGGCTCTTTCCCCGTCTTCTGTCTGCATGGCAAAGGTGATACTGTTGCCATATTCCTTGCTGACCATCGTCACCTGTTCATCCGGCGCAGAAATGATATTCTGTTCCACTGCCTTTGCCCGAAAAACGCTTTCCAGTTCATCGGCCGTATAGGGATGTCTGCCGAAGCCATTAAACAGAAGGAAGCCCGCCAAAGCCACGATGACCATAACGGCAACGCCCTTGAAAATGATCCATTTTGCACTCTTTTCCATTTCATCTCCCCTTTCTGAAATCTGCCAAGAATTTTTATTTTTTCTCTTCAATTTCTTATTTTATAATGATATGGAAAGAATTACAACGAAAACTCTCGATTTTTCAAAAGAAAAAGACGTGATTCCTCACGTCTCTTTCTTTTCAGCTGATTTTTTTAGGTCTTTCATCTCTCTGGATGCGAAAATATTCCGATAATGCAGCGATGAACTGGCCATTGGTCGGCTTTTCCGCCGGCAGATAGCCCGCCACCTCAAAATAGACCTGAGGGCCGTTCTTTTTCCACGCGCTTTCAATAGCATGTCGGATGGCTCTCTCTACCTTGCTGGCAGTGGTCCTATACATTTTTGCGATATCCGGATAGAGTCCCTTGGTGATGCCCACCAATACATCCTGATCCTCCACCGCCATCATCACTGCCTTGCGGATAAAGTGATAGCCTTTGATGCTGGCAGAAATTCCCATACGGCTCAGCAGCACGGAAATTTCCCCCTCCAGATTGCGGAAAGGATTTTCCACCGCTTCTGGTATCTCTTCTTTTTCCGCTTCACGAACGCTGCTGCCGTTTTCATGCTCCAACAGTTGGTAGATCCGTTCCATCAGCAATTCCCCCTGAATGGGCTTCGCCATATAATAATCCGCTCCAAGGGTGATGGCCTGACGCACCAGCTTATCGCTGTCGATGGCAGAGATCATGATACAGATACAATCGATGCCTTCTTTTTTCAGGTTTTCCAATACCCAGAAGCCATCCCGCTCTCCCAGCAGGATATCCATCAGGATCACATCCGGTTTTACTTTCTTTGCCATTTCCAGCACAGCAGGGCCGCTGTCGGTCATCCCCATGACCGCCATATCCCCTTTTCGCTCCAGGCTGCGTTTCAGCCGCTGCAGATAAAACCCGTCGCGATCTGCCAGAATCACTCTTCTTCTTTCATTTTCTTTCATAAAAGACCCCCATTTCTTAATCTTTGTCTATTTTCTGACAGGAAAGGCAGCTTCCCTTCCGCCTCCTGTTGATATAATTATAAGGGGTGTCCAAAAATTTCGCTATATGGGAAAACCAAAATGCACTTTTTTAGGAGTAAAAAACCTAAAAATGGGATTTTTTGACATTCAGAGAGGAAAAATTCATTTTGAAAAACAAAAAGCAGGAAATTCTTCCGTAAAGCTTTGCATTGCTCATAGATTTACTTCGCAAATCTCTTCTTTTTTCATCAAAAAAAGACCGATTTTATCGGTCTCATATCAATTCAAATATCAAAATGCGCTCCCGTTCATCCTTGCCTGCAAACAGATCCCTGCAATCGATTTCCTCTACAAAAGCCAGGGCATACATCGTCATCAGATACACCAGATATTCGTCATTGGGGTAGTAGAAAAACAGCAGCATCCTTCTGGGATTTCCATAATAGGATTCCAAAATACGTCCCATGACGCTTTTCAGGATCTCCACAGAAAAGGGATTGAAAAAATAAAAGCAGTCTGCTTCTTCCACGGGAAATTCTTCCGCATTGGCGCAGAAAAACAGCACCCCCTGCTTTTTTACCGCAGTGGTCTTGTTCTGCTCCGCCTGATAAAAGATCTCATGGTTATACTCTAAGCCGATGGCACGGCAGCCAACGGCATGATGCAGGAAAAAGCCCACTCTGCCCTTGCCGCAGCCATAGTCCATAAGTATGCTCTCTTTATGGATATAGCCCCTTTCCGCCAGCCGTTCCAATACAGAATAAGGCGTGGGCTCATAAGGATAGTGGTATTGATCCGCATGGGCATCCAATCGCCCAATGGTATGTATGTTCAGTTTTTTATCCCATTGCTGCTCTGTCATCGCAAATCCCTCAGCCGGCAGCCACGATCAAACCATTCATCAGCAAAAAAATCATCAGCAGACAAAGGGCAAACAAACCGCCCCAGCTAGCCACCGTACGTTTTCCTTTTTTCATCTGTATCCCATAAACGAAAGCGATGCCGGAAAACATAGCCGCCACCCAGCTGCAAAGCAACAGGATAATATAGATTGCCTCCGGAACGATAAGCAAGTGATCCATGAAACCTCTCCTTGTTTGTTTTTACCATAAAAGCGGAGAAAGTGCCATTGAACGGACACACTGCGTAGGCTTGCCTATAGCAGGGCGTACTTCAGGTGGCATTTGCGTAGCAAATGTACCGAAAAACCGCAGGTTTTGAGGTTCTCCGCTGAAATTTATCATTATTATACCACAATCCCACAGACAAAAAAAGAGCCCACATTTCTGTGGGCATAAAAAACATATATATAAATCATTCTTTGGAGAAACCAGCCATCCCCAGGGCTGCAGGGCCCCCATGGGTCGTGATGACACCATTTGCCCGGATCCATCTTACTTTTTTGAAGCCACATGCTTTTGCCGCTTCATCTGCACTTTTCTGCACAGCATCGGACAAGCCGATGGTATAAACAAACCAGAGACAGTCTCTGTCCAGATCATATTTTTCTGCATATTCTGTCACCATCTGTGCGGCAACCTTGCCCATTTTCCCACGATATTTCTTCGTGGCCACCAGTCTGCCATCCAAAACTTCGATACAAGGATGCAGGCTCAGGATACGAGCCCCCAAAGCTGCCACATTGCTCACACGCCCGCCTGCCCGCAGAAAATCCAGATTATCGGGCAGGAAACACATCTTGGCACGGGAAATCAGCTTTTCCGCCGCCTCTGCCGCTTCTTTTATGGTCATATCAGGGTGTTCCTGCAAAAGTTCTGCCATAGTGATGACAACATTGCACTGACCCATAGAAACTTGTTTCGTATCCAAAATAGTCACATAATCCCTATGCTCAGAAGCGATCACCGCACTCTGGCAGGAGCAGGTGGTCACTGCGGAATAAGCCAGATACAACAGCTGGGCATCGGGATATTCTGCATGGAGGGCATCGAATGCCCGTTCAAAATCTTCCGGGGTGCAGCCGCTGGTTTTTGGCAGCTTACCTGTGGTGTGGTAGTAATCCACGATCTTTTCCACAGGGAACGCGCCATCGTCCAGGGTCTCCGTATCGAATGAAACATGCATGGGGACGATCTTTATCCCATATTCAGCCGCTAACTGGGCATTTATATCAGAACCGGTTTCCGCAACAAGAATGATCTGTTTCATAATGATTTCCTTTCCATTACCATTTTCAGTGCTATCTATCATAATATTACATGGCTTTCAATACTATGTCAATGGTTCTCGCGGACTTCATTCTTTTCCTGTAAAGAAAAATTGTTTCACAAAAATGGAAAATGAATGATTTCTGCATAGAAATAGCGGCGGAAGATTCCGCCGCTGTCTGCTCATGCTGCTGCCAGCATGGTCTCAATAAATGTGCCATAGCCTTTTGCAGGCTCGTTCAGCATCACATGGGTCACCGCCCCCACCAGTTTCCCGTCCTGCAGGATGGGGCTGCCGCTCACGAGTGATTGTCATTATGGACAACATTTTTTAGGTTCAGTTCACCCTGAGAGTGAACGGTACCAAGTTGTCCGAGAAATTCCACTCGATGCGAACGTGGTTGTCCGGGTAGACGATAACACGCTTCACAAGAGCTTTCATTACCTCAGGAGTCAGTTCAGTAATGCCGCTGAACTGGCTTATTTCTTTTGCTACTTCCTGCTGCTGTTCAGATCTCTCTACGGAGTTGGACAGTTCCTGAAGTCTTAGCTGAAGAACAGCGAGTTTGGCAGTAATGGATTCTTCATCTGCCAAGAGAGACTTTTTCTTTGCTACATAATCTTCTCTGGAGAGCCTATCTTCCATTACGGCTTCTAACAGCTCTCTTTTGGTATTCTGTAGCTTATCCAGCTTTCTTTGCAGGCTTCGGATTTCATCAGATACGATTGTTCTTTCTGATTTAGTCGCTTTGCGAAGCTCTCGCTGCTCCTGGAACGAAACATCGGTCAAGGAACATTGCTGCTGAATGGCACGGAGAATGACACCTTTGATTGTTTCTTCGTCTGCACGAACATTCTTGCAATCAAGCGCATCGTTGTAACGAGCCCTGGAACAGAGCCAATTCTTATTCTTGGCTTTTCCTTTACCAAGAGTATTCCCACAGCAACCGCAAATTAGTCTTGATGTAAGAGGATTTCTCTGCGAAACACCTTTGCTCTTGCTTGTGGACTTGATTGTGGTCTGTGCCAGATAATAAAGCTCTCTTGAAACGATAGCTTCATGGGTCTCTGGTATCACTTCTCTCAGTTCACGAGGAATCTGCTTGGTTCGGTCACTTCCGATTTTAACCACATGAGACTTGAATGGTTCGGTATCACCGGTATAGATTCTATTCTCGATGATGTTCTTTACCGAGTTCCAAGTCCAGTCGGTGTAGATCTTATACTTGTTGCTTCTGTACTGTGCCATGTGCAGAGAAGGTGTCGGAACACCCTCTTTATTCAAGATCAGCGCTATCTGTGTGATGGTAGAACCCTCAGACGCTAACTTGAAAATACGCTTCACGGTAATAGCAGCTTCATCGTCAATGACGATTGTGTTCTTTTTTTCACCCTTCTTGTATCCGAAAGGTGCCATGCCATAGACATATTCGCCATTACGCTTTTTGATGTCAACGGCACTTTTAATTTTGCGAGAGATGTCTTTGCTGTACATCTCGTTGATAAGGTTCCTGATAGCCAGATCAAGTCCTGCGGGATTTTCACCATAGTCATCACTGTCATAACGGTCGTTGATTGAGATAAATCGCACACCGTATGCTGGGAAGATGAACTCAAGATAATGACCTGCTTCAAGATAGTTTCTGGCAAAACGAGAAAGGTCACGGACAACTATTGTTCTGACAGCACCCTGCTCAACCAGCTTCAGAAGTCGCTGGATGCTCGGACGCTCCATATTAGTACCGGAATATCCGTCATCAGCAAACTCCTTGAAATCGGCTCCCAGTTCCGGGTGAGCCGCAAGAAACTGCTTCACACAAAGTCGCTGTGATGTGATGGAACAGCTTTCCTCCAGATTACCTTCGGCAACGTCACCATCTTCCAAAGACAAACGCAGATAATAGGCGTCGATTCTGTTATCCAACATTCTCGACCACCTCCGGGATCTGATTCAAATACTCCGACACCAATCTAAACGGATCTTCGTAATTGAGAATTAGCTCAATGCGTTTACCTGGATAAATCTTTATCCGTTTGACAAGGAAATCGACAGCTTTTCGGTCAATATCAGGAATACTTCGATACTCCTTCAATGTCCTTATCCACTTATCCGAACTTGCAACGATATTTCCAAGCCGCCTTGAGGAAGTAAACAGCCTGTTCTCCTCCTCCAGAAGATGCTCGTATTCTTCGTTGTATTTCTGTTTGGCATAAGCGTATTCCTGCTTATCAATCAATCCATCCGTCAGGTCAACAATCAGTTGCTCTAATCGAAGCTCCATGTGTCTACGCTTAGATTGGATGCTTGTAAGCTGATTCTTCACCGAGGATTCATAATGGACGACCTTGGGCATTGCTTGAACCTCTTTCACAAGAGCTTCAAAGTCGATTGCCGCACACAACTGGGTATCCAGGGCGTTTCTCAGCGTATCCATGATTTCCTCTTGACGGACATAATGTGCGGAGCATACTGCTCTGCCACTATCCAGGAACTTACCGCAATCATAATAGATAAATGCTTTTCTTTCGCCGTCCTCATTGGCTCTGCCCAAACCCTTACAACCACGCATCATGCTGCCACAGTCGCCACAGTACACCTTTTCACGGAACACCTCACGATGGTCCGTTTCAGGTGCTTCCTGTTGCTTATAGGCGTTACGCTTTGACGCAGCTTCGTTCATTGCTTCCTGAACCTTGTCGAAAAGTTCCTGAGAGATAATAGGCTGATGTGCATTTTCAATAACCTGCCATTCTTCTTCGGAACGACGGGTCTTTTCCATACCGAGCTTATCCCGCTTAACTCTGCCATGAACACGATTTCCAATGTAAACCTGATCCATCAGGATTTTTCGGAGTGTTCCATGAATCCAGAGTGCGTTTTCATACTTCGCCGCCTTGGTAATCCCTCTAAGATAGCGGAGCTTACCAGGGCAAGGAATACCTTCTTCGTTCAGAGTTTTGGCGATTGCATTCAGTGCCACGCCGTTAGCTCTCATCTCGAAAATACGTACCACAACCGGGGCAACTTCTTCGTCGATGTCGAATGTATTCTGTTCAGGGTTTCTGATATAGCCGTAAGGGATGCTACTTGCGGAAGGAAGATACTCTCCGCTGTCCATCTTGGCACTAATACTGCTTCTGATCTTCTTAGAGATGTCCTTTACATAGGAATCGTTCATTACCATCTTGAACGGAAGAAGCAAAGATGCAGAATCACAATTCTCATCGAAGCTATCATAGTCGTCGTTGATGCAAATGAGTCTGATTCCCATCATCGGGAAAATCTTCTCTACGAACTCGCTGGTCATAACAAAATGTCTACCCAGACGAGAAATGTCCTTTACGATAACACAGTTAATCTTACCGGAACGAAGGTCGTTCATCATTCTCTGAAAATCAGGTCGGCTAAAGTTCATGCCGGTATAACCGTTATCAACGTAGTATTCGGTTACTGCAATATCATCCTTGTCCTTCAGATAGTCCAGGGCGATTTTCTTCTGATTTCCGATGGAGTTCTGCTCCTCGTCATCCTCATCCTCAATGGAGAGTCTTGCGTAAACACCAGCCAGCAGCATGGCTGTTTTCTTTTCTTCTTTAACTTCGGCAACGTATCTACTTTTTCTTGCCATTTTAGCCTACCTCCTGACTGATAGTTTTGAGTATTTCCTGATAAGAAGCGATTTCATCACGGTAATTAAAGTCGATATGAACCGTCTTATCTTCATAAACGGTAACTTTGTCAATGAACGCAACAGCAATCTCTCTGGTGAGCTTTGCGTAAGATTGATACTTTGCGAACTGCTCTAACCAAGTCAGATTCTTGGTGCTTTTAGCGATGATTTCTGCACGTTCAGCATCCAGCTTTTCAATAGCTGCTTCACCGGCGTCGATAGTCGCAGTTGCTCGTTTTCTCATAGCGTCGTATTCATCTCGTTCAATCAAGCCATCGCTGAGTGCTTCGTAGAGCTTCATGCGAAAATCCTTCTGTTTGTCGATTTCCTTATTCTTCTCTGCAATCAGCAAATCCAGCCTTCTGATCTTCACGGAAAGAATCTCGTTGTGATTTACTTCCTCCAGTAATTGCTTCATTTCAATTACCAGATTGATCTGATTTTTAATAGCTCTCATCACAGTGGTTTCAAGTGTTTCCACAGAAATACTGTGACTGGTACAACCGGCTCCTTTCTTGTTTGTATGACACACATAGTAATAGAACTTCTTATTTCCTCTGGAAACACTTCTCTTTACCATGGATCTGCCACAGTCAGCACAAAACATCATGCCGGACAAAGGATCGACTGCATCAGCTTTGGCTGTAACACGGGTATCTCTGGCGAGAACCTTCTGTACAGCATTGAATGTGAACTCGTCGATGATAGCTTCGTGATTATCGTTGATAACACTCCACTGATCTTCGTCTCTCACACGCATCTGCTTGATTTTGTAATTAGGAGTACCACGCTTTCCTTGAACCAGTACACCGATGTAAACCGGATTGGTCAGAACATTTTGGACTGCGAACGCTCTCCACTGAGCCTGACCGCCGCCTTTTAGCCCTGACTTATAATTCAAGCCCTGACTCTTTTTGTATTCGGCTGGCGGCAGGACAGCTTCACTGTTCAAATAGTCCGCAATAGATTGTTGGCTATACCCCTTGAGCTTCAGCACGAAGATAGCTCTTACAATTTCAGCAGCATACTCATCAATGATGAGCTTATGCTTATCCTCAGGATTTTTTCGGTATCCGTAACAAGCAAAAGCACCCAGATACTCACCCTTGGATCTTTGAATCCTGAACTGTCGTCTGAGCTTCTTGGAAAGCTCACGGCAGTAGGTTTCGTTCATTATGTTTTTAACTGGAACCAGAATGTCATCGCTGGACTTTGCGTTTCCGCTGTCCACATCATCGTTGATAGCGATAAATCTGATACCCATAGACGGAAATACCATCTCAAGGTATTTGCCGGTTTCGACATATTCTCGACCAAGTCGGGAAAGGTCTTTTACGATGACACAGTTCACCGTTCCTGCATTGACCGCATCCATGACTTTTCGGAAGCCAGGGCGATCATAATTCGTTCCGGTATAACCATCATCGAATGCTTCATCCACCAGTTTGATGTTCGGGTGGTTCTTCACATATTCTCGAATCAGTACACGCTGATTGGCGATACTGTCTGATTCGTGGTTCTTACCATCGTCTTTTGACAGTCGATAGTAAGCGATTGCTTCATAAATATCATCTCCAGTTTGGGAAAGTTGGTTCACATATAACCCCATAAATAAAACCTCCATTTCATTAAAATCAAGCATTTTACTACGGAGTTACCCTAAGCAGTTGACCACCTGCTGAAACCAAGAATATTATCTCGGATTTTTCGCAGGTGGTCAATGATGTCGGGCGTGATACCAACACTTACCAGATCAACCGATGTTGCTGGCGAGTGCTTTCAACTGGTCTTTCAAGCAAACTCCCGTATCGGAGAATCCAAGGCTAACGACTACGTCGCCATCCAAATAGCAGTAGGGATTTCCAATCTGCTCAACAAAGTTTTTGATTCGCTGCTCGCAGGGCAATGAAGTATCAATCTTCACCTGATCCAGACTGTGCAGCTTAGAACGGTCAACTGACCTTACATCCATTTTTTCAGGCATCATCTTCTATTCGCCTCCATTCCTGCATACTTATTTTGTCCAAACTCTCGCTTATTATGTGTCTGATATTAGCGAGGGACAAATCCAAAATGGACTTTCACGGCATAGTCAACGCCCTGCATCTGTGATTCGTCCATCTTTCCCACATACGATACGATTCTTTTCTTATCAATCGTCTGTGTCTGTTCTGCCATCACCATGGAAGGACGTTTCATAGGAGCCTTCGGATAAAATACAAAATGGGTCGGCAAATGCGGCTTCTTTAATATAGAAGTAATCGGTGCGACCGTCAGAGTAGGTGCGTGTTTATTGCCGATGTTATTCTGGAGAACAACAACCGGTCTCTTACCGCACTGTTCAGAACCTCTCTTAGAGCCGAGGTTTGCAAAATAAATATCGCCACGGCGATAAATCCAGTTTTCTCTCATGGTACTCTCAACCTCCTTCCACTGGATTATGTATAAAGGACTGACCCTCCGTAGATAAGCCAGTCCTTTCGTAATATATGTCGTTCCCATATTTGTCCTCAACACCCCTGGGAAACAGCATCGAATGATGCTGCCGGGAAATCATCAGGCGGTTGGCTGCTAACCAACTCCATAGGGGTCTAACCTCTGCCGGGTTCTCCGCCAGCTCCGTAGAGAAGTATCTTTAACCCTGTTGCTTTCATCGCCGTATTGGGAGCAACCCAATATTTACAGCAGATATTTCTCGCTCGTACACCTGTCAGAATAGAGCAAAATCAAAGTGAATCCTTTCTGATACAGGCGTATTTCATGGCGTATCTCTGATGTGGCTGATGCTTTTGGCACCGGCAACAGGAACGTACCTGATGAATGTGTATGAAGTTTTCAAGGAACAACACAACCAAGGGCAACCTCGATTGCACTTAAATTGTACCTTCGATAGCATCGTCACAACACTACATGGAGTCGTAGATTCACCCTGAATCTAATTCAGGGTTTTACAATTCCTTCAGCCAAGCAATCAAAAAGACAATCAGTGCTTTCACTTTTTCCTTTATGTAATCTCTTGGCTGTTCTTTTCCCAGAATTAGATAATCCAGTGACACGTCCAAATGAAAGGAAATTTCCACTATCAAATCAACAGAACCTGTGCTTAAACCTGCTTCTACTCTGTACAACTGATTGACTGTTACATTCAGCTTTTCTGCTAATTGCTCCTGAGTGATTCCGTTTTGCTTTCTCAGTCTCTTTATTCTCGAACCGACCTCTTTCGGATCAAAATACATATATGTTTTCCTCCGTAATCTTGAAATTTGAAAAATCGAAATTCCAAGTCCGGAGGGGGCGAGCGACAATGTTCAGATAAAAAAAGAAAAAGGGAGCAGCCACCTTTGCTATCTGCAAAAGCGACCGCTCCCTGATGGTTATGCGGACACAAAATAAGAACCTCCGTTAGCTATGTTTCTAAGGCAAATTTGCTTTTGCCCAGAAACCATAGCCGACGGGGGTTCTATGAAAATTTCAGATTGTTATACAGTTGTTATAATCACGGGGTTTCCCGTTACATGAAAATTCTGACAACGTTATATGGTTGTTATATGGCGAAAATCGTGTTTTATGGTTGTTACACAGGTGCTATATGGTTGTTATATGGACAACTTTTCATTACGAAACAGGTTAGAAGGCTCTGTAATCTTCGCTTTTTTCAACGCCTCAACCAGTTCGTAGTATTCCTCATCGGTCAAAGCTCGTTTTGCCGCTTCCAACTGTGTATCTGCCATTTCATCGGCACCCAGATTAAACATGGCAACGATCAACCAGTAATGTGCTTTGACATTACCTGGGGCAACAGCCAACGACTGTGCCGCATATTTATGGAGATTCTGATAGTCCTTGGCATCCTCAAGTGTTTTCAGAAGCTCGTTGACCACGCCGGTATATCTGAGATCATAATGAGATGCTGTCAGCATAAGCCAATGTTCAGACTCAGCACTTGCAAGTACCTTGCCCTTATACAGTTCAACGGCTTGCTTCAAAATTTCTACTCTTGCGGATGTAGAGCCTGTCTGCTGTGCCATGTTCCAGTATTTATCGAACAGCTGAAGGTCAGTCATAATATGTAGGTCTGGATTGAAACGGTATCCGTTGGTGGTTGTTTCAATCAGCTGATGCGGAGAAACCAGTGCGAAAGCCTGACGCAATCGGAACACCAAGGCTCTCAGGTTCTTTCCCGGATTATCAGATTCAGCTGCTTCCTCAGGCCAGATTGCTTCTGCAATCTCCATAGCCGGTATCGTGACTTTCTTGTTCAACAGCATATATGCCAACAGTCGGCAACACTTAGGAGACTTCAGATCTCCCTCACGAAGAACACCACTGGAAGTATAGATTTCCAGATCTCCAAACAGGTTAATAATAATGTCAGCATCATTTTCGATGTTGTCAGGAGAGAACGACATCTTCATACTTTGCATCAGCTTTTGCTCGTTCACACAAGCCAGAACCACAAAGGCAAGCAGCTGAAGCATACTGCTTCTGGTCAGGTATCTCTGCGGATTTCTGATAACCAAGAATCCCATTGGGCGAGGTTTCACAGGAACCGCCAGAACGGATTTTGCCATTAACCTTTGATACACAGCATACTCACCTGGGAACTGCTCTCGTACTTCTTCCATATCCGGCACAACAATCGCTGTGTTGTCGTGCATAGCAGAAACCCATCTGTGCAGAAACTCTGCTGATTCAAATTCTTGCAAGAGGTCAAATATATTGTCGTTCGGACTTGGGTTATACCAGTGGGTAGGAGTCCACAATCCCAATTCCAGATCGACTTCAAGGAAGCCAATCCAGTCACCCTTATAGAAATCAAGGGCTGTTTTCATAACACTCTGCATGATCCATGACGGGTCATCGCTTTCGTGAACGCCTGCTTCCAATCTGCTCAGAGTCTGTTCCACTTCCTGAGCATACTGTATGTATTGTTACTTTTCGATTTCTTCAGATTTCTGCTGAACAGGCTCGTTACTACCTATGAATCTTTTGAGCTTATTTAACATTGAAATTTCTCCTTTCCCCCAAAATGCACAAAGCTGCCAGACACGAAATGGCCTGACAGCTGGGTATCCAAAAGCTTTGCAACTGGCTGCCATTTTACAGGCCCTATAGCTTTGCGTCACTGGCTTTCACCAGTTTTGCCCAAACTCTCGGTCATTATTAAATTGTGGTCGCACGATTTTTGCGCAGAACCTTTTTGGTTGACTGAATAATCTCCAGAAATGCCTGAAGCTCGATATTATCACAGTCTTTCAGTTCTTCCGCAATTTTCTTATCATAAACGTGTTGTGTTTGAACTAAGCTGTCACATAACAGCTCATCCGTAGAAACAGACAAAGCATTAGCAATCTTTACGATAGTCGGTAGAGCCAACTTGGTCTTTCCTGTTTCAATATGGCTCACATAAGCACTATTCAGTCCAGCACGAAATGCAAGTTCTGCCTGTTGCCATCCTTTTGCGTTACGAGCTTCTCTGATACGTTGTCCGATTTGCACGTAATCCAATTCACTTACGCCCATCGCTCCGATCACCTCCAGTCTGTTTGATACTTTTATTCTAAGGTCATTTTGCCCAACTGTCGATTTACCATGCGGTCAGTATGACCTTACAACAAAATTATGGAGAAATATTTTTTGCTGGGCGGTCATTTTATAGATGAATTAGTCTTCGAAGGCAAAAAAGAAGCCCATAGCGATGCCTTCGCATCGACTATGGACTTCCTCGTATCTATCTCGTTGTTCTACAACATTATATCTTGATAACAATATTCAATTTATTTTTCGCATATTGTGCAGAAATTGTTCCACCCATGCGCTCGATCAGTAGCTTGGCAATAGACAATCCCAGGCCCGTTGAATTACGGCTGGATTCTACTGTATAGAATCGGTCAAATAATCTGCCGACAGTTACAGCATTTAGGTTGTGCGCCGTATTGCTGAATGTAACGCAACCATTCTTATCCATGACTACAGACAAATCGCCATCAGAGTATTTCAGCGCATTGCTGATGATGTTAGAGAAAATTCGGTTGATTGCACCTGTATCCAGTTCACGGAAAACTGGTTCTTCTGGCAATTTGATTTCCGGTTGGATGCCTTTCTCTTGCATAACCGCATAGAAAGATAGCAGACTTTCCTCCAGCGCCCGGACAACATCCATGTGTTCCAATTTCAGATCCTGCGAAGATGTGACCACACTGTATCGGAACAATTCTTCGGTCAAATTCTTCAAAACCTCGGTTCTGTTTTTAATTTGGGAAAGATAACGCTGAACATTCTCGCTCTTTTCCTCACGCTCCAACAGGTCAAGATAACCGTTAATTGCGGTCAGCGGGGTTCTCAGGTCATGGGAAATATACTCATCTGTAAACAGCACCTTCGGCATTTTGAAGAATGATTCATTATCCAC
>CAMEBC010000013.1:0-60276 GCA_945912105.1 [Eubacterium] saphenum | reverse complement strand
TAGAGCATCGCCTTGCCAAGGCGAGGGTCGCGAGTTCGAATCTCGTCTCGCGCTTCTTTTTCGACAAAACTTCATAATGTGCGCGAGTGGCTCAGTGGTAGAGCATCGCCTTGCCAAGGCGAGGGTCGCGAGTTCGAATCTCGTCTCGCGCTTGAAAGAATCGGTTTTGAAAAGTTCAAGACCGATTTTTTTGCATACACGGAGAAAAGCTGATGAAAGACTTTGGCAGATTGGACTGCTGGCAGGACAAGGGGACAAAGGCATTTCAAGCAGGGTTTGCGCAGCAAATACATAAGTATGGCGCAGCCATACGAATGGCTTTTCTCGATATAAAAAATAAAAGGAATCAGAGGAGTAGATGCCATGATCGTAGGGACTTGTGAGGTCACCTTTCGGGCAGATTGGGTCTCCAGCCTGAAGGAGAAGCGGATGGTAGTAAAAAGTCTGGTGGAAAAGACGAGACATAAATTTAACGTTTCCGTGGCGGAGGTGGACAGGCAGGATGAGCATAAAACCATCGTCATCGGCTTTGCCTGTGTCACCAATGAAAGGCGCCATGCCGACAGCATGATACAGCATATTCTGGATTTTATGGAGAAAAATACGGAGGCAGAACTCCTTTCTGCGGAATATGAGGTTTTTTAGCCATGTTTTTTGCTGAAAACCTACGGAAAATTTGCATTTACCTGTAGATTTTCAAAAATCAGTGTGTTATAATCAACTGTGATTGTGCAGTTTTAGTGTACTGTATTTCAACATGGCAGCACCATAGAAAATAAGACAAGGTTGTCATAAAACGAATATTTTTAAGGAGGAGCTTCTTACAATGAACGTAACATTATTGAACAAAGAAAAAACAGCAGTAAAATTTTCCTTTGAAGTAACTGCAGAAGTACTGGAACAGGGTATGGCATTCGCTTACAACAAACACAAAAACAATCTGTCTCTGCCCGGCTTCAGAAAAGGCAAAGTGCCCAGAAAACTGATCGAAGCACAGTACGGCGAAGCATTCTTCTATGAAGATGCTATCAACCACATCTTCCCCGAAGAATACATGACAGCAGTAAAAGAACTGGGTCTGGAAGTTGTATCCGCACCTACACTGGACATCGAATACATCGAATCCGGCAAAGGTGCAAAATTCATCGTTGACGTAACAGTAAAACCCGAAGTAACACTGGGTCAGTACAAAGGTCTGGAAGTAGAAAAGGTTTCCGCTGAAGTAACAGACACAGACGTTATGATGGAACTGGAAAAAGTGCAGAGACAGAACGCAAGAAAAGTTGAAGTAACAGACAGAGCAGCACAGATGGGCGACGTTGCAAACATCGATTACCTGGGTTCCGTTGACGGCGTACCTTTCGACGGCGGCAAAGCAGAAGGCCATGACCTGGAACTGGGTTCTCATTCCTTCATCGAAGGCTTTGAAGAACAGATCGTAGGCCACAACATCGGCGAAGAATTCGATATCAACGTAACATTCCCCGAAGCTTACCATGCACCCGAACTGGCTGGCAAAGCTGCTGTATTCGCAATCAAGCTGAATGCCATCACAGCAAAAGAACTGCCTGAACTGAACGATGCATTTGCAGAAGATGTATCCGAATTCTCTACACTGGATGAATACAAAGCAGATATTCTGGCTAAACTGGCAACAGAAAAAACAGAAAAAGCAAGACAACTGCAGGGCGACAAACTGCTGGATGCAGCAGTAGCAAACTGCACAATGGAAGTTCCTCAGGTTATGTACGATAACAAGATCGACAGCATGATGAGAGAATTCGAAGAAAACATCGTTCGTCAGGGTCTGTCCATGGAAATCTACTATCAGTACATGGGCACAAACGAAGAAACAATGAGAGAAACTTTCAAAGATACATCCATGAAGAGCGTTGACGCAAGACTGATGCTGGAAGCAATCGCTAAAGCTGAAAACCTGGTGATCTCCGATGAAGATCTGGATGCTGAAGTTTGCAAATACGGCGAAAGCTATGGTGTAGACGGCAAAACAATGCTGGAAATGATCCAGGATGAAGATAAAGAAGCTCTGAGACAGGATATGCTGGTTAGAGCAGCAATGAAAGTGATCGAAGATACAGCTATCCTCAAAGAAGCTTAATTAGCAGTTGAGCTGCTAACTTGGAGCCAGGGTCTCCAAGTTGAAATATTGTAAGTCAGATAGGCACAGGAAACTGTGCCTATTTAGATAATATAAGATTGGAGGAATCATAATGAGTTTAGTACCTATGGTCGTAGAACAGTCCAACCGTGGTGAACGTTCTTATGATATTTATTCCAGACTGCTGAAAGACAGAATCATTTTTCTGGGGGAAGAAGTCAATGACGTGACAGCGAGCCTTGTGGTAGCGCAGCTGCTGTTCTTGGCGGCGGAAGACCCTGATAAGGATATCAACCTGTACATCAACAGCCCCGGCGGTTCTGTAACAGCCGGTATGGCGATTTATGATACCATGCAGTATATCAAACCTGATGTATCTACCATTTGTATCGGTATGGCGGCAAGTATGGGTGCCTTTCTGCTGGCAGGCGGCGCAAAGGGTAAGAGATATGCTCTGCCCAATGCAGAAGTGATGATCCATCAGCCCAGCGGCGGCGCAAGAGGGCAGGCAACAGATATCCGCATCCATGCAGAAAATATTTTACGCACTAAGAAAAAGCTGAACGAGATTCTGGCAGAAAATACAGGTCGTTCCTACGAAGAGATTGAAAGAGATACGGAACGGGATAACTTTATGAGTGCTGAGGAAGCAAAGGCTTATGGCCTGATCGACGATGTCATCACAAAACCTCAGACAAAGGAGAGAGGATAAATGGCAGGTAAAACGGAAGATATGAATAAACTGCGGTGTTCCTTCTGTGGCAAAACACAGGATCAGGTGAAAAAACTGATTGCGGGACCCAATGTATATATCTGCGATGAATGCATCGACCTTTGCGCGGACATCATCGATGAAGAATATGATGTGCTGGCAAACAAGGATGAGGAACTGAACGTTCCCAAGCCCAAGGAGATCAAAGAAACACTGGATGAATATGTCATTGGGCAGGATCGGGCAAAGCAGGCTTTGGCCGTTGCCGTTTACAACCATTACAAACGGATTTATATGGATGCGAAAGCAGAGGATGTGGAACTGCAGAAAAGCAATATCCTGCTGGTAGGCCCTACGGGTACCGGTAAGACTCTGCTGGCCCAGACACTGGCGAAGGTGCTGAATGTACCCTTTGCCATCGCTGATGCCACATCCCTGACAGAAGCAGGCTACGTTGGTGAAGACGTGGAAAATATCCTGCTGAAGCTGATCCAGGCGGCAGATTATGATATCGAACGGGCAGAACGGGGCATCATCTATATTGACGAGATCGACAAGATCACAAAGAAAAGTGAAAACGTATCTATCACAAGAGATGTCAGCGGTGAAGGTGTACAGCAGGCACTGTTGAAGATCCTGGAAGGTACTGTGGCAAGCGTACCCCCTCAGGGCGGCAGAAAACACCCCCATCAGGAATTCATCCAGATCGATACCACAAATATCCTGTTTATCTGCGGCGGTGCCTTTGGCGGTATCGAAAAGATCATCCAGAACCGTATGGGTCACAAGGTCATCGGTTTTGGTGCGGAAGTACAGAGCAAGCTGGATAAAACAAACGATGAACTGCTGCAGAGCCTGATGCCTCAGGATCTGCTGAAATATGGCCTGATCCCTGAATTTATCGGTCGTCTGCCTGTAGTGGTGACGTTGGATAATCTGGACGAGGATGCCTTTGTGCATATTTTGACAGAGCCCAAGAATGCCCTGACAAAGCAGTATGAATATCTTTTTGCTTTGGATGATGTCATTCTGGAATTCAAGGAAGAAGCCCTGAGAGCCATCGCAAGAAAAGCCATGGAACGGGAAACCGGTGCCCGTGGTCTGCGTTCTATCGTAGAGGAATTCATCAACCCCATCATGTATGAAATTCCTACAGAAACAACAGTGGAACGCTGCATCATCACAGAAGCTGTTGTGGGTGGAAAAGAAAAACCCGAATATGTTTATAACGAAAATAGACAGCCCCTGCAGCGGATGCGGAAACGCAAAAGCAGCAAAACGGGAGTTTCCGCTTAAAAAAATCTAAATGAATCCTTTTTACGCCCCACTTTGGGGTGTTTGGTTCGGAATTGAGAAAGAAAGAGCGTCGGAAATACTGCAAAGCGGTATTCTGACGCTTTCTTTTTTCCCTGGAAAAGGCTGCTTTTGGGGAAAAACGCACAATGAACAGAGGTAAAATTTTATAGTGTATGGAAAATTGTACACGTCCTGTGGAATGACTGGAATATCTGACGAAAACACAGAAAATGTTAAAAAAATCGCAAAAAAGCGTTGACTACATGGGGGGAGAGGGATATAATTTACCTGTATTTGAGAGAGGGACAAAAAGAAACAAATGTCCTTGTAATAGAAACGATATAAAAAGAAAAAGATATATAAAAAATAGGAGGAAGAAAAAATGCTGACACTGGAAATGATTCAGGATGCAAAAAAAACACTGGAAGGCGTAGCTAGAGTAACACCTATGTACGAATCCGCTTTCATTAACCCCAACGCAAACGTATTCATCAAATGCGAAAATATGCAGCTCACAGGTTCCTTCAAACTGAGAGGTGCTTATGTAAAAACAAACAGCCTGACAGAAGAAGAAGCTTCCAAAGGTGTAATTGCTTGCTCCGCAGGTAACCACGCTCAGGGCGTAGCTCTGTCTGCTCAGAAAAAAGGCATCAAAGCAACAATCTGCATGCCCGCTGGCGCACCTCTGGCTAAAGTAGAAGCTACAAAGAGCTATGGCGCAGAAGTTGTTCTGGTTCCCGGCGTATACGATGACGCAGCTGCAAAAGCAGTTGAACTGCAGAAAGAACACGGCTACACATTCCTGCACCCCTTCAACGACGAATATGTAATGGCTGGTCAGGGTACAGTTGGTCTGGAAATCCTGGACAAACTGCCTGATGCAGAAGTTGTATTCGTTCCCATCGGTGGCGGCGGTCTGATCTCCGGTGTTGCTTGCGCAATCAAGAGCATCAACCCCAACTGCAAAGTATACGGCGTACAGGCTGCAGGTGCTCCTTCCATGAAACAGTCCATGGAACATAAGAAAATTGAAAAGCTGGCTAGCGTTGCAACAATGGCTGACGGTATCGCTGTAAAAGAACCCGGCGATCTGACATTTGAAAACTGCCTGAAATACGTTGACGGCGTTGTAACAGTAACAGAAGCTGAAATCGCTTCCGCTATCCTGATGCTGCTGGAAAAACACAAAATGGTAGCAGAAGGCGCTGGTGCTGTTTCCGTAGCAGCAGCTATGACAAACAAAGTAGACATCGCTGGCAAGAAAGTAGTTTGCGTAGTATCCGGTGGTAACGTAGACGTTAACGTTCTGGACAGAATCATCGACAAAGGCCTGCAGGAAAACGGCAGAATCGCTGAATTCTCTGTAATGATGGCTGATAAACCCGGTCAGCTGATCCAGCTGCTGCAGATCATCTCCAGCACAGGTGCTAACATCCTGGATGTTAACCACGACAGAAGAGCAAAAGGCGTAGCAGTAAGCAACGTAGTAGTAAACGTAACAGTAGAAACAAGAAACAAAGCACACTACGAAGAAATGATGGCAGCTCTGAAAGCAAACGGCTACACAATCTGATTTTTATAAAAGTTATCAAAACCATCCTCGTTTGAGGATGGTTTTTTTCTGCAAAAAAAGGGTTGACTTTGACGCTGCGGCAAGGCGTATTCTGTAGATACAGGAGGTGAGAAAATGGAATATGGTATCAAGGAAATGACAGAGCTTTCCGGCATCAGCGGCAGAACGCTGCGCTATTATGACAGCATTGATCTGCTGAAACCCAAACGGGTCAGCGAGGCCGGGTATCGTTTTTATGGGGAACAGGAATTGGAACTGCTCCAGCAGATTTTGTTCTATCGGGAACGGGGATTTGCACTGGAGGAGATCCGTCGGATCTTATATCAGAAGGATTTTGACGTAATGGCTGCGCTGCAGGAGCATTTGAAGGAACTGGAGCAGAGACAGAAGGAAATCGGAAAGATGGTGCAGAATGTAAAAAACACCATCGCATCCATGAAGGGAGAGAGATGCATGGGGGAAAAAGAACGTTTTGAAGGATTCAAACAGCGGATTATAGAGGAGAATGAAGCGGCATACGGAAAAGAACTGCGGGAGCACTATGGCGATGCAGTGGTGGATGGTGCCAACCAAAAGATTCTGGGGATGACAGAAGGAGACTATGAGCGTTTTCAAAATCTGGAACAAGAAATAAAGGATGCTTTGGGGGAAGCTGTGCTGGCGAAGGAAGAACCGGCAGGGGAAGCGGGGCGCAGGGTGGTGTTGCTCCATAAGGAATGGCTCAGCATGACATGGAAGGAATATTCGGAAAATGCCCATCGGGGCGTAGCGAATCTTTATGTGATGGATGAACGCTTTCAGGCCTATTATGACAAAGAGGTGGAAGGCTGTGCTGCATTTTTGCGGGATGCAGTGCTGTATTGGGTCAAGGGAACAAAATAAAATAAAGGATTTGGGTTTGGAGGATCGTCCAAGCCCATTTCTTTTGTTGAAAAAAACCGGAAAATATATTATCCTACTCTTTGAGGTGAAAAAAATGGAACAAACAAAAGACAAACGGACCGTCGGCATCTGCTATACCCTTGCGGGCGGCATGTGTTGGGGGCTCTTTGGCTGCTTTGGGCAATATTTATTTCAGGAAAAGGGCATCACGGCGGAATGGCTGGTAACGGTGCGTCTGGTTTTTGCAGGCGTGCTGCTGATTTTGCTGGGACTGATTTTGACGAAAAAGAAAATGGGAGATGTTTGGAAAGAACCTGCGGATAAAAAACGATTGCTGATCTTTGCCATCGGCGGGATGCTGACTTGTCAGTATACTTATTTTGCTGCCATCCAACATTCCAATGCAGGTACGGCGACGGTGCTGCAGTCTTTAGCGCCTGTGATCATTTTGGGCATCGTTTGCATGAAAGAAAAACGACTGCCCCGCAAACTGGAAACAGGGGCCATCATCTGTGCGCTTTTTGGAGTATTTCTGCTGAGTACTCACGGGGATATCCACAGCATGAGCATTACCACATTGGCACTGCTTTTCGGCTTGGGGGCGGCAGCCAGTGCGGCAGCCTATAACCTGCTTTCCGGGGATCTGCTGCGGAAATATGGAGTATATGCCGTCGTTGGCTATGCCATGTTCATCGCTGGGGTGGCTATGGTCATCCTCGTGCGCCCTTGGAGATATGCTGTAGTCTATGATATGGAAACGATTTTGGCAACGGCAGGGGTCGTTGTCATCGGCACGGCAGTGGCATTTTCTTTATATTTGAAGGGGGTTAGCCTTGTGGGACCTTTCATGGGCAGCCTGCTGGGGATGGTAGAACCCATTACGGCTGTTATCGTTTCTCTGGTGTTCCTCGGCGCAGCTTTCCAGATGATGGATCTGGCAGGCTTTGTGCTGATTTTGGGCACGGTAGTGGCTTTGTCGCTGCGGTCGAAAGAATGAAGCTTACATATACCTTGGTTTTTTATGGAAACCAAGGTATATTTGCTTGAAAAAGCATTTTATGGTATGATAAAAGTCTAGAAAATTTTATCTTATGATATGAAAATAGATGAGGTGAGAAATTTGGCGGAACAAAAAAATAGCAAAAGAACTGCCAAAACCACTGGAAAAGCACCGACGGTGAAAAAGACGACTTCCACTGCAAAGACTGGTGCAAAAAGCGGTGGGAAAAGTGGAGCAAAAAAAGCAGAACCTGCTGCGAAAAAAGAGACGACAAAGGTGACGGCACAGCCGGCACGTTTTGGGGACAGCATATTGGATGAGATCATCCTGCTGTTGATCATTGTGGTGTCTATCGTGGTATTCGTGAGCCTTTTGACAGATAAAATGGGCATCATCGGCGGGCTCATCAGCAGCTTTTTCAAAGGCATTCTTGGCTTCGGCGGCATTTTGCTGCCTGTATTTGTGATAGTTTACTGCATCTGGATGCTGGCCGATGAGGAAAAGAGATATCCCCTGGTGCGGGCCTGCGGTGCGGCATTGTTTTTGCTGACAGTGGCTTCGGCGGCGCAGATCATCAACCCTGTGAAAGCGGCGGAAGGCGTAGGCTTCCTGAAACGCTGCGGCGTGCTGTATGGGGAAGGGGCTTTCAGCAACGGCGGCTTATTTGGCGGTCTGCTGGGCGGTGCATTGTATCGTTCCCTGGATGTGTTGGGCAGTGCCATCATCCTGTTGGCATTGGGGATCATTTCTATCGTCATGGCAACGGGCAAATCCTTCTTTCATGCCATTGGGGATGCCAATGCCCATCGGAAGGCAAGAAGAAAGGTAAAGAACGAAAAGATCAAAAATAAAGCGGAACGGATCCGTCAGCAGGAGCTGATCGAAGCGGAACGGCTGGCGAAGAAAGAAGAACGCCGCAAAAAAATGTCCCGGGAGGATTTCAATATTGAACTGCAGGAGGGCGAGGGCGAGGAAACGCCTTATGTGCAGGAAACGGTATTCCGTAAAAAGCCTATGATATTGGAACCGAAAAAGCGGGAGCCTATTTTCGATTTTGTAAAGGAAAATAAAGAGGAAGCAGAACTGAAAAAAGATGCAGTGAAGGCGGCAGCTTCCCAAATGGCGGCTTCCACCCTGCGGGAAACGGTAAAAGCCAAGGTGGGGGATATCATTCCCGGGACAAAGGCGAAAGAGCCTGTGATCCTGCCGGAGAAGCAGGAGGAACCCGTGGTGCAGGGGGTTGGCCTGGAAGATGGGGATGCGCTGATCGAAGAAATCTTCGCTGAAAAGCCGAAAACAGATGACAGCCCGATCATTGATATCCTGCCCGAGGAAGATATGGGCAAGGAGATTGAACCTGCTGCAGAGGAAATTCCTATCGTTGCGGAAGAAATGATGGAAGAAACACCTGCGGAAAAGACTGTGGAAGAAATAGAAGCGGAAACAGAAGCGGCGGAAGCAAAAGAGGAGAAGGGATCGGTGGAAATCCCCGCAGAGCCTGTGGAAGAGGAAAAGCCTTATATCTATCCTCCCATTGAATTGCTGGGAAAGGACCCCCAGACAGGCAGCGGTGGCAACCGCTCCGAAATGATCGAAAATGCAAGAAAACTGGAGACTACATTAAAGAGCTTTGGCGTGGATGCCAAGGTCATCCAGATCAGCAAAGGCCCTACGGTCACCAGATATGAGCTTTCTCCCAGTCAGGGGGTAAAGGTCAGCAAGATCGTCAATCTGGCAGATGATATCGCTCTGAATCTGGCTGCCAGCGGCATCCGTATCGAAGCGCCTATCCCCGGCAAGGCGGCGGTGGGTATTGAAGTGCCCAATAAGGAAACACAATCTGTTTACATGAGAACCTTGCTGGAAAGCGATGCCTTTAAAGAGCATCCTTCCAAGTTGGCCTTCGCATTGGGGCAGGATATCGCGGGCAATCCCATAGTGACAGATATCGCTAAAATGCCTCACCTGCTGATCGCGGGCGCCACAGGCAGCGGGAAGAGCGTATGTATCAATACCCTGATCACGAGTATTTTGTATAAGGCTGACCCCAAGGAGGTCAAACTGCTGCTGGTTGACCCGAAGGTAGTTGAACTGAGCGTATATAATGGGATTCCTCATCTGCTGATCCCTGTTGTGACAGACCCCAAAAAGGCATCCTCTGCCCTGAACTGGGCAGTGCGGGAGATGCTCCAGAGATATAATGATTTTGCAGCCCATGGTGTGCGTGATATCAAGGGCTTCAATAAAATGATGGAAGAAAAGGGCGACGAAAAGGGCAAAATGCCCCAGATCGTTATTATTATCGATGAATTGGCCGACCTGATGATGGCGGCACCCGGGGAAGTGGAAGACGCTATCTGCCGACTGGCACAGATGGCCCGTGCGGCGGGGATGCACCTGATCATTGCTACCCAGCGTCCCTCCGTGGATGTCATCACCGGTGTCATCAAGGCAAATATTCCTTCCAGACTGGCCTTTGCCGTATCCTCCGGTATCGATTCCCGAACCATTCTGGATATGGTGGGTGCGGAAAAGCTGTTGGGCAAGGGCGACATGCTGTTCTATCCTTCCGGGCAGAGCAAGCCTTCCCGTCTGCAGGGGGCTTTCGTTACCGATCAGGAGGTAGAGGCTATCGTGGATTTCCTGAAGAAGAGCAGCAAGCCTTATTATACCCAGGAAACCATCGACCAGATCACCTCCGCAGGAAAAGCCGGCGGCGGTGCCGTGGAGGATTCCGATGAATTTTTCGGTCAGGCGGTGGATCTGATTTTGGAAAAGGAAAAGGCATCCGTTTCCATGCTGCAGCGGCAGTTCCGCATTGGCTATAACCGGGCGGCAAGGCTGATGGATGATTTGGAACGGCACGGCATCGTTGGCCCGGAAGAGGGCAGCAAGCCGAGAAAAGTCCTCATCACAAAATCTGAGTGGGAAGAAATGACCGGCTCTGTTCCGGAAGAGATGTAAACAAGGAAAAGTCTGAATGTAAAAAACATTCAGGCTTTTTTTGTGCGAAATGAACGTTGACAAAATGGGACAAGTATAGTACCATCAACATAGGGTCATATGACTGACGGAAGTGGAAGGAACCACATGGGAGTATGACGATTCGAATGCCGACCGTCTGGGCGATGATGCTTGGATTGTGGGCTTTTTCTTTTGCAAAGAAAAGGACACGATCGAGGCCAAAGGTAACCAGTTATGTAAATGGTGAAGATTCATCAACGGAGAGGAGTTTTTTGAATGTTTAAGACAGACTTACAGATCGCACAGGAATGCAAAATGGAACATATCCTGAAAGTTGCTGAAAAAGCAGGCATCCCCGAAGAATACGTGGATTGCTATGGTAAATACAAAGGTAAAATCAGCGACAAATACTACAACGAAATCAAAGACAACCCCGATGCAAAACTGATCCTGGTAACAGCTGTAAACCCCACACCCGCAGGCGAAGGCAAAACAACAGTTACCATCGGTCTGACACAGGCACTGCAGAAAATGGGCAAAAACGCTATCACCTGTCTGCGTGAACCCTCTTTGGGTCCCTGCATGGGCGTAAAGGGCGGCGCTGCCGGCGGCGGTTATGCACAGGTAGTTCCCATGGAAGATATCAACCTGCACTTCACAGGTGACCTGCATGCCATTACAACAGCAAACAATCTGCTGGCTTCTATGGTAGACAACCACATTCAGCAGGGCAATGAACTGAACATCGACCCCAGAAAGATCGTATGGAAACGCTGCGTTGACCTGAACGACAGACAGCTGAGAAACGTAATTTCCGGCCTGGGCGGCAAAGTAAACGGCGTACCCAGAGAAGATGCTTTCCAGATCACAGTAGCTTCCGAAATCATGGCTATTTTCTGTCTGGCAAACGACCTGAAACAGCTGAAAGAAATGCTGGGTCAGATCATCATTGGCTATACTTATGACGACGAACCCGTAACCGCAAAAATGATCGGCGCTGACGGCGCAATGACAGTTCTGCTGAAAGACGCTCTGCAGCCCAACGTGGTACAGACACTGGAAAACACACTGGCGATCATCCACGGCGGTCCCTTCGCAAATATTGCGCACGGCTGCAACTCTGTAAAAGCAACAAAAACAGCCATGAAGATTGCGGACTATGTTGTAACAGAAGCAGGCTTCGGCGCAGACCTGGGTGCTGAAAAATTCTTCGATATCAAATGCCGTAAGGCTGGTCTGAAACCCGATGCAGTTGTTCTGGTTGCAACGGTACGTGCATTGAAATACAACGGCGGCGTGCCCAAGGCTGACCTGAGCAATGAAAATCTGGATGCCCTGGCAAAAGGCTTCGTAAACCTGGAAAAACACATTGAAAATATCCAGAAATACGGTGTTCCCGTTGTGGTAACACTGAACCATTTCGTAGCGGATACAGATGCAGAAGTTGCTTATGTAAAAGAACGCTGCGAAGCAATGGGCGCAACTTTCGCAGTAGCAAAGGTTTGGGCAGAAGGCGGCGAAGGCGGCAAGGCTCTGGCTGAAAAGGTTCTGGAAACACTGGAAACAAAGGAAAGCAATTTCCACTACCTGTATGAAGACGATCTGACAATCGTTGAAAAAGTAAACAAAGTATGTAAAGAAATCTATGGTGCAGGCACAGTAAACTTCTCTGCAGCAGCAAAGAAAACACTGGCGCAGATCGATAAGCTGGGCTTCAACCATTTCCCTGTATGTATCGCAAAAACACAGTACTCCCTGTCTGATGATCCCAAGGTATTGGGGCGTCCCGAGGGCTTTGAAGTAACTGTAAAAGAAATTCGCATTTCCGCTGGCGCAGGCTTTATCGTAGTGCTGCTGGGCGATGTTATGACAATGCCCGGTCTGCCTAAGAAACCTGCAGCACTGAATATCGACATTGACGAAGACGGCAACATCGTGGGGCTGTTCTGATAAACAAAGGAGTAAAATGAGATGAAAGCACAATTGATTGATGGCAAACTGATCTCTGCACAGATCAAGGCAGAAGCGGCAGAAGAAGCAGCAGAACTGAAGGCAAAGGGCATTGAACCCTGCCTGGCTGTTGTATTGGTTGGGGATGATTCCGCTTCTCAGGTATATGTGAACAATAAGAAAAAGGCATGCGAAGCTGTCGGCATTAAGTCCGTTTCTCATGTGTTGTCTGGGGAGACAACAGAGGAAGAACTGCTGCAGCTGATCGATGAGCTGAACGCAGATCAGAGCATCCATGGCATTCTGGTGCAAATGCCCGTGCCCAAGCATATCGATGACAGAAAAGTCATCATGGCCATCGACCCTAAGAAGGATGTGGACTGTTTCCATCCCGTAAACGTGGGCTATCTCCACACAGGCGGCAAGGGATTTCTGCCCTGTACCCCTGCGGGCATCATTGAACTGATCAAACGCAGCGGTCATTCCATCGAAGGGAAAAATTGTGTTGTGATTGGCAGAAGCAATATCGTAGGCAAGCCTGTGGCAATGCTGTTGATGCAGGAGAACGGGACTGTTACCATTTGCCATTCCAAAACAAGAGATCTGGCGGGCATCTGTCGGGGGGCAGATATCATTGTCAGCGCAACAGGCAAGGTGGACACAGTAACGGCGGATATGGTAAAAGAAGGTGCGATCATCATTGACGTCGGTATGAATCGCAACGCCGAAGGCAAACTGTGCGGCGACGTGGACTTTGAGAACGTGAAAGAAGTGGCAGGGGCGATCACTCCCGTGCCCGGCGGCGTTGGCCCTATGACCATCGCTATGCTGATGAAAAACTGTAACACAGCCGCAAAAATTCAGAATGGTCTGATGTAAGAAAATCTTAAGATTTATACCCTTGATTTCGAAAGAGATCAAGGGTATTTTTATATTAAGAGGAAGGGGGAGATGGTATGAAGAAATTAAAGAGATTTGTGTTTTTTCTGCTTGTTGTGCTGATAATATGGTTTGCAGGTCATTTTTTCAGCAGTCCCTTATCGCAAAAAGGTGAGATTTCACTGGAAAACTTTATCTATTGTAAGATTCAGACAATCGAAGTAAAAAATCAAACAGGTTATGTGTATGGAGTAGATATCAGGGATATAGAGCCTGTGGAAAAGCTGGTGAAAGACATTGATGAATTGAAAATCCGAAAAGCGCTGCCTTGGGAAAAACTACATTCCGATGAAGAATATCCGTATACGATGGAGTTGCAGTTTGATAGCGAAGAAGTAGGCAGATGTGAAATCATCAATTTCTGGAAGAATGGAGAAATTGTGTTTAGAGGAGATTGCTATATGATCGCAGAAGGAAGTAAAACACAGATGACTGACCAGTTGGAATGGTTCCTGCAAAACTACGAAACAGAAGAATAATCATAAAAGTCCTCAAGAGAGGACTTTTTCTTTTGGCAGAAAGAACCTGAAAAGATTTTTGCGGAAATATAGCAATTTCTCTGCATTTGTAGTAAAATACTATGATGTGAAAATATTGCTATCCCTTTGATAGTTTGAAGGAGGAATACAATGAATAAGAAGATCGCATTCACCTCTCTGGGGTGCGATAAAAATAGAGTTGATAGTGAAGTGATGCTGGGGATCCTGCAGAAAAACGGCTACACAGCGGTAGCGGATGAAGCGGAAGCAGACATCATCGTGGTGAATACCTGCTGCTTCATCAAGGATGCACTGGAAGAAAGCATTGAAACCATTCTGGAAATGGCGCAGTACAAAGACCCTGAAGTGGGCAACTGCAAAGGTTTGATCGTGGCTGGCTGTCTGGGTCAGCGTTTCGAAGCAGAATTTTTCGATGAACTGCCCGAAGTAGATGCCATCGTTGGCACCACTGCCTATGAATCCATTGCAGAAGTGGCAGATGAAATCCTTGCCGGCAAACAGCAGGTGAAACATCTGGAAAGCATCGATCTGGCGATGCAGGATGAAAACGGCAAACTGCGTGTCCTTTCCACAGCACCTTATTTTGCATATCTGAAAATTTCTGAAGGCTGCGACAACCATTGTACTTACTGCGTGATCCCTAAAATGAGAGGCAAACACCGCAGCAGAAAACTGGAAAGTCTGGTGGAGGAAGCAACACTGTTGGCCCAGCAGGGCGTAAAGGAAATCGTCATTGTGGCCCAGGATACTTCTATTTACGGCAGAGACCTTTATGGCAAGCCTATGCTCCACGAACTGCTGAAACAGCTGAATGCCATCGAGGGCATCGAGTGGATTCGCTTACTGTATTGCTATCCTGAAACACTGACAGAAGAAACCATCGAGGCTATGGCGGTTTGTGAAAAAGTTTGTCATTATATCGATATGCCCATTCAGCATGGCAATGATGCAGTGCTGAAACGCATGGGCAGAAAGAGCAGTCAGGCATTGATTCGTGAAAAAGTGGCAAAACTGCGGGCGGCTATGCCGGATATTGCCATCCGAACAACGTTGATCGTTGGTTTCCCTGGCGAAAGTGAAGAAGAATTTGCAGATTTGATGCAGTTTGTGCAGGAAATGCGATTCGACCGCTTGGGTGTGTTCTCCTATTCTCAGGAGGAAGGCACAGCGGCAGCAAGAATGGAAAACCAGATCGATGATGAATTGAAGGAAGAACGCAGAGATATCATCATGGATCTGCAGAAATCCATTGCGGCTTCCCTTTGTGAAGCAGAAGTGGGGAAAGAAATGGAAGTGCTGATCGAAGGCAAGCTGCCGGAAGAAGCTATCTTCTGCGGCAGAACCAGAAGAGATGCCCCTGATATCGATGGGCTGGTGTTCGTTTCTTCTGAGGAAGAATTGTATTCCGGTGATTTTGTAACAGTAAGGATTCGCGAAGCAGGCGATTATGATTTGATGGGAGATGTGGTTTATGGAAATGAATCTGCCGAATAAGCTGACACTGCTCAGAGTATTCATGATTCCGATTTTTTTGGTGGTGCTGTTTTTGGCACCGGAACCTGTAAATAGATATGTTGCTGTTGTGATTTTTATTGTGGCATCCCTGACGGATATGCTGGATGGCAAGATCGCCAGAAAGTATAATCTGGTTTCCAACTTTGGGAAATTTATGGACCCTCTGGCGGATAAGCTTTTGGTGATGTCTGCATTGGTTTCCATGGTTGCCCTGGAGGACTTGGCGGCATGGGTAGTCATCATCATTTTGGCAAGAGAATTTGCCATCACAGGCTTCCGTACCCTGGCCATGGAAGCGAATATCGTCATGGCGGCAAGCTGGTGGGGTAAGGTGAAAACCACCACACAGATGATCATGATTCCTGTGGTGCTGCTGCAGCTGCCCTTTAGCTGCATGCCTGTGGTGGAAAATATTCTGGTGGCACTGGCTGTGTTCTTCACCATTTTCTCCGGTGCAGATTATATGATCAAAAACAAACAGGTGCTCCACGGTTAAGCTGGGAAAAAAGGCTGCGATGCCCTTTGCACCCATGGGTCTTAGGTTCGAAAGGATCTAAGACCATTTTTTATGGAAAAAAGGTTGGAAATGCTTCAATAAAAAGATACAATAGAAATGATATGTAAGAAATTTTCCAAAGGAGGAAACAGAATGAAAGCAGAGATCATGGCAGTTGGTACAGAACTGCTGTTAGGCGATATTTTGAACACAAATGCTCAGTTTTTGGCCCAGGAACTGGCGAACCTGGGCATTGAGGTCTATTATCAGACGGTAGTGGGGGACAACCCCAAACGGCTGAAGGATACCATTTTTCATGCCTTTGACCGGGCAGATCTTATCATCACCACAGGGGGACTTGGTCCTACGGAGGATGACCTGACAAAGGAAACGGCGGCAGAATATTTCGGGGAAAAACTGGTATTGGACGAAAGAGCCTTGGGACGTATCAAAAAATATTTTGACCGTACCGGCAGAACCATGACCCAGAACAACGTGAAACAGGCTATGGTTCCCGAAAACAACTGCACTGTTTTGTATAACGACAACGGCACAGCCCCCGGCATCATCATGGAAAAGAACGGCAAGATGATCGTGATGCTGCCCGGCCCTCCTAAGGAAACCATCCCCATGTTCCGCAATCAGGTGAAGCCTTATCTGGCGAAGAAACAGGAATTTACCTTTGTTTCCCGTATCCTGCGGGTGGCAGGCGTAGGGGAAAGTGCCATGGAGGACAGGGTAAAGGATATCATTGATGCCCAGACAAACCCCACCATCGCCCCCTATGCAAAAGACGGGGAGGCTATCCTGCGGATTACGGCAAAAGCGAAGGATGAAGCGGAAGCAAATAAGCTGATCGACCCTGTAGCGGCGGCCCTGAAGGAACGGCTGGGGAATGCTGTTTATGCGGAGGGCGAAACAGACATGGAAACGGTGGTGGCAGAAATGCTGCTGGAAAGAAAATTGACTGTTGCCGTGGCAGAATCCTGTACAGGGGGGATGATCGCCTCCCGACTGGTGGAATATCCCGGTATTTCTGCCGCATTGATTGAGGGGTGTGTGACCTATTCCAACGATGCGAAAATGCGCCGACTGGGCGTAAAAGCAGAGACCCTGGAAAAATACACTGCGGTCAGCGAAGAAACGGCACGGGAAATGGCAGAAGGCATTGCAAGAACCAGCGGTGCGGATATTGGCATTGCCACAACAGGCATTGCGGGCCCCGATGGCGGCAGCGAAGAAAAGCCTGTGGGTCTGGTATATATTGGTCTTTCTTACAAGGGAAAAACAGAAGTACAGGAGCATCATTTCGTGGGCAAACGGGATAAGATTCGGGAACGTGCCACTTATACAGCCCTGAACTGGCTGAGAAAGGCGATGCTGGATGAAGAATAAGGGGGACTGGATGTTGCTGCTGGCGGCTTTTATTGGCGGCGGCGGTTTCATCTGTTTAAAATATTTGTTGGATTGGGGCTATGATCCCTTTCAGGTGATCTTCGGGCGATTTCTGATGGCTTCCATCTGCATGTGCATGGTGTATCATAAGAGGCTGAAAAAGATCACCAAACGGGAATGGAAGGTAGGCGGCATTTTAGGCGTGCTGCTGGCGGCCATGTTCCTGCTGATGACGGTGGGGCTGCAATATACCACCCCTTCCGTCAATGCATTTCTGGTGAATATTCCTGCGGTTATTGTGCCTTTCATCTGCTGGGGCGTATTCAAGCAGAAGCCCAGCCGAAACTGTTTCATTGCGGCGGTGATGACGTTGGTGGGGGTTTCCTGCTTATCCCTGACGGCAGAGTTTCGCATCGATTTGGGGGCGGGGCTTTCCCTGCTGGCGGCAGTGGCTTTTTCCCTGCAGATGGCGTTTTTGGGAAATATCACCGAGGGGTGTGATGCGGTTCATATTGCTGTGGCGGAAAACCTTTTCACATTGCTGGTGACGGCGGTCATCGTGACGTTTACGGGATGGGATATGCCCCCACTGACATTGCCTGCTTTTGGGAATTTCTTCTTCCTTGGGGCATTTTGCACAGCGGCGTATTTTGCGTTGCAGTCGGCGGGACAGCAGATCACTTCCCCCAACAAGGCAGCAATCATCATTACTTCGGAATCCATTTTCGCGGCGGTGTTTTCCGCTCTCCTTTATGGCGAACGTATGAGCCTGCGGGGATATTTGGGCTGTATCATTATTTTTGCCGCAATGGCACTGGCGGAGCAGCCTGCAAAGGAAGGAAAATAAGTATTGACAAGGGGTATGAAATCGAATAGAATGAGAACAGAAGTTCTCGTTAGAAGAGGTCCTGAAATAAAAAAATATTCCTTAGCATTGGAAAGGTGGAAATAAAATGGCAGCAAAAGCGCAGAAAGAAGATGCAAAATTTGAAGATAAGCAGAAGGCTCTGGATGCAGCTCTGAGCCAGATCGAAAAGCAGTTTGGCAAAGGCGCGGTCATGAAATTAGGGGACGACAGCGCAAGAATGGCTGTGGAAGTGGTTCCTTCCGGTTCCCTGAGCCTGGACTTGGCGCTGGGGGTCGGCGGTGTGCCCAAGGGCAGGATCGTGGAAGTATATGGCCCTGAATCCTCCGGTAAGACCACAGTAGCCCTGCACATGGTTGCGGAAGTGCAGAAGCGGGGCGGCATTGCCGGTTATGTAGACGCGGAACATGCCATGGACCCCACATACGCAAAGGCTTTGGGGGTAGATATCGACAACCTGTATATCTCTCAGCCTGACGATGGCGAACAGGCACTGGAAATTGCGGAAACCATGGTACGCAGCGGTGCCATCGATATTGTCATTGTGGACTCTGTAGCGGCTCTGGTGCCCCGGGCGGAGATCGAAGGGGAAATGGGCGATTCCCACATGGGTCTGCAGGCAAGACTGATGAGCCAGGCTCTGAGAAAACTGACAGGTATCACAAACAAATCCAACTGTACTGTTGTTTTCATCAACCAGCTCCGTGAAAAAATTGGTGTGACATTTGGTAACCCCGAAACGACCACAGGCGGCCGTGCCCTGAAATTCTATTCTTCCATCCGTATGGAGATCAGAAAATCAGATGTGCTGAAACAGGGAACGGAGATCGTGGGCAACCGTGTCAAGGTGAAGATCGCCAAAAACAAAGTGGCACCTCCCTTCAAAACAGCGGAATTCGATATCATCTACGGCAAAGGCATTTCCAGAGAAGGGGATATTCTGGACCTGGCGGCAGATGTGGATATCGTAAACAAGAGCGGTGCATGGTATGCCTATAAGGAAACACGTATTGGACAGGGACGGGAAAATGCAAAGCAGTTCCTGAGAGATAATCCGGATATGTGTGCAGAAATCGAAAATCAGGTGCGGGAACATTATGGTCTGGCGGCATTGGAAGTTCCTGCAGCGGAAGAAGCAGAAACACCCGTTGTGGAAACAGAAATCTAAAATTGAGAAAAAATAAAACCCTATGGAATCATTCCATAGGGTTATTTTCGTTTAAAAGACGATCTGTACCAGAAGCATATAGCAGACGGTGCCGCCGAAGATGCTGAGCATGGTGTTTCTTTTCCAGATATGTAAGAGAGCTGTCAGGGCGGAGGCGATCAGAGGAGGCGCAAAGCCTGCCGCAGAGGAAAAGGTAATGCCTTTCAGGCAGTACATGACCAGGGTTGCCATGATGGCCATGGGAAGGACCCGACCCAGATAGCGGACGATCTCGGGCACTTCTTTCCCACGGAAGAGGAGGAAAGGCAGGGCGCGTTCTGCAAAGGTGCAGAGGGCGCAGACTGCGATGATGAGGATGGATTGTGTTGTAGAAAGTACCATTTAGCTTTCCTCCTTTTTTGTATTTTGGGGTTCGATTCGGCTTCTCAGGATGGTCAGCAGGGCTACTGTGATGACCAGAGAAGGCAGGATGAAATTGGAAGGCCCGAAGAGGATGAGACAGACGATGCTGGAAACGAAGGCCAGCAGAGCGGGCAGACGGTTATCTGCGCCGGACATCTGCTCGATCAGGATGACGATGAACAAAGCCGTCAGGGCAAAATCGATGCCTGTGGTATCAAAGGGGATCAATGTCCCAATGAGGGCACCAAGGATGCTCAGGACAACCCAGTACAGGATGGACATCAGGGCTGTCAGCACATAGGCCCATTTTTCATCGATATCATCATCGAAATCATGGGAGCAGTGGAGGGAATAGTTTTCATCTGTCAGGGAATAGATAAGAAAATATTTCCAGAAGCCAAAGGAACGGAATTTTTCGATGAAGGACAGACCGTAGAAGATATGGCGGCTATTGAGCAGCAGTGCCATAATCGCCACGGTTGCCAGAGAAACACCGCCGGCGAAAAAGCTCACCATCAGATATTGCAGAGAACCTGCCATTACGAAAAGGCTGCAGGCGCCTGTCCAGAGAAAATTGTAGCCCACATTCTGCATCAGAACCCCATAGGCCAGACCTACGGGGATGAAGCTGATGAAGATGGGGAAGCTGTGCTTGACTGCATAGCGTAAGGTTTTTGCCATAAAAATCGCTCCTTTTGCTTTTGAATTTTAGAAATAATGGTAATATTTGCGGTTCACTGCCAGGAAAAATACGGCGATGAGGACGGTAATGGCTTCCGCTACGGGGATGGCAAGCCAGATGCCGTCGATACCCAGGAACCTCGGCAGGAGAAGGATGCTTCCGGTTACGAAAACGAAGGTACGCAGGAAGGAAATCATCGCCGACACCTTCCCGTTGGACAATGCCGTAAAGAAGGAGGAAGCGAAGATGTTGATGCCTGCGAAGAGGAAGTTCCAGACGAAGATCTTATAGCCATAGAGAGTGATAGCGTATGTGTTGCTTTCCTGCGGCGTAAAAATGGCTATGGTGGGCACTGCCATCAGATAGGAAAAGCCGAAGCACACCACAGAGGAGATCAAAATGATGCCGAGGCACATTTTGAAGAGACGTTTCAGCTGAGGAATATTGCGGTTGCCGTAATTGTAGCTGAAGACAGGGGCTGCGCCGCTGGCAAAGCCCAGATATGCCGAAGAAAATAAGAACTGGGCATATAATACAATGGTAATGGCGGCAACGCCGTCTTCCCCTAGCAGTTCCATCATCGCAAGATTGAACAGGAAGGTGGTCACAGCCATGGCACCGGAGGTCACCATTTCCGAAGAACCATTCAGCATGGTGTGGGTGATGGTCTTTCCGTTCCATTTGGGCTTTACGAAATAGAGCACTGTCCTTGGCTTGGCAAAATAGAACAATGCAGGGATGCCGCCAACGATAAAGCCGCTGACAGTGCCCCAGGCTGCCCCGACGATGCCCATATCCATTTGGGCGATGAAGATATAGTCGAAAAGGATATTGGACAGCCCCGCTGCTACACTCAGCCACAGCCCCAGATTGGGTTTGCCTGCGGTGATGAAAAGGGTCTGGAACATGGTCTGGATAACAGAAACGGTGTAAAACGCCATCATGACTCTGCCGTAATCCATACAATAGGGCAGCAGGTTTTCATCGGCCCCTAAAAAGAGGGATAGGGGGCGTATAAACAGGAAGCAAAGGACAGAAATCACCAGACTGACTATGATACCAAAGGCTATAATGAGGGTGAAAGCACTGCGGGCTTCCTCTTCTTTTCCTTCACCCAATTTGCGCCCGATGATGGCGGAGCCGCCTGTCCCCAGCATGATGCCCAGCCCGATCAGGATGTTGATGAGGGGAAAGACGATATTGATGGCAGAAAGGGCGGTGGTCCCTACAAAGCGGGAAACAAAAATGCCGTCTACGATGGTATAAGTTGCCACAAACACTAGCATGATGATGGTGGGCAGGGTGAATTTTATCAAGGATGATAATGTAAATTCTTTTGAGATATCATTTTGCATAAGACGACCTCGTTTTATTTAGCATAGCATGGAGAAGATCTGAATACAATTTCAAAATTGTAGGCCATACAAAAAATGAAGAGAGATTACTCTGTTTTCATTTGGTTCACCCGGTTTTCATCGGGGGTGATATAGATGGTGCGGTTGGTCAGATAGATGACCATACCGGGCTTGGCACCGTTGGGTTTCTTGATATTTTTCCGCTGGGTATAATCTACAGGCACCATACTGCTGTTTTTTGCCTTGCTGTAGAAGGCTGCCAGATTGGCTGCTTCCTCCATGGTGGCTTCGGGCAACTCACTTTGACCGTTGGTGCGGATGATGACATGGGAACCGGGGATATCCTTGGTGTGCATCCAAATATCGGTAGGCTCTGCCATGCGCAGGGTCAGCTCGTCATTCTGCAGATTGCTCTTGCCTACAAAAATATCATATCCATCGGAAGAGACATAATGCAGAGGCTTGGATTTCTTTGGCTTTTGCGAACCTTTTTTTTGCACCTGTCTGCGGATGAAGCCGCTTTCCGCCAGTTCGGTACGGATTTCGGAAAGGTCTGCATCATCCTTGGCATTTTCCAATGCGTTCAGGACGCTTTCCAGATAGACCAGTTCTTCATTGTTCTGCTTTTCCTGAATTTCCAGAGCGGCAAGGGTACGCTTTGCCTTGTTATACTTGCTGAAATATTTCTGGGCATTTTCCGCAGGGGTTTTTGCAGGGTCGATGGCAATTTCGATTTCCGGCATGTCCGCTTCATAATAATCGATGGTCTTGAAGGTAGTCACGCCCTGGGGAACAGCATAGATATTGGCAGTCAGGAGTTCGCCTTTTTTCTTCCACATGTCCATACCCTTGGTTTCTCTGCGGGTTTTCAGCTGAATTTCCTTTTTCTTTACACAGCGTTCGATATTGCTCATGACCAGTCTGCGCATATCATGGGCTTTCTGGCGGATATGGGCTGCATTGTCCCGTTCCTGATAGAAGCCTTCCAGCAGGGCGGAGACAGAATCGAAGGATTTTTTCTGCAGACCGGAGAATTGGGTCATTTCCAGTACGGCAAAATCCACGATACGGTTGTTTTCCTTCTGATAATAGATGGCAGGCTGATAGACAGCAGATTTGATCTCTGCCATGGTTTTGTCGAAGGCATCGTAAAGCTTTTCCCCTTCTTCAATAGTGGTTTCCTGGCAGGAATTGGAGGAATCCAAGCCTGCACGAGAGCAGATTTCCCCTGCCATGATGGGACTGATGCCAGTATAGGTCTGGTAAATAAATTCCTGCAGCTTTCTGCCCTCCTGCAGATGCAGGGAAAAGAGAAAATCGCCCCGTTCTGCTTCCAGGGGATTTTTCTTATCCTGAGAAGGGGGGAAAACATATTCCTTGCCGGGCAGAACCTCTCGGACAGAGCTTTTTTCATGGGTGACACGTTTGATGGAGTCCAGAATTTTACCGTTTTCATCGGTCAGGATCAGGTTACTGTGCTTGCCCATGATTTCTAAAATCAGGTTTTTGGTTGTGATATCGCCCATTTCATTAGCGGATTCCACCCGAAGGATGATGATACGCTCGAAATTGGGCTGGCAGATATCTACGATTTTGCCGCCGGCGATATGTTTTCGCATGACCATGCAGAACAAGGGGGCTGTCATAGGGTTTTCCCTAGTGCTTTCTGTCAGATGGATACGGGGATGGGCAGAGTTTGCGGAAATAATGACTTTCTTTGCGCCGCTGCCTAAGCCACGGATGGTCATACGGATCTCGTCAGACACAGGCTGATGGATCTTATCGATACGCCCTCCTACGAGAGCGGATTTGAGTTCGGATACGATGGCAGATGTTGTGATGCCGTCCAGTGCCATAAAGGACACCTCCTTTGATTTTACATATAATATTTTATTTTAACATATTAAAAATATTTTTGCATCTGTTTTGTCAGAGATACAGGAAATGGGCAAACATTAAAATTAGATTAAAAATAGTGGATACAATTTGCCATTTTCCTTGCTATTTGCCATTGCCTTATGTATAATGAAACAACGATTTTTGAACGCGTAACAGAAAGGAATAGAAACATGAATGCAAGCGTAAGAAGCATGACTGGCTACGGACGAGGCGAGCATATCGCAGAAGAACGTAAATTCACGGTGGAAATGAAATCCGTGAACCATCGTTACAACGATATGACCATCAAACTGCCCCGTTCTCTGGCAAGTCTGGAAGATAAGATCAAAAAAAGAATCATGCGGGATGTATTTCGCGGTAAGACCGATGTTTACATCAGCTTTGAAACCTTCTCCGCAGATGATGTGGATGTGAAACTGAATGAAACACTGGCAGCAGCCTATATCGAGAAACTGAACCTGCTGGAAGAAAAATTTGGCCTGACCGGCGGCAATAAGCTGGAACTGGCAGCAAAATTCCCTGATGTGATCACAGTGGAAAAAGCGCAGCAGGAAGAAGCAGTCATCTGGGAAGCGCTGGCGCCTGCATTGGATGAAGCAGTGGAAAAATTCGTTGCTATGAGAACCGTGGAAGGGGAAAACCTGAAAAAGGATATCCTGCTGAAGGGCGAACGGATCAAAACACTGGTGGCAGAAGTGAAGGAACGTTCTCCTCTGGTGGTTGTGGAATATCAGGAAAAGCTGAACAACAGACTGAAAGATCTGTTGGGCAGTGTAGATGTGGACCCTCAGAGAATTGCAACAGAGGTTGCCATTTTTGCAGACAGAGGCTGTGTGGATGAAGAAGTGACCAGACTGGAAAGCCATCTGGTGCAGCTGAAGGATATTCTGGAAGGCGGCGGTCAGGTGGGCAGAAAGCTGGATTTCCTGATCCAGGAAATGAACAGAGAATCCAACACCATCGCTTCCAAAGCTAACGATATCCAGATCGTAAAAGCAACCATCGAATTGAAAAGTGAGATTGAAAAGATCAGAGAACAGATTCAGAATTTGGAATAACCCATTATGAGAGAGGATTCGTTATGGATAAATTGCATTTTTTGAACATTGGTTATGGCAATGTGGTTTCCGCAAATCGTGTCATCGCCATCATCAGCCCCGATTCCGCCCCTGTAAAGCGAATCATTCAGGATGCCAAGGAAAAGGGAACGCTGGTGGATGCCACCTATGGCAGAAAGACCCGCTGTGTCATCATCATGGATGATGGGCATATCGTTCTTTCTCCCAATATGCCGGAAACTGTAGGCGGAAGACTTTCCGCAGAGCAGAAGGGGATGTAAGTATTGAAGAAACAGGGTATTTTATTGATTATCTCCGGCCCTTCCGGTTCCGGGAAAGGGACCATCGTAGAACGTCTTTGCAAGAAAGATGATTTTTCTCTTTCCATCTCTGCAACGACAAGAAAACCCAGAGAATATGAAAAAGACGGGGTGCATTATTTCTTCCATACCCGTGAAGAATTTGAACAGATGAGAGACCGTAAGGAACTGCTGGAATGGGCAGAATTCTGCGGCAATTATTACGGCACACCCAGAAAATATGTAACGGAACAGCTGATGGCAGGCAATAATGTGATCCTGGAGATCGAAGTGCAGGGTGCCCTGCAGGTGAAAAAGATCTATCCTGAGGGCGTATTGGTATTTATGGTTCCTCCCAATCTGGAAGAATTGGGCAACCGCCTGACCAACCGTGGCACAGAGGATAAGGAAACCATCAATATGCGCCTGCGCCGTGCGCTGGAGGAAATGGAACTGGTGGATGAATATGATTATCTGGTCATCAATGACACAGTAGATCAGGCCACAGAAGACATTCTGACCATCGTTGAAGCAGAAAAAATGAAATGCAGCAGAAATAAAGATATCAAAAAGATTTTCAAAGGAGAGATGTAATATGTTAAGACCTTCTTATTCCGACTTACTGGAAGTTATTACGCAGGATGCTGAAGATATTACCATCGGCAGCAGATATACTATCGTGATCGCAGCAGCAAAAAGAGCAAGACAGCTGGTAGACCATGCGGAACCTATGATCGACAATGTGAAGGTCGATAAACCCGTTTCTATCGCTGTTCATGAAATCTATGAAGGCAAGCTGAAAATCCGTCAGGGTCAGCCTGTGGCAGAAGAAGAAAAAGAAGTTGCACTGGCAGAAGTGGACTTTGAAAGCATGGCAGAAGAAACGGAAGAAGAATAATAGAAAGGGTGTCGCCTTAGCGGCACCTTTCTTTATAGGGAGGTGAGAAATGATGTATGCAAAGGTGATTGTTGGGCTGAACCGCCCGGAAATGGATAAAATGTTTGATTATGGTGTGCCGGAGGGGATGAAGGTGCGCCAAGGCGTGCGGGTCATTGTGCCCTTTGGCAGCCGAAACAGCAAAACGGAAGGCTATGTCATTTCTCTCTCGGAAGAAACGGATGTACCTGAGGATAAGGTCAAATGTATCATCGAAGTGTTGGATGAAGGAAAACCAACCTTTACCCCTGTTCTGCTGGAATTAGCGGAATGGATGCAGCAGAGATATTTCTGCAGCCTGAACCAATGCCTGCAGGCGATCATGCCGGCGGGGATCCGCACCAAAAGCAGCTGGTCAGTAAGCCTGAAAGACTTCGCGGAAGAAATGAAGCTGACACCCAAAGAAAAACTGTTGGTGGATTTTATGGGAGAACGGAAAAACGTACCTCTGGATGAAGTACAGGCAGAATTTGGTGGGAAGGTTGTGGATTTTCTGCGGAAGATGGAGGAAAAAGGCCTGTTGGAATTGAAGCAGGTGCTCCACCGCAGCGAATATAAAAAAGAAAAGAGATTTTTTTCTCTGGATACGGAAGCACCTCTTTTGGAGGAGGTGCGAAAGAAAATCGAAAAAGACTGCCGATTGGAAGGACAGCGGAAAATATTAGCCTATTTGCAGGATGGGAAAGAAGCCACAGCGGAGGAATTGAAAGAAAAACTGGGGGTGACGGATTCCCCTATCAAGACCTTGCTGCAAAAGGGCATCCTGCGGGAACGAAAGCAGGCGGAGCTGCGGAAGGTTTTCGATGTAGAAGATTTTCAGAGAACAGATGCCTTTACCCCTACGGCGGAGCAGGCAGCCGCTCTGGATGCTATCCGTTCTGAAATGGAAAAGGAAGAAAAGCGACCTGTGCTTTTGCATGGGGTGACGGGCAGCGGCAAGACGGAAATCTATATGCAGATCATTGCCGATGTGCTGGCGAAAGGGCAGCAGGCCATTGTACTTGTACCGGAAATTGCCCTGACTCCTCTGATTTTGGAGCGATTCATTTCCCGCTTTGGCGATGCTGTCAGCGTGACCCACAGCCGTCTTTCCATGGGCGAAAGAGTAGATCAGTGGAAAAAGGCAAGGGATGGAGAGATTTCTGTTATCATTGGCCCTCGGTCGGCATTGTTTTTGCCCTTTCAAAATGTAGGAGCTATCATCATGGATGAAGCCCATGAAAACAGCTACGTTTCCGATATTACGCCAAAATATGACACGAAGGATGTGGCGGGGGAAGCGGCGAAGAAATATCATGCCCTTTTCTTGATGGGGACAGCGACCCCAGATCTGGTCAGCTATTATAAGTCAAAGACAGGGGAGTATCTCCTGCTGGAGTTGCAGGAACGCACCGGCGGTGGGACTTTGCCGGAAGTTTTCGTGACGGATATGCGAAAGGAACTGGCGGAGGGAAATCGCTCTGCCTTCAGCAGAGAATTGCAGGAAGCCATTGGGGAAAACCTGCGGAAGGGGGAGCAGACCATGTTGTTCCTGAACCGCAGGGGCTATGCCACCTTTGTTTCCTGCCGCAGCTGTGGGCACGGGATGACCTGCCCTGAATGCGAGATTACCTACACCTATCATGCCAAGGAACATGCACTGGTCTGCCATTACTGCGGCAGAAGGGCGGAAGTCCCCAAAATCTGCCCCGAATGTGGCTCTAAATATATTCGATATTTTGGCACGGGGACACAAAAAATAGAAGAAGAAGCAAGAAAGCTTTTCCCCGAAGCCCGTATCCTGCGGATGGATTTGGATACGACCATGACGAAGCACAGCCATGAAAAGATACTGGAGACCTTCGGCAAGGGCGAAGCGGATATCCTGATTGGCACACAGATGATCGCCAAAGGGCATGATTACCCCAATGTGACGCTGGTGGGCATCATGGCGGCGGATCTATCCCTGAATGTTGACAGCTATACGGCAGCGGAAACGGCCTTTCGCCTGATGACCCAGGCGGCAGGACGGGCCGGACGGCGGGCGGATAACGGACGGGTATTTATCCAGACCTATCAGCCGGAGCATTATGCGGTGAAGCACGCCGCAAAGCAGGATTTCAAAGGTTTTTATGAAGAGGAAATTTTGATGAGGCAGATGATGGGCTATCCGCCTTTCTCCTCCTTTTTCAGCATCCTCATCGTTGGGGAAGAAAAAGATGCGGTGGAAATTGCGGCCCAGAAGCTGGCGGAAAAGCTGGCAAAGGCGGATGGAGAAGAAATTGCTTCCATTTTAGGGCCTGTGCCTGCGGCATTGCCCAAATTCCGCGGGGAGTATCGGTATCAGATTATCATAAAGGCGGCAGAGGAAGAACCTCTGCGGGAATTGGTGCTGCCTGCGGTGGAATGCATGAAGAAAGACAGAAAATCCAAGGTTCGATATCAAATTTCTCTAAATCCTGCCAATATTGTATAAAGATGAAAAATGTGATATAATTATTTATTGTATTTCAGATAAATTAACAGAAAGTTTTTTGTTTGTTCAAATTTTGGAGATAGTATTAAAATAGGAGGAAGATACAATGGCAATTCGCAATATTCGCATCAGCACAGACGAAGTGCTGAGAAAAAAATGTAAACCTGTAAAGGAGATCACCCCCAATCTGCTGACACTGTTGGATGATATGGCAGACACCATGTATGAAGCAAACGGCGTTGGCTTGGCAGCACCTCAGGTGGGTATCCTGAAAAGAGTGGTAGTTATTGATGTGGGAGAAGGTCTGGTAGAGTTGATCAATCCTGTGATTCTGGAAACCAGCGGTTCTCAGATCGATGATGAAGGCTGCCTGAGCGTTCCCGGCAAATATGCCCCCGTGGAAAGACCTTACTATGCAAAGGTGGAAGCCATGGACAGAGACGGCAACACATTCATCATCGAAGGGGAAGAACTGATGGCCCGTGCCCTGTGCCATGAAATCGACCATCTGGACGGCATCCTGTATATTGATAAGGCTCTGCCTGTGGAAGAAGCGTAAGGAGGAAATCCGATGAAAGTGATTTTTATGGGCACACCCGATTTTGCGGTGTATTCCTTGAAAGCCCTGCTGACAAAGCATGAGGTGGTGGCTGTTGTGACACAGCCCGACAAACCCAAGGGCAGAGGCAAAAAAATGCAGTTCACACCGGTAAAGGAACTGGCACTGGAACATGGTATCGAAGTGCTGCAGCCGGAAAAGGTGAAAGAACCTGAAGTAGTGGAAAAGCTGCGCAGCTATGGTGCAGACTTGATCGCTGTAACGGCTTTCGGTCAGCTTTTGCCAGAATCTATTTTGAATATGCCGAAATATGGCTGCATCAATGTTCATGGCTCTTTGCTGCCGGAATATAGAGGGGCGGCGCCTATGCAGCGTGCCATCATCGACGGCAAAAAGGTGACAGGCATCACCACCATGTTCATGGCAAAGGGCATGGATACCGGTGATATGCTGCTGAAAAAAGAAGTGGAAATCCTGCCCACAGATAATTTTGAAACACTCCATGACAAAATGGCGGAAGCAGGGGCAGAATTGCTGCTGGAAACCATCGATGGTTTGGAAGCAGGCACCATCCAGCGGATTCCTCAAGATGATGCAAAAGCAACACATGCACCTATGATCCACAAAGAAACAGGACATATCGACTGGAGCAAAGGGGGACAGCAGATCATCGACCTGATGAGAGGGCTGCATCCTGGCCCCGGTGCCTATGCGATTTATGAAGAAGAGCCTTTGAAGATGTTTTGGGCGGAAACAGCCGAAGGCAATTATCCAGATGCTGCATTTGGGGAGATCGTGGAAGTGACCAAAAAAGACTTCGCGGTCAAATGCGGCGACGGTATCCTGCGGATCAAGGAAGTGCAGGCCCGCGGCGGGAAGAAAATGGCGGCAGATGCATATCTGCGGGGCCATGCAATGCATGAGGGCGTCCTGTTCAAATAAGATAGGAGGAACCAAATATGTATTACGGTTATGGTTACGGATACGGCTTCAACAGCATGTATTTTCTGGTGCTGCTTGCCTTTATTTTTTCTATGGTGGCACAGGCAAAGGTATCTGGTACATTCAATAAATATTCCAAAGTAAGAAACAGAAGGGGCTTTACCGGTGCCCAGGTGGCACAGCAGATGCTGCAGAATGCAGGCATTTACGATGTCAGCGTACAGCGGGTGGCAGGGCACCTGACAGACCATTACGACCCCAGAACAAAGACACTGCGTCTTTCTCAGAGTGTGTATGACAGTACATCTGTAGCGGCGCTGGGCGTTGCAGCCCATGAAACAGGCCATGCCATCCAGCATGATGTGGGCTATGCTCCTCTGGCACTGAGAAGCTTTTTCGTGCCTTTGGCGAATTTTGGCTCCAGACTGGCGATCCCTCTGATCATCATTGGGTTTTTGTTCAGCGGCGGCGGCAGCACACTGGTGACGCTGGGTATCCTGTTTTTCTCTTTGTCTGTAGCATTTACCATCATTACATTGCCTGTGGAATTTAACGCGTCTACCAGAGCCATTCGTCTGTTGGTGGATGATGGATTCTTGGACAGCGATGAAATCGGCGGGGCGAAGAAGGTGCTGAGTGCAGCGGCGATGACATATGTTGCAGCGGCATTTGCAGCAATAGCCCAGCTTCTGAGACTGATCGCTATCTTTGGCAGAAGAGACGACTAAAAAAGAAAAGGCTAATCTCTGAAAATGGGATTAGCCTTTTGGTGTTTTTGCAGAAACGCATTTAATGTAAGAATATCCAATGAAAAATAGGGAAATAGGGCTGAAAAGATTGAAGAAATACACTTTTTGTCGTATAATATTATGTTGAGACAGAATGACTAATACGGAAGGAATTGAGAAGATGATTCAAATCAATCCCAGAGAGATCGCGGCGGAAGCCCTCATGGAGATCATGACGGAAGAAGCCTATAATAATATGACATTGCGGAGGCTGCTGCGCCAGAATGGTGCCATGCCCCGGCAGGACAGAGCCTTTGTGACGGAGATCGTCAACGGTACCCTTCGCAACCTCATCTACATTGACCATGTGCTGAATACCTTTTCCAAAACGAAAACGGAAAAGATGAAGCCATGGCTGCTGGCGGTGTTGCGCTCTGCGGTATATCAGATGTACTTTATGGATGTGCCTGATTCTGCAGCCTGCAATGAAGCGGTGAAGCTAGCAGGGGCAAGGGGCTATGCTTCCCTGAAGGGCTTTGTCAATGGTGTTTTGCGGACAGCGGCGAAAAAGAAGCAGGAGATCCCCCTGCCGGAAAAAGGCACGGCGGAATATCTTTCTGTGGCCTATTCCCATCCCCTGTGGCTGGTGCGGATGTGGGTGGCATACTATGGCTATGAAGAAACAGAAGCCATCTGCGCCTACGATAATCAATCCCCTGATGTGACCATCCGTGTGAATACCCTGAAAACAAACAAGGCAGACTTAAAACAGATGTTGGAAGAGGCAGGGGTGGAAGTCAAAGACGGACACGTTTCCGAAAATGCCCTGCATCTGACGAAAACGGCAGATCTGAGCCGATTGGCAGCCTTCCAAAAGGGCTTGTTCCATGTGCAGGATGAAAGCTCTCAGCTGGCGGTGAAGGTTTTAGACCCTCAGAAGGGCGATAGTATTCTGGATATGTGTGCTGCCCCCGGTGGGAAAAGCTTTACCACGGCGGAAACCATGGAAAATGAAGGGAAACTGCTTTCCTGTGATATTTATGAGCATAAGATCGAGCTGATGGAAGAAGGGGCGGAACGCCTTGGTATCGGTATCATGGAATGCAGAGTAAAGGACGCGGCGGAAACGGAAGAAGAACGGGAATTGTTCGACCGTGTGCTGGTGGATGCGCCATGCTCCGGCTTGGGGCTGATGCGGAAGAAGCCGGATATCCGCCTGAAAAAAGACGGAAATGAAATCGACAGCCTGACGGGCATCCAGAGAAAAATTCTGGAAAATGCCGCAGGCTATGTGAAAAAGGGCGGCGTATTGGTGTACAGCACTTGTACCCTGTGCCGCAAGGAAAATGAAAAAAATCTGGAATGGTTCCTGCAAAACCACCCCGACTTTGCAGCGGAGGATATCACAAAATTCTTACCCGAAGATTGGAAGGTGGGAACGGCGGAAAAGGGATATCTTACCCTGCTGCCCCATAAAACAGGAACAGACGGTTTTTTCATTTCCAGAATGAGAAGAAAGGATTAAGATATGGAAAAAATTGATATCAAATCCATGAATATAGAAGAACTAGAACAGTTTTTAAAGGAACTGGGGGAACCGAAATTCCGTGCAAAGCAGATTTTTGACTGGCTTCACGCCAAGCAGGTGGATAGCTTCGAGAAAATGACGAACCTTTCCAAAAGCCTGCGGGAAAAGCTGGATGAAAAGGCTGCCATCAATGGTGTAGAGATGGTGCGGCGGCTGGTTTCCCAGATTGACGGAACGAGAAAATACCTCTTTGCCCTTTCTGATGGTGCCATCATCGAAAGTGTATTGATGAAATATGAGCATGGCAATACGGTCTGCATTTCCACTCAGGTGGGCTGCCGTATGGGCTGTAAATTCTGTGCTTCCACCTTGGACGGTGTGGAACGGGGCTTGACGGCAGGGGAAATGCTTTCCCAGATTTATGCCATCCAGAAGGACTGCGGTGAAAGAGTCCACGGCACAGTGCTGATGGGCAGCGGCGAGCCGTTGGATAATTATGATAATGTTGTGAAATTCCTGCGTCTCATCAATGACCCCAAGGGGCAGAATATGGGACAGCGACATATCACCCTTTCCACCTGTGGTCTGGTGGAAAAAATCTATGATCTGGCAGAGGAAGACCTGCAGATCACACTGGCAGTTTCTCTCCATGCGCCCAATGACGGCATCCGTACCCAGACGATGCCCATTGCCAAGGTCTACAGCATGGAACGCTTGCTGAAAGCCTGCAGGGATTATGCGGAGAAAACAAAACGCCGCATCACCTTTGAATATGCCCTCATCCATGGGGTCAATGATGGGGATGAACACGCATGGGAGCTGGTAAAGAAGCTGAGAGATCTGCTTTGCCATGTGAACCTGATCCCCGTGAACGATGTAAAGGAAAGAAACTATATCAAAAGCAGCAGCGACAGGGTCAAGCACTTTGCTTCCATCCTGAACGATAATGGCATTGAAACCACCGTCAGACGCAAGCTGGGAAGCGATATCGATGCAGCCTGCGGTCAGCTGCGGCGGAGTCATATAAAAGAACAAAAGACGGAAGCCTGAACTTTCGAAAACGTTTACCAAGGAGGTGGAGCAGCGTTGAAAGCAGTTGGGGTAAGCGATATTGGGAAATGTCGGAAAAACAACGAAGATGCATATTATATTTCGGCAGGGGATGACCCCGCAGAAAATTTATATCTGGTAGCCGACGGAATGGGCGGCTGTAATGCCGGCGAAGTCGCCAGCAGCAGTGCCATCGAAGCATTCCTGGCCTATTTCTGGAAAGAAATGCAGCATGCAGACAGCGAAGATGTGCTGGATCTGATGACGGGGGCCATGGCGGCTGCCAATAAGGAAGTTTATGATAAATCCAATTCTGCAAGGGAATTTGCGGAAATGGGGACGACCATCGTTGCAGCGGCAGTGCGAGAAGATAAGCTGTATGTAGCTCACGTGGGAGACAGCAGAGCCTATCTTTTCCGTAAAAAAGAAATGCTGCCCTTGACCACAGACCATTCTTATGTCATGGAATTGGTGAAGATGGGCAACATCACCAAGGAAGAAGCGGCGAACCACCCCAAGCGGAATGTCATCACCCGCGCCGTTGGCATCAAAAACTCTGTGGAAGCGGATACGGCGATCCATCCTGTGAAAAAAGGCGATATCGTGATGCTTTGCACAGATGGCCTTTCCGGTATGCTGAAGGATGAAGAGATGGCAAAGATTTTGAGCAAACGTGCCACTCTGGATCGGAAAGCGGCGATTTTGGTGGAAGAAGCCAACAAGCATGGCGGGCATGATAATATTTCCCTGATTTTGGTTGAGATATAAGTAGGAGGTTAAAAACTAATGTTATTGAATCCGGGTACTGTCCTTAGCGGCAGATACGAAATTTTAGAAAAGATCGGTTCCGGCGGCATGGCAGTTGTTTATAGAGGCAGAGACAGAAAGCTGGACCGTTATGTGACGGTGAAGGTTCTGCGGGAGGAATTTATCGGCGATGAAGAATTCATCGAACGGTTCCGTTCCGAAGCCTGTTCTGCGGCAAGATTGTCCCATCCCAATATCGTAAGAGCCTATGACGTGGGCGAAGATGGAGATATCAACTATATCGTAAATGAATATATCCATGGGGATACCCTGAAAAAGGCCATCAAGGAAAAAGCGCCTTTCGATTCCCGCTCTACCATCAATGTGGCGATTCAGATCGCTTCTGCACTGAGCCAGGCCCATAAAGCCCACATCGTACATAGAGATATCAAGCCCCAGAATATCCTGGTGGGGACAGACGGTGTGGTAAAAGTAACAGACTTTGGCATTGCCAGAGCGGCAACAGCATCCACCATGACGACCACAGCCAATGCGGCTGGCTCTGTTCATTATTTTTCCCCTGAACAGGCCAGAGGCGGCTATGTGGATGAAAAAAGCGATATCTATTCCCTGGGGATCACTATGTTTGAAATGATTACAGGCGTGTTGCCCTTCCAGGGCAACAATTCCGTCAGCATCGCATTGATGCACATCAATGATGAACTGCCGGATATCCGTCAGTATAACCCCAATTGCTCCCCTTCTTTGGAAGGTATCATCAAAAAAGCCACCATGAAAAAGGCCGATGAACGCTATGCCAGCATCGATCTTCTGCTGGCAGACCTGATCCGTGCCAGAGCAGAGCTCACCGGTGCGGCAAAAGCAGCGGAAGAATCTGTGGAAAAGAAAGAAGCGGCAGGTGTCAAAGCGGCGGCAGTGGGCGCGGCGGCAGGCACAGCTGGCGTACGTATGTCCAGAAGGGCAGAAGCGGCAGCCAGACTGAGAGAAGCGCAGGAAAAGGCAGAGGCAGAAAAGGCAGCCCAGGCGGCAGTGGAGACACCTCAGGAAACAAAGCCCGCTGACCCCAAGGAGCTGGAATATATCCGCCGCCATAAGGCAGAGCCTGTGGATGAAGTGCAGGAAGAAAAAATCGTGGAAAAAGACCTTGCAGATGAGGAAGACGATGTGCATACCCCTCTGGTTGGCTTTGAAAAATACAGCAAGAAACTGAAAATGGCGCAGATCTCCAAAGAGGATGACTACGAAAATGAATATGTGGAGACAGAACCTGTGAAAACCAGCAGACGTCCCCAAAGGGTGCGTAGAAACCCCAGAACAGAAGACGATTACGACAACGAACACGACAGAAAGGCAGAACGCAAGGTCATCATTGCGGCGGTCATTACAGCATTGGTGCTGATCGGCATCATTTCCGTTGTGGGCATCAAATTTATGGGCGGTGGCTTTGGCGGCTTCATTTCCAGCGAAAAGGATATCGAAACCCCTCTGTTCATTGGTGTGCCCTATGAAGATGCAGTGAAAGAAGCAGAAAGAATGGGTATCATTCTGGTGGAAGATGGGGAAGATTACAGCAGCTTCTATGATGAAGGCTATATCATCTATCAGTCCGTCAGTGAAGGCACGATGATCGGCGAAGGCACGAAGATCGGTGTAAAGATCAGCTTGGGACTGACTTCGGAAGAAATGCCTAATGTGGTAGGCAAGAGCGAAAATGCAGCAAAAGAAGCCATCATCAGACTGGTTGGTGATGTGGTCAAAGTAGAATATGTCCATGATACGGATGTAAAAGCCGGTGAAGTCATCGAACAGGAACCTGAAGCAGGTGCAGAGATCACAGCAAAGAGCCGCATCGTGCTGAAGATCAGCAAAGGCGATGAAGGCGGCAACGTGGTCGTACCCAATGTAGTGAATGATTCTCTGGATAGTGCAAAGGCATCTTTACAGGCCGTTGGTCTGGTAGTTGGCAACGTATCCTATGCAGCCAGCGATAAAGTAGCAGAAGGCAGAGTTATGACACAGACATTGTCTCCCAATGCAGAAGTGCCCAGTGGCAGCGTTGTGAACCTGGTGGTCAGCACAGGGCCAGATACAACCCATAATACAGAAACATCCACACCCTCTGCAGGCAACAGCCAGAGCCAGGGTACAAAATATTTCACCATCAACGCACCCTCCGGCAGCAGCGGTTCTGTCTATGTGCGTGTGGTGAAAGAGGACGCAGATGGTGTATATCCCGTAGTAGATGCTTACCGGGATGCTTCCGATTTCCCTTACAGTGTATCTGTAACAGGGAAGGGCAGCGGTACTGTGACCTGCTATATCGACAATGTACAGCAGTGGTCCCAGAGTGTAAATTTTTCGGAGTAAGGTGAAAATATGCTGGAAGGCGTAATTTTAAAAGGAATTGGCGGTTTTTATTATATCGATACGGAAACGGGCGTTTATGAATGCAGGGCAAGGGGGATCTTCCGAAAGGAAGGCATCCGCCCTACTGTGGGGGATGCGGTACGCATTTCCGTGCTGGACGAGGAAAACAAGAAGGGCAGTCTGGATGAGATTTTGCCCAGAAGAAATGAACTCATCCGCCCCCGGGTATCCAATGTAGATCAGGCGGTGATCGTATTTGCGGCGAAAAGCCCTAATATGAATCTGGATCTGCTGGATCGTTTCCTGCTTCTTGCAGAGGAACAGGAACTTGATATCGTTATCGTGATCAATAAGATCGACAAGGATAAAAAAGAAAGGTATCTGGAAGCGGCAGAGATGTACCGCAAAGCAGGCTATCCTGTCATCTGCACCAGTGCGGAAAAAGGCATTGGCATTGAAGAACTGCGTCATGCGCTGGAGAACAAGATTTCCGTTTTTGCAGGTCCTTCCGGGGTCGGCAAGAGCAGCCTCATCAATGCTGCATTCCCCGGTCTGCAACTGAACACAGGGGAGATCAGTGAAAAGATCCAGCGGGGCAAGCATACCACCCGCCATGCGGAACTGATCCAGATCACAGAGAAAAGCTATATCGTGGACTCTCCCGGGTTCACCTCCCTTTTCCTGACCCATATCCCATCGGAAAAACTGCAGTATCATTTCCGTGAATTTGAACCTTTTGTCCATAAATGCTATTACAATGGCTGCATCCATATCAATGAGCCGGACTGTGCCGTAAAAGCGGAGATCGGCCAAGCTATTTCGCAGATGAGATATGACAGATATGTGACCATATATAACGAACTCAAGGAAGAAGAAGAGAGGAGACACTAACCATGAGTATCAAACTTTCCCCCTCCATGCTTTCCATCGATTTTGGCAAAGTAGAGGAACAGCTGAAACTGATCGAAGACGCAGGCACACCCTATATCCATTTGGATGTCATGGACGGCGTTTTCGTACCCAATATCTCTTTTGGGATCCCCGTGATCAAAAGTGTTAGAAAATACAGCAACATGGTTTTCGATGCCCACCTGATGATCGTAGATCCTGAAAAATATATCGAGGATTTCCACAAAGCAGGGGCAGATATCATCACCATCCATGTGGAAGCAGCAAAATATCCTATGGAAGTCATCCATCAGATCAAAGCAACAGGCTGCAAGGCAGGCATCACCTTGAACCCCAGAACACCTGTGGAAACAGTTCTGCCTTATTTGAAAGAAGTGGATGTCATTATGGTTATGACAGTAGAGCCCGGTTTCGGCGGACAGAGATTCATGGATAGTCAGCTTTCTAAGATCAGACAGCTGGCAGAATGGAAAAAAGAAATGGGTCTGAACTACGATATCGAAGTGGATGGCGGCATCACCATCGATAATGTGCGGGAAGTGCTGGATGCAGGCGCAAACGTGATCGTAGCAGGCTCTGCCGTATTTGGCAAAGAGGATATTGCTGCGGCAGCAAAGGGCTTCATGGATATTTTCAAGGAGTATGAGTAAAATGAAAGTTATTATTTTTGCGGGAGCAAAAATCAGTGATTACAGCTTCTGCGAAAGCTATCTGCAGGGGGCGGATGCAGTCATCTGCTGCGATGCGGGCATGCGTCATGCGAAAGCATTGGGCATCGACCCTGACTATATCGTAGGAGATTTCGATTCCACCAGCCCTGAGATTCTGGAATATTATAAGGCGAAAAACATCCCCATTCGTCAGTTCCCCACCAGAAAAGATGAAACGGATATGGAACTGGGCATTTTTCTGGCACTGGAATTGGGGGCGACCGATCTGGTGCTGTTCGGTGGTATTGGCGACCGATTCGACCATACCCTTGCCAATGCCCATTATCTGCTTTCTCTGCTGAAAAAAGGCGTGAGAGCCAGACTGGTGGATGAAAAGAACTGTGTTGAAGTCATTGACCGCCACTTGACCGTGGAAGGAAAGGTGGACGATCTGGTTTCTACCCTTCCCCTTTCCATGGAAGTGAAGGGCATTACCCTGAAGGGCTTTTCTTATCCCCTGACGGATGCGACCCTGACCTTGGATGGCGATTATATTGCAGTCAGCAATGTACTGGCGGAGGAAACAGCCACCATTGATATCAAAGAAGGATATCTATTTGTGATCCGTTCCAAAGACTAAATAAAAACCCCTTTCTATCGAAGGATAGAAGGGGGTTTTGTTGTATGGCTCGTTTTTGTTGCACATTTTTTGAATTGCTGAATAGGAATAAACAAAGGGGGTGTCGGAATGCGGAAAAGATGCAATGGCGCGCCGATCAGATGGCTGGGCGGGGTAATATTGATCGCCATAGGTGTCGGGATGTTTCTGGCATGCCTGATCCCGAAGTGTGTATTTTTGATCGGGGCATTGATGATCGGAGTGGGGATCTGGCTCATCAGCCAGAACCGAAGATGCTGAATATCCATAAAACGAAAAAAAGCCGTTCTTTTCAGGGGAAAAGAATGGCTTTTATCATTCGTTTGGAATTAGATTGCGCGTGTGATCTTGTTGGAACGCATGCATCTTGTGCAAACGTAAATAGATTTGATGTTACCGTTGTCTTCAACGATTTTCACTTTCTTTACGTTGGGTTTCCATTTTCTATTCGCACGTCTACTAACCTGGGAACGTTCAATGCTGATTCTATGACCTGTCATCTGGCCTTTTTCACAAATTGCACATTTAGCCATTGTCTGCACCTCCTTAAACCTTGCCTATGTGACATAACAAAGATATTTTAGCAGAAAAGACAAGGATTTGCAAGAAGAATTAGTGAAAAATCTGATTTTTTTTCAAAGGGGAAAAACAGGTCTTTTTTGAGAGGAATGGCGTCATGTGCAAGAGATTTGTTTCAGATGATATAGAGGGAAAGCTCCCTTTTCCATTTCAGAAAACATTGTATTTTACCCACTTTTGCGGTATGATAAAAGAGACAAACTAGGGATATTCTATTTATGAAATAAATTTGAGATACAAAGGAGAAATTGCATGTTAGATATTTGTTTACTGGGGACAGGCGGCATGATGCCCATGCCCAGCCGCTTTCTGACATCGATGCTGGCAAGGCTAAACGGCAGGCTGGCACTTATCGACTGCGGCGAAGGCACCCAGGTCACCATGAAAATGCTGGGATGGGGCTTTAAGGCCATTGATGTGATTTGCTTCACCCATTTCCATGCCGACCATATTTCCGGTCTGCCCGGTCTGCTCTTGACCATCGGCAACGCAGGACGGACAGAGCCCTTGACGCTGGTGGGGCCTGTGGGGCTGCAGCGGATCGTGGAAGGGCTGACGCTGATCGCCCCGGAACTGCCTTTCCCAATAGAATATATCGAACTGGATAAGGATGCGCCGAACCCTGTGCAGGTCGGCTTATTTGAGATCCACCACTGCCCTGCAGACCACATGGTGAAATGTTTCGCTTACCGCATCGACCTGCGCCGCAAAGGCAAATTCGATGTGAAAAAAGCGGAACAGCTGGACCTGCCCAAACCCCTTTGGGGCAGACTGCAGAAGGAAGGCACAGTGGAGTATGAAGGCAAAACTTACACGGCGGATATGGTGCTGGGGGAAAGCAGAAAAGGCATTTCTGTAGCCTACTGCACAGACAGCCGCCCTGTGGACAGAGTGATGAAATTTGTGGAAGGCGTACAGCTTTTTATTTGTGAAGGCATGTACGGCGAGGATGAGAAAAAACAGAAGGCGAGAGAAAATAAGCATATGCTTTTTTCCGAGGCAGCCCAGATGGCGAAAAATGCCAAGGCGGAACGGCTGTGGCTGACCCACTTCAGCCCTTCTTTGAATGAACCTGAGGAATTTCTGCCTGTGGCACAGGCGATCTTCCCTGCGGCAGAGCTGGGAGAGGAACGCAAGTGCATCACCATTGAATTTCCCAAGGAAAACTGAACGGAGGTAAGATATGGAGGAAAAGAAAGATATTTATATATTGGCCATCGAAAGCTCCTGTGACGAGACAGCGGCGGCGGTGGTGAAAAACGGCAGAGAAGTTCTTTCCAATGTGATTTCTTCCCAGATTGCCCTGCATACACTGTATGGCGGGGTGGTGCCGGAGATTGCATCCAGAAAGCATGTGGAAAACATTGACGGGGTTATCAAAACAGCTCTGGCGGAAGCAGGCATGACTTTGGAGGAAATGGATGCCATCGGCGTGACCTATGGCCCCGGTCTGGTGGGGGCGCTGCTGGTGGGGCTGGCGGAAGCAAAGGCGCTGGCCTATGGGGCAGGAAAGCCCCTGATTGGTGTGCATCACATTGAAGGGCATATCTGTGCCAACTATATCCAGAATAAGGATTTTGAACCCCCTTATATGGCGTTAGTGGTTTCCGGCGGTCATTCCCATCTGGTCTATGTTTCCGATTATGGCAAATATGAGATCATGGGGCATACCAGAGATGATGCGGCCGGTGAAGCCTATGATAAGGTTGCCCGTGCCATTGGGATGGGCTATCCCGGCGGCCCGAAGATCGACGCGGCGGCGAAGCTGGGCAATCCCGATGCTGTCAAATTCCCCAGAGTCTTTCTGGAGGAGGACAGCTATGATTTCAGCTTCAGTGGTCTGAAGTCTGCGGTGCTGAACTATGTAAACAAACAGAAAATGATGGGCGAGGAAATCGTCCCTGAAGATATCGCTGCCAGCTTCCAGCAGTCTGTGGTGGAGGTTTTGGTGGGCAAGACCATCAAGGCAGCAAAAGCCCATGGCGTGAAAAAGATCGCATTGGCAGGGGGGGTTGCTTCCAACAGCGCCCTTCGCAGCAAGATGCAGGAGGCATGCGAAAAAGAAGGCTTTTATCTGAGCGTACCTTCCCCCATTTTGTGTACGGATAATGCGGCAATGATCGGCTGTGCGGCGTATTATGAATATATCGCAGGGGTGAGAGATGGTTTGGATCTGAATGCCAACCCCAGTCTGAGACTTGGACAGAGATAAAATATGTGGATGCAAAGGAGGAACGGCTTATGGCAAGTATTTTGAGCAGATATGAGAGCATTATGTCTATGAATGTTTGTGGCATGATTGAATTTGCAGAGGATCCCATGAAAATGGCGCGGCATCTGGCCCACCATTTGGAGGATGATCTGTCAAAGACAAGACGCGAGGGCGTTGCATTGATCGCGGAGATCGAAAAACTGGAAGCAGATATGTCCGTTCCCAATGCGGAGGCACTTTTGGTAGCAAAAAAGGCGGATTTGATGAAACTCCATGAGCTCCATGAAAAACTCAACGAACAGGTGCGTCAGATTACTGCCATGCGAGCGGCGATCTATACTGCTCAGCATAAGAAAAAATAAGGGGGGTTTCTTTTGATCCGTCTGGCAACAAAACGGGATTTGAATGAAGTGGAATGCATTTTCCATGAGATTTTAGATAAAGAGGCAGCCACTGTGAGCTATAGTAACTGGATAAAGGGGAAATATCCTACAAAGGCTCATGCAGAGCTGGCGTTAAACCAGGGTACCCTTTATGTGGGGGAAGATGAAACTGGTCGGCTCTTTGGCTGTGCCAATCTGAACCACATCCAGCTGGATGAGTATGTGAAAATTCCCTGGATCTATGAAGCGGAAGGAGAAGAGGTCTTTGTGATCCATATGCTGTGTATCCGTCCCGATTGTGCGGGGCAGGGGCGCGGCAAGGAATTTGTGGCTTTTGCAGAGGAACTGGCAAGGGAAAAAGGCTGCAAGGTCGTCCGCATCGATACATACGAAGGGAATACGCCTGCGGCGAATCTGTATCAGTCTTTGGGCTACAGGCTGGCAGGGAAGACCTTGTTCCATTTCCAGAATGTGATCTGGGAAAATCTGATCTGCTTGGAAAAGAAACTATAAGCAGAAATGCGGTATAAAAAAAGAGAGGCTTTTGCCTCTCTTATTTTTATGCCGTTTCGCCAACGGCATCAGGTTTTCTTTCTGCAAAGAGTTTTCTGAAGGTAAAACGGGTGATAGGGCCTGCGGCAAACAGGTTCCACAGCAGCGCCATGGGAAAGTTTTTCAGCACGGTACCGATCCAGATGGCAGGAAACTGCGCGGCGGGGGCACCTCCCAGAATGATATTGAACAGGATAGCGGCAACAGCGCTCATGGTAGGGCACATGATAAGGACGGTACAGCCGGAGATGACCAGTGTGCAGAAGAAGGGGTTATCCTTTTTGGCATCGATGATCTTTGCTGCCAAGCCGTGACCGATGCGGTTGCCCCAGAGACTGGAGAAGAGGAAAACGAAAATCCACATGAAAGAGGCTTCCATGAGGGCTTCATAAAAGACATGGTTCGTCATGTTGCTGAAACCGCCGGGCATGGCATTGTAGCCAAACTTATGGGCTACATTGAAGACCTCCATGCCATAGGCCATGGTAATAGACATGAGGATGCCGAAAATCATTCTCTGAAATTTTGTTTTAGGCATACATAAAACACTCCTTTTCTGTTTTTAAAAATGCGGTTGGTTTTAGGCTTCAAAAAAATAAGGGAGACCGCAAGGGTCTCCCTATCATTCTTTTTTGGTGCAGCCCTTGCAAAACAACTGGACTTATGCTTTCTGCTGCACGTTGTATCTGATATCTGGTTTAGATTTTTCAGCCAAGAGGTATTTTAGCAGAAAAAAAGATTTTATGTAAGAAAAAGTTTCAAAAATTTTTATTCCGCCAGAAGGTCATAAAGCTCTTTCAGAGAACGAATCTCATAATCTGCTATGGCATCAGTATGGTTTCCTTCTCCATTGGGATTGAACCAGCAGGTTTCAATGCCAGCGTTGTTGCCCCCCTTGATATCGGAGGTCAGGGAATCACCGATGATGAGTGCCAAAGCAGGGTCAAAATCGGGGATACGGCCGAAGCACTGATCGAAAAATGCTTTCTGGGGCTTTTGGGAGCCAAGGTATTCGGAAATAAAGATATCCTTGAAATAAGGCTTCAGACCAGAATCTCCAATACGGGTCTCCTGGGTGCTGGCAACGCCATTGGTAACGATATAGAGATTATGGGTCTTGCTGAGGGTCTGCACCACTTCGGAGGCTTCGGGAAACACTTCACAGGCATGATCCAGATTGTGGCGATAGCTGTCCTCAAAGGCAGCACCGTCCCCTGCGTAGCCGAAATGAGCAAAGAGGCGGACGAAGCGGGTATAAAGAACGGTTTTTCTGTCGATGATGCCTTTCTCATAATCCTGCCACAGCTTTGCATTGTTCACCAGATGCCATTGATAAACGGCGTCGGTAAAGGGCAGGTTATATTCTGCGAAGGTCTTTGCCAGTGCTTTTTTTTCAGATGCGGAAAAATCCAGCAGAGTACCATCCGCATCAAACAATAAAAATTTCTTCTTCATTTAGATCATACCTCCATCCAATGTGATGATCTTGCCTGTCAGGAATTTTGCCCTTTGGCTGGCAAGAAAAACAGCCAAATCGCCCACTTCTTCGGGCTCACCGAAACGCATAAGAGGAATTTCATCTGCCAGAGCCTGCCGTTCTTCTTCGGAGAAGCAGGCGTTCATTTCCGTATCGATGACACCGCAGGAAATGGCATTGACCCGAATGTTGGAGGGCCCCAGTTCCTTTGCCATGGCTTTGGTAAAGGCGTTGATGGCACCTTTGGAGGCGGAATAGACCGCTTCACAGGAAGCGCCCACTTCTCCCCACATGGAAGAGATATTGATGATGACCCCATCCTTTTTATGCACCATAGCAGGCACGGCAAGATGGGTGCAGTTGAGGGCAGATTCAAGGTTGACAGAAAGGACGCGCTGCCATTGGGCCGGGGTCATATCGGTGAAAAGACCGATATGGGAGATGCCTGCGTTGTTGACCAAAATGTCTACAGGGCCGAATTTCTTTTCGATCTCTGCGAAAAGCTCTCTGCATGTTTCGTAGTCGGAAACGTCTGCCAAAAGGGCAAGGACGGGGATATTTTCTTTTTCTAATAAGGTCTTGGTCTCTTCCAGTTGGGCGATGCTTTTGGAAGCATTCAGCACCACATTGCACCCGGCACGGCCAAAGGCCAAAGCGATGGCTTTGCCGATGCCCCGGGAAGAGCCGGTGACCAATACTGTTTTTTTGTTGAGATCCATAATTTTCACAGCCTTTTTATAGTATATTGCTGAGTATCATTCTAAAGGAATTTTTCAGAATTGACAAGGTGGGAATTCCCGTTGGCTTTTGGGGAATGTTGTGTTATAATGGCTCATTACAAAGGGTATGTATTTGGAAAGGATGAATCAGATGAGAAACGAAATATACAATAGGGAGTGGAGATGGATCGAGCAGCTTTCTGCGGCGTTCCATGTTTTTTCTGCCATCATCGGGGCGGTGATGAAGATTATGGCGGTCATTTTTCTGCCTATCAGCATATTGCAGAGCGTGATTTTGAGTCGAATGACAGCAGATTCTCAGCTGCTCTCTGAGCTTTTGCAGACGGGGAATGAGCTTGCTTCCGGTTATTCCAATGTGATGACAGCAGGCGAGGGAACGAAATATATGCTACATGTTGATTTTGGAACATTGGAGCAGGCTTTGATGCAGACCCTGACCAATGAGATGCTGTATTTTGCCATTGTGTTATTCTTGCAGCCGGTGGGTATCATCGCCGTTGCAAAGGTGGTAAGGCAGTATATTGACGCAAGGGATATTTCTGTGAAGGAGGCTTTAGCAGATGCCTTTTCCCTGATGCCTACGATTATTGTAACGGGTATCATTTATGGTATTTTGATGATTTTAGGCTATATGGTAATTGTGCCCGGCATATATTTTAATATTGCGTGGGGATTTTATCTCTTCTGCATCGGGCTGAGCGGGAAAAAGGGATGGAATGCTTTGAAATACAGTAAAGAGCTTGTAAAAGGGAAATGGTGGAGAACCTTCGCTTACCTGTGGCTTTTGAGCATCGTTGCAATGCTGTGGAATTCTGTATTCCAACTGATTTATGTCTTTGTACCGGCAGGCACTGCCAGTGACATCCTGTATCAGTTCCTATGCTATTTCTCTTTGGCTTTTGTTGCTGCAGGGAAAACACTGCTGTTCATCAACCGAGAAGCCATTACCTTTGGGCTTCGCCCTGTGGCGGATATATCTGCAGCAGAAATGCCAGGGGAAGATGAACCTGCGGAATCGGTGGAAGGCACTGTAGAAGGGGAACCTGTGGAACAGAAAGAAGAAAAGAAAGACGAATGATGAAGAAGGGAAAACGCTCTGATGTCGTACAACATTGGGGCGTTTTTTGTCCCGTTTTTGCGAAAAAGAACTAGGAAAGTTTTTGTTTTTTTGATATACTAAAATGGTAGGCACAAATATAACAGGAATAGAGGTGCGGTTTATGTATTCTGGTAATGGTCATTTTTCAGCAGAAGAAATGAAATATTTGAAACTTCTGTCGAATCAGTATAAAAATATCAATAGTGCGGCAACAGAGATCATCAATCTAAAGGCGATCTTGAACCTGCCCAAAGGGACGGAACACTTTGTTTCCGATATCCATGGGGAAGCGGATTCCTTCAGCCATGTACTACGGAATGCTTCCGGTGTTATCAAAAATCAGATCAGTGCGATTTTTGGGGAAAGCCTGCGTAGCAGTGAAAAGAAATCTCTGGCGACACTGATCTATTATCCCGAAAAAAAACTGGAGCAGATGGCGGAAACGGAAGAAGAACTGGAAGAATGGTATAAGATCACTCTGCACAGACTGGTCAAGATCTGCAAAGTGGTTTCTTCCAAATATACCCGCTCTAAAGTAAGAAAGGCACTGCCCAAGGAATTTGCGTATATCATCGAAGAACTGCTGCACGAAAACAGTGCCAGTGTCGATAAAGATATGTACTACACAGAGATCATACATACGATCATTGATCTGGGGCAGGCGGATCGTTTCATCATCGCCATGTGCAATCTGATCCAGAGACTGGCCATCGATCAGCTTCATGTCATCGGCGATATCTACGATAGAGGCCCTCATGCCGCTCGTATCATGGATATTCTGGCAAATTATCATTCTGTAGATATCCAGTGGGGCAACCACGATATTGCATGGATGGGTGCGGCTGCCGGCTGTCAGGCATTGATCTGCAACGTTCTGCGTATACAGACAAGATATGCTAACCTGGATACCATCGAAGAAGATTATGGCATCAATCTGTTGCCTTTGGCAACCTTTGCTATGGAAAAATACGCGGATGACCCCTGTGAACAGTTCAAACCCAAGGCAGATGAGGTGCTGAGCGATAAAGATTTTAAATTGATCGCCAAAATGCATAAGGCGATTTCCATTATGCAGTGGAAGATGGAAGCACAGATCATCAAGCGTCATCCTGAATTCCACATGGAAAACAGACTGCTGCTGGATAAGATCGATTTCGAAAAAGGCACGATTCTGATCGAAGGTGTGGAATATCCTATGAACGATATGAATTTCCCTACCATCGATCCCAAAGACCCTTATGCCCTGACACCGGAAGAACAGGAAGTAATGGATAAAGTCAAATCTTCCTTTGTCAACAGTGAAAAGCTGCAGCAGCATATCCGTGTGCTGTATCATAAAGGTAGTATGTATACCATCTTCAACTCCAACCTGCTGTTCCATGGCGGTATCCCTATGAATGAGGATGGCACCCTGAAAACAGTTACCTTCCGCGGCAAGCAGTACAGCGGCAAGGAATATCTGGATGCGGTGGAAAGAACCATGCGTGAAGGCTATTTCAATAAGGCCCATACTAATGCAAAGCGCGAATGTATGGATATCATCTGGTATATGTGGTGCGGCGAGGATTCTCCTCTGTTCGGCAAAAAGAAGATGACCACATTCGAACGGTATTTTATCGATGATAAGGCTACTCATAAAGAAGTAAGCAACCCTTACTATTCTCTGCGAAATGAAGAAGCAGTATGTAAGCGTGTGCTGGAAGCCTTTGGTCTGGACCCCGAGGCGTCCCATATCGTAAATGGTCATGTTCCTGTTAAGGTAGTGAAGGGCGAAAGCCCCATCAAGGCCAATGGCAGACTGTTCGTTATCGACGGCGGTTTCTCTAAGGCATACCAGAAGGTAACAGGTATCGCAGGCTATACCTTGATTTATAACTCCCACGGTATGGTGTTGGTATCCCATGAACCTTTCGTATCCACAGATATTGCGATCGCAGAAGAAAAGGATATCCTGTCCTCCACCGTTGCACTGCAGTATACACAGGATCGTATCCGTGTCAGAGATACCGATATCGGCAAGAAGCTGCAGGAAAGCATCGATGAACTGGAAAAACTGTTGTACGCATACCAGAATGGTATTATCAAAGAACAGCAGTGATCGAATACATAAAAAAGACCCCTCGTTAGAGGGGTTTTATTTTTGTATCTCCTTCATATAGAACAAAACTGCGGGATCCTGCCCATTTGAGCAGCTTTTACGGTATGTGATCTATGTGTACAGCGGATTGCGTAGTCCTGTCAACAGATTGTTAACACTGGAAGTGGTATTGAATCGTAAACTCGATTTGAAATATATAGAAGAATGACATCTTCCTCCTAACCAGAAATGCGAAAAACATTGTGGACGGCAAATGGATGAAATAAGATTTGCAGGAAGAAAAGGAGTTTGAAATGGCGCATCCTTAGAAGAAAACATGAACAAGGGATAAATCCTTAAAATATAAGGATTCATCCCTTTTATTTTCAATGTTCGTTTTCTTCAAAGGAATTTCGCTAGCAGTTCCGCTTAAGAAATCAACAAATCATAAAATCAATGTTTTCTTAAGCGGGACCTACTAAACTAAGCTCTTTTTTTCGTGGGGCGTTGTGAGGATTCGGCGGTTGTGGTATACTATTATGATAATATAGGATAAGTATTGAAACCAAAATTGAGATAAATGGAGCTAACAATATGAATGAAAAAGCATTGCATACTTTAGAATATGACAAGATCATACAAAAGCTGGTGGGCTTTGCGGTTTCCCCTATGGCGAAGGAACGGGCGGCGGCTCTGCGTCCTTCTTCTGCCATGAGTGATATCATCATCTGGCAGCAGGAAACCACAGAAGCGACCACTATGATCTTGAAAAAAGGCACACCTTCCTTTGGCGGGTTTCGGGAAATCCGTCCCCAGCTGAAGCGTGCCTCTATGGCGGGGGTTCTTTCCATTGCAGAACTGATGGCCATTGGTGAATTTGCCTATGTTTGCCGCAAGGTGAAAAACTACGCCAGAAAAGAAAATAAAATGGAGATCTACGAGAGATTGGATGAATATTTCGACCTGATCATCCCTCTGGATAAGTTGGAAAATGAAATCAGCCGCTGTATCCTTTCTGAAACGGAAATTGCTGATGATGCCAGCTCCGGTTTGCGCAGCGTCCGCAAGGAGATCAAAATTTCCAACGAACGTGTGAAAGATCATCTGAATAGTATCATTTCTTCTTCTGCCTACAGAAACATGCTGCAGGATTTTGTTATCACCATCAGAAATGACAGATACTGCGTGCCTGTCAAGGCGGAATATAGAAGTTCCTTTCCCGGCATGATCCACGATCAGTCCAATACGGGTTCTACGTTGTTCATGGAGCCTTTGAGCGTCATCCAGCTGAACAACAAGATCAAGGAACTGCAGGCTAAGGAAAAAGAGGAAATCGAAAAGATTCTGCTGATGCTGTCCGACCTGGTGACAGCCCATGCGATTGCCATTGAGGGCAACTTGGAATTGTTGACACAGCTGGACTTTATCTTTGCGAAAGCGGCCCTGTCCCTTTCTATGGATGGTACACAGCCTATGTTCAATACAAAGGGCTATATCAATATCCACAAGGGCAGACACCCTCTGCTGGACCAGAAAACAGTGGTGCCTACGGACATTTATCTGGGCAAGGATTTCACCACACTGTTGATTACCGGCCCCAATACCGGCGGTAAGACCGTTGCCCTGAAAACATTGGGTCTGTTTTCCTTGATGGGGCAGGCGGGTCTGCATATTCCTGCCTTTGATAATTCCCAGTTGGCGGTATTTGATAATGTATTTGCAGATATCGGCGACGAACAAAGCATTGAGCAGAGCCTGTCAACCTTCTCTGCCCATATGACGAATATCGTCCGCATTATGGATGAGGTGACTGATGATTCCCTGGTGCTGTTCGACGAATTGGGCGCAGGCACAGACCCTACGGAAGGGGCGGCATTGGCGGTTGCCATCATTCAGGCTTTGCTGGAACGGAAGATCCGCACAGCCGTGACGACCCACTACAGCGAATTGAAAGTATTTGCCCTGTCTACAGAAGGGGTGGAAAATGCCTGCTGCGAATTCAGCGTGGAAACCTTAAGACCTACCTATAAACTGCTGATCGGTATTCCGGGGAAAAGTAATGCTTTCGCCATTTCCAAGCGGCTGGGCTTGCAGGATTACATTCTGGATAGTGCAAAGGAATTTATTAGTCAGGACGAAGCCAGATTTGAGGATGTTATTACGGATTTGGAAATCAGCAAGAAATCCGTAAAATTTGAGCAGGAAAGAGCAGAACAGTATCGCCGGGAAGCGGAAGAACTGAAAAAAGAAGTGGAACGGCAGAAAGAAAAGACCAAGGAGCAGAAGGAAAAAATCCTTGCCAAGGCCAGAGAAGAAGCCAAGCAGATTTATGCCCAGGCAAAGGAAGAAGCCGACAGTATCGTAAAAGAAATGAACAAACAGGCGAAGGAAGCCAACAACCGCAACAAGGTTTTGGAACAGCGCCAGAAGCTGAACGAAAAGCTTTCTTCTATGCAGCAGGATTTCCTGAAATCCAAAAAGGTGAAGCCCAACTACAAAGCACCCGAAAATCTGAAACCCGGCGATAGGGTCTATGTCATCTCCTTCGACCAGAATGGTGAAGTGATCTCTGTGCCGGATAAGAATAAAGAAGTCATGGTGCAGATGGGTATGATGAAAATGAAAGTGCCTCTGGCAGAATTGATGCTGGACGATACCCCCCAGCCCAAGGAAAAACAGAAAAGACAGCAGCCTGCCAAAGGGAAACTTTCCAAGAGCCAGTTTATCTCTGCGGAGATCGACTGCCGCGGGCAGCTGGTGGATGAGGCTGTTGCCAATATCGACAAATATATCGATGATGCGTACCTGTCCGGCTTGAAACAGGTCGTGATCATCCACGGGAAGGGCACCGGTGCCCTGCGGGCAGGCGTACAACAGTATCTGAAGATGAATTCCCATGTGAAAAGCTTCCGCCCCGGTACTTTTGGGGAAGGGGAAGCAGGCGTTACCGTTGTGGAATTGAAATAACGTTGGTTTGTGAAAAATGAGGTGAAGAAGATGGGGAAACAAAGAATTCTGATCGTTGATGATGATATGCATATTGCGGAACTGATTTCTCTTTATATGATGAAGGAGGGATTTGAGACCAAGGAAGTATATGATGGCAAGGAAGCGGTAAAGGCGGCGGAAAGCTTTACCCCTGACCTGATCCTGCTGGATCTGATGCTGCCCGGTATGGATGGGTATCAGGTCTGCACAGAGGTCCGTAAGACCAGCCGTGTGCCTATCATCATGCTGACAGCCAAAGGCGAGACCTTTGATAAGGTGCTGGGGCTGGAATTGGGTGCAGATGATTATATTGTGAAGCCCTTTGACCCCAAGGAACTGGTGGCAAGGGTGAAAGCGGTGCTCCGCAGATATGAACCCAAACAGGACGAGACAGATAAAAATGTGCTGAAGTTTGGAGATCTGGAAATCAATCTTTCCAACTATTCTGTTGTGTATCAGGGAAAAAGTCTGGATTTTCCTCCCAAAGAATTTGAACTGCTCAGCTTTCTGGCGCAGCATCCCAATCGGGTATTTACCAGAGAACAGCTGCTGGATCAAATCTGGGGATATGAATATGTGGGGGATACCAGAACGGTGGATGTGCATGTAAAGCGTATCCGTGAAAAGCTCAATGGTGAGGATGAATGGGGGATCCGTACCGTTTGGAGCGTTGGATATAAGTTTGGTCAAAAATAAGTAAATAAAAAAGGGGCGCTGATACAGGCGTCCCTTTTATGTAAATTTGTAATTATTATTCTGTTTTTTCTGCAGAAGGTTCTGCTTCGGTGACAGGTTCTTCCGTTGGAACGGCTTCGTTATCGCTGGAGGCATCTTCTGCGGGAACTGCAGTTTCCCCTGTCAGAGGGGCAGGGTCTTGGGCTGCGTTTGCGGCTTCCTGAGCTGCTTTGTATTGCTCCATCATTTGTTTGCGCTGTGCATCTTTACGCATATTGGACCAGCGCAGCATGAAGCACAGGAACAGAAGGAACAGGATCAGATAATGAAAGCTATTCATATTACCCCAGTCCACGCGGAATATGACAAGGATAGTCAGAGCAATGAGGAGCAGATCTTTGGGGGGGACCTTCTTTCTTTGAGGAGGTCTGTTTTGCATATTATTTTCCATAAGTAAGTACGAGGCGAAACTGCCTTTCTCCTTTCTGTGATTTCTTGTTTTTCCAGAAAAAACATCTGTGTAAAACAGTATACCATTCTTTTATGGTTTTGTAATGCTTTTTTTGATAATTTTGGAGGAATGAAAATGAAAAAAGATTCCATTGTGCGAAAGCAGATGCTGTTATATATGACGACCATCGCTGTCTGCATCTCTTTGATGGGGGGCGCGCTGACATTGGTGTATACGAATCATTATATGAATGAGAAAAGAGAGGAACTGGTGACCCAGGGGGGAAAGATCGCAGCAGCTTTTTCGAAGGGCTATCGTACGGGAAATTTGAATAATTTAAGCTATGAACTGCAGGTTTTGGAAAACTACATGGATGCCGGCATTCTGATGGTCAATCGGGATGGGCAGGTGATCATTGCTTCACCGGAACTGAATCAGGAGATCTATGAAAAAAAGGTGCTTAGTGAAACGCTGCTGGAAGGTGTTTTGGAAGGCAATGTGGTTTCGGTACAGACCAAAAAAGGGCAGCTTTCCGATATGCCTATGCTGGTAGTCGGCTATCCTCTTTCGGAAGGACAGATCGCAGGACTGTTTATGTGTCGGCCGTTGCCGCAGATCCAGGCTTCCCTGATGGAAATGTATCAGATGAGCGTTGTCAGCCTCTTCTTCGTTTCTTTGCTGGGGCTGATCGTCAGCTATCTGACAGCAAAATATGTGGCATTGCCGCTGATGCAGATGAACCGTGCGGCGAAAGTCATTGCCAATGGGAACTTTGAAGAACGGGTCATTGTAAACAGCAATGATGAGCTTGGGGAACTGGCGGAAAGCTTCAACCACATGGCAGAAAGCCTGCAGGCCCATGAAAAGGTGCAGAAAGATTTTATTGCTAATGTTTCCCATGACCTGCGTTCTCCTCTGACCAGTATGCAGGGTTTTTTGACAGCCATGCTGGATGGGACGGTGCCGCCAGAAAAACAGGAAAAATATTTGAAAATCGTTTTGGAAGAGACCCAGCGCCTTTCCCGTATGACTCAGAGCATTGTGGAATTGAGCCGAGCCCAGAGCAGTGCCATCTTGCTGGACGAATCTGATTTTGATATCAATGACCTGATCCGTATGAATATTGAGATGCTGGAACCGCAGCTGACGGAGAAAAATGTGCATATCCATGCCATTTATGCGGAAGAAAAAACGCTGGTCCACGGGGATATGGATAAAATTTCCCGTGTACTGCAGAATCTGCTGGGAAATGCGGCGAAATTCTCGCCGGAAAATGGCATCATAGAAGTGGAAACTACATTGAAAGAAAAGAAAAAAGTGCTGATTTCTGTGAAGGATGAAGGACCAGGCATCAATGCGGAAGATCAGAAGTATGTATTTGATCGTTTTTATAAGACGGATACGACCCGCAATAAAGATAAGACCGGCAGCGGCATTGGCCTTGCCATCGTGCGGGAATTTCTGCAGGCCCATGGGGAGACGATCGCGGTAAAAAGCGAAGAAGGGAAGGGGGCAACCTTTGCCTTTTCTCTAAAGCTTGCGGAAGAGGATTGATCTGCTTTTGGGGATCGAATTCAAATGAGAATATTATAAAAAAACCGAGACGAAATTTCGCCTCGGTTTTTTATGCATTAATATATAATATTTTGTTTCTTACAGCTTTTCTACTTCATCCATCCAGATGCGGCTATGGGCATCGGTAGGCATGCGCCAGTCGCTTCTGGGAGACAGGCACAGGGCGCCAACCTTGGGACCATCGGGCAGGCAGGAACGTTTGAACTGCTGGATGAAGAAACGGCGATAGAAGTTTTTCATCCATTTCAGCAGAGTTTCTCTGTCATATTCACCAGCGAAGGCTTTTTCTGCCAGGAAGAGAACCTTAGCAGGGGAATAGCCGAAGCGGATGATCTGATAGAGGAAGAAATCGTGGAGTTCATAAGGGCCAACCAAGTCTTCTGTTTTCTGATTGATCTTCCCATTTTCATCGGGAGGCAGCAGTTCGGGGCTGACGGGAGTATCCAAAACATCCAGCAGAGCAGCGGAGGCTTCTGCATCCACTTCGCCGTTGGTTGCTACCCATTTTACAAGCACGCGTACCAGTGTTTTGGGGATGCCGCCATTGACACCATACATGGACATATGGTCACCGTTGTAGGTTGCCCAGCCCAGTGCCAGTTCGGACAGATCGCCTGTACCAACAACCAGACCATTGTATTTGTTTGCCAGATCCATCAGGATCTGTGTACGTTCGCGAGCCTGTGCGTTTTCGTAGGTTACATTATGCAGGTTGATATCATGTTCGATATCCTTGAAGTGCTGTGTAACGGCTTCGCGGATGGGGATCTCCTTCATGGTGATGCCCAGAGAACGCATCAGCGTCAGAGCGTTCTGATAGGTTCTGTCTGTGGTACCGAAGCCGGGCATGGTCACACCGATGACATTGCTGCGGTCGATACCCAGATAGTCGCAGGCTTTTGCACAAACCAACAGAGCCAGTGTGGAATCCAGACCGCCGGAAATACCGATCACCAGAGACTGGGAATGGGTATGTTCCATACGTCTTGCCAGACCTGTTGTCTGGATGCCGAAGATATTTTTGCAGCGAGCGTCCAGATTATCTTTCGGTGTGAAAGGTGCATTGGACAGAGGTCTGTTCCAGTTTTCCAAAGTAGGGTCTTCCTGCATATCGAAGAAGATCTGACGATAGAATTTCTGGGCTTCTGTTTTCTGCAGATGGGACATGAATGTGGTATGTTTGCGGCGTTCTGCCATCAGCATTTCCACGTCGATATCTGCATAGACCAGTTGGCTTTCCCGGGAGAAGCATTCTGTTTCCGCAAACAGCACGCCGTTTTCATAAATCATGCTGTGACCGCTGAAAACAGCATCCTGGGTAGATTCGCCGATGCCTGCGGAAGTATAGACATAAGCAGACAGGGTACGGGCGGACTGCTGGGATACCAGCTGCTGACGATAGCCGGGTTTGGAAGCAAGCTCGTTGCTTGCGGAAAGATTCAGGATCAATGTTGCACCATAGAGGCTCAGATAGGAGCTGGGAGGGATAGGCACCCACAGGTCTTCGCAGATTTCTGCACCGATTTTCAGTTCAGGGATGCCTTCTGCGGCGAAGATCAGGTCTGCACCGATGGGCACATTCTGCCCTGCATAGGAGATTTCCTCTGCCAGCAGATCATCTGCGGAAGCGAACCAGCGTTCTTCATAAAATTCGCTGTAGTTGGGGATATGGGTTTTGGGAACGATCCCCAGCAGTCTGCCTTTATAGATGGCAACAGCACAGTTGAAATTCTGATTATCCACAGCGATAGGCGCGCCAATCAGCAGGAACAGATCCAGTTCCTTTGTGGCTTCTGCGATTTCCTGTACGGCTTTTTCTGCCGCTTTCAGCAGGGGAGCCTGAAAGAACAGGTCTGCACAGGTATAACCGGTGACAGACAATTCGGGGAAGGATAGTACGCGGACTTTTTTGGCAGCGGCCTCTTCCACTACTTTTAAAATTTCTTCTTTATTATAGACACAATCGGCAACTTTCAGCTTGGGTACGGCTGCGCCGACTTTTACATAACCAAACATAGATTCATCTCCTTAGAATTTTCTGAATAGACCAATAACTTTGCCCAGAATGGCAACGTCTTTTACGATGATGGGAGACATAGAGGAATTTTCGGGCTGCAAACGTACGAAATCCTTTTCCTTATAGAAAGTTTTTACAGTGGCATAATCTTCGATGAGAGCAACAACGATATCGCCGTTTTTTGCATCCTGCTGCTGGCGGACAAGGATCAGATCCTTATCGAAAATGCCTGCTTCTATCATACTTTCCCCCTTGACACGGAGCATAAAAACAGTGTCATTGTGGACATAATCCACAGGGATAGGGAAGGTATCTTCGATATTTTCCACTGCAAGAATCGGCACGCCGGCAGTAATATTCCCTACGATGGGAACATTCACCAGCTCCCGCTGGGGAGCCTCAAAGCCGGGATCCAGGATCTCGATGGCTCTGGGCTTGGTCGGGTCTCTGCGGATGAGGCCTTTCTTTTCCAGACGGGAAAGATGGCCATGAACGGTAGAGGTGGATTTCAGCCCAACTGCATCGCAGATTTCACGAACGGAAGGGGGATACCCCTTTTCCCGAACTTCTGCCTTCATATATTCCAAAATTTGCTTTTGTTTTGCGGACAGTTCGCTCATATTCTCACTCCTTATGATTGTATCCAAATGGATGGGAATTATCAAGTAAATGGCAGAAAAAAGTAATATCCTGCCGGGAGACTTTGCTTTGCAAAGTTGCTTCTGGGAATGTGTTCTATTCCCCACTGCATTGTTCGCCCCTATTATATCATGAAAAAAACGGAAAATCAAACCTATGTTCGTAAATTTTTTCGAAAAGTATTGACAAAGAACATGTGTTTGTGTATGATACAAACAGAAAACGAAAAAATGTTCGAAAGAAATGGGGCGGAAACATGGAAAGAAGAACACAGAGAAGAGTCGTAAGAAAATCCAGAAAGATCAGAAAAAATACCTTTGTACTGCTGACAATGGCTTTGATCCTCTGTCTGGGAACCTTTGCCATGGGCGCGCAGACTGGAAAAGCAACAAAGACATATTATGAATCTGTTGAAATTCATAAGGGTGATACGATTTGGAATATCGCAGAAGAATATAAAACAGAAGGCGAAAAAACCGAACATATGGTGGATGTCATTCTGGAGTTGAATGGACTGAAAACAGCGAACGTACGAGCGGGCGAAAGTATCATCGTGCCTGTGACGACAGAAATTTAAAAAAAGAGAACGGAATACAGCGGCTGCTTAAGAAAATATGAGTATTTTTTAATCTCTGCCGCAAGGATGTCCTCAAAAGAAAAGAGTTTAAGGTTTATGAGGGGATATCAAAGGGAGCGGAAATATTTTCTGCTCTCTTTTTTAATGAAGAATTCTTAAACAATTCTTACGGTTTTCCCTGACCCATTGCGAAGGAAACCTTCTTTATGTTAATATAATGGCAGAAAGATATATTTTTGAAAGAGAATATGTTTCGCCTGAACAGGGCAAAAAAACTGCATAAAGGAGGTTGAAAGGGATGTTCCCGTGGATCATTGTTTTGGCGATTCTCGGTCTGGTGATGCTCTTTGCGGAGATATTGATGCCGGGATTCGGGTTATTTGGCATTTTGGGTACGATTTCTCTTTTCGGTTCACTGGTCCTGACCTATCGGCTCTATGGGATGGTCACGTTTTTGATCATGCTGGCGGCGATGGTCGTGATCTTTTTTGCAATGGTTTATGTTGCAAAGAAAAGCGGGCTGTACAATAAAGTCATTTTGAAAGACAGGCAGGAAGCTAAGGATTTTGATGAAAGCGTCCTGCAGGGGCTTTTGGGACAGGTGGGGATCACCCAGTCGACCCTGCGACCTTTTGGGGTAGCGGAGTTTGACGGGAAGATGGTCGATGTCTGCTCTCAAGGGGATTTCATTGACAGAGGAGAAAAAGTGCAGGTGGTACAGATTACAGGGAAGACTGTGACCGTGAAAGCCTACACAGAATAAGGGTAAAGAAGAGACATAAGGAGGCGTATGCTATGCTTGGTATTTTCAGTTTTATCATTCCTGTTATTGTCATTTTAGTTATCGTTGGCATTTTCCTGAGCTTTGTACCATTGGGGCTTTGGATCTCTGCGGTTTCTGCAGGGGTAAAGGTAAGCATTTTCTCTCTGGTCGGTATGAGACTGCGCCGGGTACGGGCAGATAAGATCATCCGTCCTCTGATCAAAGCCCAGAAGGCGGGGATGAACGTCAATGCGAACCAGCTGGAATCTCATCTGCTTTCCGGTGGTAGAGTAGACAATGTAGTCGATGCCCTGATCGCCGCCCACAGAGCAAATTTAGACCTGTCCTTTGAAAGAGCCGCGGCTATTGATCTGGCAGGCAGAAATGTTTTCGAAGCGGTAAGAATGAGTGTAACCCCTAAGATCATCGAAACACCCTGGATCTCTGCGGTGGCGATCGATGGTATTGAAGTAAAAGTTATTGCAAAGGTAACCGTAAGAGCGAACCTGGGCAGACTGGTCGGCGGTGCCGGGGAAGAAACCATCATTGCCAGAGTTGGCGAAGGTATCGTTACGACCGTTGGTTCTTCTCAGAGCCACAAGAGTGTGCTGGAAAACCCTGATCTGATTTCCAGAACGGTATTGGCGAAGGGATTGGATAATGGGACAGCATTCGAGATCCTGTCTATTGATATCGCCGATGTGGATATTGGCAGAAACATTGGCGCACATCTGCAGATCCAGCAGGCAGAAGCGGATAAACAGATCGCTCAGGCGAAGGCAGAAGAACGTCGTGCAACGGCGATCGCCAAAGAGCAGGAAATGAAAGCAGAAGTAGAACACATGAAAGCAAAAGTTGTGGAAGCGGAAGCGGAAGTTCCCCGTGCTATGGCGGAAGCATTGCGCAGCGGCAATCTGGGTGTAATGGATTATTATCGTATGCAGAATGTGCAGGCTGATACAGCAATGAAAACCAATGTGGGCAACACAGATCTGACAAATGTGTTCCAGAATGGCCCGGATAAAGGCAAAAAAGAAATTTAAAAACGAGCGATGATGCATCGCTGGGGGAGGGTGCTGAAAGGCACCCTCTTCTTTATAGATAGGAAGAAGGTATGAAAATGGGGACAGCTTTGGAACGGGAATGGAAACGACTGTTGAAAAAAGAAGAACGGATGCTTCATTCTGCAGAAAATAAAAAAGAAACAAAACTGGATGAAAAAATCAAAGAATTGACGGGCAGAATAGAAGGAAAGATTCCGGAAAAGCTTTTGGAAACAATTGATGCTGCGTTTTATAAAGCGTTTTTCGTAATTTTTGAAAAAGGAACAGGTGTGATCGAAAAAACCTTCAAAGGAGATGAACTGCAGCTGGAATTTCAGGTAAATGATTTCCGTGTGGATAAAAAGCCCACAAAGCGGTCCTTGAAAAAGGTTGAGACAGCAGGAAAGAGATGCAGATTGCTCAATTCCGCTGTGACAACGGCGGAAGGCATCGGTTTGGGGCTGCTGGGCGTAGGTATCCCTGATATTCCCGTTTTTTTGAGTATGCTTTTGAAGGGATTATATGAGATGTCAGCCAGCTATGGTTATGATTATAAACAGAAGGAAGAACAAATTTTTATTTTGCGGTTGATTGCAGCGGGTTTGGCGGCTGATGAGGAGAAACGAAAAGCGGATCGGCTGGTGGATGCATGGATCGGCCTTGCGGAAGCGGAAGAAGCCTTTTCCTTTGAAGAAGAAGTAAAGCGGGCATCCGCTGCTCTTTCCAATGGGATGCTGATGGCAAAATTTATCCAGGGGCTGCCGCTGGTCGGTGCCGTAGGTGGTATGAGCAATCCTGTGGTATATCAAAAAGTGATGCATTATGCTGCCATGAAATATAAAAAAAGATATCTGGCGGCGAAACGGAAGGACGCATAAAAGAAAAAAGAATAGCCATACTATGACTGCGGGAGGAACTCGCAATGAAGCAATGGAAAAAAACAGGGAGGTCATAGTGATGGACAAGAACAATAACAAAACAAACAACAAGACAGAAAAGAACAACCAGAAGGGCATGAACAGAACTGAATTTGCCCAGGAATACAGCATCGACACAGGTAAAAACGATAAGACAAACAAAACTAACAAAAACAGCAAAACAAACAAATGTAACTAAAGGGTGCCCAGTTACGGGCGCATTATAAGGAAAGAAAACGGTTTTTTCTTGGAAAATGGTCTGAGAAAAGACCGTTTTTTTCTTATAAAATCAGGGATTATAAAAAATCGAAAAAAGTTGAAAAAAAGGTGTTGACATTTCTCGACAAGCGAGTATAATAAATAACTGTCGCTGCTGATTGGCAGAACGAAAACAGCATATCGAATAGGTCAACGGCGAATGTTTTAGAAGAAAAACATTGACAAGCGAGACCGGGAGTGATATACTAACTTTCGCTGACGAAACAGCAACGAAAAAGCACGAAAAAAGATTTTAAAAATCGAAAAAAGTGCTTGACAGACAGAATAACATCTGATAGAATATTATTCGCTGCTAAAAAGCAGAAAACAAATCAAGTCGAAAAGTACTTAATAAAGTACTTGACATCAAAAAGAAGATTTGATAAAATAATCTTCGCTGCTAACAAAGCAGACTTGATCCTTGAAAACTGAACAATGGATATGAACACACAACCCATAGTCAATTCAAGCAAACGGAAACGAATGCTAATAAGGTAGTGGGGAAGATGCCCCACCCGCGCAAGCGGCTTTGCGAAGCAAAGTACTGAAATGACAGTTTGCCGGTTTAGAAAAACCGGAGTAATTAGCCAGATTAACTGGCTAGCGATTAAACTTTAATATAAGAGTTTGATCC
>CAMEBC010000012.1:0-60364 GCA_945912105.1 [Eubacterium] saphenum | reverse complement strand
CAGCTGACCAATACTAATAGATCGAGGGCTTGACCAATAAATTCGATTGAGATTGCAACTTGTGTTCAGTTTTGAAGGTGTGATCCTACTCAAGTGGGAGGCCGTTATACAGGGGTATAGTTCAGCTGGTAGAGCGTTGGTCTCCAAAACCAAATGTCGAGGGTTCGAATCCTTCTGCCCCTGCCATTTTTTAAAAACGATTCGCCATTGATATATGGCTCAGTAGCTCAGTTGGTTAGAGCGCCGGCCTGTCACGCCGGAGGTCGTGGGTTCGAGCCCCATCTGAGTCGTTTTGTGGAAGTTTAGCTCAGCTGGGAGAGCATCTGCCTTACAAGCAGAGGGTCACAGGTTCGAGCCCTGTAACTTCCACTTTTTTTTATTTTAAAATGAAAGCACTAATGTAGTGGCGGCTTAAGAAAACAGTATTTCAATTTTTTATTGATTTCTTAAGCCGCACTGCGAGGATGCCCCGTAATAAGAAAACAAAAAATCGAAAGAAATGCTTGAAACCAAGCTTTCTTTCGATTTTTTTCTTATAGGGACTCCTCTAAGACCAAGGCGGTTTTAGTGCTTTTTCATTGTAAAAGAAATGCTTGAGACTGGCGGGAAGGTCTTTTTTGCGGCAGCGATAAAGGAAAAATGGAGGCTTTTCAGGCGATTCCCTTTCAATTGTGATATAATGAGAAAAAGCCGTGAACAGGAGGGGAAGAACGATGAAAAAAAGATATATTGAAAAAATGACGGTCATCCTTGCCGTGCTGACCTTTCTATTCTTCCTGTTGGACGGCTATCTGCCCTGGAGCGGCTGGTTTTCCCTCTTTATCACAGCAGCAACGACTTTCTACCATTTTGCCATACGACTTTTGGTGGGGGCGGTAACGAGAAACTGCTTTCGAGGCAAGATTCGGGCAGAAAGCCTTTGGTTTGCGCCCCGCAGGTGGGAAAAACGGTTTTATGAGGCTTTGAGAATCAAAAAATGGAAGAATCGGATGCCCACATACTTCCCAAAGGATTTTTCACTAAAAGAGCATACGCCGGCGGAAGTGGTTCAAAATATGTGTATTGCGGAGGTGGGGCATGAGATCAATGTGATCTGCAGTTTTTTGCCTCTGCTTTATGCTTTTTGTCAGCCACGGCTGCGGCAGGACTGGATTATTTTTGCCGTTACAGGCATTTTGGCTTTGGGGGCAGATGTGCCTTTTTTATTGATGCAGCGATATAACCGCCCTCGCATGATCGCGTTGCAGGGGGCTTGGGAAAGAAGAAAAGAAAATCGAGAGGAGGAAAAACATGCAGTCGAATTGTGAAACTTGTATGTATTTTGGATATGATGAGGAATTTGAGGAATACTTCTGCGAGGTGAATCTGGACGAGGATGAAATGGAAAAATTCCTGACAGATTCTTTTCAGAGAGGATGCCCCTATTATCGCCTGGAGGATGAATATAAGACGGTCAGAAAGCAGATGTAAAACGTGAAACAGAACCCTTTGGCTCCTTTGGGATACAAAGGGTTTTTGAATTTCTGATGAAAAAGCAGGAAACGGGTATACTAGGGAAAACAGGAGCGAGAATCAGGAGGGATGGATTTGATTTACACACTGACAGTGAATCCTTCGGTGGATTATGTGGTGCAGATGGGAGAATTCCGCCCGGGCATGGTGAACCGTGCCATGGGCGAGGCGGTCTTTTCCGGCGGGAAAGGCATCAATGTAGCCATTATTTTGCAGAATCTTGGGGTGGCCAATCGGGCCTTGGGGTTTCTGGCAGGCTTCACAGGGGATTTCATTGAGGCAGACCTGAAGGAGCAGGGCTGTCGGACGGATTTTGTGCGCCTTGCTAAGGGATTTTCCCGCATCAACGTGAAACTGAAGGGGCAGGAGGAAAGCGAGATCAACGGCGGCGGGCCTGCGGTGGATCAGGCGGCCATGGAACAGCTTTTGGAGAAGATCAACGCCCTGCAAAAGGGAGATATGCTCATCATTTCCGGCAGCATCCCTCCATCTTTGCCCAAGGATTTTTATGAGAAGATACTGGATCTGCTGGAAGGGCGGGGCATCTATACAGTGGTGGATGCCACGGGAGAGGTGCTACTGAAAACTCTGCGGTATGAGCCTTTTCTAATCAAGCCCAACCATCAGGAGCTGGAAGAACTGGCGCAAAGCAGGCTTTTCACCCGGGAAGAGATCATTGCCCAAGGGAAACGGCTGCAGGAAATGGGGGCGAAAAATGTACTCATTTCTCTGGCGGCAGAGGGGGCAGTCCTGCTGACCTCTGACGGGGATACTTTGTTTGCAGAAGCACCCCGGGGAAAGGTGGTCAATTCCGTGGGGGCAGGGGATTCCATGGTAGGCGGCTTTGTGGCAGGCTGGCTGAAAACAGGCAGCTACAAGGAAGCCTTGGGCTGGGGCGTTGCGGCGGGGAGCGCCAGCGCCTTTTGTGAAACATTGGCAACAGGGGAAGAAATTCGAAGATTATATGATGAAAAAATCAAAATAACCAGCGGGACGGTATAGTTCCTTCGGGAAGCGGGCCGCTGAAGGAGGCAAATATGAGGATTTCGGAACTGTTGCAGAAAGAAAGCATTGCCATTGGGAAGAAGCCACGGGGGAAAAATGCTGCCATCGACCAGCTGGTAGAACTGCTGGCGAAAAGCGGCAATCTGAAGGATAAAGGAAAATTCAAACAGGCCATTCTGGAAAGAGAAAAGCTTTCTACCACAGGCATCGGGGAAGGCATTGCCATCCCCCACGGGAAAAGCAATGCCGTGAAACGGGCGGCACTGGCGGCCATGGTGGTCCCCGAAGGGGTGGATTTCGAAAGTGCCGATGGGCAGGATGCCCATTTGCTGTTTATGATCGCTGTGCCGGAAAATGGGGCTGATCTGCATCTGGATGTGCTGGAACGGCTGGCGGCTATGCTGATGGACGAGGATTTCCGGAAAAAGCTGATGGAGGCGAAACATCCTTCCGATTTTTTGAAGATCATCTCTGCGGAAGAGGAAAAACGATTTGCAAAGCCGGAAGAAAAGGAGCAGGTCGGATATGATGTTTTGGCTGTGACCGCCTGCCCCACAGGCATTGCCCATACCTTCATGGCGGCGGAAAGCCTGGAAAACAAGGCCAGAGAAATGGGCATCACCATCAAGGTAGAGACCAACGGCAGCGGCGGTGCGAAAAATGTGCTGACGGCGGAGGAGATCAAAGAGGCCAAAGGCATTATCATTGCGGCGGATAAAAATGTGGAAATGGCAAGATTCCGCGGGAAAAAGGTGCTGCAGGTGCCTGTGGCGGATGGTATCCGCAAGCCGGATGTCCTTTTGAGCAAGATCATACAGGGGGAAGCACCCCGATACGGCGGCGGAACAGAGGCGGAAGCGTCCGGCCCAAGAGAAGAAAAGAGCGGAAAGGGCAATAAAGTGTATCGAGACCTGATGAATGGGGTCTCCCACATGCTGCCTTTCGTTATCGGCGGCGGTATCCTGATCGCATTGGCCTTCCTGCTGGATGATTACAGCATAGACCCTGCCAATTTCGGCTCCAATCTGCCCCGGGCGGCTTTTTTCAAAGCCATCGGGGATGCTGCCTTTGGCTTTATGCTGCCCATTCTGGCAGGCTATATCGCCATGAGCATTGGGGACAGGCCTGCCCTTGCGCCGGGCTTTGTAGGGGGCTTTCTGGCGAAGGAGGGCGGCAGCGGCTTTCTGGGGGCGCTGCTGGCTGGCTTTGCGGCGGGCTATCTGATCCTTGGTCTGCGGAAGCTTTTCGATAGACTGCCCCGTTCCTTGGAGGGCATCAAGTCTATTTTGCTCTATCCTGTTTTGGGCATCTTCCTTATGGGAGTTCTGATTCAAATCATCATCAATCCCCCTGTGGCATGGCTGAATGAAGCATTGTATGGTATGCTGGCACGGATGGGCACCAGCAGCCGTGTGCTTCTGGGCATCGTTTTGGGGGGCATGATGAGCGTGGATATGGGCGGCCCTATCAATAAGGCGGCCTATGTATTCGGTACGGCTTCTTTAGCCAGCGATGAATTTCAGATCATGGCGGCAGTTATGGCCGGGGGCATGGTGCCTCCTCTGGCGCTGGCCTTGGCGGTGTTCGTTTTCCGCAATAAATTCAGCGAAAAGGAGAGACAATCCGGCGTGGCGAACCTTATCATGGGGGCATGCTTCATCACCGAAGGGGCCATCCCCTTTGCGGCGGCAGACCCCCTGCGGGTACTGCCTTCCTGTATCATTGGCTCTGCGGTGGCTGGGGGGCTGAGCATGTTTTTCGGCTGTGCCCTGCGGGCACCCCATGGGGGAGTATTTGTCCTGCCTGTCATCAGCCATCCCTTTGGTTTTTTGGCAGCAGTTATCCTGGGTGCTGTGGTGGGGATGCTGCTTCTGGGACTTTTGAAAAAGCATCTGCCCCAGACCCATTGAAAGAAATTACCATAGAAATAGCCTTGCACCTTTTTGTCGAATCTCGTATACTAATATGGAAAGAGAGACAGAAAATGACTTTCATTGAAAAAAAGAGCAAGGTTGGGATAAAGTGCAAGAATCAATACAAGAATGGGGAAAAGCGATCCTGCGGGCGGCGATCATCATTGTGGTACTGTTTTTTTTCTGCTGGCCCATGCGTTTGATGGGCAGTTCCATGGAGCCTACCATGGGCGACGGCGAGATCGTGCTGATGAATCGATTTGCGGCACTGCAGGGGAATTATGAAAAGGGCGATATCGTCATGTTCCATTATTATGACGCCGATGGCAGCAAGACCGTGGTAAAACGGATCATTGCCACGGAAGGGGATACCATTCGTATTTTGGAGGATGGCGTGGAAGTGAACGGAGAACTTTTGCAGGAGGACTATGCTGACGGCGTGACCGATGGACTGGTGGATATGACAGTGCCTCAGGATACGGTATTTGTTATGGGGGACAACCGCCAGAGCAGCTATGACAGCCGCAATATGGGCGTCATTTCCTGCGAGGATTTGAAGGGAAAGGTATTTTTCCGGATCTATCCGTTCCATGAATTTGGCAAAATATAATGAAGAAAAGCACATTCCAAATGGAATGTGCTTTTTTATGCAGAATCGTCATGGGAAATATGTAAAACATGCGTTTTTCTTATTGTATTTTTTGTGGTACAGTATAGAAAAGAATTTTGCAGAAAAGAAGGGATAGCATGGGAAAAGATTTTTGGAAATATATCACGGCGGTACTGATTTTCGGTACCAATGGCATTGTAGCCAGCAAGATCGATCTGTCCAGTCAGGAGATCGTTTTCCTGCGGGCAGGCATTGCCGGGTTGATTTTGATCGCTCTTTTTCTGCTGCTGCGGAAAAAAAGCAATGCGCTGCGGTATAAAAGGGAGTTTGGCTTTCTGATCATTGCAGGGGCAGCAACGGGGGCAAACTGGCTGCTGCTTTACGAAGCCTTTCAGCAGGTAGGCGTAGGCACAGGAACCCTTCTGTGCTATTGCGGCACAGTCATCGTCATGGCTTTGGGTTCTGTCTTGTTTCAGGAGAAGCTGACCCGGGAGAAATGTATCGGCTTTCTGGCGGTGCTGACGGGCTTGCTCTGCATCAACGGGCAGGCCTTGCAGGAAGGCAAGACCCTTTGGGGGATGCTTTGCGGCATTTTGTCTGCGGTGATGTACGCGGTGCTTGTCATTGCCAATAAAAACACATCCCATATTACCGGAGTGGAAAATCCCATGTGGCAGATTACCATTGCTTTTCTGGTGGTGACAGCGTTTCTGCTGTTCCGACGGGGACTGCCTATCCAAGTGCCCGGGGAAAGCTGGCCCTTTGTGTTGCTGTTGGGCGGCTTGACGGGCATTGGCTGCTATTTTTATCTTTCCTCTATGGGAAGGCTGTCGGTGCAGACGGTAGCCATCTGCGGCTATCTGGAGCCCTTTGCGGCAGTGGTGCTTTCTGCGGTTCTGCTGAGGGAAAGCATGGCTCCCATGCAGATGGCAGGAGCCGCGTTGATTTTGGGCGGTGCCATGTATGCGGAGCTGGCAGGAAAACGGGTCAGAGAAAAAACAGAGGAATTTATTAGGATATGAAAGAAGAGGGTGTCGACAAAGTCGACACCCTCTTTAGCGATAAGAAAGATAGTCCAGAAAACGTTTTACCGCCAAGGGGGCAGTGTTCCGATCCCACAGGGCAAGGGCGATGTTTCGATGGATGGGCGTTTCCAGTTCCTTGATTGCCACTCCATAAGGATTCCGCCGCAAAATCAGACGGGGCAGCAGGCTGACGCCTAACCCGCATTCTACCATGGAAAGAACGGCATAATCGTCCCAAGTGGTGAAATGTACATTGGGAGAAAGACTATGCTGGCGGAAAAAGTCGGCGATTTCTGTGTTTTTATCCTTTTCTAGAAGAAGAAAGGGTTCTTGGCACAGATCTTTCAGGGAGACATGCTCCGCATCTGCCAAGGGGTGATTTTTCGGCAGAATAGCCAGAAAATCATCCTGTTCCAGAAAAATGGTGTCCAATTCCGGCAGGGTCGGCAGGCGAAGGAAGCCGCAGTCCACCCTTCCCTCCTGTATCCATGTTTCGATTTCCAGATAGTCCCCCAAAAGCAGTTCGTATTCGATATTGGGATGGTTTTTTTGGAATTCTTTGATGATATTGGGCAGCCAATGGGTGGCAACGCTGGAAAAAGTGCCGATGCGGATGAGGCCCGTTTCCAGCCCCTTCAGATCATCTGCCTGCTGCTGCAGGGATTGATAGGCACTGCAGAGGGCTTTCATCTGGGGGAGCAGCTTGATGCCCTCGGAGGTCAGGTGGACGCCGCCCCGTCCCCGTTCCAACAGGGAAAGCCCCAGTTCCTTTTCCACCTCCTGTATCATACGGCTAACACCGGATTGGGAATAGGAAAGGGCTTCGGCGGCTTTGGTGATGCTGCCATATTCGATGGTTTTCAAAAAGGCTTGGTATTTCTGGATATCCATGGGAATGTTCCTTTCCTGCAGAATTTTCATATAAAAACAGAAGATGCTGCACAAATACTCATATTTCCTTCATCCTACAGGAAAGAAGGGGATTTGGCAAGGGCAAAAGGGCGGAAACACCCTTCTTTTTTTGCATAAAACCCACTTCCTTTCATATATTTGCATAGAGACAAAGGGTGGATTTGTTAGGACATTCTTTTATGAATAGGAGGGTTTTTATGCCGTTGACATTGGCGAAAGAAACGATGGATATGAATTGGAAGGATACAGCGGGGAAGCAGTCCTCTCAGATCTTGCTGGAGGGGGACATGATCGTGCCCGACAGCAAGCCTGACCTGCAGGAAACTTTGCGATGTGAAGGGAAAGTAAACATTCGGGAAAAACGTATCACCGATGACCGTATTTCCTTTTCCGGGGATGTGGAGGTTTCTGTCCTCTACCGGGCAAAAAATGGGGAACGTCCCCTTTATGCCATGAAAGCCAGCCTGCCTTTGGAGGATTTTTTACATATCGACGGGCTGGAAAAGGACATGGATGTGGAACTGGAGGCGGAACTGGAGCATTTGGACTGCCAGATCATCAATGACAGAAAGATCGGCGTGAAGGCGGTCATCCAGATGAAAGCAGAAGCGGAACAGCAGAAGCATGCGGAGATTTTGAGCGGCGTGACGGGGGAAGGCATCGAATGCCTGAGAGGGAACCTGCGGATGGAGCGGGATACGGTCACATTGAAAGACCGATTTACCGTAAAGGAAGATTTGAACCTTTCCGCATCCAAGCCGGAAATTGCCGAAGTGCTGTGGGAAGGGGCGGAACTGACGGAACAGGATATGCGGGCCATGGACGGGAAAGTCATGGTGCGGGGAAACCTGAAAGTTTCCATGCTTTATATGGATGGGGAAGGAAATCTGGGCAGCTTCAGTGAAAAGATCCCCTTCAATGGCTATCTGGAAGGGGACGAGATCGAGCCCAAAACAGAGCTGAACGGCAGACTGACGGTGGAGGAAGCCAAGCTGACCCCCATGGCGGACGAGGACGGAGAAGCCCGACAGGTGGCGGTGGACGTGACCATCGGGGCACAGCTGAACGGCAAAGAAGCCGTGGAACAGGAGATTTTGCAGGATGCTTATGCGCCAAAGGGTACAGTCAATCTGGAAAAAGAGACCATCACTTATCCTGTGACCGTGGGCAGCGGGAAAAACCAGTTTATCGTAAAGGAACGCATCCAGCTGGAAAATGGGGAAAGACCTATGCTGCGGGCAGAGGAAGTCTGGGGAGAGGTGCGCCTTTCCGAAGCACGGACTGTGGTGGATAACGTGGAAGTGGAGGGCGTTCTGACGGCGGATATCCTCTATGACTGCGAGGCCGACGAGGAACCCCTGTGTATGCTGCGGCGGGGCATTCCCTTTGGGCAGATGATGGAGCTGCGGGGCGTGGAAGAGGGGGACGAAGCGGATGTGTCCCTGCGGCTGGAGGATATCGATTTTCAGATGCTTTCCGAGCGGGAAGGGGAACTGCGGGCAACGGTGACCATGGAAACGATGGTCACACGGCAGGAAACGGCGGAAACGGTGAAGGACATCACCATGGAGGACGAGACGGCAGGCATGCCCATGGCGGGGGCAGTCATCTATATGGTACAGAAGGGGGATACCCTTTGGAAAATTGCGAAAAAATACCGCACAACAGTCAATGATATTCTGGCGGTGAATGATATTGAAAATCCGGAGCTGATTTATCCGGGGCAGAAGCTGCTGATCATCAAGATGGTTCGTTAAAAGTTAGTGCATAAGGGTTCTCGAACTGCCCCCTTCCCTCGGTAAATCTCCTCAGAAATAGGAAAAACACTCTGTGTTTTAAATATTTCTGAGGAGAATTCCCTGCGCGGGGCAGAGAAGGCTGATGGCAAAAAAAGAAAGGACGGATTTCCGTCCTTTACTTGTTTTCATCTTTATATAATGTATTCTCTGATTCTTTTAATAATTCGTCGTAGGTGGTTTCCAGAACATTACGGATGCCTTGTAGTTGGGTGGCATAGATATGCTGGATGCCACGCTCAATTTTGACAAGGGATTCTCTTGTCATATCAATGCCTTGCAGTTGGAGCAGACGGACGAGTTCTGTCTGTCCGATGCCCTTTGCTTGGCGGATGGTGCGGATATTTTGCCCGATGGGAATGGTTTTTGTCTGCTTGATTTTGGAATCCATAAGCCCTCCTAAATTGGACTGAAATTAGTTCTTTTTCTTCATTTTAGGAACAGATTCTGTTATAATGGGACTAGTATTAGTCCTATTATTGCGGAAAAAGGAGAGATTATAAGAATGAAGCTATTTCAGGATATTTTGAAGGAAATATTGATGGAAGAAGAAGTACAGGTCGTTTTTCCGAATTTGAAAATGTCCCCCAGTGAACTTGTGGAAATGAGATGCTATATGGCATTACGGAAAATCAAAAAGACTTTGGAGGATGACACATTAGATGATAAGGAATGTTTTGCGAAAATTGAAGAAATTGTGCATATTTTCGAAGTGATGGGAAGCGATTGCGGAACAAGACACGAATTTTAAGGGGAATAAGAACACTGGTGCTTGCCGGTGTTTCTTTTTTTAGGCGCGCTGCGCCGCTTTTCTCCCTGCCGTTTCCGGCACTGGGGGGAAAGGATTACTAAGGGAAACCTTGTTTCCCTTGGTTCGTTAGGAGGTTTGGAACCCATACGAAAGGGTTCCAAGTTTTTTGTTACTTTTTTTCAAAAAAAGTAAGGAGAGGGTTTTTCTGTTTCGCCGAGACAGTTCCAAACGGGCGAGCAGCAGGTTTGCCTGACCGCCATTTTCGCCCAACTGGGCCCAACTTCCAATTCTTGGAGTTTCGAGAACACGAATTTAGAGCCGTTTTCTTCCCTTTTCCTTTGATTCTGCCCATTGCATGTGTTATAATATACAATTAGCAAGAGTGTACCCATTTCCCGGCGCACTTTTGCCGAAGGTGAAGTTTCAGACATTTTTCCACAGAGGTGTTCCATGAAAGGCTATTTTATTTCCGTGGAAGGCGGCGACGGCAGCGGCAAATCCACACAGATCAAAAAAATAGAAGCATATTTGCAGTCGAAGGGGCAGGAAGTCCTCCTGACCAGGGAACCCGGCGGCACCCCTGTGGCGGAAAAAATCAGGGAGCTGATCCTGGACCCTGCCAACAAAGCACTGACGGGCAGAGCAGAAATGTTGCTTTATGCCGCATCCCGTGCCCAGCATGTGGAGGAAAAGATACTCCCTGCTTTGGCAGCAGGCAAGACCGTTCTTTCCGATCGTTTCACTGATTCCAGCATTGCCTATCAGGCCTTCGGCAGAGGCTTGGGCGATATGGTGGCAGAGGTGAACCGCATCGCCACCGGCGGCAAGGAACCGGACCTGACCATTTTCCTGAACATCACCCCTGCGGCGGGGATGGCACGGAAAAATCAGCAGGACGGTCATACCTTAGACCGCTTGGAGCAGGAAAAGGCAGCCTTCCATGAAAAGGTATACGAAGGCTATCTGACCTTGGCGAAGGAAAGCGGCGGCAGGATTGCCGATATCGACGCGGACAGACCCGCGGAAGCGGTTTTCGCCGATATCAAAAAACAGTTAGACAGAGTATTCGGCTTTTGAGCCATAGATAAGGAGGGGTTTTTATGAAACTCATCATTGCCATCATTCAGGACGAAGATGCGGGCGAAGTAATCTCCCATCTGAACGAAGTAAGCTTTCAGGTGACCAGACTGTCCACAAAAGGCGGTTTCCTGCGGGCAGGGAATACAACACTGCTGACCGGTGTGGAAGCGGATAAAGTGGAAGAAGCCCTGAAAATCATCGAAGAAAACAGCAAAGCACGTACCCAGTATGCCACACTGCCCTCTTCCTGCGGCGCCATGCATGGCTTCATCCTTGCGCCCATCGAAGTTAAGGTCGGCGGTGCGACAGTATTCGTGCTGGATGTGGAACAGTTCCACAAGTATTGATGAAGCGGTTGAGCCATTGTTTATGACGAGCGAAAACTTGGGCGAAGCCTGAGAGAGAGGAATGATGGCGAAAGTTATGCCATTGGGGGCTTTGCCCCTTGCTAGCGGCTTTGCCGCAATGGGTTTTTCGCAAAGCGAAAAATCTTAACTACATCAAGAAAGTTTACTTTCTGCTATTAGTAGAAGACTCAGGAAAGGAGCAGGCGGATTTGTATACATTTCAGGAGATCTGGGGAAATGCGCCCATGATGGAGCAGCTGAAGCGGGCTGTTTCCGGCGGAAAGGTTTCCCATGCCTATCTTTTTCTGGGCGGCGCAGGGGCAGGAAAACGGCTGATCGCCAACACCTTTGCCAAGGCGCTGCAATGTGAAGCTACGGGAAACGCACCCTGCGGTTCCTGCAGAAGCTGTCAGGCTTTCGACAGCGGCAACCATCCTGATATCATCTATGTCCGGGGGGAGAAAAAGAACCTGCTGGTGGACGATATCCGGGAACAGATTTTGGAAACGGTGGATGTGAAGCCGTATCAGTATGACAAAAAAATCTATATCATCGAAAAGGCGGACACCATGAACGTGCAGGCCCAAAATGCCCTGCTGAAAACCTTGGAAGAACCGCCTGCCTATGCGGTGTTCCTGCTTTTGGCGGAACGGGCAGAGGCATTTTTGCAGACCATCCTTTCCCGCGTGGTGACGATGAAAATTCGCCCCCTTTCCGAGGAGACTGTTTCAGAATATCTGATGAAAAAGGCGTTTCTTTCGGCAGAAGAAAGCCATGTTCTGGCGGCGTATGCCCAGGGGCGCATCGGTCAGGCACTGGAATTGATGGAGGATGAATCCTTCCGGGAAATGCGGCAGGATATTTTAGAAAAACTGGAAGCCCTGCCTTCTATGAACGAGGGCGAGGCATATTTGCTTGCAAAAGATCTGGAGGTCTATAAAAACGACCTGCGGTTTTTGGATATTATGGAATTGTGGTATCGGGACCTGCTGGCGGCGAAAAGCCTGCGGGAGGAACGTTACCTCATCCAGAAAGATAAGAAAGATACCATTTTCCGCATGGCGAAGGAGCCTGCGGAGCGACTGGCGAAAAAAGCGGCAGCTGTCAGAGAAGCGAGAAGGCGGCTGGCCATGAACGCAAATTTTCGGCTGACCATAGAGGTCATGCTGATGGATTTAAAGGAGACTGTTGCATGATTGAAGTAGTAGGTATCCGTTTCAAAAAGGCGGGCAAGATGTATTATTTTGACCCTGCCGGCCTGAAGCTGGAAAAAGAAGACGGCGCCATCGTGGAAACGGCGAGAGGCGTGGAATACGGCACTGTCATCAAAGGCAATACGATGGTGCCCGAAGAAGCCATCGTATCCCCTCTGAAGCAGGTGATGCGAAAGGCAACGAAGGAAGACGCAAAAACAGTGGAAAACAACCACAAAAAAGAAAGAGAAGCCTTTGATATTTGTTTGGAAAAAATCGCCCGTCTGGGCTTGGATATGAAACTGGTGGATGTGGAAATGACTTTTGACCGCAATAAACTGATTTTCTACTTTACCTCCGACGGCAGAGTAGATTTCAGAGAACTGGTCAAGGAACTGGCGGCAGTGTTCCGTATGCGTATCGAACTGCGTCAGATCGGCGTCCGTGACGAAGCAAAGATGCTCAACGGCATCGGCATCTGCGGCAGACCCCTGTGCTGTGCCACATTTTTAGGGGATTTCCAGCCTGTATCCATCAAAATGGCGAAGGAACAGAACCTGTCCCTGAACCCCACAAAGATCAGCGGCATCTGTGGCAGACTGATGTGCTGCCTGAAATATGAAGAGGATGTTTACGAAGAACTGAATAAGAAGCTGCCCCGTGTGGGGGATATCATCTCCACCCCTGACGGCACCGGGGAAATTCTCTCCACCAATGTGCTGATGCAGCAGGTGAAGGCGGCAGTCAGAAAGGCGGAAAACGATCCCCCTACCATCGGGTTCTACCATCTGGAGGAGATCAAGCTGATCCGTTCCAAGAAAAAACGCAAACAGCAGGAACCCATTCCGGAGGAATTGAAGGCTTATGAGGACTGATATCACCATCCATCCCCATGAACGGGTGGATGACCTCCATCGGGACGGTCATCTTATCATTCAGGACCCCAAACGGTTCTGCTTCGGCGTGGATGCAGTCATTCTCAGCGGCTTTGCCAAGGTGAAAAAGGGGGAAAAGGTGCTGGATTTAGGTACCGGCACAGGCATCATCCCCATTTTACTGGCGGCAAAGACGGAAGGAGCCCATTTTACGGGGCTGGAGATCCAGCCGGAAAGCGCGGAAATGGCCAACCGCAGCGTTTTGCTGAACGAATTGGAGGAACGGGTTTCCATCCGAGAAGGGGATATCAAGGAAGCTGTGCAGATGTTCGGCGGTTCCACCTTCGATGTGGTGACTTCCAATCCCCCCTATATGAACGAAGGGGGAGGCCTGGTGAACCCCTTTGCAGCGAAAGCCATTGCCAGACACGAAATTTTGTGTTCCCTGGAGGATGTGGTGGCGGCAGCGGCAAAAACACTGAAGCCCTTGGGCAGGTTTTACATGATCCACAGACCCCATCGTCTGACGGATATCATGGTGCTGCTGCGGCAGTATAAGCTGGAACCCAAACGCATCCGTTTTGTGCAGCCCTATGCCGATAAAGAGCCTACTATGGTTTTGGTGGAAGCGGCAAGGGGCGGCAAGCCCATGGTGAGGGTGGATGCACCCTTGGTGATTTACAAAGCACCCAATGAATACACCGAAGAAATTTTTGAAATCTATTATGGAAAGGGACAGGCGTGATTAGATACGGAAAGGCACCTTCGGAATAAGGGAAGGCGCATTTGCCCTTCCATAGAAAAAACTTTTTCTCGTAGATGTATGCCGAAGATAAACGACACCGCCGCAGGCGGCTTTGCGAAGCAAAGTACTGACAAGACGCAGGCTCGACCATTGCGGCAGAGCCGCTAGCAAAGGGGCAAAGCCCCTCCATGAGTTCGAAAAAGTATTTTCTATGCGGGCTGCGCCAATCAGTATTTCCGCATTTCCCAAGCACCGTCTGTTTATAGTATCGTATGATAGGGACATTATATCTTTGCGCCACACCCATCGGCAATTTGGATGACATCACATTGCGGGTCATCAAGCTGATGGAAAGCGTGGATGTGATCGCTGCGGAGGATACCCGCAACACATTGAAATTACTGAACCATTTTGAGATCAAGACCCCCATGACCAGCTACCATGAGCATAACAAGGTGACGAAAGGACCTGTGCTGGTGGAACGGCTGCTGGCAGGGGAAAGCATCGCTCTGGTGACAGATGCAGGGATGCCCGGCATTTCCGACCCCGGTGCGGACTTGGTAAAGCTGTGCTACGATGCCGGTGTGCCTGTGACCGTGGCCCCCGGTGCTTCGGCGGCGGTGGTGGCATTGGTGCTTTCCGGTCTGGATACGAGACGGTTCGTATTCGAGGGCTTTTTGCCCCCCGATAAAAAGGAACGGAAGGCGATCCTGAAAACACTGGAACGAGAACACCGTACCATGATCTTCTACGAAGCTCCCCACCGCCTGACAGATACCCTGGAGGAACTGGCAGAACTGTTCGGGGAAGAACGGCAGATGGCAGCCACCAGGGAACTGACGAAGAAATTCGAAGAAGTCCGCAGAGACACCATCGGCGGACACCTGAAATATTTTAAGGAAAACCCGCCCAAGGGGGAATTCGTTCTGGTCTGCGAGGGCTTTTCTCTGGAAGCTCAGCGGCAGGAGGAAATGGAAAGCTGGGAAAGCATTTCCGTGGAGGAGCATGTGCAGCGCTACATGGATCAGGGCATGAGCGAAAAAGATGCCATGAAGCAGGCTGCCAAGGATCGGGGCGTTTCCAAGCGGGATATTTACCAGGTTTTGAAGAAATAACGGCGATCGATTTTATAACGATTGACTTTACTTAGAAAGGAGTGATGACAAGTGGAGAGAATGATCGAAGGATTTTCCAGTCTGGGCTGGCAGCAGTATCTGTTCGCCGCCAGTGTGGCTTATGTTGTCACTTATATTTATCGTGTTTATGCCCGCTGGAAAGAGAGAAAGAAAAACGGCGAAAAGACCTATGTCATCAAGACCCTGGACAGACAGGCGGTAGACCGCTGTAAGGAGCTGTTTCCCATCGACTGCATCACCTTCCGGGGCAAGGAATTTACCCGCGGCATGAAGATCAAGGTGACGACCATCCAGAAAAACGTCATCGAAGGGGAATTTATCGGCCTGAATCAGGTGAATCTGGTCTGCATCAAGACAGGCAATCAGATCATCGCCCATCAGCTGGAAAAAATCGAAGAGATCGTAGCGGCAGAATAAAAAAAGCATAGAAAAGAATTGCAATGCGTTGCTTCCACAAAGCGTAAATCCAATTGTGGCGGCGGCGCATTCTTTTTTTTACGGGAAAGGGGTTCTTTTGTGTGACAAAAATCCCCGAAGTGTATCATTTTTCCCGTATATATGCGTTTTTAACGGGATTTTAACGGGCGGAAATATTGAAAATTCTGGATGTGCGAATATAATAAAATGAGTAACAGACCGAGTGGTCTGATATTTGTCGTGGAAGTTTTTCCGGGCGGCACAGGGTTGCGGCAGCGGGCTTTCCGGCAGGGAAATTCCATAAACGGAAAGGAGGGAACCCATTTGAAAACAGAAAATGAAATATTGGAAATGGCCTTTGCCATGTTTCTGGAAAAAGGGTTTTCCGAAGTTTCCACCAATGAGATCATCCGGGAAGCAGGCCTGACCAAAGGCGGCTTCTATTACTCCTTTAAGAGCAGAGAGGATTTGGACGGCAGAGTCATCGAAAAATATATCCACCCTTATTTCGCCTGTACTGCGGAGGAAATGCAGAAAGCGTGGGAGGAAAGCAGGAAGGATATCCCCACGGGGGAATTGCTTTGGAAGTGCTTTTTCCAGCCCCAGCGCTTTGCCAATTATCAGGCGGAGATCGGCAAAGAGATCCCCTTCCGCAATTTTTATTTCCTCATCTATGAAGGGATGAAGAAATTCCCGGAAGTGGCAGAGTATTATAAAGCCTTCAATCAGAAGAAGGGCGAAATGCTGCATCAGATCCTGGAACGGGGGCAGATGCGGGGCGAAGTCACCAAAACCCTTGATTTAGATAATTACGTCACCATGATCCTGGCAATGCAGGATGGCATTCTGGCACTGAAGGTGCTGGATGACAGCATTGATGACGAAGAAAAATATAAGAAGATCCAATATCAGATGTGGAAGGATATTTCCACAGAGGAAAACAGTAAGTATACAGATGGAGGTGTGAAAAGTGCAGTATCTTAATGACAATACATATAAAATGGGCATCGATATCGGTTCCACCACAGTCAAAGTCGTTCTGGCCGATGAAGAGAACAAAATTGCATTCAGCAGATACAGAAGACACTTCTCAGAAATCAAAAAAACAGTAAAGGATATCCTGAAGGAAGCCAAGGAAGAGATCGGCAATGTGCTTTTCTCTGCTATGATCACAGGCAGCGGCGGTGTTGCCCTGGCAAAGGCCATCGGCGTGGAATTCATTCAGGAAGTCGTTGCCACAGCAAATGCCGTAGAAGCAACTGCCCCTCAGACCGATGTAGCCATCGAACTGGGCGGTGAAGATGCCAAGATCATCTACTTTGAAGGTGGCAATGTAGAACAGAGAATGAATGGTGTTTGTGCCGGCGGTACAGGCTCCTTCATCGACCAGATGGCAAGCCTGCTGCAGACAGATGCCACAGGTCTGAATGAACTGGCGAAGGGCTATCAGGTCATTTATCCCATTGCATCCCGCTGCGGCGTATTTGCGAAAACAGATATCCAGCCCCTGATTAACGAGGGTGCAAAAAAGGAAGACCTGGCAGCTTCCATTTTCCAGGCAGTTGTCAACCAGACCATCGCAGGTCTGGCTTGTGGGAAACCCATCCGCGGTCATGTGGCATTTTTGGGCGGTCCCCTGCATTTCCTGTCTGAGCTGCGCCAGCGTTTCATTGAAACCCTGAAGCTGACAGACGAAACCACCATCATCCCCGAAAATTCCCATCTGTTCGCAGCCTACGGCACAGCCGTTTCCAATAAGGGCGAAGCAACACTGGATTTTGATAACCTGCTGACAAAACTGGAAGCAGGCGTGGAACTGACAGCAGAGGTTTCCCGTATGGAACCCCTGTTCCGGGATGAGGCAGACTATGCAGCCTTCAAGGAACGTCACGACAAAGATAAAGTAAAACGGATTCCGATTTCCAATTACCATGGGGACGCTTTCCTGGGCATCGATGCCGGTTCCACCACCACAAAAGTGGCTCTGGTTTCCAAGGACGGCGACCTGCTTTATTCCTTCTATGCAGGCAACGAAGGCAACCCTCTGAATGTTGTCATGAAGAGCCTGAATGAAATGTATGACCTGATGCCGCAGGATGTTGTCATCCGCAATTCCTGCGTTACAGGCTACGGCGAAGGGCTTATCAAGGAAGCCCTGATGATCGACTTGGGCTATATCGAAACCGTTGCCCATTATAAGGCAGCCCAGTTCTTCAAGCCCGACGTAGACTTCATTCTGGATATCGGCGGTCAGGATATGAAATGTATCCGCATCAAGGATAATGTCATCGACAGCGTCCTGCTGAACGAGGCTTGCTCCTCCGGCTGCGGTTCCTTCATCGAAACCTTTGCAAAATCCCTGAATTATTCTGTGGCGGATTTTGCCAAGGTGGCACTGTTTGCCAAGAACCCCATCGACCTGGGCTCCAGATGTACGGTATTTATGAACTCCCGTGTAAAACAGGCTCAGAAAGAGGGTGCAGAGGTAGCGGATATCTCCGCAGGTCTGGCTTATTCCGTTATCAAAAATGCATTGCTGAAGGTCATCAAAATTTCCGACCCCAAGGCTATGGGTAAATCTATGGTAGTACAGGGCGGTACCTTCTATAACGATGCCGTATTGAAAAGCTTTGAAATGATCAGCGGCAGACAGGCTGTCCGCCCCGATATCGCAGGCATCATGGGTGCCTTCGGTGCTGGTCTGATCGCTAGGGATAAATATACAGCGGGCTATCAGACAACCCTCATCAGCAGGGAAGAAATGAACGCACTGGAAGTACAGTCCAATATGGCAAGATGTCAGGGCTGCACCAACCACTGCCTGCTGACAGTCAACCTGTTCAGCGGCGGCAGACGCTTCATCACAGGCAACCGCTGTGAAAGAGGGCTGGGCAAGGAAAAAATCGAAGACCCCGCACCCAACCTGTATGAATATAAACGCCACAGACTGTTCGATTACGAACCCCTGACGGCGGAACAGGCTACAAAGGGCACTGTGGGTATCCCCCGTGTGCTGAATATGTTTGAGGATTACCCCTTCTGGTATACCTTCTTTACAAAGCTGGGCTACAGAGTGGTGCTTTCTCCTTATTCTTCCAAGGCCGTATTCGAAATGGGCATGGAATCCATCCCCAGTGAATCTGTTTGCTATCCTGCCAAACTGGTACACGGTCACGTAATGTGGCTCATCAATGAAGGGGTAGATTTCATCTTCTACCCCGGTATCGTTTATGAAAGACGGGACAGCGCGGCGGCGGATAATAACTATAACTGCCCTATCGTGGCATCCTACAACGAAAATATCAAAAATAACGTAGAGGATCTGAAGGAAAGAAATGTGAAATTTATGAATCCCTTCCTTTCCTTTGATAATATCGAAACCGTTATCAAACGTATGACAGAGGAATTCGTTCCCATGGGCTGCGACCCCAAGGAAATTAAAGCCGCTGTAGAAGCAGGCTGGGCAGAATGGGGCAATTTCCGCAGAGATATGCGGAAAAAAGGCGAAGAAACCCTGGCATATATCCGTGAAAAGGGCATGACAGGCATCGTGCTGGCAGGCAGACCCTACCATGCAGACCCTGAGATCAACCATGGTATCCCCGAGCTGATCGCAGGCTATCGCATTGCCGTTCTGACAGAGGACAGCGTTGCCCATCTGGGCCATGTGGAACGTCCTACCATCGTTCGCGACCAGTGGACCTACCATTCCAGACTGTATGAAGCGGCAGGCTTTGTGAAAACCCAGCAGAATCTGGAATTTGTACAGCTGAACTCCTTCGGCTGCGGTCTGGACGCTGTAACGACTGATGAAGTCAAGGGCATCCTGACAGCGGCAGGCAAAATTTACACTGCCCTGAAGATCGACGAGGTAAACAACCTGGGTGCGGCTCGTATCCGTATCCGTTCCCTGATCGCTGCCATCGAGGACAGAAAAGAAAAGAACGTGAAGATCAAAAAAGGCGATGCTTCCCTGAAGCGTGTCCTCTTCACCAAGGAAATGAAGAAGGATTATACCATCATCTGCCCTCAGATGTCTCCCATCCATTTCGAACTGCTGGAGCCTGCTTTCCGTCAGGCCGGTTATCATATCGAGATTATGGAAGCTATGGATAAGAACGCCATCGAAACAGGGTTGAAGTATGTCAACAACGATGCCTGCTATCCGGCACTGATTTCCATTGGCCAGCTGCTGAATGCGTTGCTATCCGGCAAATATGACCTGAACCGCACCGCTTTGCTCATCACCCAGACAGGGGGCGGCTGCCGTGCCACGAACTATATCGCTTTTATCCGTAAGGCGCTGGCAAATATGGGTATGCCCAATATCCCCGTCATTTCCATCAACCCTGCGGGCCTGGAAAAGAACCCCGGATTCAAATATGAGCCCGGTCTGCTGCACCGTGTCATGCAGGCCATGGTATACGGCGACCTGTTCATGCGGGTGGTATACCGTACAAGACCCTATGAAAAGGTGAAGGGCTCTGCCAATGCCCTCCATCGGAAATGGGTAGAAAAGCTGAAAAAAGATCTGCTGAAAGCAGACAGAAAAACATACTGCGAAAATATCCGCAACATCATCAAAGATTTTGAGGAACTGGAACTGAATGATGTGGTGAAACCCCGTGTTGGCGTGGTAGGGGAAATCTTAGTAAAATTCCATCCTACAGCCAATAACGACCTGGTAAACCTGCTGGAAAGAGAAGGGGCAGAAGCAGTCGTTCCCGACTTGCTGACCTTTGCCCTCTACTGCTGCCACAACCAGGTGCAGAAGGAAAAATATCTGGGCGGTACAAGAAAAGCCCGTATTCTGGGTAATCTGCTGGCAAAGGTCATCGAATATTATCAGAAGCCCATGATGGATGCGCTGGAAAAGAGCAAACGCTTCGACAGACCTGAGGATATCAAGAGCCTGGGCAAACAGGCGGAAAAAGTCGTTTCCCTGTGCAATCAGACCGGCGAAGGCTGGTTCCTGACTGCGGAAATGATCGAACTGATCCACAGCAACGTGCCCAATATCGTCTGCACACAGCCCTTCGGCTGCCTGCCCAACCATGTAGTGGGCAAGGGCGTTATCAAGGAGCTGCGGAAACAGTATCCTATGTCTAATATCGTTGCCATCGACTATGACCCCGGTGCCAGCGAAGTCAACCAGCTGAACCGAATCAAACTGATGCTGGCAAGCGCCAATAAGAACCTGGAAAAGGCAAACGAAAGCAAAAAACTGAAGAAACCTCATTCTGCGGAACAGGTTGCGTTTAAAATGGAAGATTGAGTACATAAGAAAAGAGCCCCTTTTTAGAGGGGCTCTTGTTATGCTCAGATCAGGTTTTCCAGTTTTGCTTTTACAGCAGCGATCTGTTCATCTGTGGGTTCTGTGGGTGTCCATGTCACGTTGATGCCGTCGCCTTCTCTTCTGGGGATCAGGTGGATATGGAAATGGAACACCGTCTGGCCTGCCACTGTGCCGTTATTCTGCAGCACGTTCATGTGTTCGAAGCCCAGCACTTCCTTCATGGCTCTTGCCAGTTTTGCCGCCAGGGCGTAAGCTCTGCCTGCCTGTTCGGGGTCGATCTCAAAGATATTTGCCACGTGGTTTTTGGGCAGGATCAGGGCATGACCTTCCCCGGAAGGGAATCTGTCCAGAATCACTTTGAATTCGTCATTTTCGTATATGGTTGCAGAAGGGATTTCTCCTGCAATGATCTTGCAAAAAATACAATCGCTCATGGGTATCTTCCTTTCTTTCGTGAGATTTTTTCTACCGGCGGAAACTGTGAAAAACTGCTTTCCTACATTCTTTTCCGCTTTTCACGAACATGATACCACGAATATGCCTCAATTCCCAGAGGTTTTGCAAAAGTATTTTGCATACAGATGATTCAAAGCGGCGGTATGGTTCTGCTTGTCGGTGATGATCTCGAAAAAGGCATTCCACAGGTCTTCTTCCGGCATGGCGAACAGCAGATTCCGATAGAAATTGATATCATCCATTTCCCCCAGCAGCAGTTCTTCCATCAGGGCGGGGGCATCGGCGGTGATTTCCGGTTCCACGGCAGGTTCCGGCTCTTCGGTGTTGCCGAAAATGGTGAAGCCCACCTCTCGCAGCAGCCGCAGGTGCTTCAGCCCATCCAGGTACATAGCCTTCAGGATGGCTTCTGCCTCTGCCATGTCGGTATTCTGCAGCAGGGTTTTGAATTTTCTTGCCGTTTGATGGGCTTCCTGTCTGGCCAAAACCAGCAGCTCTTCCAGCCGCCGATCGGAGGAGAGGAGGGCAGTCTGGTCCGGCTGCATGGTGGTTTCCTTGGCACGGGTGTGGGTATCGTAGAGGCGGGTATTTCGATTATATGGATACATGAGTCGTTCTCCTTTTCTGGGTAATATTTTGTTTTTTCTATCATCCTATGCGGAAAGGTTGTTTTTCTTTCCCGAAAGGGCACAGAATAGGCAAAAAGTATGGAAGAAACCTGCATTTAATGATATAATCGTTGCAGTTTCCAAAGAATATCAATAAAGGTGGTTATATAGATGAGCAAAAAGATCGTACTGACAGGCGGCGGCACCGCCGGTCATGTTACCCCTAATCTGGCACTGCTGCCCTATTTAAGAGCAGAAGGCTACGAAATCGTATATATCGGTTCCGAAAACGGCATCGAACGCAGCCTGATCGAAGCAGAAGGCGTGACCTATTATGGCATCCCCACAGGCAAGCTGCGCCGTTACCTTTCCAAGGAAAACCTTTCCGATATGTTCAAGGTAGTAAAGGGCATCCATGCAGCGAAAAAACTGCTGAAAAAGCTGAAACCTGATCTGGTTTTTTCCAAGGGTGGTTTTGTAGCGGTTCCTGTTGTGCTGGGGGCAAAGAAAAACAATATTCCCGTGATCATCCATGAATCCGATATCACCCCCGGTCTGGCAAACAAGATCGCCATGCCCTCCGCAAGGGTGATCTGCTCTACCTTCCCTGAGACATTGCAGTATGTGCCCAAGGGCAAGGGTGTCCACACAGGCACCCCCATCCGTAAGGAACTTTTTGAAGGGGACAGAGCCAAAGGTCTGGCGGCCTGCGGTTTCAGCGGTGAAAAGCCCGTTTTGCTGATGATGGGCGGTTCTTTGGGGGCAGTGAAGCTGAACAACTGCCTGCGGGAAATTTTGCCTGAACTGACAAAAACCTTCGATATCATCCACCTTTGCGGCAAGGGCAATCTGGATGAAACTCTGCTGGGCAGAGCAGACTATAAACAGTTCGAATATGTTTCCGATGGGCTGAACAACTTGTTTGCGGCGGCAGATTTTATCGTTTCCCGGGCAGGCAGCAACTCCATTTCGGAATTTTTGGCGCTGAAAAAGCCCCATCTGCTGATCCCCCTGAGCGCAAGAGCCAGCCGCGGCGACCAGATCCTGAATGCGGCATCTTTCGAAAAACAGGGCTTTGCCCGTGTGCTGGATGAGGATGAAATGACACCGGTATCCATGCAGAAGGAGATCTTTGCCCTTTATGAAAACAAAGACAAATATGTGGCGGCGATGGAAAAAAGCCACGCAGGGGATGGCGTAGAAGCAGTCATGACACAGATCAAGGCGCTGATGCGCTGAAAGTCCTGCGTTTCAGGGTATTTTAAGAAACTCTTAAGAATTTGCAAATTGACACCCTTTGCTTGCATAGACTACAATGGTCTTTATGAAAAAAGGAAAACGGAGGAAAGTAAAATGAAGAAAAAATATCTTGCACTGGCTCTGGCGGCGGTAGTGGCTTTTGGTGCTGCTGCCTGCGGTAAGGAAGCATCCACAGAAAACGCAGACCAGACAGCAACAGAAAATATAGATACAACAGCCATCCTGCAGGCCCAGATGCCCGCAGAAGGGGACGAGATCGCAGTCATCACCACATCCGCAGGGGTTGTGAAGATGATGTTCTATCCCGAAGAAGCACCCAAGGCAGTGGAAAACTTTAAAACACTGGCGAAAAGCGGCTATTATGATGGTCTGCTGTTCCACCGTGTCATCGATAATTTCATGGTGCAGACAGGCGATCCCGAAGGCACAGGCCGAGGCGGCGAAAGCTGCTGGGGCGAACCCTTCGCCGATGAAATTTCCCCGAAACTGCATTACTACAGAGGGGCAGTTGCCATGGCAAATGCAGGCCCCGGCACAAACGGCAGCCAGTTCTTCATTGTACAGCAGAAGGACGTAATGGAAGATGCCTTGGCAGCACTGCAGGATGCAAGAGATAATAATGAAGAAGAGCTGGGCGTAACACTGACCGACGGCAACTATTATACCTTCAGCCAGCTGTTCCCCGATGAAGTGCTGAACTACTACAGAGAACAGGGCGGCGCTGCCCATCTGGAATATGTTTTCGGCAATCCTTATACCATCTTTGGTCAGGTATTCGAAGGGCTGGATGTCATCGATGCCATTGCAGGGGCAGAGACAGATGAAAGCGACAAGCCTGTAGAGGATATCACTATCGAAAGCATCACATTTGAAAGCTATACAGCAGAGTAAGTTGGGAAGGAAATAGGGAAGATGAAAAAAAGAATGTTGACAATGCTGCTGGCAGCTTTTACAGCCGTCGGCATGGCAGCCTGCGGCGGCGAAGAAGTGGCTACTCAGGAAGTAGAATATGATATGGTTTTCGAAAACCAGACAGGCATGGACGTTTCCAAGCTGGAGATCCGCTATGCGGAGGATGCAGACTGGTCTGAAATCACCCTGACAGAGGCAGAATGGAAAAACAGCTACGGCATGCCTGTTTCCATGGCAGGTCAGATGCCTGTGGCGGAGGATGGCTGGCAGGTGCAGATGACCTTTGCCGATCATGAGACCATGATCTGGGAAGGTGTGGATTTTGAGGATGAGACCATCCTGACCTTCTCCATCGATACAGACGGCGAGCCTGTGGTGGAGATCGGCCAGGAAGCCCCTGAAACAGAACCCACAGAAATAGAGGCAGACGAAGAAGAATTGGCTGATGATACAGCCGATCTGGAAATGGAAGAAGAATAAGAAAAACGAGGTATGCTCTGGAAAAGGGCATGCCTTTTTTATTTGTAAGAAAGTCTTAATAAAAATGTCGGGAATTTCTAAGAATCATTTGTTACACTATGCAATAGAGAAAGAGAGGGGCGATGTGAAAAAAGGAGGAATTTGATATGGAGAAAACTTTGGAAAAGATTTTGGTTTTGGTAACGGCGCAGAAAAGTTCTCTGCGATTGATCGAATATGGCTTTGCCATAGCCCGTTCCTGCGGTGGGGAGCTACATATCCTCCATGTGCAGAAGGGCGGCAGTGTATTTGAAAGCAACGATACCCTGAAGCTGTTGCAGAATCTGGTGGATTATGGCTGCAGAAGGGGCGGTGTCATCCATCTGGCCTGCGAAGAAGATGTGGCAGCCTATATCAGCCGTTTTGCGGAAGAAAAAGAGATCACCCAGGTGATTTTGGGGCAGCCGCCCGCAAAGGAAGAAAAGAAGGGCAAAAAGAAAAGAGAAAATGAATTAGAAAAAATTCTTTCGGCCCTGCCGGAAGGGGTGGAAGTACTGTTGTATCCCCCTGCGGAGGAGGAACAGGCAGACAAAAGAAAAATCGGATAAAAAATACTGGCCCTGGGGTTTCTTTCCCGGGGCCTTTCTTGCAGGTTTCATTTTTTTCCTTGGGGATCGGTGCTTTTTTTGTTGCAAATGGGGGAAAATCATAGTATTATTTGAAAGAATGGAGTAATCTGTGAAAAAATAAGAAATTCGAAGGAGAGACTAGCATGAGCTTATATGAAAATTGGATGAAAAAGGCATTTTCTCAGGAAGGCAGCAGCATCGAAGCTGTTTGGGAAGAATACCTGCCCAAGGAACAGAAGATCTATGAATACATCATCGGCGAAAAGGTAGAAAAAGTAGAAGGCAAGATTTCCGAACTGGCAGAACGCTTCAACATGACAGCAGAAATGATCGTTGCTTTTATCGATGGTCTGAACGCTTCTCTGGAAGAACCCTTTGAAATGGAATCCCTGACAGAGGACAGCGAAGTTTGCATCAACATCAACTTTGAAAAGCTGTTCAAGCTGATGATCGAATACAAAGCAGAACACCTGTCCACACTGCCCCAGTGGGACGGTATCTTTGATGAAGAAACAAGAAAAAGACTGGCGCTGGAACAGAAAAAATCCAAAACTATCGTAAAAGGCGAAAAGATCGGCCGTAACGATCCCTGCCCTTGCGGTTCCGGCAAAAAATACAAAAAATGCTGCGGCGCAAACGCATAAGACCATGAAGACGATACTGGCAAAGGTCGACCTGAGCCAGCCCGAATCTGCGGAAGTCATCCAGACAGCTGCAAAGATCTTGCAGGAAGGAGGTCTGGTTGCTTTCCCTACGGAAACCGTTTACGGCTTGGGCGGGAATGGACTGGACGGCGCGGCCTGTGAAAAAATTTATCTGGCAAAGGGGCGTCCTTCGGACAATCCTTTGATCTTACACATTTCCGAATTTGAAGAGCTGGATGCCATCGTACGGGAAATTTCCCCGGCGGCGAAAAAGCTGATGGATGCTTTCTGGCCCGGCCCTTTGACCATGGTTTTCCCCAAGGCGGATATCGTGCCTGTCAAGGCCACAGGGGGATTGGATACAGTTGCTGTGCGCTTCCCCAGCCACCCCGTGGCAAGGGCAATCATCAAGGCGGCAGGACTGCCCATCGCAGCCCCCAGCGCCAATTCTTCCGGCAAGCCCAGCCCCACCCGTGCCTCCCATGTGGAATATGACCTGAATGGGAAGATTGACATGATCGTGGACGGCGGTGCGGCAGAATGGGGACTGGAATCCACCATCGTGGATGTTTCCGGCGATGTGCCTATGATTCTGCGCCCCGGTGCGGTGACAAAGGAAATGATGGAGGAAGTGGTCGGCAGAGTGGAGATCGACCCGGCGATCCTGACAAAGCCTGCGGCAGACTTGAAGCCCAAGGCACCGGGTATGAAATATACCCATTATTCCCCCAAGGCGGAAGTCATTCTGGTAAAAGGGGAAAAACAGGCGGTTGCCGACGAGATCAATCGTCTGGCGGCGCTGGATATGTCCAACGGAAAGAAAACAGGCGTCATGGCGACAGAGGAGACCAAAAACCTCTACCATGCGGATATCATCCTTTCCTTGGGCAGCAGGGAAAGACCCGAGGAAATTGGGGCGAACCTGTTCAAATTACTGAGAAAATTCGACTTTTTGGGCGCGGAAAAGGTCTATTCCGAAGTATTCTCCGAAGAGGGGGAAGGAATGGCCATCATGAACCGCCTGAACAAGGCAGCAGGATACCAAATGATCGAGGCGAAAAAAGCAGGCGACAGCTAAGCCGGCATTTGGTTTTTGCAGGATATATTAGAATCGGACAAATAAAAAAGGAGTGTTTTATTATGTTGGCACTGGGTTGCGACCACGGCGGTTACCCTCTGATGAAAGAAGTCATCAAATATCTGGAAGATAACAAGATCGAATATAAAAACTTCGGTACATTCTCCGAAGAATCTGTGGATTACCCTGCTTACGGCAAAGCAGTTGCCCACGCAGTAGCCAATGGCGAATGTGAAAAAGGCATCCTGATCTGCGGCACAGGCATCGGCATCTCTATCGCTGCAAACAAGGTAAAAGGCATCCGTGCGGCTCTGTGCGGCGATGTATTCTCCGCAAAGGCAACAAGAGAACATAACGATGCCAACATTCTGGCTATGGGTGCCAGAGTAACAGGCCCCGGCCTGGCGCTGGAAATTGTGAAAGCGTTCCTGGAAACACCTTTTTCCAATGATGAACGCCACATCAGAAGAATCAATCAGATCGAAGACTAAGAAGGTGACTGCATGAGCAAATTTTTTGTATCTGAGCATCCCCTGATCCATACCAAAATGGCGATGCTGAGAAGCAAAGAAACCGGTACAAAAGAATTCCGTGAGATCATAGGGGAAGTGGCATCTCTGCTGTTTTACGAAGCAACCAGAGACTTGCCCCTGACAGACGTGGAAGTGACAACACCTATCGCAGATGCCACATGCAAGACAATCGATACCAAGCTGGCAGTGGTGCCTATCCTGCGGGCAGGCATCGGCATGACAGACGGCATCCTGCATCTGGTGCCTACGGCGAAGATCGGGCATATCGGTCTGTATCGTGACGAAGAAACACTGGAGCCTGTGGAATATTACTGCAAGCTGCCTGCCGATGTGGCGGAAAGAACCGTATTTTTGGTAGACCCTATGCTGGCCACCGGCGGCTCTGCCGATGCGGCCATTGGCTTTCTGAAGGCCAGAGGCGTGCAGAAGATCATCTTCCTGTGCATTTTGGCTGCACCTGACGGCGTGGAACGGCTGCAGAAAAACCACCCCGATGTGGATATCTACGCAGCGGCTTACGATGGCGGGCTGAATGAACATGGCTACATCGTGCCCGGTCTGGGGGATGCAGGCGACCGTATCTTCGGTACAAAGTAACATTGACATAAAAAGCGGAAGGGTTCGGGAAACGAAGGGTCTCCTGAATGGAATCCGCAGGCGGAATTTACTTCCGCCGAGGAAAACAGCGAGTTTCAAGGCATTTATGCCGCTGAAATGAGTCTGTTTATTCTTCTGTTATAACTCGCCAAAATCCTGATTTTGGCGAAGGGGGGGCTGTGCCACCCCCTGGGAGGAGAGATTCATTTTGACAGAACATAATTGGTTATTGTATATTGCGGCCTTTGCCTGTGCCTTCGCCATCACATTGGTGACGACACCCTTTGCCAAATGGCTTTCCGTCAAATGCGGTGCCATCGACTATCCAAAGGACAGAGGCGTGCATAAAAAACCGATGCCCCGTATGGGCGGGGTAGCCATCGTGCTGGGCTTCATCATCACAGTATTGATGGTATATCATTTTGATAAGAGCATGGATGCCAAGCAGTTTGCGGGCTTTCTCATCGGCGCCCTGATGATTGCAGGTCTGGGCGTGGTGGATGATATGAAAAACCTGCCTGCGAAGCTGAAATTCTGTGTGCAGATTTTGGCGGCGCTGATCGTCATTATGTCCGGCACAAGGATTCAGGTGGTGCTTTGGCCTGTGACAGCCTATCTGCAGAAATTCAGTATCCCCATCACGCTGGTTTGGATCGTTGGGGTGACCAATGCTGTAAACCTGATCGATGGTCTGGATGGCTTGGCGGCAGGGGTTACCTCCATTGCGGCCCTGAGCCTGATGGTTCTTTGTATTCTGACCGGCTCCACTACAGCGGTGGTGCTGACAGCGGCACTGGCGGGGGCTTGCATGGGCTTTCTGCCCCGCAACTTCAACCCTGCAGAGATCTTCATGGGTGATACGGGCTCTACCTTTTTGGGCTTTGTACTGGCGGTAACCAGTATCCTTGGGGTGTTCAAGGGCTATGCCCTGCTGGCGATGATCGTCAGCGTGCTGTGCGTGGGCCTGCCTGTGTTTGATACCATCTGCGCTATGCTGCGCCGTATGGCAAAAAACCAGCCCATCATGCAGGCGGACAGAGGCCATCTGCACCATAAGCTGATCGACCATGGCTTTAACCAGAGACAGGCGGTACTCATCATGTATACCATCAGCCTGCTGCTGGGACTTTTGGCTATCTTTATCAGCTTTAAGGATTCCAGTACCATCGTGGTCGTGACGCTGACGGTGATCGTGCTGTGCTTCATCATCTATTATTTCAATGCCCATATCAAAAACAAACAAGATAAATAAGATAAATAAACCTTCTCCCTGTTTCCAAAACAGGGAGATTTTTTTGTCTTTGTTCCCCTGTTTTTGTCGGTGGAAATATGATATACTGAAACCTGCGAAAAGAAATGGAGAGGAGGGTGCAGATATGGCAGATAAAATTGAATTGAGCAAAGCATTTATCGAAACAGAACTGCCTGTGGCGCCTCCTTTGTATGTCTCCATTTATTTGATGACCCTTGTGGTAGGGCGGGATTCCACAAAGGTGGCGGAAAAACTGAACGCCACGGAAAGCGATGTCCTGCGGGCATGGGCCTATTGGATGGACCGAAAGGTGATGCAGAAGGGGGAAGAGAGCAAACCGTCTCAAAGACGCACCCTTGTTTCCTCGGAACGTCCCGATTATCCCCCGGCGGAGCTGGCCATGTACATAAAAAATCAGGATGTGAAAAATCTTTTTGCATCCGCCCAGAAAAAACTGGGAAAGATGCTTTCCCATCAGGATATGAGCCTGCTCTTCAGCTTCCACGATTGGCTGGGGCTGCCCTTGGACGTCATCGATCTGCTGCTTTCCTATTGCACTGCCAATGGGCATAAGGGCATGCGCTATATCGAAAAAGTCGCCCTTGGCTGGGCGGAAGAAGGCATTGATACGGTGGAAAAAGCCGCGGAATATATCGAACTGAGAAAAACAGGCTTCCGCACCATTTTGCAGTCCTTCGGGCAGAACAGACTGCCTGTGCCTGCGGAAGAGAATTATATGAAAAAATGGCTCAAGGAATATAAACTGCCTATTGAACTGATCAAAATGGCCTGCGAACGGACCGTTTTGCAGACGGGAAAGGCTTCCTTCCCCTATGCCGACAGCATTTTGCGCCAGTGGCGGGATGCGGGCGTGAAGGATGCCGCAGGCGTTGCGGAACTGGATAAAGCCTTTGCGGCGAAAAAGAGCCAGAACAATCAGACAGGGCAGAAGCCTGCCCAAAAAGAACAGCCCAAACCCAAACAGAATCGTTTCATCAACTATACCCAGAGCGAATGGGACTTTGCGGAGTTGGAACGACTGGAACGGGAACAGCGGGAAAAATGGTAACAGAGAAGGAAGTATGGATAGGAGGGGAAGATTTTGGCAACGAGAACGCAAATTTATCGGGAAGTGCTGCGAGAATATGATGCCCTGCGGACCCAAAAGGCGGCAGAGCTGCGGGAACGGAAGGAAAGCCTGTATACCAGATTTCCCCGACTGGCGGAAATAGAACAGGAACTTTCTCTGCTGGGGGTCTCTACGGCGAAGCTGGTGCTGCTGAGCCCCGACGCTCTGGAGGCGGCAGTGGCGGAAATGAAGCAGAAACAGCAGGATCTGGAGGATGAAAGAATGGGCATCATGGCGAAAAACTGTCTGTCCCCCAGTCTGCTGAAAATGGAATATGTCTGTGAGACCTGCAAGGACACGGGATATGTGGAAAACACCCCCTGTGCCTGCATGAAGCATAAATTGATGGACCGGCTCTACGACCAGTCCAATGTACGGGATGTGATCCAGGTGGAAAATTTCGATACCTTCGACCTGCGCCTGTTCAGCGATGATGTGGTGCCCGGGGAGGGGATCTCTCCCAAGGAAAATGCAAAGCGGAACCTGAAAATGGCCATGGCCTTTGCGGAGGATTTCACCGGGGACAATCTGCTCCTCTACGGCGGCGCAGGGCGAGGCAAGACCTTCCTGTGCAACTGCATCGCCAAGGATGTGTTGGCCCAGGGCAAAACGGTTCTTTATCTGACAGCGGGACAGCTTTTCAAGCAGTTGGAGGAAATGCGCTTCCATCGGGATGAGGAAGAAGAAACCACGGATTGGGATGCAGAGCTGCTGGATGCAGACCTGCTCATCATCGACGACTTGGGGACGGAATTTGCCACCATGTTTACGGCATCGGAACTGTTCCGCATCATCAACGACAGAAAGCTCCACAAACGCCCTGTGGTGATCTCTACCAATCTGGATTATCAGGCGCTGATGGAACAGTATTCCGACCGTGTGATGAGCCGTCTGATCGGCGAATATACCACCCTGAAATTTTTTGGGGAAGATATCCGCATGAAGAAGAAATATAGCAGATAACAAAGGGACAAGCCCATGGAGGTGGGAAGGATGGACGAAAAAAAGCTGTTGCCGATTTTGAAAGAACAGGAAGCCCGGGCTGCGGAATTTGTGAATGATACGGATAAGCTGGAAAAATTTCTGGAACGTCTGGAGCAGAAACTGAATCTGATCCCTGTAGTGGGCGATAAACTGGGGGATATCCCGATCCTGATCTCCCTGGTGCGTGCCTATTCCAAACGGGAATATACAGATATCCCCCTTGGTTCTGTCATTGCCATCCTTGGGGGGCTGCTCTATATCGTATCTCCTGCCAGCCTGTTTACAGATGCCATCCCCGGGATCGGCTATGTGGACGATGCAGCGGTGATCGCCCTTGTCATGAAGATGGTCCATGATGATGTGGAAGAATATCGCAAATGGAAAAAAGAAAACGGAAAACAGATTTTAGAGAAATGAATGAAAAAAAGGAGTCCGAAAGGACTCTTTTTTTATTTGCCGATCAGGAACAGCCCGGCGGCGCAAACGGCAATGCCTGCCATCTGTTTGGGGGTGATGGTTTCTTTATACAGCAAAATGCCTACGAAAAGCAGGATACACGCCACAGTGATATTGCAGACCAGAGAAGCTACGCTGACCTGCCACCCTGCCCGATAAACGCAGATATAACCAAATTCCAGAAAAACGATGGAGGCGGACAGGATAATGGTGGCCCAGTTGGCCTTTGTCATTTCCTGCAGGATATTTTTTTGTCCGCCGGTCAAAAAGAACATCACGATGGAGACTGCCCCTGCGATCAGATAGGTCAGCGCCAGAGAGGCAAAGGGACTGATATCCGCCGGGGTAGATTTGGCGCAGGTATGGTAAAGGGTATTTGCGCCGATGACGATGAGAATAGGCCAAAGCATCTGCCACATAAAAACATTCCTCCTATAAAAATGGATAAGGCTACAGCCTTATCCCATCTGAAAACGATAGTTTTCTTTATCTTACTGCATATCTTGACTGCCTGCAAGGGGAAAGGGGCGAAGGCTGTCGAAATTTTCTTTTTCCTCTCGCCCTTGTCCGACGATGGAACCCTGTTTAGAGAAGTGTGAGGATTGTCGAAATTTTCTTTTCTCTCTCGACGCTGTTTGACAAAAAAAGCGGTTCTATTTGTTTAGAATGGGCATATGGAGGGAAGCAGTATGGAAAAAACAGAAATCACATTGGAATATACGGAACAGACCCCTGCCTTGGGCAAGATGATCCTGCCGAAAAAAGAGCCGAAGAAGCCTTTCCCCTGGAAAGCACTGGCGAAGGGCGGCTGCTTTTGTCTGGTGGGGCTCCTTTGGGGCAGGGTGGAGCTTTTGGGGCTGCTGCGTCCCATGGGCTTAGCCTATCTTTCTGCCTTTTTCGGAGAAGGAGGGCTGTTCTGGGCGGTCTGGCTGTCGGTGGGCTTGGGTTCTTTTCCCAATGCGCCCCTGAAAGCGGGAGCGGGACTGGCGGCAGCTTTTGCCATTCAGCTGACCATGGGACGATTCCTTCTGCGGGAAGAAATGGGAAAGAAAGCCCTTCTGGGCACCTTTGCTTCGGTTCTGTCGGGCATTTTCTTTGCCATCAGCCGACAGGGGCTGGGCTTCTACTTTGCCATTGCGGCAGTGGAGGGGGCATTGACCCTGGGCATCAGCTATCTTTTGCAGAGGGGCATTTCTCTTTTGCTGGAACGGGAGAAATATTTCACTCTGACCAGGGAAGAGACCCTTTCCCTGCTGCTTTTGCTGGGGGGCGCACTGGCGGGGTTGGCTTCTTTGGAGCATCCCTTTTTGCGGGATACGCTTTTGCCGGCGGCTTCGGCTTTCTTCCTTCTTTTTGCCGCAAGGCAGGAGGGCATCGGCGGCGGAGCGGCTGCCGGGGTGTTTCTGGGCTTCCTGCTTTTTCTTTGCAATGGGGTGGAACTGCCCCTTTTTGTTGCCCTCGCTTTAGGGGGAATGTTGGCGGGCTGCGTCAGCGGGCTGGGCAGGTTGGCCTCTGCTCTGGCGATGGTGCTGGCTCCCTGCATTTTTCTGTTTTACATAGATATGACGTTGCTGGAACCGATTTGGATGGGAGGATTGGTAATCGGGGCAGCTCTGTTTTCTCTGTTCCCCAAAGGACTGCTGGAAAAGCTCAGCGGTATACGGAAAACAGAAAGCCCCCAGGACAGATACACAAAAATGAAGGAGTTGACCGAAGAGAAGCTGCTGGATGTATCGGCAGCCTTCGAAGCACTGGCAAAAACCTTTGTCAAGGAAGGGGAACGAAAGGACAAAGGAGAAATCGGAAGATTGGTCGATACCATTGCAGGAAGGGCCTGTCAGGACTGTGGCCTGGCCCATTACTGCTGGGAGGAAGACCTTTATAAAACCTATAGCATGACCTTTTCTGCTCTGTCCCATTGTGACAGCCGCGGACGGTTTACCGAAGCCGAACTGCCGGAAACGTTTCGGGAGACCTGCCCTCGGGTGGATGGGTTTGTGGAAACGGTCAACGAGGTTTATGAAATGTATCGAAGGGACTGCCTTTGGCTCAGCCGCCTGACGGAATGCAGAGAGTTAGTAGGACAGCAATTGCAGGCGGTGGGCCAAATCATGCAGACCCTTTCGGGACAGATGGAGCTGAACTGTGTTTTTCTGGAGGGCGCGGAAAAGGCATTGACCGATGCCTTGAAAAAGCAGGGTTTGCGACCGAAAAAGGTAGTCGTCACAGAAGAAAAAAACGGTCGGGAGAGAACCGGAGGTTCCCGACAGGTGCGGATCGTTCTGCCTGCCTGCGGTGGGAAAGGCATCTGCAGAGATAAGATCCTGCCTTTGGTAAAAAAGACTTTGGGCTGCCCCATGGTCTTGCTGGAGGAAGGGACCTGCTCTGTAGACGGGGCGGAACGGGACTGTACCCTGCATTTTCGGGAAGAGCCTGCCTTTTCCCTGACCACAGCCACAGCCTTTTCCCCTGCAGAGGAAGGCAGACCTACGGGGGATGCGGCGGCTTTTCTGGAAACAGAGCGGGGCAATGCCCTTCTGGCCCTTTCCGACGGTATGGGCACCGGGGAACGGGCGGCGAAGGAAAGCCGTATCGCCATCGAACTGCTGGAGCAATTCACGGAAGCCGGCTTTGACCGTGAACTGGCAGTGGGGATGATCAATTCTGCCCTGCTCCTGCGGCGGGGCGAGGAAACCTATGCCACACTGGATATCTGCCATGTAGACCTGTTTGACGGACATGCGGAGTTTGTCAAGCTGGGGGCCGTGGCGACCTATATCTGGCGGGGCAGCCGTATCATTTCCCTGCGCTCTGCCACATTGCCTGCGGGCATTTTGAAACAGGTCAGTGCGGAGAAAAATGAGATGCTCCTGAAGGATGGGGATATGATTCTGATGGTGACCGACGGCATTACCGATGCCCTTGGGGGCGAAGAACAGACGGGGGCCTGGCTGAAAGGCAAGCTGACCTCCTTTCCCATGTCGAACCCCCAGGATGCGGCAGATTATATCCTGCAGGAAGCCAAAAAGGAACGGCAGGAGGGCCGACGGGACGATATGACCGTATTGGCCAGCCGTTTCTGGCAAAAACGTGCCTGAAACTGGCAGTATTGACAGACTTGCGTTTTTTTCCCAATTCGTGTAGAGTGATGATAATATGGTGACAGACCAAATAAGGAGACGACTATGCGGGAAAAAGTACGAAAGACCATCGCACAATTTCATATGTTCCCCCGGGGGGCAAAGCTCATCGTGGGGCTTTCCGGCGGGGCGGATTCTGTGGCATTGCTGCATTTGCTCCATAGCTGGCAGGAGGAAGAGAACTGGCAGATCACCGCTGTCCATATCCATCATGGGCTGCGGGGAAAGGAAGCAGACGAGGACGCTCGTTTTGCGGAGGATTTCTGCGCTTCTCTGGGTATTCCCTGCGTGGTGAAGGGGTATGATGTGGCGAAGGAAGCCAAACTGCGTGGCCTTGGTGAGGAGGAAACGGGGCGCATCCTGCGCTATGCTGCCTTTCGGGAGGCAGCCGGCAGGGAAGGGCGCATTGCCGTTGCCCACCATCGGAAGGATCAGGCAGAGACGGTCCTCATGCGCCTTTGCCGTGGGACAGGCCTGACAGGGCTTACGGGTATGTCCCCGGTACGGGGGGATATCTGCCGTCCTCTGCTGTTTTGCGACAGGGAAGAAGTTGAGCAGTATTGTCGGGAAAACCACCTGTTTTGGCGGGAAGATGCCACCAACCAACAGGAAAAATACACCCGAAACAAACTGCGCCTGCGGATTTTGCCCCTTTTGGAGGAGATCAACCCCAAGGCCGTGGCCCATATTGCGGAAACAGCATCCCTTTTGGCGGAGGAAGAGGATTTTCTGGAACAGCAGGCGGAAGCTTATTTTGCCCAAGGGAAGCTGCCCTCTGCTCCGGAGGAAATCCATCTTTCCAGAGAAAAGCTGCATGCCCTGCACCCTGCCATGAGGCGGCGGGTGCTGCGAAAAGCCATGGCAAATTTCCTGCAAACCGATGTTTCTCAGGCACAGATTGCAGCCTTAGAAGATCTGCTGCAAAAAGAATCGGGAAAAAGCCGTGATTTTCCCCAAGGCATCCGTGCAGAAAACCGCTATGAAGCTTTGGTTCTTTTCCGCAAAAGAGAACAGCAGGCGGAGGGCTTCTGCTGCGAGCTGCCTGTGGACGAAGAAGTGCTGATTCCCGAGGCAGGCATTGCTGTCTGCGCTTCTTTCCATGAAAAAAAAGTCGAAATTTCTGCGGAAACCTGTACGAACGTATTCGATTATGATAAAATAAAATATACGCTGTTCTGCCGAACCAGAAAAGCAGGGGACTTTATCCCTTTGCAAAACGGCAGGAAAAAGATCAAAGATCTGTTCATTGATGAAAAGATCCCCAGAGACCGGCGTGGGTCCTATCCCCTCATCACCATGGGGGAGGAAGTCCTTTGGGTGCCCGGTCTGCGTGCTTCCGCAGCCGCAGGGGTGGATGAACAGACGGTTCGGCGGATTTGGATTCGGATACGGAGGGTATAGGAATGAAAGAAAGAGTAGAAGTGATGCTTTCTGCAGAACAGATCGACAAAAGACTGGCAGAACTGGCAGATGAATTATATCAGGAATTTGGCGATGAACAGGTGGAACTGGTCTGCGCCCTGAAGGGTGCCGTTGTGACCATCGTCGACCTGGCAAAGAAAATGAAAATGCCCGTGACCATGAATTTCATGAGCGTTTCCAGCTATGGCGACAGCACAGAAAGCTCCGGCAAGATCAATGTCAAGATGGACTTGGATGAGGATATCGCCGGGAAAAACGTGCTGATCGTGGAAGATATCATCGATACAGGCAGAACCCTGAAAAAGTTGAAAGAACTGCTGGAAAGCAGAAATCCCAAGAAGCTGAAGCTGGTGACTCTGCTGGATAAGCCTGACCGCCGTGTGGTGGATATCAAGGCAGACTATACAGGCTTCACCATCCCCGATGCCTTTGTGGTGGGCTATGGTCTGGACTATGCCCAGAAATACAGAAACCTGAATTACGTAGGCGTGCTGCACTTCGACGAGGACTAAAAAATATTAGCCGTAAACCTTTTGGTTTTCGGCTTTTTTTTCGTCCTTTCCGGGAAAACCTTCGTTGCGTTTCTATAGAAAGTATGCTACAATTATAAATTGATATGGTCTGGTCTCTGTGGGGTAAAGAAGGCCAGACAGTCAAAATAATTATGAGTATAAGGAGGAACGCTCTTGAACAAATATTTTAAATCCATAGGGCTCTATGCTCTGGTGTTTATCGTCATCCTGGCAGCCCTGGCCTATACGGGCCCCCAGGTGCTCCCCCAGCAGAAGGAAGCAGCGGAAGCCTATGTTTACAGTGACCTGCTGCAGGAACTGGAAGCAAATAATGTAGCATCCGTTGAAGTTTCCAGAAGCACGGAAGTCAGCGACTATGGTACAGCAAAGGCAACATTGAAAGATGGCAGCATCATCACTGTCGATGTACCCAGTATGTCTACACTGCAGGCGAAGCTGGATGAAAAAGCAGTAGAAAATGGGGTCAAAATGGAAGTTGGGGAACTGCAGCGGCAAAGCATGTTTTCCCAGATCGTCCCTTCCCTCATCATGCTGATCGTTATGATCATCGTCTTCTCTCTTCTGTTCAACAGAATGCAGGGGGGCGGCGGCAAAATGGCCAACTTCGGCAAGAGCAAAGCAAAGATGAGCGTGGATGGGGAAAATAAAGTGACCTTTGACAACGTGGCAGGCTGTGATGAAGAAAAGGCAGAGCTGGAAGAGCTGGTGCAGTTTCTGAAAGCACCCCAGAAATTCACAGAGCTGGGCGCACGTATCCCCAAAGGGGTCCTCTTGGTAGGCCCTCCCGGTACAGGTAAAACATTATTGGCGAAAGCCGTTGCTGGTGAGGCGGGCGTGCCTTTCTTCAGCATTTCTGGTTCCGATTTCGTAGAAATGTTCGTCGGCGTGGGTGCGTCCCGTGTCCGCGACCTGTTTGAACAGGCAAAGAAAAATTCCCCCAGTATCGTTTTCATCGATGAAATCGACGCAGTGGGCCGCCGCAGAGGTGCCGGCCTGGGCGGCGGACACGATGAAAGAGAACAGACATTGAACCAGCTGCTGGTGGAAATGGACGGTTTCGGCATCAATGAAAGCGTTATCATCATCGCAGCTACAAACCGTGCCGATATCCTGGACCCTGCCCTGCTCAGACCCGGTCGTTTCGACAGACAGGTCTATGTAGGCAGACCCGACGTAAAGGGCAGAGAAGCCATCCTGCGTGTCCATGCGAAAGGTAAACCTATGTCTCCCGAAGTAGACCTGAAAGTGGTGGCGCAGACCACAGCAGGCTTTACCGGTGCAGACCTGGCAAACCTGCTGAATGAAGCGGCCCTTTTGACAGCCAGAGACGGCAAAAAACAGATCGATATGGCAGAAATCCAGAAGGCTCTCATCAAAATCGGCGTGGGTACCGAAAAGAAAACAAGAGTCATCTCTGAAAAAGAAAAATACATCACAGCATACCATGAAGGCGGTCATGCAATCCTGTTTGAAGTGCTGAGCGAACTGGACCCTGTCCATAGTATTTCCATCATCCCTACGGGTATGGCTGGCGGCTACACCATGCCCCTGCCCGGTGAGGATCGCATGTATATGACAAAGATGATGATGGAACAGGAGATCGTCAGCCTGCTGGGCGGCCGTGCGGCGGAAGAACTGGTCATCAAGGATATCACCACAGGTGCTTCCAACGACATCGAACGTGCTACATCCATGGCAAGGGATATGGTCACAAAATATGGTATGAGTGAGGTCCTGGGGCCCATCCAGTTCGGCGGAGACAGCAACGAAGTCTTTATCGGCAGAGACTGGGGTCAGGCAAGAAATTATGGCGAAGGCGTGGCATCCACCATCGACCAGGAAGTCAACCGCATCGTGACAGAAGCTTATCAGGAAGCAAAACGCCTCCTGAAAGAAAATATGGAAATGCTCCATGCTACCGCAAAGCTGCTGGTAGAAAAAGAAAAGGTGACAGGGGACGAATTCCGTGCTCTGTTTGACCAGAAGGTGCGCAATGAAATTTTGGGCATCGCCAACGAAGGGGAAGAAGCTTCCCCGGAAACAACAGATATGGAAAATTGAGAGGAGAACGAATCATGGAATTCAAAAACATTGTACCCGGCATGACATTTGAAAAAGAATTTATCGTAGAAGAAGGCGATACAGCAGCACATTTCGGCAATGACCGTGTGCCCGTATTCGCTTCCCCCAGACTGATCTCCTGGATCGAAGGCACAGCCATCGGCACAGTAGCACCTTTCCTGCCCGAAGGCTGGGAAACAGTAGGCACAACCTTCAACCTGTCCCATCTGGCTGCTACACCCGTTGGCATGAAGGTGCGCGTGGTGACAGAAGTAACAGAAGTAAAAGGCAAACTGCTGACATACAGCGTAAAAGCTTATGATGAAGTAGATAAGATCTGCGAAGGTACGCATGGCCGTGCCATCATCGAACTGGATAAATTCCTGGGTCGCGTAAACAAAAAAGGCGATAAATAAGAAATAGGAAAGCAAAGGGTCTGGAGTCTGGCAAAGCCGGACTTCAGGCTTTTTTCTTAGAGAGGGGGAATCCCCATGGAATATAACCAAAAAGCATTGGAAGCGGCTATCCAAACGAAAAAACTAGGACATCCTGTCTATTTTTTTGCGGAGACGGATACCACCAACGACCGTATCCGAGACCTGGCCTTGGAAGGCGCACCGGAAGGCACCCTGGCGGTGGCAGAATTGCAGACGGCAGGGCGGGGGCGCAGAGGCCGCCCTTGGCAGGCTCCGGCAGATACAGGGGTGTGGATGAGCCTGCTTTTAAGACCCAATATCCAGCCTGCCCAGGCATCGGTGCTGACCCTTTTGGCGGGGATCGCCCTGACAGAAGCCATCGAAGAACTAACGGGACTTGAACCCGTGATCAAATGGCCCAATGATATCCTGCTGAATGGCAAAAAGCTGGTGGGTATCCTGACAGAAATGGACTGCGATATGGAAACCATCCATTCTGTTACCGTGGGCATGGGCATCAACGTGAATACAAAGGCATTCCCTGCTGATCTGCAGGAGATCGCCACTTCCCTTTCTCTGCAGGGCGGCAGAGAATATGACCGCTGTCAGGTGGTCGCCCGCAGCATGGCTCACTTTGAGGCCCTCTACAGCGAATTTCTGGCAGCAGGCGGCAGCTTTGCCCCCTTTCGGGAAAGATACCGTGCAAAATGCCTGAATATGGGCAAAGAGGTTCGTGTCATTGGCGGGGAGACTTTCCTTGCCACGGCGCTGGATATTACCCCCGAAGGGGAACTGATCGTAAAAAGAAAGGATACGGACAGGGAAGAAGTGATTTTTTCCGGCGAAGTATCTATCAGAGGAGAGGAGAACTAACAATGGCAAGAAACGTACTGGCGGCTGCCAATAATCAGCAGCAGAAATATTATATCGAAGAGAAATTCGGCTTCCTGCCCGATGCCATCAAGGAAGATCTGAAAAAGGTCTGCGTCTATATGGCGGAAAAGCTGAACTGCACCTTTGTGGTTGGCTTTGAAGAAAACGGCGACCTGTATTTTGAAACGGTAAAGCATGAAGGCGATTGTGATTTCGATGATATCGGCGCAGAACTGGAGATCAAAAAAATCCAGAAAGAAGAACTGGAACTGTTCCGTGCCATCGAGCTTTGGTATGTGATCTTCTGCACAAAAGAAGGCGAATTGGCGAAGCAGGAATTGATGCGCAGAGCCGCAGAAGAGGGGAAAACCCTGTGAAAACGGGCAAAAATCACTGAAAAAATAGAAAAAATTGTTGTAATATCCGCATTTGCTGTTATAATGGATTTGGTTGCGTAAAAAAACGGAAAAGCTGGGAAAGGATAAACATGACCCTGCAAAAGGGCAGGTATTTTGATTTCTCTTCCGAAGGAATACGCAGCAAACAATATCATCCAAATCATCTTATATCTTATAAGAATGAGAATGAAAGGAGCTATTTCAAATGAGTGAAACAGTAACAAACAACACAGAAACAACAAAAGGGAAAGGAAAAATGTCTGCGCGGGAATTGACCACACTGGGCCTTCTGACAGGTATCCTGCTGCTGATGAGCTTCACACCTCTGGGGTATTTCCACACATTTGGTCTGGATATTTCCCTGATGATGATCCCTGTAGGGATCGGCGCAATGCTGATGGGTCCCAAGGCGGGCACATGGCTTGGTTTTATTTTTGGGGCGACCAGTTTTTATCAGTCCATGACAGGTTCTTCCCCTTTCAGTACCATGTTGTTTAATATCAATCCTTTTTATACCTTCCTGCTCTGCATCCCCACCAGAATGCTGATGGGCTTTCTGACAGGGGTGATCTTCAAGGTAGTGCAGAAGGTGGACAGAAAGAAAACAGCGTGCTTTTTCGTAGGCGGCTTCTTTGCAGCATTCCTGAATACGTTGTTCTTCATGTCCGTGCTGATCATCTGCTACTGGAATACAGAATTTATCCAGGGCATCAATGAAACATTGGGCAATTTGAATCCTCTGCCCTTTGTGGTTGCTTTTGTAGGCGTCAATGGCGCACTGGAAATGCCTGCAAGCTGCATTGTCGGCGGCGTGGTTTCCAAGGCAGTCAGCAGAACTTTATATAAAAAGGTAGTTTAAGATACATAATATAGAAATGCATACGGCGCGGGATGGATTTTCCCGCGCTTTTTTTAAAATCAATTCCGAATAGGAGAAGGTTTATGTTATTGGTAATTGATGTAGGCAATACAAATATGGTGTTTGGCGTGTTCGATGGGGAAAAGCTGGTGGCCAACTGGCGGCTTTCTACCCAGAGTGGGCGTACCTCCGACGAAACGGGGTTGCTGATCCGCAATCTGTTCGAATATTCCGAAGTTTCCGTAAATGAGATCGAAGCGATCATCGTTTCTTCCGTTGTGCCCAATGTGATGTATTCCACGCTCAACGGCATCAAAAAATTCCTGAAGAAAGACCCTATCGTGGTGCGTGCCGGGCTGAAAACAGGCATCAACCTGCGTATGGAAAACCCCAAGGAAATGGGGACAGACCGTATCGTCAACCTGGTAGCGGCCCATGAGATCTATGGTGGCCCTGCCATTGTGGTGGATTACAGCACAGCTACCACCTTCGACGTTGTCAGCGAAACTGGCGAATTTCTCACAGGTATCACAGCCCCCGGTCTGCAGACCTGTGCCGATGCCCTGTATCAGAAGGCGGCGAACCTGCCGAAATTTGAGATCGTCAACCCTGACAGCATTATCACGAAAAATACCATCGAAAGTATGCAGGCTGGTCTGGTGGTGGGGCATATTGGTGAAGCGAAGTATATCATCGAAAAGATCAGAGAGCATTTCAAATGCCCCAATATGAAGGTCATCGCTACAGGCGGCTTGGGCAAAGTGATCTATGAAGAGAAAAAAGGCATTTTTGATGTATATGACCCTGTTTTGGCGCTCCATGGCCTGCGCCTGATCTATGAGAAGAATAAAAACAGACGGTAAGTAGGAGGAAAGCAGATGCTTTTGGTAATCGACGTTGGGAACACCAACTTTGTTTTAGGCGTATACGAAGGGGAGAACCTCATCAACTGCTGGCGCATGACCACAGGCGGCAACCGCACAGCCGATGAAACGGGTATTTTCATCCATGGCCTGTTCGATGCATCTGGGCTGGATGCTAATAAGGTAGAAGCGGTCATCATTTCCTCCGTTGTGCCGGATATTATGTATTCTCTGACCCAGGGGATCCGCAAATATTTTGGGATCGAACCCATGATCGTTGGGGTGGGGATGAAAACAGGCATCATCATCAAACGGGACGACCCGAAAACAGTGGGTGCCGATCGTATCGTTGACCTGGTGGCTGCAAATGAGATCTATGGCGGCCCTGCCATCGTCATCGACTATGGCACAGCCAATACCTTTGATGTCATCAATGAAAAGAATGAGTTTATCACTGGCTTTATCACCCCCGGTATCTCTTCTTGTGCCGATGCCCTGTATCAGAAGGCGGCACAGCTGCCGAAAATCGAGATCAAGGCGCCGAAGTCTATCATTGCGAAAAATACGGTGGACAGCTTTCAAGCGGGCTTGGTGCTGGGGCATATCGGTCAGACCAGATATATCATTGAACAGCTGAAGGAACAGCTGAACCTGCCCAATATGAAGGTCATTGCCACGGGCGGTCTGGCGAAGGTCATCGACCCAAACAATGAGATTTTTGATGTGCTGGACCCTGTATTAACTTTGAAGGGGTTACGCATTCTATACGAAAAGAACAAATAACAGGCGAACATTCGCCTGTTTTTATTTCTGCGGGACGCTGTCCCTGCACCCTGCAAGCCTTTGAAAAGGCTTGACCTAAACTTTTATACGAAATGCAAATTTCTTTGAAATTTGTATTTCAAATGGGGGTCAAGGGGATTTGTGCACCGCCAAGATGAAGGCGGCGGCGCAGCTGTCTTCCCGTAGGGAAGATGCTTGACAAATTCCCCTTGTGGGAGTTTGAGGGTGAAACCCTCAAGAAGAAAGAAGGTGTAAATATGAAAATTGGAACTTTGGAACTGGAAAATAACGTGTTTCTGGCACCTATGGCAGGGGTGACCGATCTGCCCTTCCGCCTGCTCTGCAAGGAAATGGGCTGCGGACTGGTCTACTCCGAAATGGTCAGTGCCAAGGGCATCTTATACGATAATAAAAATACCACAGAACTGCTGGAGATCGCCCCAGAGGAACGCCCTGTGGCAGTGCAGCTCTTCGGCTCTGATCCGGAAATCCTTGGAAATATGGCGAAAAAAATCGAAAGCTATCCCATTGATATCATTGATGTGAATATGGGCTGCCCTGCGCCGAAAATCGTGAAAAACGGCGAAGGCTCCTGCCTGATGAAAACCCCTGAACTGGTGGGGAAGATCGTCAAATCTCTGGTGGAAAGCCAGAGCAAGCCTGTTACTATTAAATTCCGTAAGGGCTTCGATGACGATCATGTGAACGCTGTGGAGATCGCAAAGGTGGCAGAGGCAAATGGTGCTTCCGCTGTGGCTGTCCATGGTCGTACCCGGGAACAGTATTATAGCGGAAAAGCCGATTGGGATATCATCCGTCAGGTGAAGGAAGCCGTGAATATTCCTGTTATCGGCAATGGGGATATCTTCACTCCCCAGGATGCCAAAGCTCTTCTGGAGCATACGGGCTGCGATGCTATCATGGTAGGTCGTGGTGCCCAAGGGAATCCCTGGATCTTCAAGCGTATCCTCCATTACCTGAAAACGGGGGAACTGCTGCCGGAACCCACCGCTGAGGAACGGGTGGAAAAGGCTCTGCGCCATTCCCAGATGCTCATCGACTATAAGGGCGAGTATATCGGTATCCGTGAAATGCGGAAGCACATGGCATGGTATATGAAGGGACTGCCCGGTGCGGCGGAACTGCGGGGCAAGCTGAACTATGCCGAGACTATGGCGGAAATGGAAGCCCTTTTGCGGGGATACCTGGAAAATCATAGATAAAATAAGGCTCTCGATAGGCAATTTGTTTCAATGTTGCCTGCCGGGGGCTTCTTTTTTTGCAAAAATGGAAAGTGTGCTTGACATTTTGCTATGCGGGTGTTATATTTGATTCATGGAAAGTAAGCTTTACATTTTTGGAGGAGAAATCAATGAAAAACAGATTGGAGGAGATCCGAAAATCACGGGGCATCCGCCAGGAAGAGCTGGCGGCGGCGTTGGAGGTGTCCCGTCAGACCATCGGGTCTTTGGAAAACGGCAGATATAACCCGTCCATTATACTGGCGTTCAAAATCGCCCGTTATTTCGGGATGTCGATTGAAGAGATTTTTATTTATGAGGAGGAGGAAAAGGCATGAAACCAAAAAGAAAAAGCGGTTTAGTGATTTTGATTGCAGGCGTGGCTTGTGTCATTGGGGCGTGTTTTTTAAAGGATGAATACTATGCCAATATGCTGCGTGCGTGGGGCATTGCGTGGGTAGTCAATGGCTTCCTGCAGCTGAGACAATACTTCTATTATTCAAAGCCGGAGCATCAGGTGGAATATGAGGAAAAACAGGCAGAACGACGTATCAATCAGAAGGATGAGCGAAAAGTGATGCTGCGGCAGATGGCAGGACACAAATCCTATCAGATCATGTTTTTTGCACTGCTGGCAGTCGCGTTGCTGTTTGCCCTGCTGCGGGTGGAATGGTGGATCACGGGGATTCTGTTCCTGCTCTGGGTGGCCCAGTATGTGATGGGGATCGTATTGTTCCGCTATTATGAAAAACGGCTGTAAGACCGTGGGACGCTGTCCCACACCCTGCCAAGGGAGTCACTCCCTTGGAACCTGAATTGCACAAAACAAAGTTTTGTGCGGGAAAATGAACTATTTTAAAAAAATATAAAGGGCTTCTCTACAAAAATATGAGAGAAACCCTTTATTCTTTGTTATTGTAAAAAACGTAGTTTTGCAGAAGTGGGGGCAAGGGGAATCATTCCCCTTGTGGGAGTTTGAGGGTGAAACCCTCAAGAAAAATCACTGAATATCTACCACTTCATACCCGGCGTCTGTTACCACTTTTACCAGTTCTTCGTCGCTGATATCCTTTGTCAGTTCCACTTCTGCACATTTGCCCTCCAGAGAAACAGTTGCGGAAACGCCGTCCATTTCATTCAGGGCTTTGTCCACTCTGCCTGTGCAGTGATTGCACATCATGCCTTCGATTTTCAATACCTTTTTCATTTTGATTTCCTCCTTATTTGGAACATTGTTGTTTTCTTTTTCTTCTATGTCTTTCGCCGCTTTTGCAGCGCAGGGTTCCTGATGTGTTGGCTTGAACAGCTTCAGACGCAGGGCATTGCCTACCACGAAAGCGGAGCTGAAGCTCATGGCTGCTGCCGCAAACATGGGGTTCAGCTTCCATCCCAGAACGGAGTAAAATACCCCTGCCGCCAGAGGAATGCCGCAGATGTTGTAGAAAAACGCCCAGAACAGATTCTGCTTGATATTTTTGATGGTGGCATGGCTTAGCTGCACCGCCGTCACCGCATCCAGCAGGTCGCTTTTCATCAAAACGATATCCGCCGATTCCATGGCAACATCTGTGCCTGCGCCGATGGCGATGCCCACATCCGCCCGGGTCAGGGCAGGGGCATCGTTGATGCCGTCGCCGATCATGGCTACCTTTTTACCGATTTCCTGCAGGCGGCGTACTTCCATTTCCTTATCCTGGGGCAAAACCTCCCCAATGGCGTGGATGCCCAGCTTATCCGCAATGGCATTGGCGGTACGTTTATTATCCCCCGTCAGCATGACCACGTCAATGCCCATCTGATGAAAGGCATCCACGGCGTTTTTACTGGTGGGCTTCAAGGTATCTGCCAAGCCCAGTACACCCAACAGCTTTTCCCCCTCTGCAAAGAAGAGGGGCGTTTTGCCTTCTTCTGCAAGGGTTTCTGCTTTTTCTGCAAAGCCTTTTAAGTCGATGCCCCGTTCCTGCATCATTTTCAGATTGCCGCCCAAGATATGCTTGCCGTTCACATCGGCTTCGATGCCCTGTCCTGCCGTTGCCCGCAGGTTTTCCCCGTCGCTTAGGCTGATTTCCTTTTCCTTGGCATAGCCGACCACAGCCTCTGCCAGAGGGTGTTCCGACAGGGTTTCCAAGGAAGCTGCCATCCGCAGGAAGGGATTCCGCAAAACACCGGGAGCAGGCAGTACATCCGTCACAACTGGATGTCCTTCTGTCAGTGTCCCTGTTTTATCCAGAACCACAGTATCAATTTGATGGGCGATTTCCAAGCTTTCTGCCGATTTTACCAGAATGCCGTATTCCGCCCCTTTCCCGGTCCCTACCATGATAGCCGTAGGTGTTGCCAGCCCCAAGGCACAGGGGCAGGAGATGACCAGAACGGCAATGCCGATGGAAAGGGCAAAGGAGAAGGGCTGCCCTGCCAACATCCATACGATGGTTGCGAGAATGGCGATGGTGATGACCACAGGCACGAAAATGCCGCTGACTGTATCCGCCAGCTTGGCGATGGGGGCTTTGGAAGCCCCGGCTTCCTCTACCAATGTGATAATCTGGGAGAGGGTGGTGTCGTTGCCCACACGGGTGGCTTCCATTTTGAAGAAGCCGTTTTTATTTACCGTTGCCCCAATGACCGTATCGCCCACCTGCTTGTCCACGGGGATCGATTCCCCGGTGATGGCGCTTTCATCCACGGCAGAGAAGCCTTCGATGAGCATCCCATCCACAGGGATGCTCTGCCCGGGGCGCACGATGATGATATCCCCAACAATGACTTGTTCAATGGGAATTTCCTGTTCCACGCCGCCCCGCAGTACTGTTGCCATCTTGGGGGCTAAGTCCATCAGCTTGCTGATGGCTTCGGAGGTCTTGCCCTTGGAGCGGGTCTCCATATATTTCCCCACGGTGATGAGGGTCAAGATCATAGCCGCCCCTTCCAGATACAGCTCCATGCCGTACTGATGGGCTGTTTCCAGATTCCCACGGCCCATATGGTACGCCATGGCATAAACGGCAAAGAGACTGTAGAGATAGGATGCGGCGGCCCCCAGAGCCACCAGAGAGTCCATATTTGGCGCACGGTTCCAGAGGGCTTTGAACCCTACCACGAAAAATTTCTTGTTGATGATGAGGACAGGCGTTGCCAGCAGCAGCTGGGTCAGGGCGAAGATCATCATATTTTCATGCCCCAGCAGAATGGCGGGCAAGGGCGCCCCCATCATGTGCCCCATGGAAATATAAAACAGGGGGATGAGGAAGCAGAAGGAGGAGATCAGCCGTTTTTTCATCACTGCCATTTCCTCCAAGGCCACGTTTTTCGGCGGTTCTGCGGCGGTCGAGGATGCATTGGCACCCTGCAGGCTGGCACCGTAGCCGCCGCTTTCCACAGCTTTGATGATATCTTCTGTATGGAGTGCAGTTTCGTCGTATTCTACGACCATGCTGTTTTGCAACAGGTTGACATTGACCGTTCGGATACCTTCCAGCTTTCCTACAGCCTTTTCCACATGGGCGGAACAGGCAGAGCAGGTCATCCCGGTCACGTCGAATTTTTGTTTCACTTTAAAACACCTCCCATCGTTTCTCTTGAAAAATAGTATGTGAGTTTTCGCTTACTTAAATACTTTACCCATAATTTCAATCAACTCATCAATTTTTTCATCTCTTTCCTGCTCGCTTTCTGCATTTCTGACACAGGTTTTCAAATGAGCGGAAAGAACTTCTTTATTCGCTTTATTTAAAATCGCCATGGTTGCCATGAGTTGGTGAGAAATATCGATACAATACCGATCTTCTTCGATCATGTTCAGGATTCCATCGATCTGTCCTCTGGCAGTTTTCAGCAGGTTTCCGACTTTTGTTTTATCTGCTTGCATTTCTATTCGCTCCCTTCTATTACCCCACCCCTGGGGGGTGGTATGCTTGCATTATAAAGGTTCTCTCCAAGAAAATCAATAGGAATTTTGAAGAATATGTCCTTTTCTTTTGATTTTGTCTATGCTAGACTAAAGGAAAAGAAGGAGGGATAGAAAGATGAGAGAGGGACAGAAAATGCGCCGTCAGGACAGGCTGGTCTCCGAAGAACGGGCCAGAGAGATCATCAAAAATGCAGAATACGGCATCCTGATGACTGCCGATGAGGAAGGGCAGCCCTATGGGGTGGCTGTTTCTCATGTGATGGATGGGGATAAGATTTATTTCCATTGTGCATTGGAGGGCAGAAAGCTGGATAATATCCGCAGGAATCCCAAGGTCTGCATGAGCTGCGTTTCCAATGCCTATGTGGATCAGGAAATTTTTACCCATCGCTACGAAAGTGCTGTGGCGGAGGGAAAAGCGGTCATCGTTTCGGACAAGGAAGAAAAGCTCCACGCGCTGCGGCTCATTTGTGGGAAATACGCACCCCATTCCTTCAAGGACTCTGATGAGTACATTCTGCCGAAGATGGACAAGACCGGCGTTGTCCGCATAGATATAGAAATGTTGTCTGGAAAAGTGAATGAAAGATAATAGTACAGAAGGAGAGGAGCAGTTCTTTTTCTGCAATCAAAAAGCCATCCCATTGGGATGGCTTTTGCTTTGTCGTGGTTTTGTTGTTTTTCTGTTTCGATCAGCTCAAAACATATACTGTCACGTTTCGAACGCCCCAGCCGTATGCTTCGCTCAGAGAGCTGTAGCAAACGTCTACGCGGTTGCCCTTGATGGCACCGCCGGTATCTGTAGCAGTTGCTACACCGTAACCGGGGATATAAACTCTAGAGCCCAGAGGGATGACCCTGGGGTCTACGGCGATGGTGCCATAGCCGGCTCTTGTGCCGGAGGCTGTGATGCCGTTGCAGCCTGCATCGTAAGGTGTGTAAGCAGTTACCTTTGCGTTGATGGCTTTGGAATATTTCATGCCGTTGATCACGTTTTTGGGACCAACCTCAACAATTTTATCCTGTGCTGCTGTTACCACTTTCTTTTCTACGAACTTTGTATCGATCAGCTCGTCGCCGTGGTAAACTTCTTTGCTGATGACGGATGCTACGCCGTCTTTCCCTTCCTGAACCACACGGCTTTCGCCGGATTTCAGGGAATCATTGGTGCGTTCCACTGTTTTGTAAGGAATCGCTTCTGTGGATGCCACTGTTTTTTCTGTAACAGATGTCAGAGACAGTGTCATCATTGCTTCGATGGGGTCGCTTTCCTTTGCGTCCTCCAGGATATAGTCTGTGTCGATGGTGTTTGCCAGATCATCCAGCAGTTCGCCTACGGTTTCCTTATCTGTGGAGACCATTCTGGGGGCACCGTCGATGTTGATGACTACAGATTGCATATTTGTTTTGCTGTAAGCAGATGCTGTTCCGCAGCCGATTACCAATATAAATACCACGATAGCAAATACTCTAAGATGTGTTTTCATTTTTTCCTCCTTGAACGAGCCGTACTGCCGTTTTTGTGGGAATGGCAGGGGATGTCGCTCCTGTTAGTAATAGATGATAGACATTAGATTTTATGCCTTTTGCCGTCCTTGAATGGGGGACGGTCGCAGTCGTATTTACACGGGGAGTCGTCACTTCCGCATAATGTTTACGCTTTCTTTTTTTGACTGCAAGTTTGATGAATGTCCGCAGAGGACTGTCTGCGTTCATTGCCAATACTTTCATTGCAAAAGAAAAGACATATCATTTCTGATATATCTTTATGCTTTCTACAGTGGATATATTAACACATTTGTAACAATTACGCAACCTTTTTTAAAAAAATTAACGGAATTCCTTAAAATAAATGGCAAAAAAATGCAATTATTTTGCAATAGGAAAACCCGGAAAGCCTTGATTTTATAGGGTTTTCCGGGTTTTAAACTATTTTTTTAAAGTTGGAAAAATTTTCTGAAATTTTTATTTGAAAAATAGAGATTTTGCGTTATTTTCTGTGATTTTTGCAACATCTTCGGGAGTCATTTTTTTGATCTCCGCGATTTTTTCCACGATGTATTTCAGATTGGTAGAGTCGTTTCGTTTGCCCCTGTTGGGGTTAGGTGCCAGATAAGGGCAGTCCGTTTCGATGAGGATGCTTTCAATGGGGATAGCTTCCACTGTCTCCACCAGTTTTTTCGCATTGGAGAAGGTGACCACGCCGCCAACGCCGATATGGAAGCCCATCTTCACATAATCCTGTGCCATTTGGGCAGAGCCAGAATAGCAGTGGATGGAACCACGGCGGATATTGGTGGACTGGATGATATCAAAGGTTTCCTGAGAAGCCTCTCTGGAATGAATGATGACGGGTTTGTTCACTTCCTCCGCCAGGCGCAGCTGCTGTCTGAACCAGAACCGCTGCAATTCTCTGGGGTGGGTGTCGTAATAATAATCCAGACCGATTTCCCCGATGGCAACCACCTTGGGGTGTTCGCTGAGCTTTTTCAGCTTGGCGATGGTCTGAGAGGACATATCGTAGAGCTCATGGGGGTGTACGCCGACGGCAGCGTAGATATAGTCATATTTATCCGCCAGACGGATGCTCATTTCAGAGCTTTTCACATCGCAGCCGATATTGATAACATGACTGACCCCGGAAGCAGGGAGAAGCTCCCCCAGGAGCTCCTCTCTATCTTCTTTGAATCTCTTATCGTCGTAGTGGGCGTGGGATTCAAAATATTTCATTAGCTGATTGCGCTGCCGCTTTCAAAGTCTTTATCGTCTGTGGTCAGGATAGACAGTTTGCCGTCGCTGTCCTCTGCACACAGGATCATGCCGTAGCTCATTTCACCCATCATTTTTCTGGGTTTCAGGTTGTAAGCAACTACAACACGTTTGCCTACCAGTTCGCCGGGGGCATAAGTGCCTTTGATGCCGGAGAAGATGACTCTTTCTTCGTCACCGAATTTTACGATATTTCTCAGCAGTTTTTTGGATTTGGGCACTTCGTTGCTTTCGATGACTTCGCCCACCTTCAGCTGTACCTTGCAGAAATCGTCGATGGTGATTTCTGCAGGATATTCGGGTTCTTCATGGGCAGGTGCTTTTGCTTCTTCCTTCTTGGGTTCTTCTTCCTTCTTCTGGTTTGCGATAGAAGTAGCCTGAGAAGCCTTGATAGCAGCTTCCAGTTCAGCCAGTTCCTTCTTCATATCGATACGAGGGAAGAGAGTTTCGCCTTTCTGTACAGCCAGTTCTGCGGGCAGCAGACCCCATGTCTTTGTGCTTTCCCATTCTGTCAGTTCGCCGGCTGTGATGTTCAGCTGTGCCCAGATCTTTGCGGGTGTCAGAGGCATGAAGGGCTGGATCAGGATGGAGATGATCCGGATGCTTTCTGCAACGTTATACAGAGCGTTTGCCAGTTCTGCTTTCTTTGCTTCATCCTTGCACAGTACCCAAGGCTGTGTTTCGTCAATATATTTGTTGGTACGACGGATCAGGTTCCAGATCTCGATGAGGGCATCGGAGAAGAGCATGTTATCCATCTTTTCTTCCACTTTGGGGATGGTAGCTGCTGCCATAGCCTGCAGGTCTGCGTCAAATTCTGTTGCAGTTCTGTCTGCGGGCAGCTTGCCGCCGAAGTATTTTTCGATCATGCCGACAGTTCTGGAAACCAGGTTGCCCAGGTCGTTTGCCAGGTCGGAATTGATGCGCTGGATCAGTGCTTCGTTTGTGAAGTTGCCGTCCTGACCGAAAGCGATTTCTCTCAGCAGGAAGTAACGGATAGCGTCTACGCCGTATTTATTTACCAGTACAACGGGGTCAACCACGTTACCAACGGATTTGGACATTTTGCCGCCGTTGATGACCAGCCAGCCGTGGCCGAATACTTTCTTGGGCAGAGGCATATTCAGCGCCATCAGCATTGCAGGCCAGATGATGGCATGGAAACGAACGATTTCCTTACCAACAACGTGAACATCTGCGGGCCAGTATTTCTGATAGTCTGCATCGTTGTCGCTGCCCCAGCCCATAGCGGTGATATAGTTGGACAGTGCGTCGATCCAAACGTATACGATATGACCGGGGTCGAATTCTACAGGTACGCCCCATTTGAAGGAGGTACGGGAAACAGCCAGATCTTCCAGACCGGGTTTCAGGAAGTTTGCGATCATTTCGTTCTGGCGTGTGTTGGGCTGCAGGAATTCGGGGTTTTCTTCATAATATTTGATGATTCTGTCGCCGTACTGGGAAAGACGGAAGAAGTAGCTTTCTTCCTTCAGCAGTTCTACGTCACGGCCGCAGTCGGGACATTTGCCATCCTTCAGCTGTGTTTCTGTGAAGAAGGATTCGCAGGGAGTGCAGTACCAGCCTTCGTAGGAAGATTTGTAGATATCGCCCTGATCGTAAAGCTGTTTGAAGATCTTCTGTACTGCTTTTACATGGTAGTCGTCTGTGGTACGGATGAATCTGTCATAGGAAATTTCCATCAGCTTCCACAGGTCTTTGATGCCTGCAACGACTTTATCTGTATATTCCTTGGGTGTCATGCCCTGGCCTGTTGCGATTCTTTCAATTTTCTGGCCATGTTCGTCTGTCCCTGTCAGGAACATAACATCATAGCCACGCAGTCTTTTGTAACGAGCCATTGTGTCAGTTGCTACTGTGCAGTAGGAATGACCAATGTGCAGCTTATCACTGGGATAGTAAATGGGTGTGGTGATATAGAATTTTTCTTTAGCCACAAATATCTCTCCTTTTTGATTATAGTTAGGTAAATATATAGGTAAACCATTCATAATGCATAGCATTATGAATGTATTTGCTCCGCAAATCACCTTCATTCAAGCCTTAACCTGCATCTTTGTGTGCAAAAACAGTTTAAGGCTTGAATGAAAATGGTTTCTCTCCGCTTTGGTGCATAATAAAGCCCGTCCTTCTTTTGAAAGGACGGGCATTTTGCCGTGTTACCACCTTACTTTGTTTTTCCCTCGCGGAAAAAACCTCTGTGGGTAGATATCCGAAAGGATAGCTACCGCAACGCAATAACGGGCGAACCCGTCGCAGCCTAATGTCCGTTTTACGGGCACTCGGGGCGAAGCTCCAAGGTCATCTTCGGCGGTTGCTCCTGCGCCCCTTTCCAGCTGCCGGGGCTCTCTGTGGCATAGCAAAATCGCGTACTCTCCTTTTCATAGCTGTTTGTCTTAATAAAAATCATTCTACTATATTTCCCGCTTTTCTGTCAATGGATACAGGGGAAAAAGGAAATATTCTGAAGGGGATTTTGGCTTATGCACTAAATTCAAGTTCTTGATGGTTCGGGTGCGTCTAACTGCGCCCATGCGGGCGAAAGCTCCGGTTGGACAAACCTGCTATCCGCCCGTTTGGAACTGTTTCGGCAAAACCTTCTCTTCTGCCCTTACTTTTTTTGAAAAAAAGTAACAAAAAACCCGAAAACCTTCCGTATGGTTCTCGGACTCTCTAATGGCCTAAGGGGCACAAAGTTCCCCTTAGGATCCTCTCCCTACGGTGCCGGAAACGGCAGGGAGAAAAGCGGCGGCGGTGCGCCTGCAAGATTTGTTGCGTAGGGGGCGGCAAAATAAAAAGACCTTGCATTTGCAAAGTCCTTATATTTACAGAAACAATTTTATTTTTTTGTTTTATCCAACTCTTTTAAATGTTCAGTCAAAACCAAGTTGACATATTGAGAAAAGGAACGTTGTTGTTCCTCGGATAATTCTTTCACTCTTTTTACGATGTCCTCATCTAACGTAACACTTACTTTTTGTTTTAGTGGTCTCATTTCTCTCTCACCTCTAATGAAACAATACTACATTATCCTTCTTAGTATTAACAATTCGCCTAAAGTAGTATAAAGTGGGATTTAGTTTGCGAGGTGATTCTGTGTCGGATTTTGCAAAAAATCTAAGAAAATATAGAAAACAGAAAAAGTATTCTCAAACAGAATTGGCGAAGCATATCCATTATGGTTATACAGCAATTGCAAATTACGAAAGTGGTAGGAATGAGCCTTCTATCGATGTTTTGATCAAATTGGCAAATGCTTTGGACGTAACAGTTGATGAACTAGTTGGTGCTGAGAAAAAAGAAATATAAGTAAGAATATACCTTTTATTATCGACTTTGGAGGGTATTTTTTATTTTCTGCCAGAGGGACAGACCAGCAAACTATGCCGGAAAGGCACTTTATACTGCCCGAAGGGGCTTGTGGGGAGGGGTGTTTCGAGGGGAACATTGTTCCCCTTGAATCCCACGGAGGGTCTGGGAACCTTGAGGGGGTTCTATGGCGGCTTGCCGCCTAGGAGCGCAGCGACCATTTGACTTTTTGTTACTTTTTAGCATAAAAAGTAAGGAAGGGCTTTTGTGTTTTGCCAAAATGGTGCTAAACGGGCGGGCAGAAGGTTTGTCTAACCGCTGTTTTGGCTCGAATGAGCCCAATTTAATAAACTTGAGGTTTCGAGAAATTGAATTTAGAGCAAAAGCCCTTCCCACAGTGAACCATTTTATCCCAAAGAAAAAACCACAGATTTCTCTGTGGCTTTTCATCTTTATTTCAGGTTTTCTGGATTCAAACATTCCAATTCGGGTACAACGAAGATACCATTCTTGCGAATCAGCTTGTCATCGAACCAGATTTCCCCGCCGCCGTATTCCGGTGTCATAATCAGCACCAGATCCCAATGGATGGCGGATTTATTGCCGTTGGGGGCATCATCATAGCAGTTGCCAGGGGTGAAGTGGATAGAACCGGCGATTTTTTCATCGAAAAGGATGTTATTCATGGGCTTGGTGATATAGGGGTTTACGCCGATGGCAAATTCGCCCACATATCTTGCCCCTTCGTCCGTATTGAATACCTTTTCCAGACGTTCTTTGTCATTGCCATCGCAATCCACGATTTTCCCGTCCTTGAAGGTCAGCTTCACGTTTTCAAAGGTGAAGCCATTATACTCGGAAGGGGTGTTATAGGTGATCACGCCGTTGATGGAATCCCGTACGGGTGCGGTATAGACCTCGCCGTCGGGGATATTGCAGGCACCGGCGCATTTGATGGCAGGAATATCCTTAATGGAGAAGGAAATATCTGTATCCTTTGCCACCAGACGGACTTTGTCTGTTTTATTCATCAGTTCCACTAAGCTGTCCATAGCTTTGCTCATTTTGCCATAGTCCAGATTGCAGACATTGAAGTAGAAGTCCTCAAAATCCTCCAGAGAGGTTTTGGCTGCCTGTGCCATGGAATTGGTAGGGTAGCGAAGCACCACCCATTTGGTATGAGGTACGCGGATCTGATGATGGACAGGGTCGTCATACAGGCGGTTCTGCATATCGATTTTATCGGTAGGCACATCGTACTGTTCTGTCAGGTTATCTTCGCCCCGCACGCCGATGAAAGCGTCCATCTGTTTCATCAGGTGGCAGTCCACTTCCGCCAGCATTTTCTGCTGTTCTTCTGTTGCGCCCAGCAGCAGTTCCCGTTCCAGAGAGTTTGTCATCAGCTGTACAAAGGGAACAGCCCCTACCTGATAGACTTCTTTGATGATCTGCTTCACCAGGGGCATGGGGTGGATGCCGTTGCAGGAGATCCACACCTTTTCGCCTTTTTCCAATCTACAGGAATAATGCACCAAGTTATATGCCAGTGTTTTGATTCTTTCGTCCATTTTTCAATACTCCTTTCTTTTTCGGGACGCTGTCCCGAACCCTGCGAGGGGAATCTGGTCAAAGCATCTTCCCTGCGGGAAGACGGCTTCGCCGCCGCCTAATCTTGGCGGTGCTCCTACCCCTCGACCCCGAATGCCAAGAAACTACGTTTCTTGGAGGGCTTTTGAATAGTATTGTACACCGTTTTGGAAAAATACGCAAAAAAATTGACAAATATATTGGTTGACAGATAAAATACTAAAAAGGACAGGATTTTGTGCCGCGGAAGGTTTCAGGAAACAAAGCGTTTCCTGAGTGGAATCCGCAGGCGGTATGGCAGTTTGCAAAGCAAACCAGCCGAAGGCTGCTGCTTGCAGTGCCTATATTTCCGGCGAGGAAAACAGGAAGTTTCAAGCGAAGCGATGGAACTTATCTGTTTAACATCTGTTTTAACTCGCCAAAATCCTGATTTTGGCGAAAGCCAGCGGCAGCTGGCGCAAAGGAGGGATTGACATGCGTGTCGCCATTCCGACAAAAAATGGCAGGATCGACCAGCAATATAGCCGTGCCACGGAATTCACGGTTTACGAAGTGGAGATCGAACTGGTAAAGAAAAAAGAGATCATCCCTCTGGGCAAGACCACCGTATCAGATTTTCTGACGGAGCAGGATATCAACGCTGTCATCTGCGGCAACATCCGTTCCTCCGCCCGCAATATCCTGCGCACCAAGCGCATCGAATTGACCTATGGTGTCATGGGCGAAGCGGACGATGTGATGATCCGCTATCTCAGCGGGGAACGACTGGGGGATATCGACGAAAACGCCTACTGGAGAGCAGGCAGAGAAGGGGAGTAATTTATGGCATTACTGGAACGTTTTTTTCCTGATATTTATGTAAAATCTGTATTCGAACTGCCTTTGGATGACCTGAGAAAGCTGGGCATCCGGGGCTTGGTGTTCGATATCGACAATACCGTTGCGCCGTTCGATGTGGCAGAGCCCGATGAGGAGATCGTGGAGCTGTTTGCCTATCTGCGGAAACAAGGGTTTAAACTTTGCATTTTGTCCAATAATACCAAGGAACGGGTGCATCTGTTCAACAAAAAGCTGGGGGCTCTGGCAATACATAAGGCAGGCAAGCCCGGCATCAAAAAGCTGAACAGAGCCATGGAGATCATGGGCACAACGCCCCGCAGCACAGCCATGGTGGGCGATCAGGTCTTTACGGATATGTGGTGCGGCCACAAGGGCGGTCTGCTCTGCATCATGACAGCCCCCATCTGCAACAGAGACCAGCTCATCACCAAAGTGAAGCGGGGGGCAGAACGTCAGGTCATGAAGGTATATTTCAAGAAATATGGCAAATAAAAAGTGAATTTGTGGCTATTTTTCAATTTTTTATTGAAATATACGGCCTAATCTATTAAAATATAAAAGGATAAGCAGGTTTGGCATTCACCAGACTGCGGCGGCGGTTTTCACAGAAACCCGTCTAGGTGCTTGTTTTAATAGAAAAAAGCATTGAAATTCGGAATTATAAATGGATAAAACTTTTGAGGAGGAAATACTATGATTTCTGCAGGTGAATTTAGAAATGGCGTAACAATGGAATATGAAGGCGATCCCTATGTAATCGTGGAATTCCAGCACGTAAAACCCGGTAAAGGTGCGGCTTTCGTTCGTACAAAAGTAAAAAACCTGAAAACAGGCGCTGTTCTGGAAAAAACATTCAGACCTACTGAAAAAATGCCCAGAGCCCACATCGACAGACAGGATATGCAGTATCTGTACAGCGATGGCGAACTGTTCCACTTTATGAACACAGAAACTTTCGACCAGATCGCTCTGAACGCAGCAGACGTTGATGATTCCCTGAAATTTGTAAGAGAAAACGACGTTGTAAAAGTACTGTCCTACGCTGGCAAGGTATTCGGTATCGAACCTCCCCTGTTCGTAGAACTGGAAATCACAGACACAGAACCCGGCTTTGCTGGCAACACAGCACAGGGCGCAACAAAACCCGCTATCGTTGAAACAGGCGCTCAGGTTCAGGTTCCTCTGTTCATCAACCAGGGCGAAAAGATCAAGATCGACACAAGAACAGGCGAATACCTGGGCAGAGCGAACGGCTAATCATTTTTGCGGTTTCATGCAAGGAGGCTATGACCAATGGAATATTTTGAAAAGAAGATCACTTATTTAAGAGGACTTTGTGATGGAAGCGGTTTCCCCGAAGAAAGCAAAGAGGGAAAAATCTTCCACGGTATTCTGGATGTTCTGGACGACATGGCTTTCATGCTGGAAACATTCATGGATGATGAAGACATGGTGATGGAGGATGAGGATCTGGATGAAACCGATGAACCCATTTTCTTCTATTCTTTCATTTGCCCCAACTGCGGCGAGGAGATCGACGTAGATGAGGAAACCATGGAAAGCGAAAAAGAAATTGCCTGTCCTGGGTGTGGCAACAGCATCCCTATGGGTACAGCCGATATCGATGAGCTGAAATTTTAATATGTAAATGGAAGGCACGATTTGGAAATTCTGAATCGTGTCTTTTTATGTTTTGGAGACAGGCAAGTCGTTACTGATGGTTTTTGGCGTAATTTGAATTTTAGAAAAAAGCTGCTTGGAATTTTTCGGCAGGAAGCATAAGTTTGATAGAATATCCTTATAATTTTGGTGGGAAATACACGAAATGGTTTTGGTTTATCGGAAATAAAAACAGGCGTTTCCACCAAAATCGACTATGGTGTATTGACAAATGTCCGTGGAGGAGATATCATAAGCCCATCCAAAGAAACCAACGAAGGAGAGGAAGTACTTCCCTGACGGAAACGACAGAGAGCCGCTGGCGGTGGAAATGCGGTGTGGATGCGAGGAAGGAATGGGCTCCCGAGGGCGAGCGGAAATGCAAGCCGGAGAAGGCTCCGTTATCAACGAAGCGTATGTTAGTACGCATGAGAGGGTACATTCGTACCAAGCAGGGTGGCACCGCAGGAGTTAGCTCTTGTCCCAGCAGAGAAAGATGTTGTTGGGTCAGGAGTTTTTTTATTATAAAAAATGCTAACCCATCAGATGAGACAGACGAGAAGAAACAAAAGACGAGAGGAGAAATGATTTATGAAACAGGACAAAAATATCCCCTACAAAATTTACTTGGACGAACAGGAAATGCCCAAACAATGGTACAATGTGCGGGCAGATATGAAAAATAAACCTGCTCCCCTGCTGAACCCCGCCACACTGCAGCCTATGACGGCAGAAGAGCTGGGCGCAGTATTCTGTGACGAGCTGGTACAGCAGGAATTGGATAACGATACAGCATATATCGATATCCCCCAGGAAATTTTGGATTTCTATAAAATGTACAGACCGGCGCCCTTGGTGCGTGCATATTGTCTGGAAGAAAAATTGCAGACCCCCGCGAAAATCTATTATAAATTTGAAGGCAATAATACCAGCGGCAGCCATAAGCTGAATTCTGCTATTGCTCAGGCCTATTATGCCAAGAAGCAGGGACTGAAAGGCGTGACCACAGAAACCGGTGCCGGCCAGTGGGGGACAGCCCTTTCCATGGCTTGTGCATACCTGGGTCTGGACTGCCATGTATATATGGTAAAGGTATCCTATGAACAGAAGCCCTTCCGCAGAGAAGTGATGCGTACCTACGGTGCATCCGTAACCCCTTCCCCTTCCATGACAACGGAAGTAGGGAAAAAGATTCTGGCGGAACACCCCGGCACCACCGGCAGCCTTGGCTGCGCCATTTCCGAAGCCGTAGAAGCGGCAGTCAGCAAGGAAGGCTATCGCTATGTTTTGGGCAGCGTGCTGAATCAGGTATTGCTGCATCAGTCCATCATCGGGATGGAAACCAAAGCGGCTCTGGATAAATACGGCATCCAGCCCGATATCATCATCGGCTGCGCCGGCGGCGGCTCCAATCTGGGCGGTCTGATCTCTCCCTTCATGGGCGAAAAGCTCCGTGGAGAAAAGGATTATCAGATCATCGCCGTAGAGCCTGCATCCTGCCCCAGCCTGACAAGAGGGAAATTCGCTTACGATTTCTGCGATACCGGTATGGTAACGCCTTTGGCGAAGATGTATACACTGGGCAGTGGTTTCATCCCTTCTCCCAACCATGCGGGCGGCCTGCGGTATCATGGCATGAGCCCTGTGGTTTCTCAGTTGTACCATGATGGCCTGATGGAGGCTCGCTCCGTGGAACAGACAGCCGTATTTGAAGCGGCAGAACAGTTTGCCCGCATCGAAGGCATCCTGCCTGCCCCCGAAAGCTCCCATGCCATTCGGGTAGCCATCGATGAAGCCTTGAAATGCAAGGAAACCGGCGAAGAAAAAACCATCGTATTCGGTCTGACCGGCACAGGCTATTTTGATATGGTGGCTTATGAAAAATTCAATAACGGCGAAATGGGCGACTATATCCCCACAGATGAAGATTTGGAAATCGGCTTCCAGGGTCTGCCCAATGTGCCTGAAAAATAAGTATAAATAAAAAATCCCGTATCTCGAAAGAGATACGGGTTATTTTGTGCGCTTAAGCATGAAATAACCACCAGCTTTGCTGGTGGCATAAAACGCTTA
>CAMEBC010000011.1:0-67675 GCA_945912105.1 [Eubacterium] saphenum | reverse complement strand
ATAACGCCCTTCTAGGGCGGGTGCAAACCACTAGTTTAACTAGTGGTTTTGATTTATGCCGATTTTTGTCGGTGCATTTTTTTTCCCAATCAGCAAAATCGACAGGTTTCACTGCCTCGCCAGCCTATAATCAAAACTATGGAGGAAAGCTATGGAACCAACGATTTACATAGATGTATTGTTTTTCGTGACCTGGGGCATGGATGCCTTTCTGCTCTGGGCGGCGGGGCGCATCGCTGGCTTTCGGGGAAAGAACTGGCGGATTCTTTTGGGCGGGCTTCTTTCGGCGGCGCTGTATTGCGGATGGCTTTGTCTGTTTCGGAAAAACGGTGGCTTGCTTTTGTCTCTGCTGTTTTTGACGGCGGGAACGGCTGTGGCCTTTTCCCCAAAACGGCTGCGGAATTTCCTGCGGCTTTTTGGGGCGGCATTGCTGGCGTCCTTCCTGATGGGCGGTGGTGTAAACGTGCTTTTTACTATGACCCAAGCCCAGCGTTTTTTGGGGCAGGGCATCGTTTTGCGAAAGGGATACCCATGGTGGCTGCTGCCTTGGTCTGTGGTCATGGCATATCTCTTGCTGAAATGGGGTGCAAAATGGATGGAAAGCCATATCCAGCGCAGGCGGGAATTTTGCACAGTGACTGTCATTTGGCGGGGAAAGCAGGCAGAGGGGCGCACCCTGATCGACACCGGAAACGGCTTGCGGCAGCGGGATGGACGAGGCGTAGCCGTTTTGGAGATTGCCGTATTGCTGCCTCTTTTCACGGCGGAGGAAAGCGTCCGTATCCTTTCCGGGCAGATGGAGGAACTTGGTCTGGAATTTATCCCCTTTACCAGTTTAGGCAACCCCGACGGGAAGCTTTGGGGGATACGGGCGGAAGAATTGATCTTATCCTTTGGAGAACAGAGGATCCTACATAAAAATATTTTTCTGGGCATTTCTATGGAAGCATTTACAGGGTCTTATGAAGGGCTGGTGCCGCCCTGTTTATTAGAGGAGGAATCAGGATGAAAGAATGGAAATATTTGCTGTTTTTGGCGAAATACCATGCAGAACGGCTGATAAAACGGCTGCTTGGCAAAGGGGAGGGCGTCTTTTATATTGGGGGCAGCGATGTGTTTCCGCCGCCGTTGAAGCCGGAGGAAGAAGCAGTCCTTTTGGAACAGCTGGGCGGAGAGGATGATGTGACGGTGAAGTCTGTCCTCATCGAGCGGAATCTGCGCCTGGTGGTCTATATCGCCCGAAAATTTGAAAATACGGGCATCAACGTGGAGGATTTGATTTCTATTGGGACCATTGGGTTGATTAAAGCCATCAATACTTTCAAGGTGGACAAAAAGATCAAGCTGGCCACCTATGCCTCCCGCTGCATCGAAAATGAGATTTTGATGTATTTGAGACGAAACAGCAAGACAAAATCAGAGGTTTCCATCGATGAACCCTTGAATGTGGACTGGGAAGGAAACGAACTGCTCCTTTCAGACATTCTTGGTACAGAAAATGATATCATCACCAAAAATATCGAAGAGGAAGTAGATCGGGAACTGCTGAACAACGCCATGCAGAAGCTCAGCGGCAGGGAGCGGCGGATCGTGGAGATGCGGTTCGGCATCCTGCCGGAGACCACGGAAAAAACCCAAAAGGAAGTGGCGGATATCTTGGGGATTTCCCAATCCTATATTTCCCGTCTGGAAAAGAAAATCATGAACCGCCTGAAAAAGGAAATGAGCAAGCTGATGTGAAAACAGCCTCCGAAAGGAGGCTGTTTTCATGTATCGGAATAATGCAGTGGTTCGTAATCCGTATTTTTCATTTTCCCGAAGCCTCTGTCCAAATACTGTTGATTTCCGCTTCTGCCGCTGCGGCTGATGATACGGGTACTTTCTCGGGTAGGCTGAGCGGTGAGGATTCCATCTTTATTTTCCATCACTTGCATAAAATCATCCTTTCCTTTTTTGTTAGAATGGGAATTTTGGTCGTTTTCTATGCATCGGAGGCGGAATGTCCATAGAAAATGGCGAGATTTGTTTCGTATATTTTCCCCAGCCGAAGGAGATTTTATAAGTATATCTTTGAACGAACGGAGTGATAAGATGGCTTATTACAGCAAGGTGGAGATCAGTGGTGTCAATACGGCTTCCCTGCCTGTCCTGACGGGGACAGAAGCCCGGGAATTATTCATAAAATGCAGAGAAGGGGATGAAACTGCCCGACAGAAGCTCATCGAAGGCAATCTGCGGCTGGTGCTGAGCATCATCAAGCGATTCGAGAACCGAAACGAAAATATGGACGACTTATTTCAAATCGGGGTGGTGGGGCTCATCAAAGCGATCGATAATTTCAATATCGATATGGATGTGATGCCTTCTACTTATTTCTGCCCCATGATCATCGGGGAGATTCGCAGGTATTTACGGGATAATAATACTATCCGAGTCAGTCGTTCTCTGCGGGATACGGCGTATAAAGCCCTGCAGGTGAAGGAACGGCTGACGGCAGAGAATGAAAAGGAGCCCAGTGTGGAGGAAATTGCCAAGGAAATGGGGCTGACACGGGAAAATGTTGTCATGGCTATGGATGCTATCCAAGACCCTGTATCCCTTTTTGAGCCTATTTACCATGATGGCGGGGATACCCTGTTCGTCATGGATCAGGTCAGCGATGAGAAAAACGGAGACAAGCTCTGGCTGGAAAATCTTTCCCTGAACGAAGCCATGCACCATCTTTCTGAACGGGAGAAGAAGATCGTAAACTTGCGGTTTTTCGAAGGAAAGACCCAGACGGAGGTCAGCAGTGAGATCGGCATCAGTCAGGCACAGGTCTCCCGCTTGGAAAAGAGTGCGTTGCAGCATATGAGGAAATTCATGTAAGAAAGCCCTGTCAAGCGATGGAAGGTGTACAAGCTTGCTTGCATACACCTTTCGGCATTTGGCAGGCAAGATGACATGAGTAAGCGGACGGTAGGACAGCTTACGAATGTCAGCGGGGATTGCGGGAGTGCAATAGCACGGAGCAATTGGCAGGATAAAGGCAATCGGCTTTCTGGCAATCGAAAAGTATGGACAATTTTCTTCTGATAGGATAAAATGAAGAAGAATAATGGGATGATTTGTGGATTTTTTGTTTCCACCCCAAAATGAATCAAAAATAACGACGATCAGGAGGAAAATAAAATGAGAATTTTCGCAGAAGATACAGCGGCTTTGATTATTGATTTCCAGGAAAAACTGGTTCCCGCTATCGCAAACAATGAAGAAATCGTAGCAAAATCCGCTACTTTTGTAAAAGGTCTGAAGGAACTGGGCGTACCCATGGCAGTTACACAGCAGTATACAAAGGGTCTGGGTGAAACTGTTCCTGCGATCAAGGAAGCACTGGGCGAATTCACACCCATGGAAAAAACATCCTTCTCTGCACTGGGCTGTGAAGAATTTACAGCTTGGGTGAAGGCACAGGGCAAAAAGACAGTCCTGGTTTGCGGCGTAGAAGCTCATATCTGTGTGCTGCAGAGCATTATCGACCTGATCCGCGAAGGCTACCGTGTATTCATTGTGGCCGACTGCGTAGGCTCCAGAATGGTTTACAACAAAGACTATGCCATCCAGAGAGCAGCACAGGAAGGCGCATTTGTAACCACTTGCGAAGGCGCACTGTATGAAATGGTACAGGGTGCAGGCACACCTCATTTCAAAACCATTTCCAAGCTGACAAAATAAGAAACGACCAACGAAGCGGTCGGCGGTTTTTTGACGCCGACCCTTTTTTGTAAAAGCGGAGAAAAGCATTTCAGTTCCTGTATTGACTGCTTTGCGTGCAAAGAGCAGTCAAGGCAGGGAATGAAAGAGATTAGCGGAGCAAATCAATGAGTAAGGCGAAGCCTTACGAATGCTTTTTGAACGGGATTTCTCTTGCAGGGAGGAAGAAAGATGAAGATCAAGGAACATTTTCAAACGATTACATACCATAGAAAGCTGGTGCGGGAAGGCTGTTTCAAGGTTGGCCTTTACTGGCAGGGGCTGACCCACGATCTGAGCAAATACAGCCCTACAGAATTTCTGGTGGGTGCAAAATATTTTCAGGGGGACAGAAGCCCTAACAATGCAGAAAAGGAAGCCAAAGGCTATTCTTCTTCCTGGCTGCACCATAAGGGCAGAAACAAGCACCATTTTGAATACTGGATCGATTATACTATGCCCGGCACTTCTGAAAAGCTGCTCATCGGCATGAAGATGCCCGTGCGGTATGTGGTGGAAATGTGCATGGATCGCATTGCGGCCTGCAAGGTCTATCAAAAGGAAAATTACACGGACGCAAGTCCCTGGATTTATCACAATAAAAGCAAGCGGGTGCAGGAAGTGATGCACCCGGAAAGCCTGGCATTGCTGGATAAGCTTCTGAAAATGCTAGCAGAGGAAGGAGAAGCAAAAACCTTTGCCTATGCCAGAATGATTTTGAAAAAAGACCGGCAGGAACGCTGGAAAAAAGGGCTGCACAGCCTAAAGGAACTCTTCAAAAGAGGTGAATGAGAATGAACAAAGGAAAAGTGATCGTTGGGTTATCCGGCGGGGTGGACAGCACCGTTGCCGCATACCTTTTGAAAGAACAGGGCTATGATGTCATTGGCGTGACTATGGAGATGTGGCCTGGGGAAAGCAGCAAAAAAGCTATCGAGGATGTTTCCCGTGTGGCGAAAACCCTTGGCATCCCCTATGAGGTGCTGGACTTCAAAAAGGAATTCCGTGAATGTGTTGTGGATAACTTCATGGAACAGTACCAGAAGGGGCTGACCCCCAATCCCTGTATCGTCTGCAATAGACTGGTGAAAGGGCAGGCATTGCTGGAAAAAGCCCATGAAATGGGAGCGGAGCATATCGCTACAGGTCATTATGCCCGCATTGAAAAGCACCCCGAAACAGGCAGATATGCCATCCGGAATTCTATCACAGCGGTGAAAGACCAGACCTACGCCCTGTATCGTCTGACCCAGGAACAGCTGGAAGCTATGCTCCTGCCCATTGGGGAATACAATAAAGACGAAGTCCGCGCCATTGCGGAAAAAATTGATGGTTTTGTAGCGAAAAAGAGCGACAGCCAGGATATCTGCTTCATCCCCGACGGGGATTATGCATCTTTCATCGAAAAAGAGGGTGCATATAAAGGCAAAGCAGGCGATTTTGTGGATATGGAAGGGAAGGTGCTGGGCAAGCATAAGGGTCTCATCCATTATACCGTAGGGCAGAGAAAGGGTCTTGGCATCGCCTTTGGCAAGCCAGTCTATGTTTACGGCGTGGATGCGGAAAAGAATCAGGTAAAGCTCTGCGATAATGAAGCCTTGTTCCGCAGGACGCTCTATGCAGGCGATCTGGCTCATATGGCCTTTGAGAAATTCGAGGATGGCATGCGTTTCAAAGCAAAGATCAGATACGCCCACAAAGCGGCATGGTGTACGGTTCGTATGGTCGGGGAGGATATTCTGGAATGCACTTTTGATGAACCCCAGAGAGCCATCACCCCCGGTCAATCTCTGGTGCTGTATGACGGAGAATATGTTGCCGGCGGCGGTTTTGTCCTGCCCGATGATGCTGTAAAAAATTTATAAATATCCTGCGGTGGCAGGAAAGGAAAATGGTATAAAAGAGTCCTTTTTGGAGCAAGCTTCAAGGGGCTCTTATTTTATTCTGATTCTCCCCTTTACGTGGATTTAACATGGATTTAACAAATCCTTTGCTGAAATCACAAGGGGAATCAAGAAAAACTTAAGAAATCTGTGAATTCGGTGGAAATTGCCAAAAACCGTCGAATTTTCATTGCGGAGCAAAATCCTTTATGATATCATAATCAATAGTGCGAAAAGATTTCACGCACTTTTTCAGAAACGCTGACGATCGTATGGAAAGGAAAGATGGAAAAAGATATGAGTTCTATTATAATTCCCTTTATCGGCGGTTTGGCGATGTTCATCTACGGTATGAATATCATGGCAGATGGTCTGCAGAATGCCGCCGGTTCCAAAATGAAAAAAATTCTTGAAGTTTTGACACAGAATAAATTGATGGGCATTGTTCTGGGTGCACTGGTAACAGCGATCATCCAAAGCTCCTCCGCAACAACAGTCATGGTAGTCGGCTTTGTAAATGCCGGACTGATGAACCTGACACAGGCCATCAGTGTGATCATGGGTGCCAATATCGGTACCACCATCACCGGCTGGCTGGTATCCGCCGGGGAATGGGCAAAAATGTTCAGCCCTGCCACATTGGCTCCTCTGGCTGTTATGCTGGGTGTCATTATCACCTTGATGGGCAAAAAAGCAAAGAGCAAGGATGTTGCCGGTATCATCATCGGTTTTGGTATTCTGTTCATCGGTATGAACACCATGTCCGATGCGGTTACGCCTTTGAGGGAATCTGAAGTATTTAAAATGGCATTTGTTTCCATGGGGGCGAATCCTTTTCTGGGTCTTCTGGCCGGTGCTGGTGTCACAGCCATCATTCAGAGTTCCTCTGCTTCTCAGGGTATCCTGCTGTCTCTGGCTTCTGCCGGCCTGGTTCCTACCAAAGCAGCGGTATTCATTATCATGGGGCAGAATATCGGTACCTGTGTGACAGCCATTATGAGCTCCGTCGGTGCAAGCAAAAATGCCAAATGCGTAGGTACTATGCACCTGATGTTTAATATTACAGGCTCCATCATCTTCAGTATCCTTGCACTGATTATATTTGCAAAGGCAGATCCATCCCTGGGCGAAGGCATTATCACAATGACTCAGATCTCTGCGATCCATACTGTCTTTAATATTGGTACGACGATTGTTATGATCCCTCTGAGCGGTATCATTATCAAAATTGCCATGAAGGTCAATGGCATCAAGGAAGTGGAAACCACAGACGAATCTCAGCTGGTACATCTGGATAAACGTATGATGTCCACACCTTCCGTTGCTGTAGAAGGCGCAAAACTGGAAACTATCCGTCTGGGCCGTATTGCAAGAGACAATCTGTTTATGGCTCTTGCAACGCTGAAGGATCACGACGAAGAAAAGATCGCCGAGGTAAAACAGAGGGAAGCAGTGATCAACAAAGTTTGCGACAGCATTTCCGAATACCTCATCGAACTGTGTATGCTGCATCTGAATGATAAAGATAATGAGACAGTAACCTCTCTGCTGAATACAGTCAGCGATATGGAGCGTATCGGCGACCATGCGGATAACGTAGTAGAGCTGGCAGAGCAGATGAATCAGGAAGGCATTTCCTTCTCTGAAATGGCACTGGCAGAACTGGATGGAATGTCTAAGGCTACATTGGGTGCCTATGACAATGCCATCAAGGCACTGGAACTGGACGATGTAAGCTATGCAGTAAAAACGGCTTTCCTGGAAGACGAAGTAGACAAAATGGAAAAAGCACTACGTGCAGGCCATATCACTCGTTTGTCCAATGCAGAATGCAGCGTAAACGCCGGTATCCATTTCCTGGATCTGCTGGGCAATCTGGAACGTGTATCTGACCATGCCATGAATATTGCACAGGTCGTTCTGAATGAGCATAGAACAGAAAAGAATTACCATGACGAACAGATTTTGGACGTTGAGTAATATAATAGAAATAGTTTTTTACGACAGTTTTTCAAAGGCGATGGGTTTCCATCGCTTTTTGATTGCCTGAAAAAAGCTTTTATGATATTCTTATTTTTGAGAAAAGGAGTGATCGTTATGACTGCTTTGATGAAAATTCAGTCTTTTATACAGGCCTATGTGCAGGCCATCGCGTCTATTCTGGAAGCAGATGTTACAGTTGTGGATAATGAACTGATCCGTGTGGCGGGCACAGGCAGCTATGCGGAGGAGATCGGCAAAACTGTGACCCACGGCAACTTTTTTAATCACATCCTGGATTCCGGGGAAAGCGGCATGATCACCGATGCAGCTCTGGATGAAAATTGTAAAGTCTGTGAAAAACGGGCGACCTGTAAAGAACTGGCAAATGTGGCCTATCCCATCTTCAAGGAAGGCACTGTCGTAGGCATCATTTCCATCATTGCCTTCAATGAAGAGCAGCGGGAAAACCTGCTGGATAACAGAGGGCAAATGGAGGAATTCCTGAAATATATGTCTGTCCTGCTGGAAAGCAAGCTTTATACCGATGAAGCAAAGGAACGCTTGGAACAGCAGTTGAAGGTGGTTCATGATGCGGAAAAGGGATGGTCTTTTGTAGGGCAAAGCCCCCTGATGCAGGAGGCTATCCGCATTGGGCAGAAAGTCGCAAAATCAAATTCCACGGTATTTTTGCGAGGAGAAAGCGGCACGGGCAAGGAATTGATGGCAAAGATGATTCACGCCCTCAGCGACAGACATGATAAGCTGATGATCTCTATCAACTGTGCGGCGATTCCGGAAAATCTGGTAGAAAGTGAATTGTTCGGCTACGAAGAAGGGGCTTTCACCGGGGCGAAAAAGCATGGTTCTATCGGGAAATTTGAATTGGCAGACGGCAGCACCATTTTTCTGGATGAGATCGGCGATATGCCCCTCCATGTGCAGACAAAGCTGCTACGGGTGCTACAGGAAAGCAAGGTGGAACGGATCGGCGGCACAAAGCCCATCCCTATCGATATCCGTGTGATCTGCGCCACCAATAAAAATATTGAGCAGATGGTGGAAGAGGGGACTTTCCGAGAAGACCTTTATTATCGCCTGAATATCATCCCCATCGAACTACCCCCCCTGCGGAAGCGAAAAGAGGATCTGCCTGCGCTGATCGAGTATTATATTGCTTATTATAATCAGAAGCTGGGGAAAAACCTGACGGGGCTTTACCCCGAAGCGTTGCAGACCCTTGTCAGCTATAACTGGCCGGGGAATGTCCGTGAGTTGAAAAATATCATCGAATATTTGGCGAATATCACAGAAGGGGAACGGATACAGCTTTCCGATCTGCCGGATCATATCGTTCTGCGTTCCAGCAAAGGCTATGAGGATTGGTCTTTGGATGAGATCGTGGGGGAATATGAAAAGCGTGTTTTGGGCAGCATGATCAAGAAAGGAGCCACCCTGGAAGAAAAAAATCAGCTGGCGGAAACATTGAAGATCAGCCGCGCTACGTTATATCGCAAATTAAAAAAATATGACCTTTTATAATTCTCGTTTATGAGAATAATTATCAAATTTGAGAATAAATTTGTGTATACAGCGTCATTTGTTTTTTGGCGGAAAACAAAGCCACTTTCGCCTATATAGAGACATGTATTTAAAATTGTGCATATTTGACGGACAATAGAAAAATATAATAGAAATGGATTTCTTTTGGTTCTCATTTGTGAGAAATGACGATAAAAAGCTCTTTGAAAATAAGGGCTTTTTCTTTTGGCACGAATCTTGCTCTATATACAATTTGGAACAAAAAAATCGAAAAAATGATTTGTATGATAGAGGAGGAAAAGATTATGGATATGAATTTAGTATTAAATGCAATCAAAGCGGAAATGAAACCCAGTATGGGCTGTACAGAACCTGTTGCCATCGCTCTGGCAGTTTCCAGAACCTGCGAATTGCTGACACAGCCTGCAGAAAAACTGGACATGGTCATCAGCTCCAACATTTTTAAAAACGCATACAGCGTACAGATCCCCAATACAGGTACCTGCGGTATCGAATTGGCATGTGTACTGGGGATGCTGCTGAGCAAGCCCGGCAACACAATGGAAATTTGTGCAGGGATCAAGCCTGAACATGTGGAACAGGCAAAGAAACTGGTGGCAGATGGTTTTGTAAATGTAAAAGTACTGAAGAGCAGCCAGTTCTACATTGAATGTACTGCAACGAATGCCACAGAAACAGCCAATACCATTACAGTGGATTCCCATGATAATCTGGTATTTTCCAAAAAGAACGATGAAGTTCTGGTAGATAACTATACAACAGAATATGCCACTTCTGAAGAAAAAGAAGAAGGCGGCTTCGATGTAACCCAGCATACCTTCCGGGAATTCTATGATTGGGCAAATGAAATTGATGTGGCTGATCTGCAATTCATCAAAGAAGCCATCGATATGAATATGGAAATTGCGAAGATCGGTTTGGAAAAGAAATACGCCTTTGGCGTAGGCCCTGCCATCCAGAATCTGATTAGCAAAGGCATGATGAGCAACGACGTTGTCAATGCAGTAAGAAGCATCCCCGCGGCGGCCGCTGACTACCGTATGTATGGCGGCAATGGCTCTGTTATGACATTCTGCGGCAGCGGCAACCAGGGCATCTCTACCACACTGCCTATGGCTGTTTTTGCAGAAAAGATGGGCATTCCCGAAGAAAAACTGCTGAGAGCGGAATTTATGGCGATGCTGATGATCATGTATATGAAGAAACACGTTGGCCGTCTGAGCCCTGTCTGCGGCGCCATGGTAGCCGGTACAGGCTCTGCCGCAGGTATGACCTATATGCTGGGCGGCACATACGAACAGATCGATGGCGCAGTGCAGAACATGATGGGTTCTGTAGCCGGTATCTTCTGTGACGGCGCAAAGGGCGGCTGTGCGGTTAAGGTTTCCGCTTGTGCAGGGGAAGCAGTTTATGCGGCAATGTATGCTATGGATGGCAGCATCATCCCTGTAACAGATGGTATCAACAGCACAAAAGCAGAGGATACAGCGAAAAATCTGGCAAAACTGAGCCATGAAGCACTGGATGGCCTGGATATGAAGGTTATCGAAATCATGCAGACAAAAAAATAATCGAGGAAACCCTCTATGCAGAAAAAGACCCCGTCGAAAGACGGGGTCATATTTTTTCAGAAATGTTTTTCCAGTTTCATCAATCTGCCGCGGATATGCACTTCTTCCATTTCTTTTCCTACAAAAATCCGCATTTCATAAGCGGGATTTTCCGGCTGCAGCACAATAGCATTCTCTTTTTTGATGACCCGTTTCAGGGTGGCATCGTCACCGTTGATGGAGACCACTGCGATATCGCCGCTGTCCACATCGTTTTGCTGGCGGATGAGGAGTAGATCCCCTTCGTGGATGCCGATATTCGCCATACTGTCCCCCATGGCACGGAGCCAGAAATAGGTCTCTCCGGTGGTGATATCGTCGGTAGAGGTCTCGTGATACCCTTCGATATTATCCTCTGCCAGCAAAGGTGTGCCGCAATTGACCATGCCTATGATGGGAATGGAAACAGTGGGGCGGGGGGTATAGGGAATGGCATCGGGAGGAAGCTTCGGACGATCCTCCACCAGATCGGATTTTTCGATGCCGAAATAATCTGCGATCAATTCGATCTTATCGATGCGGGGATATGTTTTGCCGTTGACCCAATCCGTCAAAGTGGTATATTTCACGCCAAGGGCTTCACAGAGTTCGTTTCTCGTTTTATGATTCAGTTCCATGTAATGACGGATATTTTTGGCGAGGATGGCTTTGCTGTTTCTATCATTCATGGAATCACCTCCTTAGCTCTAATTATACGGTTAAACCGTAAAAAGTGCAAGAGAAACAATAAAAAATACGGAAAAACCGTTGACAATTACGGTTAAAACGTAGTATTATAATTTCAAGGAGAAAATAATATTTTTTTAAGAAAGATTTACGGTTTAACCGTAAATCTGAAAGGGGGAACGACATGAGAGAAAAAAGAAGATGGCAGAATACTTGGCTGAGGGAGATCGCCATGCAGCAGGGAATGAAGATCGGGAGTGAGATCATCATTCGGGAACGCTCTTTGCTGAAGGATTATAGCTACATCACAAGGCAGATTCGGTTTGGAGTGGTGTTGGAAATGTATCCCTATCATTTCTATTGCCGAATGGCCGATGGAACGAAGGAATCTTTTCGTTACAATGAATTTTTGGGGAGTGAAGCAAGGCTGATCCGCCTGAAACAGAAAAGAAGCAGATCCATGAAAATTGCAAAAAAAGAAAGAAACTATGGAGCGGCGGCTTAAGAAAACAGCTAAGCTAAATTGTGGGGGCGGCAATAAAAAAACGAGAGAAAGATTCTCTCGTTTTTTGCGTTTATATCCAGATTATTCAAAGAACAGAGTGCTTACGTCCAGTTCGTTTTCGATCATGCCGGATTTGAACATGAAATCTGCTGTACTCTGGAAGCCTGCTTTATCTGCTTCTGTGATCTCTGTGGAGAAATCGTAATATGCATACATTTCCGCAACGGCTGCTTCATCCAGATCCAGTTCTGCTGCCACGATCTGCAGGGCTTCTGCTTCATTTTCGCTGATGAATGCGGCGATTTCATCCTGTGCTGCTTTCAGCTTTTCGATGATCTCGGGATGAGCGTTGTAGAATTCATTTGTCACTGCTACAGCGATGATGGCATTGATCAGACCTTCCCCATCTGCAATCAGATGATACCCCTGCTGTTTTGCCTGATATGCTGTTGCGCCGGCTACCAGAGCCACATCCAGACTGCCGCCGTCCAGGGCTGCCTTTGCTTCGGGGATAGACATATTTACATAGTCAACATCGTCGATGGTCATATCTGCAGTTGCCAGATAGGATACCAGAAGTTCATGGAGATTTGTACCAGCGGGGCCTGCGATGGTCTTGCCACGCAGATCTTCGGGGGAAGTGATGCTTTCATCCTGTGTATACATGCAGAAAGCTTTGGGAGAACGGCTGTACATATTCAGCACCTTGATATCTGCATCATTTGCTGCGGAAAGAATGACGGATGTGGCACCAACGGCATACAAAACCTGTACATCGCCGGAAGCCAGTGCCTGTGTCTGGTCTGCGCCGGATGTCAGCTCTGCATATTCCACGGAAATGCCCATATCTTCGAATGTGCTTGCAAAGATGCCTTTTTCCTTTTCAATGATAGTGGGCACGTTCAGGGGTGCTGTGACATAGGTGAATGTCAGCTTGTCCAGTGTTTCTTCTGCGGAGCTGCTGCCGCATCCTGTCAGTGCTGTTGCAGCCATCAGGGCTGCCATTGCCATGCCAATAAATCTTTTTTTCATATGGAACCTCCTAAAATTTTGAATATTTTTTTATTGTAAGCTGTTGATGCAACAGCTTTTTCACATTATAGATCCAGCTGTTGGATGATCTCCCGTTTCAGTTCAATAAATTCCTCTGCCAGCAGGTCTCTTTTGTCGCTGTCCGTTTCGATGAGAAATTCCTTTTTGATCTGCCCGTTTTTAATGATTATGATTTTGTGCCCCAAAAGCAGGGCTTCATCGATGCTGTGGGTGACAAAAAGGATGCTGGCACCCCGGCTTTTCTGCAGGCGGATCAGTTCTTGCTGCATCTGATCTCGGGTGAAGTAGTCCAAAGCAGCGAAGGGCTCGTCCATCATGATGAAGGATGGCTCGTAAGCCAAAGCCCGGGCGATGGCGACCCGCTGCTGCATGCCGCCGGAAAGCTGATGGGGAAATGCTTTTTCGAAGCCCTTCAAGCCCACAGTGTCAATGATGCTTTGGATTGTTTCATCTAAGCAGGGCTGTTTTTTCAGCCCGAATTTTACGTTATCCCACACATTCAGCCAGGGCATCAGGCGGGATTCCTGAAAGACGAAGGCAGTTTTATGGGCTGCATCGAAATGGATCTCACCGGAATCGGGAGATTCCAGACCGCCCACCAGACGAAGCAGTGTGGTTTTCCCGCAGCCGCTGCGACCGAGGATAACGGTGATGCTCTTTTCGGGAATCTGCAGATCGATCCCTTTCAAAACATGAATGGTGCGTCCGTCCACGGGATAGGTTTTCTGTATTTGTTTCAACTCAATTCCAGCCATTTTCACCATTTCCTTTAAACAGTTTTTTTAACAGGATACCAAAGAGCTTATCTGTCACCAGACCAACGATGCCCACTACGAAAATGCCAACGATGACTTTATCTGTACGGCTCATTTCCTGGGCAAATAAGATCATGTGGCCGATGCCCGAGGAGGCAGCGATCATTTCCGCCCCGATGATGGCACGCCAGCTATAGCCCATGCCGATCCGCATGCCGACAAGGATATCGGCAGAAGCATAGGGCAGGATGATATGTCTGAATTTTTCAAATCTCGTATATCCAAAGGCATCACCCACTTCCAATAGTTTCTGGTCGCAGCCCGTAAAGCCTTTGACAATATTCAGATACATAGGGAAGAAGGATGCCAGCACGATAATGACTGTTTTTGTGGTTTCCCCAATGCCGCACCAAAGGATGAGCAGGGGAATCAGGCTCAAAGGGGGCACGTTGCGGAAAAACTGCACGATGCCGTTATAATATTTTTCCGAAGCCGGCACCAGGGAGCGGAACATCCCTAAAACAAAGGCCAGCAGGAAGGCGATGGAAAAGCCCTTTAGGATGCGGGCGAGAGAGATGATGACATCTTCAAATATTTCGCCGCTTTTCAGCATTTTCAGGAAGCTGTGAAAGACCTTTTCCGGGGGCGGCAGGACATATGTACTGAAAATACCCAATCTGCAAACGAGAAACCACAGGGCAAATACAAGGATGATGCCAAGGAAAGGCGCAAGGGCAGAAAGTGTTTTTTTCAATTTTCATCCTCCTTTCGCTAAAAATTTGCTGTAAAATAGAAAGAGTCTGCGCAAAAAAGCGCAGACTCAGAAAAAGGGGATGCTCGTCCCTTTGGTTCAAAATACCTGTCTGTACGCCTTTTCACTCAGGTGTTACCCTTTACGATCAGCACGATTTTCTGTCAGTATATCATGTCTTTCTGAAAAAGAAAAGGGGGAAAATGTGCTGTGTGATGGGCAGGCTGCAAACTGACAAGTCTAGTCGGCGCATCCTGTGATGCCGTCACCGTTGTGACAGCCGTCTTCGCAGAATAGCAGTTCAAGCAGGTCAGTTTCAAATGTTTGGTTTTGAAAAAGTTCCCGAATCTCCTTCTCTCCTGTGATGGAGCGGCAGGAAAAACCCAGATCCTCGAAAAAGCCTGGTGGGATAGGGCTTTTCTTCGGGGGAACGGCGGCGAGTGTGCTGCCTGTAATACACAGAAATTCGTTCCACGGCAGGAAGGTTGTTTCCGGCAAACAAAGTGCATTGCCCATATCTGCCAGAGCTTTGCAGGGGGTAGTAATGATCTTTTCTGTGCCGCGGAGATCTTCCCTCTGGCTGATTTCCCGTCCGCAATGGATGAGGATGGGTTCGATTTCTGGAATCGTGACGGAAGAAGGAATGCCGATTTTCTTCAGTAATCCAAGAATCTTGGGACAGCGCATATCTACAACAGGGAGGGAGGCACTTGCTACGGCGTCTTGATATTTTCCTTTTACAATATTGGCGCAGTCCGTGGAAACAGTAACTGTTTCATAGCCGTTTTTCTGCAAAAAGGCAGATAATGTTTCGGGGTCATACATGCTTTCCGTGACTGGGTTGATCCAGATATACTTCATAAAATCAATTCCTTTCCGAATATGAAAAATGCATAGCTTCAGATGAGTTAACTATGGCTAACTAGACTTGAAAATCATATCATGGGTGGGCAGCAGATGTCAACAAGAAAAAATAGTGATTTGGTGGGAATTATTCTCAAAAAAACAGCTATGCCGATCAACAGGGCATTCTGAAAGGATTTTTTGCTCTGAAAAAGAATTTTTGTGTGCCTTTCACGCAAAAAAAAGAACCCTTACGGATTCTTTTTGATTACGAGGACGGAGGGATTTGAACCCTCGCACCGGTCGCCCGGCCTACCAGATTTCGAGTCTGGACTCTTCAACCACTTGAGTACGTCCCCAAGGAATATTTGATTGATACAATAGCCAATATATTATATCAGGAACCGGGGGAAAAAGCAATCGATTTTATGAGAAGGAAAAGAAATCGGGAGTGTTCCCTTGACACATCCTTCCAAGTCCTGTAAAGTTAGATATAGTGGCGCAGACTGTGCTTTTTTCAACATATTGGGTCTGCGTGGAAAAGAAATGGAGCAGATATCCCTATGAAGAAGCAGCAAAATTCAAATTATAATAACGAAAGCATCACTTCCCTGAAGGGGGCGGATCGTGTCCGCCTGCGCCCCGGGGTCATTTTTGGTTCAGATGGCTTGGATGGGTGTGAACACGCCTTTTTTGAAATTCTTTCCAACTCCATCGACGAGGCAAGAGAAGGCTTTGGCAAAAAGATCGAAATCATCCGTTATAAAGACCAGTCTATTCTGGTGAAGGACCATGGTCGTGGGATCCCTGTGGATTATAATCCTAAGGAAGACCGTTTCAACTGGGAACTGGTTTTCTGTGAGCTTTACGCAGGGGGGAAATATCAGAACAATACAGGTGAAAACTATGAATTCAGCTTGGGGCTGAATGGTCTGGGCACTTGTGCCACCCAGTATGCTTCTGAATATATGGATGCGGTCATCTATCGGGATGGCATGTGCTATCAGCTCCATTTTGAAAAAGGGGAAAATGTGGGCGGTCTGATGAAGGAAGCGGCGGAAAAACACCCCACAGGTACACAGATCACCTGGCGGCCTGATCGGGATGTTTTCACAGATATCCATATCCCTTTGGCATATTTTCAGGATGTGCTGAAAAAGCAGGCGGTGGTGAATGCAGGTCTGCTTTTCGAGCTGTATGATGAGGAAAGCGGTGAGACTTTCCACTATTGCTATGAAAACGGCATCAAGGATTATTTGACGGAGCTGAGCGGCGAAAAGGGACTGACCTCTGTGCATTATCTGCAGACGGAGACCAGAGGCCGTGACCGGGAGGATAAGCCGGAATATAAGCTGAAATTTGAAACGGCTTTTTGCTTTAATAATCATGTGAACGTGCTGGAATATTATCATAACTCCAGCTTTTTGGAATATGGCGGCTCCCCTGACAAAGCGGTGAAAAATGCTTTTGTTTTTGCCATTGATAAATACTTGAAAAACAACAATCTGTATAAGAAGGATGAAAAGAAGATCACCTTTGCAGATATCGAAGATAGTTTGATTTTGGTCATCAATTCTTTTTCTACGGTGACCAGCTACGAAAACCAGACGAAAAAATCCATTACCAATAGATTTATTCAGGAAGCCATGACAGAATTTTTCCGTCAGCAGCTGGAAATCTATTTTATCGAAAATAAGATGGATGCGGATAAGATCGCGGCACAGGTGCTGGCCAATAAGCGCAGCCGGGAAACAGCGGAGAATACTCGTATCAATATTCGCAAAAAGCTGACAGGCAGTCTGGATATGAATAACCGTGTGGAAAAATTCGTCAACTGCCGTACAAAGGATGTGACCAGAAGAGAAATCTATATCGTGGAAGGCGATTCCGCTCTGGGCTCCTGTAAACAGGGCAGAGATGCGGAATTTCAGGCCATCATCCCTATTCGAGGCAAGATTTTGAACTGCCTGAAGGCGGATTATAATAAGATTTTTAATAACGATATCATTATCGACCTGCTGAAGGTTTTGGGCTGCGGTGTGGAGGTCAAATCCAAGCATGACAAGGGACTCAATTCCTTCGACATCGAACAGCTTCGTTGGAGCAAGATCATCCTCTGCACCGATGCGGATGTGGACGGTTTCCAGATCAGAACCCTGCTTTTGACCATGCTCTATCGTTTGGTGCCGACGCTGATCTATGAAAAAAAGGTCTACATTGCGGAATCTCCTTTGTATGAGATCCGCCATGGAAAGGATAAGTATTTTGCCTATACCGATACAGAAAAAAATCAGATCGTTTCCAAACTGAAGGGCAAAGTAAAGATCAAGCGTTCCAAAGGTCTAGGCGAAAATGCTGCGGAAATGATGTGGGAGACCACCATGAACCCGGAAACACGCCGCCTGATTCTGGTAACACCCGATGAAGCGGAGCGTACCCAGCAGATGTTTGAACTGCTGCTGGGGGAAAACCTTGTGGGCAGAAAGGAATATATTTCTTCCGAGGGTTACAAATATTTAGATATGATCGATTTAAGCTAAGAAAGTGGTATAGAAATGGCTAAGAAAAAAACAACGAGCAAAAAAGAATACCATGATAATTTCATACAGGAACAGAGAATTACGGATACACTGGAAATCAACTACATGCCCTATGCCATGAGCGTCATCGTTTCCCGTGCCATTCCGGAGATCGACGGTTTCAAGCCTTCCCACAGAAAGCTTCTCTATACCATGTATCTGATGGGGCTTTTGAAGGGGGAACGGACAAAGTCTGCCAATGTGGTGGGGCAGACCATGAAGCTGAACCCCCATGGGGACGGTGCCATTTATGAAACCATGGTGCGCCTGACGAGAGATAACGAAGCATTGCTGGTGCCTTTCGTAGATTCCGAAGGGAACTTTGGTAAGTATTATTCCAAGGATATGGCTTATGCCGCTTCCCGTTATACGGAGGTAAAGCTGGAGCCCATCTGTCAGGAGGTTTTTGCGGATATCGACAAAAATACCGTCGATTTTGTGGATAACTATGATGGCAGCATGAAAGAGCCGGCTCTTTTGCCCACCACCTTCCCCAATATCCTTGCCAATCCAAACTTAGGGATTGCTGTTGGTATGGCATCCTCCATCTGCAGTTTCAATCTGGCGGAGCTGTGCGAAGCAACGGCGAAATTCATCAAGGATGACAGCATTGATTTGTGTGAACATCTTTCTGCCCCCGATTTTTCTACCGGCGGTCAGCTGATATACAATCGCAAGGAACTGGAGCAGATTTATCGGACAGGCCGCGGCAGTGTGAAGCTCAGGGCAAAATACCGTTACGATAAAAAGGATAACTGCATTGAAGTGTATGAAATTCCTTATACCACCAATATCGAAGCTATTGTGGATAAGATCATCGCTTTGGTAAAGGCGAGCAAAATCAAGGATATTACCGATGTGCGGGATGAATCCGACTTGAATGGTCTGAAAATCGCTATCGATTTGAAACGGGGTACGAATGTTGATTTGCTGATGCATAAGCTGTATGCCATGACACCTTTGGCGGACAGCTTTAGCTGCAATTTCAACGTTCTCATCCACGGCAGACCCATGACCTTGGGTGTGGGTGATATTTTGAAGCACTGGACAGCCTTCCGCATGGATTCCATCCGCCGACAGATTGCTTACGATATCCAGAAAAAATCCGAAAAATACCATCTGCTGGTGGGGCTTTCCAAGATTTTGATGGATATTGATAAGGCTATCGCCATCATCCGCAATACGGAAGAGGAAAAGATGGTGGTGCCCAACCTGATGGCAGGCTTTGATATCGATGAGGTGCAGGCAGATTATATTGCGGAGATCAAGCTACGGAATATCAATAAGGAATATATCCTGAAACGCATCGATGAACTGGAATCTTTGGAAAAAGAAATCAGGGACTTGAACGAGACACTGAAATCTGATGCAAAAATCAAAAATATCATCTGCAAACAGCTTCGCAGTGTGGCGAAAAAATATGGCAAGCCCAGAAAAACAGAGATCATCCATGAGGACGATGTGACAGTCCTGACAAAGGATGACTTCATCGAAGATTATGCGGTGCGCTTCTTCCTGACGGAGCAGAACTATTTCAAGAAAATTTCCCAGGCTTCCCTGCGTATGGCAGGCGAGCAGAAGCTGAAGGAAGAGGATACTATCCTCATGGAGCAGGATGGCATGAACCGTATGGAGCTGCTGTTTTTCTCCAATCAGCAGAATGTCTATAAGCTGAAAGCTTCGGATGTGGCGGATACGAAGGCCAGCGCATTAGGGGAATATCTGCCCAATCTGCTGAACATGGAAGCGGATGAAAAAATTGTTTATATGACTGCAACGGCGGATTATACAGGTCAGATGGTATTCTTCTTTGCCAACGGCAAAGCGGCAAAGGTTCCTCTAAATGCATATGAAACCAAGACGAACCGTAAGAAGCTCATCAACGGCTATTCCTCCAAAGCGGAGCTGGTGCGTATGGTGAAGATCGAGGAAGAAAGCGATTTCATCCTGATGCGGAATACGGATAAGGCCACATTGATGAATACGGAGCTGATCCCTTCCAGTGCCACAAAGAACGCCACAGGGGTACAGATCTATACCCTGAAGAAAAACAGTACGGTGACAAAGGTGTTTTCCAAGGAGGAATTCCAGACGGAAGACCACGAATATTATCGTACGAAAAAAATCCCTACTACGGGTCATTTTATCCAGGAAAAGGATAAGGCTGCAAATGCCTTGCCGGGGCAGATGGCCTTGGGCGCAAACTGAAATAAAGCAAAATGAGTCTCCTAAGTGGAGGCTTTTTTTGCGTCAGAAATAGAAAGAAAGGTGACATAAGGCTGAAAAGTGGCGAATTTTTGCAGAAAAAACAGTATTTTTAGGGCTGTTGTGGAGCGGAAACAACATTTTGGGTTGCCAAGCTGGAATTTTGTGTTATAATGAAGTACAAACATGTGTTCACAGAATCGTAATGGAATCTAAATATTTTTGGAATATTTCAAACAAGCGAAGTTTTTGAGAAACTCCGCTGAACTGGAAAGGATGAACTCTATGAAACGGTTTGCAGCTATCTTCTTGGCGGGGATCCTATGCATCGCTGCGGCTGTCCCTTCCTTTGCCGCTATCCAGACCAATGCAGGCGAATGGGCAAAGCCTTCTATGGAATTTGCCTATAACGAAGGGTTGCTGACAGATGCGGAACTGCAGAAGGCAAAATCACCCATGAGCAGAAAAGAATTCTGTAAAATGGTCATGCGCTTTTTGGATGTAGTGACAGAAAAGGACTGGGAAGCAACTCAGGTGAGCCCCTTCACTGATTGTGATGATAAAGATGTGATCGCGGCGTATGAAGCGGGTATCATCAGTGGCATAGAGCCGGGGGTATTTGCCCCTGACAATACGCTGACCAGAGAACAGATGGCCATCATGGTTGCCCGTGTCTTGAAAACCTGCGGCATCGACCTGACAGAGAAGGCAGTAAAAAATCCTTTCACAGATACATCTGTTTTGTATGATGCCTCTAATAAATACATCGATCAGCTGTATGGGATCGGCATTGTGGCCGGGTATGCAGATGGTACCTATGGCCCTTTCAAGGAAATGACGGTACAGGAAGCGGTCGTTTCTTTCGTAAAGGCATACCGCTACACCTTGGAACAGAGTGGCGGAGAAGTGAAACCTGTGGTTCCGGAACAGCCGGAGACAAAACCGGAAGAACCAAAGACGGAAATACCCACAGTGCCAAAAGAACCGGAAGTGACAACGCCCGTGGAACCTGCAAAGCCGGAAAAGCCAGTAGTACCTGAAACAAAGCCGGAAGAACCAAAACAGGAAGTTTCTGCTGCAGCGGCAACAGAAACCGTAACAGTGGGCAGCAAAAAGATTTCCCTGAACTGGACGGCAGATGAGCTGAAAGCTGTTTGGGGCGAACCCGACCGTATCGATGAATCTGTCTATGGTCTGGACAGATACATCTATATCAATGAATATGTAGATTATTTCTTTGCTACGTTCCAAAACGGCAAAGTGGTCGAGATTTTTGTGCCCGGAACAGATTTTTCTTATTTGGCAATGAATGGCAAAGGAACCATGGCAGATATCAAGAATCTTGCCTATGTCAGCAGTGCAGAGCATAGCGGCGTGATCCACAATGAAATTTCTGAAGCCAGAGTACCTTTGGATTATGAAGGGAATATTTGCGGTCTTCTGCTGCAGACAAAAGCATTTGTGCAGCAAAAAGATCCTATGAGTATGCTGCAGTATTCCACGAAAGCGGATATCGAAGCCCAGCTGTTAGACCTGATCCAGGTGCGCAGAACGGAAAAGGGTCTGCCTTTGCTGGTTTGGGATAAAAAGCTTTGGGATGTGGCAAGAGCCCATTCCGAGGATATGACTGCAAACAACTATTTTGATTACAATAGCCCCGATGGCACGACTCCCTTTGGGCGTATCATGGAAAGGGGCAAAACATTTTTGACAGCCTCTGAAGTCATTGCAAGACAGAGAGGTGATGTAGTCAATGTATATCAGGAATGGATGCGTTCTGCTGCGAAGCATAATGGCCTGATGGATCAGACCATGCAGGAAGTTGGCATTGGGGTCTCTTCCAGAACGAAGATATTGCATGTAACGGTAGATTTTTGTGGACAAGGGACGCAGACAAAAAAATAAAGCAAAAAGACAAAGCCTTGAACCATTTGGTTCAGGGCTTTCTTTTTGTTCAGAAATTTTCCGTCAGTTCCAGCAGCTTTTTCTCGATCAGAGCATAAAATACATTGTACCCAGCATTGCTCCAATGGACACCATCAAACTGAAAAAGGGCATCATAGGCTTCGAAGCCCTTTTTTTCTTTGACTTCCAGAAAGGCTTCATATACATCGATAACGGGACAGCCATAGGATTTTGCCAGTTTCAGCACGATATCCCGATAAAGTTCGATACGGTCGGTGGTGGTGAAGGGATAAAAATCCGTATCCACCACAGGAGGAGGGGTGATGAGCAGAGGCAGACAATAGCCGCCGTTGAATGCCTTAGCATCATGCCTGCAGGCCAGCAGCTGTTCGATCATGAACATCATATTATGCTCATATTCCCAAGGGGTACGATATTGTCCTTCATTGAGGGCGCTGTCATTGGAGCCCAGAAGGATCGCAGTGATATGGGGTTTCAGCCGCAGAACATTGCTGTCCAGCCTTTGTCTGGCTTCGCGGGTGGTTTCCCCGTTGATACCGCGGTTATAGACCTTCCAGCGGACGGCGGGATTCTTTTCTGGTAATTCCTTTGCCAGGCGGGAAGGATATGCCACATGGGACAAAACGCCATAGCCATATGTCAAGCTGTCACCAAAAGCGACCAATCGAAATTCTTTCATCGGAAGACCTCCTTTTTCTTCTTTGGTCTTATTGTAACGGCGGAGGATAGTAAAGTCAATCGACGACATAGTTTAGAAAAGGAGTGATGACCCGCATCACGTCTTTTTTGAAGCTGCGGCTGATAAATGCAGTTTTTTTGGAACCAAAAAAGGAAATGACCCAAGGGTCTTTCGTCTTATCGATATAGGAGATTTTTTTCAGATTGACAATAAAGGAACGGTGGGTCTGTATGAAAAAAGACTCTGGTAATATCTCGCGGATACGATAAAGGGGAAGTGGCAGACAGATAGTGTTGTTTGTCAGATGGATGAAGGATTTTTTTTGTCCGCTTTCCACGAAAAGAATATCACTGTAGGGGATATTATAAATGCCTTTGGCAGTATTGATACGGAAGAAAGGATATTCTCTATGCGCTGGGGGAATTTTATTATCTAAAATTTGGACTTGCTCTGTGCCGGAACATAGTTCATTGCTGGTTTCTTTTATTTCGTCATCAGTTTTAGAAATTAGAATTGTATACATAGTTATCTCCTTTCTAAAAAGTTTAAAGAATTATGACAACTTTTGCTCTGTATTATTTTATCACACTTCATGACAAAATAAAGTTTTTTTATAAAATCTTAGCAAAAAATATATAAAGTTCGCGTATTGTGACATTTATATTGCTGGAATGATTCCGCGACGCCTGCATAGGATAGAAAAAGAAGGGAGGACGAGCTGATGCAGACAGAAGCGGTTTGGCGGGCATTGCCCCGAAGGATACGAGAAGTTTTGCCGGAGGAAAGCCTTGTGGATGTGCAGGAGATACGGTTGAGAAATGGACAGCCTTTTTTGCTGAAAAAAGCAGAGGGGATATTTTCTTTGCAGAAGAGTGGCACGCTGCTTTCGGCACCTTGGGAAAAGGGAATCCATATCTCTACGGCAGACCTGCGGGAAACAGTGTCCATGTTGAGTGCCTATTCCCTTTATGCCTTTGAGGAAGAATTGCGACAGGGATATATCACCATTGAAGGGGGGCATCGGGTGGGCTTCTGCGGAAAGGCGGTTTTGGAAAACGGCGAAATTCGGACACTGCGTCAGATCAACGCCTTGAATATCCGTATCGCCAGGGAACAAAAGGGATGGGGCGAGCAGTTTTTGCCATGCCTCATGGAAGAGGATACCTTTTGCCATACCCTAATCGTCTCTCCGCCGGGCTGCGGGAAAACGACTCTCCTGCGGGATATTGTTCGCTGTCTCAGTGAAAGAGGAAAGACGGTGGGGGTGGTGGATGAACGGGGAGAGATCGCCCCTCTGCGGGATGGTATACCCCAGATGGATGTGGGCCCTTGCACCGATGTGCTGGAAGGGTGCCCGAAAGCAAAAGGAATGGTGCTGCTGCTGCGGAGTATGTCCCCGGATATCATCGCTGTGGATGAATTGGGGCGAAAGGAGGATATCGAAGCGATAGAGGAAGCCTTGTATGCAGGGGTGAAGCTGGTGGCCACTGCCCATGGGCAGGATTTTGCCGATCTGGAGACCCGACCACAACTACGTGCCTTGATACGAAAAAAAGTTTTTGAACGATATCTTTTTCTCTCTAACCGAAATGGCGTAGGAACGATGGAAGAAATCAGAGATAAGGATGGGAAAATCATCTGGAAGGGGGAGAGGGAATGATTCGATTGGCAGGCATTGTCCTTGTCTTGGGAGCGACTCTGTGGTTCGGGGCATATTTTGCAGCCAAGGAAAAATATCGCCTGAAAGAACTGGAAGAACTGGAACGGGGCATCCTGCTGCTGCAAAGTCAGATCCAATATCTTTCTGCCCCTTTGCCGGAGGTACTGGAAAGCATCAGTTGGAAGACCGGCGGCATCATCGGAGAGATTTTTCAGGAAGCAGCAGAGCGTATGGCGGAACGGGATGGCGCATCGGCGGAACTGATCTGGGAGGAAGTCTGGCGGAAACAGGCAGTACATACTTTCTTGACAGGAGAAGATCTGGATGCGGTGCTTCTTTTCGGCAGGACTCTGGGCTATTTGGATAAGGAACAGCAGGAAAGCAGCATCCGTCTGCTTTTGCGATATATCGAACATGCTTTGGAGCAGGGAAAAAAACGATTGGAGAAAAACGGCAGGCTTTACTATGGCATGGGCGGGCTAAGCGGCTTGCTCATCGTGGTCACACTGCTGTGAAGGAGGAAGAAAAATGGAGATCAATATCGTATTCCGCATTGCGGCGGTAGGGATTTTGGTGGCAGTTCTGAATCAGGTACTCATTCGGGCAGGACGGGAGGAACAGGCTATGATGACCACCCTGGCAGGGCTGGTGGTGGTGCTCTTCTGGGTCATCCAATATATCAGTCAGCTGTTTGATACAGTGCAGACCCTGTTTCAGCTATGAAAGGGGCGATTCTATGGAAATGGGAAGGATCATTGCTCTGGGATTGGTGGGAACGGTATTTGCCGTTCTGCTGAAAAAGGAAAATCCCCAGATTGCCATGTTGGTGGCTGCCATCACGGGCATCTTGATCTTTGGGATGATTTGCCTGCCCTTGGGGAATCTGATTGCTCTGCTGCGGGAAACAGCGGAGCAGGCAGGAGTAGGCAGCGGCTATTTTGCCGTGGTGCTGAAGGTCATTGGCATTGCCTATCTGACCCAATTCGGTGCGCAGCTTTGTGCCGATGCGGGGGAAGGGGCTGTGGCGGCAAAGATCGAATTGGCAGGAAAGATCCTGATGATGACGGCAGCAGCTCCTGTGCTGACAGGGCTGTTGGAAATGGTCATGGGGCTGGTATAGGAGGGGGTAGGATGAAAAAGTGTTTGCTGGTTTTGGTGCTGTTCCTTTCTTTTTTGCCGACAACTGCTTCCGCAGCGGAGGTCGATACCCAGACCATTGAAGCGGAGCTGGAAAAGCTGGAAACGGAGACTGTGGATGAAGCGGCGGAGGATTTAGATGCTGATGTGGGGTTTTCGAAGCTGCTGAAGGATGTGGTGTTAGGGGAATTTGATTTCACCTTCGCCGGGCTGAAAGAAAAAGTTTTAGAAGCAGCCTTTGGGGAATTCCGGGTGCAGGGAAAGCTATTGACGCAATTATTGTTAATCGTTATTTTGAGTGCCATTTTGAAGCAGTTCAATGATTCCTTTCAGGGAAAATCGGTAGGGGAAATGGGCTTCTATATCTGCTATATGGTGCTGGTTGTGGTGATCTTGTCCTCGTTTTATGCCATTTCTGAGGGCGTTGTGGAGCGGATGAAAGGAATTGGTGGAGTATTTGGAGCGATGGTGCCCATTTTTCTCGTCCTTTCCGCATCTTCCGGCAATCTTACCCAAGGGGCATTGATGGGGCCTGCCATCATGGGAGGCTCGGCGGCCTTATCTGTTGCCATCAGCCGCATCATCATTCCTGCCATTTTATTAGCCATCGCCTTGGAAATGGCAGACCATATCTCGGAAAAACCCATACTGGGAAAATTCGCGGAGCTGCTGCGCCAGTGTATCGGCTGGGGCATGAAGGGAGCGGCAATGGCTTTTATGCTGCTGATCTCCCTGCAGAAAATCGGCGGCGGGGCTTTGAATGGCTTAGCGGCGAAAACAGCGAAGATCGCAGTGGGTGCGGTGCCTGTGGTGGGAGATGTCATGGGCGGTGCGGTGGAAACGGCGGCGGCTGTGGCAGGAACGTTGAAAAGCGGGACTTTGGTGGCGGCGGCAGTATTTTTGCTGCTCCTCTGCATTCCTTTGGTGATAAAGCTGCTGGTCATCATGCTGGTGTTCAAGCTGACGGCAGCGGCGGCGGAATTTATCTGTGAGGAGCGGCTGGTGGAGTGCATTTCCGCTGCAGGGGAATACACAGGACTTCTTTTGGGGGTGGTTTTCCTGGGAGAAGGAATGTTTTTATTTTCGGCATTGCTTTTGTTAGGAGGCTTGTAGGCATGATGGAAGCATTTACAGCATATATTAAAACCATAACTGCATTGACCATCTTCTCTGCTTTAGTGGGCATCCTCCTGCCCGAGGGGAAGTATCGCCGCTACGCGGAGTTGGTGCTGGGGGTACTGGTACTGACGGCGGTATTGAGCCCCTTTCTTCGGCTGTTCGGCGCAACGGAGGGATTCGAACTGCCAGCTATGAGACTGGAGCAGGAATGGTCAGATACATACAACGGATACACAAAAGAAGGGTGAGAAAATGCAAAAGGATGTTTGGAAAGGGCTGTTCAGCCCGGAAAACAAGAAGATGCGAAGCAATGTGTTCCTGGCATTGATGGTGGGCATCCTGCTTTTGGCGGCAGGAAAGAGTTTTTCTTCTTTTGGAGGGGATGCGTCGGAAAAATCGCCCCAGGAGGAACCTGCGGAGACGACCCTTGGCAGCGATGCAGAAACGGAACGCCGCATGGCAGAGATCCTCTCCAAGATCGAAGGGGCAGGACAGGTGGATGTGATGCTGACTTACCGCAGGACAGAGGAAAAGACCGTTGCTCGGGATGAGGTGCGGGAAGAGTCCTATTCTGAGGATGGCGGAAAAACCTCCGAATCTCTGCGAGTAGAAAATACCGCTATCCTGATGGAGGACAGGAACGGAAATACTTTGCCGCTGCTCCTTTCGGCATCCTCTCCGGAGGTGGAGGGGGTCGTTATCGTGGCAGAGGGAGGCGGAGATCCGGTGGTCTGCGCCGCTCTCAATCAGGCGGCACAGGCGTTGTTGGATGTGCCTGCCCATAAAATCGCAGTTTTGAAAATGAAATAGAGGGGGAAATGGTATGTTTGTCATCAAGAGGAATCAAGTGGTGGTCACGGCGTTGGCGGTGATGATCGCTGCCGCAGGGTATTTGAATTTTCAGGAGAGTCGATCTTCCGAAGGAAACCAGACGGCACTGCAGCTGACAGAGGAGGGGGACGTCACAGCCCTGGTGGATTATTCTGCTCTGCCCGATGATGTGGATACGTCGGCATTGGAACTGGACCCTATCACGGCAGAAGTGGCAGAGACTACAGGGGATGGCGCGGCGATCTATGTATCCGCCAGCGGCATGACTGGCTCGGAATATTTTGCGGAAGCCAAACTGGATCGGGAACAGTCCCGGGCAAAACAGAAGGATATCCTGACGGAAATGCTGAATAATGAAAACATCAGCCAGGAACAGAAGGATAAATGTTCAGAAAACATGATGCAGCTGCAGGAACGCATCGAAAAGGAAACGGCGGCAGAAGCCATGATCGAATCCAAAGGCTTCAAGGAAGCCTATGTCCGCATCGATGATGATACGGTGGATGTGGTAGTGGATAAGGACACCCTGACCGATGCGGAAGTGGCACAGATCGAGGATATCGTGAAGCGGAAAACAGGCATGGAGCCATCCAAAATCAGAATCAATACATTGCAGAAAGCAAAATAGAACAGGGAATGTGCGGAAGGAACAGGGATTCTTTCCGCTTTTTTCTGTTTATGAATTTATGCATGATTTTGTGTATATTCGTTGCAAATGGGGCAATCATCTGCTATAATGAAAACATAATTATGCGCGGAAAAAGGGATTGTTTGGAATTTTCCGCAAGGTATACAGGATTTTGTATGAAATCATGAATAAAACAAATCATAGGAGGTAAGAGACATGTCTGAAAATAAAATGAATGGCCAGATCCAGATCGCAGATGAAGTCATCGGTGTGATCGCTGTTACAGCAGCACTGGAAGTGGAAGGCGTTGTTGCCGGAGGCAGCAGCAAAAGCTTTGTAGAATTTTTTGGGAAAAAAGGCCACACAAAATGTGTGAAGATCACAAAGGATGAAAACGAAGCTGTATTGGATATGGATATCATCGTAAAATTTGGTACAAAAGTGCAGAATGTAGCCAAAGAAGTACAGGAAAGAGTCAAATCCACAGTGGAAACTATGACAGGGCTGAACGTGGCTGTTGTCAATGTCAGCGTTACCGGTGTTGTGAAAGAAAAAGAAGTGAAAGCTGAGGAAGAAGAATAAGCGGCGAAAGTGTATGCAGCGGGTTTCATGGCTTATGCCGGTGAAACCCGTCTGTGCGTTTCAAACAAAAATACGGAGGTATGTTATGAGCCGAAGAAGTGCAAGAAAGAATGCGTTTTTCCTGCTGTTCCAGATGGATTTCAGTGAAGCGGCAGAATTTGAACAGGTAAAAGAGCTTTTCTTTGCAGAAAAGGAAGAACCTGTAGAAGAGGACGAAAAAGCCTTTATCCTTTCCGAAGTGGAAGGGGTCCACTCAAATATGGAAAAGATCGATGGTATGATCGCTGCCTGCGCAAAGGGATGGGATCCGGAACGTATGAATAAAGTAGATCTGGCGATCTTGCGTCTGGCTGTTTACGAAATGAAATTTGCGGAAACACCCGTTGGGGTAGCCATCAACGAAGCAGTAGAATTGGCGAAAAAATTCAGTTCCGATGAAGCGCCTGCTTTCATCAACGGTGTGTTGGGCAAGGTAGCCCAGGCGTAAAAGCTGTGTAAGGGAGTGTCTCGATGATCGAACCAAAGGTCTTTACGGTGGGGCAGATCAACCGATACATCAAAAATCTGCTGGAAAATGATTTTATATTGAACAGCCTTCTGGTACAGGGGGAAATCTCCAATTTCAAGGCCCATTCCAGTGGTCATTGGTATTTCACCCTGAAAGATGCCCAGGGGGCGATCTCCTGTGTCATTTTCAGGCAGGATGCCATGCAGATTCCTTTTTTGCCGGAAAATGGTATGAAAGTTATCCTGTATGGACATGTTTCCCTTTATGAGAAAACGGGGCAGTATCAGCTGTATGGCGAATTTTTGGAGCCCATTGGCATGGGTGCCTTGCAAATCGCTTTCGAGCAGATGAAAGAAAAGCTGGCAGCGGAAGGGTTGTTTGACGCTGATTTCAAACGGGAGATCCCCGACCATGTGGGGTGTATTGCCGTGATCACCTCCCCCACAGGGGCAGCGGTGCGGGATATCATCCAGATCGCCAAAAGAAGAGACCCTCGGGTGAAGATCGCTGTTTTTCCTACATTGGTGCAAGGTGAAAATGCGGCGGCGGATATCGTGAAAAGCCTGAAACTGGCAAATGACTGGGGCAAGGCGGATGTCATCATTCTGGGCCGTGGTGGCGGCTCTATGGAAGATCTGTGGGCGTTCAATGAGGAGATCGTGGCAAGGGCTATTTTTGCTTCGGAATTGCCGGTGATTTCCGCTGTAGGCCATGAAACAGATTTCACCATTGCGGATTTTGTATCGGACCTGCGGGCACCGACCCCCTCTGCGGCGGCAGAACTGGCAACGGAGCCTTTGGAAAGCATCAAAGAAGATTTGAAAGAACTGACCGACCGTCTCGACAGAAATGTGCAGGCAGTGCTGATAAGCTCTAAACGGCGTCTGGATTTTTTGAAGGAACGCCCTGTTTTGAAACGTCCTCTGGAGGGCATCCGGCGGACGCAGATGTATTTGGAAGAAAAGGAACGGCTTTTGCTGCGAGAAACACTGCGAAGGCTGGAGAAGGATAAACAAAAGCTGGCTGTGGCGGAAGCCGGTTTGCAGGCAGTCTCTCCTTTTTCCATCATGCAGAGGGGCTATGCCATGCTGATGGATACAAAGGGAAAGCCTGTGACAACGGCTGAGGCGGCAGCAGTTGGACAGGCTTTGCAGGTGCGGATGAAGGATGGCATCCTGCAGGCAGAAGTAACAGGAAAGGCGGTGTTTGCCCATGGCGAAAAAGAAACTATCCTTTGAAGAAGCGATGGAACGCTTGGAGGAGATCGTGGAACAGCTGGAGCAGGAGGAAGCACCGTTGGAAACAGCTGTTGCCCTTTTTAAAGAGGGATTGGGTCTTTCTGCCCTGTGCCGGGAAAAGCTGGCGGCGGCAGAAGGCGAGATTGTCCTTCTCAGAAAAGAAGCGGGACTTTGGCAGGAAGAGCCTTTTCAGGCGGAGGTAGAATGATGATCGATTTGAAACAGGAAATGAAAGAAAGATGTGCATATATCGAGGCAGCCCTGGAAAAAGCAGTGCCCCAGCAGAAGGAATTCCCTCCTGTGATCTTTGAGGCCATGCGCTATAGTCTGCTGGCAGGGGGCAAACGGCTGCGCCCCATGATGGTTTTGGCGGCTTGTGAAGCGGTGGGCGGCAAGAAGGAAGATGCTTTGCCCTTTGCCTGCGCCCTGGAAATGATCCACACCTATTCCCTGATCCATGATGACCTGCCTGCTATGGATAACGACGATTATCGCCGTGGCAGACTGACAAGCCATAAGGTTTTCGGGGAAGATATGGCGATTCTGGCAGGGGATGGCTTGCTGCACCATGCCATGGAAACTATGGCGGATGCCTGCCTGAAAAACCCCACACCCCAGACCACAGGTGCCATGAAAGCCATTGCCCATGGGGCAGGCATTTTCGGCATGCTGACGGGGCAGGTGGTGGATGTGCATTTTGAAGGCAAACCCTTGGACAAGGAAACCCTGGATTTCATCCATCTGCATAAGACAGCGGCAATGATCCGCGGTGCTTTGGAATCCGGTGCCATCATCGGCGGTGCAGACAAGGAAACAGCGGAACAGTTTGCTCTGGCGGGCGAAAAGATCGGCGTAGCATTCCAGATTTTGGACGATATTTTAGACGTGACCAGCACCATGGAAGAATTGGGCAAGCCCATCCACAGTGATGAAAAGAACCAAAAGACCACTTATGTGACCCTCTATGGCATTGAAAAATCTCGTGAGATCGCGGCAAAGCTTTCCGAGGAAGCTATGGATATCTGGAAAAAACAGGGCGATCGCTGTGAATTTTTAGCAGCCCTGACAGAATATTTGACAACCAGAACGTTCTGAACGTTTTGAACGTATTGAATAGTTTGAATTTTTAAAACAAGCAGAAAGAAGGCGATGGTATGTATAACTTCCAGGCAATTCTGCAGAATACACCCCTCTGGGCTGCCATCATCGCATGGGCGGCGGCGCAGGGCATCAAGATCATCCTGACATTGATCGTGGATAAAAAATTCGATGCATCCCGCATCGTGGGGACAGGCGGTATGCCCAGTTCCCATTCTTCCTTTACCATGGCCCTTTCCTTCAGCATTGGGAAGTACTATGGCTTTGATTCCCCGTTGTTTGCCATTGCGCTGATCTTCTCCTTTGTCACCATGTATGATGCACAGGGCATCAGAAGAGCGGCAGGCAAGCAGGCGGAAATTTTGAATATGTTGATTTTGGAACACAAGATACCCGATGTTGGTGAACTGAAGGAACTTCTGGGTCATACCCCACTGGAAGTTGCCGCAGGGGCTTTGCTGGGTATTGTGATCGGGCTTTGGATGTAACGCAGTTTGCGGCGCATCGGCCCAAGTACAATTTTGTAAGAATAGAGAGTTGGTGAAACTGTGGACAGAATTTTGAATCGAATTCATTCCACTGAAGATATCAAAAAACTGAATGGGGAAGAGATGGCTGTTCTGTGTAAGGAACTGAGAAAATTCCTGTTGCAGAAGGTTTCTAAGACCGGCGGGCATCTGGCATCCAATCTGGGCGTGGTGGAACTGACGGTGGCATTGGAATATTGCTTCGACCTGCCCAAGGATAAGATCGTATGGGACGTAGGCCATCAGGCCTATATCCATAAGATTTTGACCGGCAGAAAGGAAGGCTTCGACCACCTCCGCCAGCTGGACGGGCTGAGTGGCTTTCCCAAGCCCAATGAAAGTGATTGTGATGCCTTTGCGGCGGGCCATAGCTCTACGTCTATTTCCGCTGCATTGGGTCTGGCAAAGGCCCGTGACCTGATGGGGGGTAAAGAACATGTCATCGCAGTCATCGGGGATGGTTCCATGACAGGCGGTCTGGCTTATGAAGCCTTGAATAATGCAGGAAAAGAACATACCAATCTGATCGTCATTCTGAATGATAATCAGATGTCTATCGATACAAACGTGGGCGCCATGAGCAGGCACCTGAATAACCTTCGTACCAGCAACCAGTATCGGGGCTGGAAGGAAGCGGTAAAGCAGTTCAGAAATAACGTGCCTGTCATTGGCGAAGGCACCTATCAGGTGCTGAAAAACGTGCGGGATGGAGCAAAGATGCTGCTGACCCATGGGGCATTGTTTGAACAGCTGGGCTTCAAATACATAGGTCCGGTGGATGGGCATGACCTGCCGGAGCTGATCGAACTGCTCCAGAACGTGAAGGAAATGAATCGTCCCGTCCTGATCCATGTAAAGACCATCAAGGGCAAAGGCTATCCCTATGCGGAGGAACGCCCCTGGGATTATCATGGTGTGGGCGCTTTCGATCTGAAAACAGGCTTGCCTACCTCCAAGGGCGGCAAGAGCTGGTCTGCCGTATTTGGCGAAAAAATGGTGGAGATCGGCAAAAAGAATCCCAAAGTCGTTGGCATCACTGCGGCAATGAGCAGTGGGACAGGCTATGAAAAATTTCAGAGAGCCTTCCCTAAACGTTTCTTTGATGTTGCCATTGCGGAACAGCATGGTACCACCTTTGCGGCAGGCTTGGCAAAGGGCGGCATCGTTCCCGTATTTGCGGTGTATTCCTCTTTCCTGCAGCGGGCATACGACCAGATTGTCCATGATGTTTGTATGCAGAATCTCCATGTGGTATTTGCCATTGACAGGGCAGGCATCGTCGGCGCAGATGGGGAGACCCATCAGGGTGTCTTTGATCTGTCCTTCCTGAGCCATATTCCCAATATGACCGTCCTTTCTCCAAAGAACGGTTGGGAACTGGAAGAAATGCTGGATTTTGCCGTCAATAAATGGGATGGCCCCATTGCGGTGCGCTACCCCAGAGGGACGGCGGAAACAGCTTTCTCTGAAAACAAACAGCCCATTGAATATGGCAAGGCGGAACTGATACAGGACGGCGAAAAAATCGCTATTCTGGCAGAAGGTCACATGCTGAAGGCGGCGGCAGATGCGGCAAAGCTGCTGGAAGCGGATGGCTTCCATCCGATGCTGGTGAATATGCGTTTTATCAAGCCTTTGGATGAAGCAATGCTGCGAAAGGCAGCAGAGAATTGTGCCCATATCGTAACGGTAGAGGATAACCTCCGCAGGGGCGGTTTTGGCTCAAAAGTAATGGAATTTTACGGGGACAAGGGCATTCAGGCCGATATCCTGAATCTGGCTTTCCCTGACAAATATATCGAACAAGGCACCCAAGCGCAGCTTTTTGAAAGATACGGGCTGGATGCTGCGGGCATTTATGAAAGCATAAAGAAGAGATTGGGAGAATGACCATGGCAGAAAAGGTGGAAAAAGAAAGATTAGACGTTTTACTGGTACAGCAGGGTCTGGCGACCTCCAGAGAATTGGCGAAGGCTTATATCATGGCGGGAAATGTTTATGTGGACGGTCAGAAGGAGGATAAAGCAGGCACGAAGGTGGCTGTGAATGCGTCTCTGGAAGTGAAGGGCAATCAGATGAAATATGTCAGCCGCGGCGGCTATAAGCTGGAAAAAGCGGTGGACGCATTTGGCATTTCTCTGGATGGAAAGATCTGTCTGGATATCGGTGCCTCCACAGGCGGCTTTACGGATTGTATGCTGCAGAATGGCGCATCCAAGGTCTATGCCATCGATGTGGGCTATGGTCAGTTTGCGTGGAAGCTGCGGAATGACGAAAGAGTCGTTTGTCTGGAAAAGACCAACGTGCGCTATGTGACCCATGAACAGGTGCCCGATGAAGGGGACTTCGCTTCTATCGATGTTTCCTTTATTTCCCTGACGAAGGTGCTGCCTGCGGTTTTGGGCGTTTTGGGTGAAAAAGGCCAGCTGGTCTGCCTGATCAAGCCTCAGTTTGAAGCAGGCAGAGAAAAAGTCGGCAAAAAAGGCGTCGTGAGAGATATCAACGTACATAAAGAAGTCATCGAAATGATCGCAAATTATGTACGGGCACAGAATCTGGGGATTTTGGGGCTGAGTTTCTCTCCCATCAAAGGGCCGGAAGGTAATATTGAATATCTGATCTATCTGGATAAGAGCCAAGCAGGCATGACCGAAGAAGAAGTACAGGCAAAACTGGAAGAAGTTGTAACAGAATCTCATAAAATCCTTTCAGGAGAGAAATGAGGTGGAAGAAGATGAAAAAAGTAGCGATCTTACCCAATGTGCAGAAGGATAAAGGACTGGCCGTGACCAAACGACTGGTGAACTATCTGCTGGAGAAGGGCTGTGAGCCGCAGCTTTCCGAAGAGGTGGCAGCATTGGCAGAGCTGCCCCAGTATGCTAGAGAGGAAAAGGCTTTGTATCAGGAGAGTGATTTTCTGATTTCTCTGGGCGGCGATGGTACCCTTTTGGGGGTCGGCAGAAGGACGGCAAATTTTGAAAAACCCATTTTGGGCATCAATCTGGGGACACTGGGCTTCCTGACAGCGGAAGAAAAAAACAACGCAGAACTGGCCATCGATAAAGTTTTGAGCGGAAATTATAAGCTGGAAAAACGCATGATGCTGGAATGCACTTTGGCGAAGGAAACCGTGCGAAAAACAGGGATGATCGCCTTGAATGATATCTGTATCACCCGCGGCAATCTCTATAAAATATTGGAATTCAATGTATTCGTAAATGATGAATATGTGGATACCTTGCGGGCCGATGGTGTTATCATCTGTACCCCCACAGGCTCCACTGCCTATAATCTTTCTGCGGGCGGCCCCGTGCTGAAGGCGGATGCTCAAATCATCGCCATTACACCCATCTCCCCCCATACCCTTACCAGCAGACCCATTGTGGTTTCTGCTGATGATGTGGTGACGGTGGAGATCAACCCCAGCAGGGAGGATACCCCCTTTACCATCAGTGCCGATGGACAGGATAACAAGACTCTGATGGGCAAAAACGTGGTGCAGATCCGCAAAGCAGCAGTCTGCACGACGATCATCAAAACAAAACCCCAGAGTTTTTATGATGTATTGCGACATAAATTATCAAAGTGATTTTTTCTTTCTGCAAAAGTAAGGAGGGTTGCAGCGATGAAAATCGCCAGACATGCAAAAATTTTGGAATTGATCGAAAATTATGATATCGAAACACAGGATGAATTGGCGCAAAAGCTCTGTGAAGAAGGCTTTATGGTGACCCAGGCCACCGTTTCCCGGGATATCCGCGAAATGAAGCTGACAAAAATCGCCACAGAAAAAGGACGCCAGAAATATGCAGTCATTACCGGCAATGATACAGAAGTGACAGAACGACTGACCCGCGTTTTCAAGGAAGCGGTGCTGAAGATGGACTATGCCCAGAATATGATCGTTATCAAAACACTGGACGGCATGGGTATGGCAGTGGCGGTCGCTTTGGATAATATGCAGAACAGTGAGATCCTTGGCACCATCGCCGGGGATGATACGGTTTTCTGCGTTGTCCGCACCCATAATCAGGCGGCAGTCATCATCGAAAAACTGTATCGTATCATCCATAGCGCCTGAATGATAAGGAGGGACGCTTTATGCTGGAACATCTGCATATCAAAAATGTGGCACTCATCAAGGAAAGTGAGATCTCCTTTGGGGAGGGGCTGAATATTCTGACAGGCGAAACGGGTGCGGGGAAATCTATGGTCATCGATTCTCTGCAGTTTGCCCTGGGCGGCAGGGTAGGGAAGGATTTTCTGCGCCATGGGGAAAAACAGGCTTCTGTAGAGGCCTTGTTTGCCATGCAGTCGGAAGCTTTGCAGGAAAAACTGGAAGAAAACGGAATCCAACCGGAAGAGGATGGTTCTGTCCTCATCACCAGAACCCTCAGCGAAGCGGGAAAATCCGTCTGCCGTGTGAATGGTTCTACGGTTACTGTTGGTATGCTCAGGGAAATCGCCGAAGACCTGATCGATATTTATGGCCAGCATGAGCATCAGTCTCTTTTGAATCCTTCTAAGCATATCCGCCTGTTGGATCGCTTCTGCGGTGCAGGCTTTGGGGATGCTATGGAGGAATATAAAAAAAGCTATCATGCCTTGAAGGAACTGGAAAAACAGCTGCAGTCCCTGATGGGGGATGAATCCCAAAGGGAGCAGCGGATGGATATTCTGCAATTCCAGAAGGAGGAGCTGGAGGCAGGGGGGCTGCGCCTGGGCGAGGAAGAAGACTTGCTGGAACAGAAAAAACGACTGAGCAGCATGGAAAAGCTGATGCGCCTGACCAGAGAAAGCCTTGCCCTCCTTTATGATGGGGAAAATATGATGCCCTCTGCCTGCGACCAGTTAGGGGATGCCCTGGCAAAGCTGCAGGAAGCGGCAGAATATGATAATAGCCTGAACGCTTTCGCAGATGCATTGGCAGATGCCTATGCAGCAGTGGAGGATACGGCAAGGGAATTGAAACGGGAAGCAGAAAAACAGGAAAACGATCCCGATGCGCTGGAGGGAATTGAGGAACGCCTTCAGCTGATTTACAAATTAAAACGAAAATACGGCGGAAGCGTGGAAGCGGCGCTAGCCTTTTATGATAAAGTCGTACAGGAACTGGATTTTCTTTCCAACAGCAGTGAAAAAGTGGCTGAGCTGACATTGGAAAAGGAAAAAGAGCAGAAAAAGCTGTCTGCTGCGGCAGAAAAGCTTTCTGCCCTGCGGAGATCTACTGCCCAACAGGTGGCGGCGCAGATCGAGGCATCTTTGAAAGATATGGAAATGAAGGATGCCAGATTCCACATTTGGATCGAGGAAAAAAAAGATTGGACTGCCGATGGCAAGGATAAAGTAGAATTTCTGATTTCTGCCAATGCAGGTGAAAATCTGAAACCATTGGCGAAGATCGCCTCCGGCGGGGAAATGAGCCGCGTCATGCTGGCATTGAAAACGGTGCTGGTGGATGCAGACGAGATCGGTACGTTTATTTTTGATGAGATCGATACGGGCGTCAGCGGCAGAACCGCAAGAAAAGTTGGCGAAAAGATGAGCTTTTTGGGCAGCAAACGGCAGATTTTATGTATCACCCATTTGCCCCAGATCGCAGCCATGGCGGATCATCATTTCCTCATCGAAAAGGAAAGCAGCCATGGGGAAACCACTACACTGGTTACACCTCTGGAAGGGGAAGGCTCTGTGCTGGAAGTAGCCAGATTGATGGGCGGCAGCGATGTAACGGAAACCACCTTGGCAGCGGCAAGAGAATTGATCGCAGAGAAATAATTATGAGACTACGGGAAACCGTAGTCTTTCTTTTTGTTTGAAAGCGAAGAAAGCTTTTTGAAAATGAATCTCTCATTATCACGATAAAATGTAGCGGGAATACTATGGTGAAAAAGGGGTGGATACAATGCTTTCATTTGAAGAGTGCAAAAAAGAAATGATGGAAGAATTGCAGGGGATGCCTATGGCAACGGCAATGCTGCAGGGTTCTGCGGCCTATCCGGAATTGAAAGGCATGGTAAAGCTTTTTCAGACAGATAAAGGTGTGCTTGTGGTGGCAGATGTCAATGGTCTGCCGGAACAAGATCCCTGTGGCGGTGTATTTGGTTTCCATATCCATGAAGGAAATGGTTGTGGAGGGGATGATTTTGCTGATACAAAGGGGCATTATAATCCGAAGAATTGTCTGCATCCTTACCATACAGGGGATCTGCCGCCGTTGTTTTCCAATCACGGCAGCGCATGGATGGCAGTATTGACTGACAGATTTCAGTTGAAAGAGGTTATCGGGCGGACCATCGTCATCCATCTGTACCCTGATGATTTTATGACCCAGCCTGCGGGAAACAGCGGAAGGAAAATCGCCTGTGGTGTGATTCGATAAATAGAAAAGACTTTGGGATACTTCCCCAAAAAGTGGACAGGTCATCGCCAGGATTGGGGGCAAATCCACTCCCAGTTGGAAATTTACTTTGAAGAACGCTTGTCCTGATCATGACCTAAGCGGGGCTGCCCTTGGCAGCTCTGTTTGACATGCAAAAAACTGGCGTTATAATACAGGAAAAGAGCAAAGCCTCAAAAATGGCTTTGCCCTTCAATAACTAATTCCATATCTTATATCAGTTTTTCACTTTACACAAACTTTGTCAACAGGTCCATTTTTTTCACAGTCTCCCATTTTTTATTACAATTTCATCAAAGGACTTGATGCAAGAGCTATATCAATTACTGTATCATCTTTCATAGATTGGAAATAACGCTTTGTTGTAGAAAGATTTTCATGTTCTAATAATCTTGATACAGTGTAAATGTCTATTCCCTTTTTTAAGCACATTTGAGCAAAGATATGTCTGCAAGTATGTGGGCTGCATCTGATCTGTTCATTTACATGGGCAGCAACACCACATTTTTTGACTACTATTTCAACGGCTTCAACAGTAAGCATTTTTCCTTTTTGGCTTAAGAAATAGAATTCGCTTTGATATCTTTCTTTTATATAGTGTTCTCTAATAGCTTCGTACTTTAGCATGGTTTTTCGAAGCATTGGAGAAATAGGGCCTAGCCTTGGTTTGTTTCCTTTTCCATGAATTAAAATAGTTCTCTCTTTTATATCATCACATTTTATGGAGCAGAGTTCATAGTTTCTGATTCCTGTATCAAACAACATAGTTATGATACATTTATTCCTTGCGCCTAAAAAATTAGAAGAATTATATACATCAATCATTCTTTTGATTTCATCAGAAGTGAAAGTCTGGATGAGAACTTTTTCTTCTTTTTGTAGGCTGATTTTTACAGAAGGGCTTTCATCTAAATATTCTTCCCTGACGAGATAATTAAAAAACGCTTTTATATTTTTTAACACTCCATTTATATAGGTAGGTTTTAGTCCTAAACTTTGTTTGTATTGCAAATATCCTTTAATGTGGTTGCGCCTGATATCTTCAATTTCTTTTATTTCATATTCTGCTTCTATCCAGTTAAATAGTAATGACATATTATTTTTCATTGTTTTAATTGTTCTTGGTGAACAGTTCCGCAACTTCAAATCAAGCAAATATTCATTCAAGGCTGTTTGATTTTTCATAAAAATACCCCCTAATTATAACGTTTAGAACGTCATAACTAGAGGGATTTTGAATGTCATTGCTGATTGATTTTTTATTCAATTTTCGATGAATAAATTGAATATTGAATCAAAGAATACCGATTTTACGCCACTCGTTAAATTTCAAAACTACATATTTATTCATCCCAGTTGTGGTAAGTATTCTGAACGTCGTCGTCATCGTCCAACAGATCCAGCAGTTTATTCATCTTCTTGATATCTTCTTCAGATGTCAGTTCTGTATATGTCTGGGGGATCATAGTAACTTCTGCACTTGCCATAGGAATGCCTGCAGTTTCCAGCGCTTCGCGAACTGCGGAGAAATCATCGGGAGCTGTTGTGATTTCGTAGCTGTCTTCTTCTGCTGCGAAGTCATCTGCGCCAGCATCCAGCGCAACCATCATCAGTTCTTCTTCATCCATGTCCACTTCTTCTTTATCGATCACGATCAGACCTTTTTCGTCGAACATGAAGGATACACAGCCGCTGTTGCCCATATTGCCGCCGCCTTTGTTGAATGCGTTTCTAATGTTGGCTGCTGCACGGTTTCTGTTATCTGTCAGCACTTCTACGATGACAGCTACGCCATTGGGGCCATAGCCTTCGTATGTTACCATTTCGTATTCTACGCCTTCTTCGTTACCAGCCGCTTTTTTGATGCTTCTTTCGATGGTATCGTTAGGCATATTGTTGGATTTACATTTTGCGATAACGTCACGCAGTTTGCCGTTTACAGCGGGGTCGGGGCCGCCGGCTTTGACTGCAACCTGGATTTCTCTGCCCAGCATTGTAAAGATTTTACCCTTTTTGGCATCATTTTTTTCTTTTTTATGTTTGATATTTGCAAACTTAGAATGTCCTGACATTAGGAACCCTCCTCCATAAAATTTCATCAAAATATTTTATCATCATTTTCTGCAGAATTCAAGGAAAATCGAGATATAATCCCTGTTTTCCCCAGAATTTCTCCTGAAAACAGCTTGATTTTAGACATCTTCTTTTTCGTAAGGGAAAAACTCTGTCAGGAAATTTTTCTGACGGAGGGCTTCTTCGATCTCATCCAGAATATCTTCACTTTCGGCAGAAATACGGTGGAAATGATAGCCGGAGGTGACATTCAGCAGGGGAGAGGATTTCCCGGATTTCAGATGATCCATAAAAGCCTGCACATCTCTGCGGTTTTTGATATTCAGGGGCGCGGATACCTTTCCGTAAACCCGGTGATTCACCATGACATCCAGAATATAGCCGCCCAGATCAACGATGGTCTTCAGTTCTTCCTCTGTACGGGCTTCATCATGGCAAACCTTGAACAGGCGTACGATTTCTTCTGGCTCATCCAGAAGATAGCCCCGAGCAGTTGCCAGAATAGAATGACCTTCTGTACGCAGCAGAGCAATATCCTGTACGATCACCTGACGGCTGACGCCCATTGCATTCCCCAGGGCACCGCCGGAAAGGGGCGTAGAGGATTCCTTCATTAAATTTAAAATTTTTTTGCGTCGTTCTGCGCCGGTCATTCTGACTTCACCTCTATTTTCATCGATGGCAGAAGCCATCCTTTGTTTTCTTTCTATCGTATTAGGCATTCTTTCTTTATTTTAAACCACTTCTCATGCCTTTGTCAAATCATATCAGAGCAGATCAAAAGATTCCTTTCTGCAGCAGCACAGCAGCGGCACAACTGGGCAGATACAGTGTTTCTTTTACGGAGATTTCCATATTAGATAAAAGCAGTTCATATTCACCTGTGGGCAGGGGAAGGGACTGGGCTTCTGTGCCATAATTGGCAGCGACTAAGATTTTTTGCCCGCTTTTCTCATCTACGCGCCAATAAGCCAGAATGTGGTCTTTTGTTTCAAAGGCAGGAATGAAATCGCCATAAACGAAGGTATCCACATAAGCAGGGGATTTTCGCAGGGCGGTCAGCCTGCGGTAATATTGCAGAACGGAATCTTTACGGGTTTCCTGTTCGGCGGCATTGATTTCTTTATAATTGGGATTCACTGCCAGCCAGGGCTTGCCTGTGGAAAAGCCTGCGTTTTCTGCTGCGTTCCACTGTATGGGGGTTCTGGCGTTGTCGCGGCTGTTTTCCCAGCAGCACTGCAGGGCTTCGGCTTTGCTGCAGCCGCTGTCCAGTGCCAGCTGATACTGGTCGAGGGTGCTGATATCATTATATTCTTCGATGCTGCTTCTGTGGCAGTTGGTCATGCCCAGTTCCTGCCCCTGATAGAGAAAGGGGATGCCCCGCAGCAGCAGGGAAGTGGTAGCCAGCATCTTTTTGCCGGCTTCATTTTGGGCATAGGCAGGCAGAAAGCGGCTTGCCCCTCTGGGTTCGTCGTGGTTTTCAATGATATTGGCAAGAAAGCCAATGGAAAGCATTTTTTTCTGGGAGGCAAAGATGGTTTCTTTCCATCTGTCGAAAGAAATGGGCTTTGTATCATACCAGCCATGCTCCCCGCAGGTCAGTTCTTGGGCACTGAAATCAAACATAGTGGAGAAATGACCATTTTCCCCAACAAATTCTTCCAGTTCAGCGGGATGCATATTGAAAACCTCTCCAACAGTAAAGGCATCGTATTTTGCAAAGGTCTCCTGTTTCAATTCCTGTAAAAACGTGCCGATGCCCCTGGCTTGTTCGACCATCTTGCAGACTGCAACACGCCCATCGGGACCGTCGGGGGCATAAGAAGGAAAGCCGGGGACTTTTTTAATATTGATGATGGCATCGATGCGGAAGCCTGACAGCCCTTTCTCCAGCCACCAGTTCACCATATCGTATATTTTTTGGCGGAGGGCAGGATTTTCCCAATTCAAATCGGGCTGTTCTTTGGCGAAGCTGTGCAGATAGAATTTGTCTGTGCCGGGGATGGGCTCCCAGGTGCTGCCGCCGAAATAGCCACGATAATTGCTGGGGGGCTGCCCGTCTTTGCCTTTGACGAAATAGAAATAGGAGGCTTCCTCGCCATCCGGGTCGGCCAGAGCCTTTTGGAACCACTCATGCTGGTCGGAGCAATGGTTTACCACCAGATCCATGATAAGGTACATACCCCGCTTTTTGGTCTCTGCCAGTAGCTCATCAAATTCCTCCATGGTGCCGAATTCCTCTGCGATGCTGTAATAATCGGAAATATCATACCCCTGATCGACGAAAGGGGATTGATAGACAGGGGACAGCCAGAGAATATCCACGCCGAGCGCCTGCAGGTAGTCCAACTTGGAAAGGATGCCCTTCAGGTCGCCGATACCGTCTCCGTTAGAATCACAAAAACTTTTGGGATAAATTTGATAGGCGATCTTATCATGCCACCATTTTTTGATCATAGCTATGCCCTCCTGCATATCATTTTTATTTTTGGGGTTTTGAATCATAAGAACGTTGTTATTATACTAGGAAAAGATCAGTAAATCTTCTGTAAATATGACGAAATAAGGGTATTTTTTTCCAAACCGACTGCTCAATTTGTAAAGAAAAACGGACAGAATGAAGTTGTGTATGTGAATCATTTGTATACGAAGTGTGTTTCTGTGATGGAAAAGTGTTTCTGAAAAAAAGACAAAATCTATTGACAAGTGGAATTTTCGTGTTAAAATCTTAATATCACCCGTGAAAGACATTTGTATTTATAATAATACTAATACCTATGGAGGAGAAAAAATATGGAGCAGATCGTTAGAAAAATCGCCCTGCTGGGCATGGGCACAGTTGGCGGCGGTGTATATAAGATTATCGAAAACCAGAAGGATGAAATGCCTTTTAAGATTGGCGCAGAGCTGGAAGTGGCAAAGGTTTTGGTACGCAACAAGGCCAAATATGCCGATGCTGTCCCTGCGGAAAAACTGACAGACCAATTTGAAGATGTGATCAATGACGACAGTATCGATATCGTCGTAGAAGTGATGGGCGGCATCGAACCTGCCCGTACCTATATTACAGAAGCGCTGAAAAAAGGTAAGCATGTTGTGACAGCAAATAAAGACCTGATGGCGATGCATGGTCATGAATTGCTGGATATTGCGGCAGCAAATCAATGTGACCTGCTGTTTGAAGCAGCTGTTGCCGGCGGTATCCCCATCATCCGTCCTTTGAAACAGTGCCTGGCGGGCAACAACATTACAGAAATTATGGGTATCATCAATGGTACCACAAACTTTATCCTGACAAAAATGAAAGAAGAGGGCATGGATTTCAAAGAAGCCCTGCAGCTGGCAACAGACTTGGGCTATGCAGAAGCAGACCCGACAGCAGATATCGAAGGCTACGATGCAGGCCGTAAGATCGCCATCATGGCGTCTATCGCTTTCCACACACCTGTGACTTTCAATGATGTTTTTACAGAAGGTATCACAAAGATCACAGCAAAGGATATGCGTTATGCAAAGGAATTGGGCTGCACCATCAAGCTGCTGGGGATCGCAAAGAATACAGAAAATGGCATTGAAGTTAAGGTACATCCTACTTTGATTCCCGAACATCATCCTCTGGCAGCGGTAAACGATGCATTTAATGCGGTATTTGTCCATGGTGATGCGGTGGATGATGCCATGTTCTATGGTCGCGGCGCAGGTGCCCTGCCCACAGGCAGTGCTGTTGTAGGCGATATCATGGATGTGGCAAGAAATATGCTGTTTCACTGCAATGGCCGTATCGGCTGCAGCTGCTACAAAGAACTGCCTATCAAAAAAATCGGCGATACAAAGAGCAGCTACTATATTCGCATGAATCTGGAAGACAGGGCTGGAACCTTAGCATCCATGGCCAGTGTATTTGCAAGCAACAGCGTAAGCATTTCCATTCTGCTGCAGAAAGCAACCATAGGCGACACAGCGGAAATCGTTATCGTTACCCATGAAGTTGAAGAAAAGAGATTCAGAGATGCCATGACAGTTCTTTCCTCTATGTCTATGGTGAAAGAAATTTGTTCCATTATCCGTGTATATCAGTTGGGGAATGCATGATAAATCAGGCAGAATTAGAGCAAGGGTAGAAATATCCTTGCTTTTTTATTGGGAATTTGTTAAGAATGTAGAATGGCATTTATTGTGCAGGGGTGGTATGATATACGATGAAGAAAAAGGGGGAAAAGTGACATGAAATATTTTACCAAAGAATGGTATGCAGCCTGCGGTATCGTAGGGTATCATTTGAACATGCAGGTATCTAAAAACGCAGAAACATTTTCTGAAGAATATTATCATGACCTGTATCTGCGTCGTCGTCGTGCTTTCGTGAAAGAAAGAAAGGAAGAAGCGGAAAAAAATCATGCTTCTATTGATAAGGCGGCAACAGAGGCTGAATTTCAGTCTACCCATGAAAATATGGTAAGATCCATGCAGGAAAGACTGCCGAAGGAAATTCTGGAACAGGTAGCAGATGTGCGTGTGCTGGCACTGGATATCGCCACAAAAGAAGTCAGACAGCAGCTGAAGGAAATCTGTGAAGAAAACCAGAAACAGATGGATGCAGTGGTGAAGGAATATTGGGAAACCTATTGCCCTGCCGTAAAAGAAGCGGTTGGGGAAGAAATTCAGAAGGAATTCAATTTCCATGACAGCCATATCACAGGCATGGAAATGAAGGATAACCGTCTGGCATTCAAAATGGAGCCTTGCTTCTCTGATGTAAAGAAAGTTATTTTCAAAAATTATAAGATTCTGGAACAGGATGGCTATATGCTGGGGGCTGACTGGCTCTATCAGGAGGTACATCCCGCAGAGGGCGGCAATGAATATCACGGTCTGCTGTGGAAAAGCGACGGCAAACCCGGTTACTTAACGATTTTCGCAGAAGAGATCGAATTTATCAGATAAAAAGAAAAGAGTCCGAGAGGACTCTTTTTTGCGTCTGTATGGAATAGATTAGAATTTCAGACCATCGTTCATAACGAAAGCGATCATTTCCATATCTTCGTCTGTGTTGTTTTCCATGGAGTGCCACTGACCCACTTCGATGGTGCAGACATCGCCGGGGTGCACTTCTGTTTTTGTGCCGTCGTTATCTACGAAGGTGCCTACGCCCTTCAGGATGTAGTAAGGTTCTGTATTGCCCACATGCTGATGCCAGCCGATGCTGCTGTGGGGTTTTACGATGACACGGGCAAACATGGTGCCGTGACCCATCAGGTCAGCCCCTTCCAGGATATGGTGGATCTCTACGCTGCCTTTGCCGTCTCTCAGGCCTTCTACTGTAACAACTCTTTCTTTTTTGATCATGGTTTATTCTCCTCTCTTTGATGAAAACTCTCGGCACTGGTCACACCTGCCAGATCGAAGGCAGGGGTATATTCCGATGTTGCCGAGGAACGTTTCTGCATAAATCCGTTTTTCAGACCGATTTCAAAGAAATGGTCTACCACTTTGTCATATTCAAAGGTGGTCAGCCTGCGGGAAAGGGCTTTGTATTCCTTTGCCCTGTGCATGGGGGTATACTGGCTCATCAAAGAAACATAAGCGTTTTCGCCTATGTTTTCCTGAATCCAATCCAGCACCTGAAAACTATCCCGATATTGCCCGGGCAATACCAGATGGCGGATGATGAGACCCTTTTGTAGGATACCGTCTTTGTCGAAAACTTCTTCACCTGTCTGTCGGCGCATTTCCAAAATGGCTTGGGCCGCTGTTTCCCTGTAATGGGGTGCTTTGGAATATTCCTGCCCCAAATCATTGTTCCAATATTTGAAATCCGGCAGGTAAACATCCACCAGCCCCTCCAGCTGTTTTAGGCCTTCCAAAGATTCATAGCCGTTGGAATTGTAGACTACAGGGATTTTCAGTCCGTTTTCTTTTGCTATTTCCAAAGCCTTTGCTGCCTGGGGGATAAACTGTACAGCGGAAACCAGATTGATATTATGGAAGCCTCGTTCCTGCTGTTCCAGAAAGATTTCCGCCAGACGTTCCACGGTGATCTCCTGCCCGAAGCCGTCCTGGCTGATATCATGATTCTGGCAGAAGACACAGCCCAGATTGCAATGGCTGAAAAATACGGTCCCCGAGCCTTTCGTGCCGCTGATGGGCGGTTCTTCCCAATGGTGGGCGCTGACCAGTGCCACCTTTGGCAGATAGGGGGCACGGCACCAGCCGGTTTTGCCTGCGGTGCGGTCAACACAGCAGTTTCTGGGGCAGACACGACACTGAGACAAAGCCGTTTTCATTTTTTTCATATTTCAAACACCTCTGTCTTTCTATTTGTGATTGTATCATATTACACGAGGGAAAGACAACCGTTTCTCATACTTTTGCAGGGGCAGGGCAATTGCTTTTGCCAGCGCTGCCATTGATTCCCCTTTGCTTTTTCGACAAAAGGATGATATCCTATGAACTGTAAACGAAAGAGAGAAGCAGAAAGGTGAGGGGAAGAAAAATGAGAGAATATCATGCAGCGATGCGGGAAGAAAAAGTTCTGTGCAAAGTGGTCTGCAATGGCTGCGGCAGGGAGATCCCCTTGGACACAGCGGATTATTTCCACGGAGAAAAAACATGGGGATATTTTTCCAACCAGGACGGCAGACAGGATTGCTTTGACCTTTGTGAGGAATGTTATCAGAAACTGACGGAAAGCTTTGCCGTAAAAATGGAAAAATAATGGAGAACAGGCGTGCGGAATGCACGCTTTTTTTAATGAAAAAAAGATCCCCGGCGATTGCCGGGGGAAATTATGGGTGGATGAAAGGGTAACGGTTTTTAGAAAATTATCTGCAGTTGCAGCGGCCGCGATCTTTGTCCCTGTCACAGTCTCTGTCACGATCTCTGTTTCTGTCACGATCTCTGTTTCTGTCGCAGTCTCTGTCGCGGTCGCAGTCTCTGTCGCGGTCGCAGTCTCTGTCGCAGTCGCAGTCTCTGTCGCGATCTCTGTTTCTGTCGCAGTCTCTGTCGCGGTCTCTGTCTCGGTCACAGTCTCTGAAATCACAGTCAGGGGAACCGAAGATGGGGCCGAAACCACAGCAGGAATGAGGTTCAGCAGTAGGAGAAAACAGATCCAGAGGGAAACGGATATCTTCGAACCCTTCACAAGGATCGCAGTTTGTTGCCAGAGAAGAGCAGCGTTCGGGCACGCATCTGCCCAGAGAATTTACCACCATATTTACGGTACGGAACAGTTTTACGATGGTGAACAGACCGATGGTCACGTTGACAGCGATAGGTGCGCCCAAGGCGGCATCGCCGTTGTTCCGTCCGGAATTGCAGGAATCACAGCCGCAATTGCAGCTGCAGGGGTTGCAGGAAGGATGACGCAGTTCTGCTGCCAGAGCGATGGCTTTACCTTCGGCAATGACGAAAGGCCCGCCCTTGGAAGTACCATTGTGGAACTGGTCTGTCACAGTGGTCACATTGGCTTCGGTGGAGCCAAACAAAGTCACCCGCAGGTGGTAGGTGTTTGTAGCATCAATGCAGCCGATAAAACCGCCGTCAGCCCGTCTGAATTCCAGGGTATAATCGAATACATATTTCAGTTCCAGATCCCAGCAGCCTCTCTGCAGGGGATTGGGTTTCTTCCGCAGGATCTCGATACGTTCCAGCTCCAGATCGCGGATGGTGACATCAGCGGCATTGCAGGGCGGAACGATGATATCCCCTTCGCACAGCATATCGTTGCAGCTGGGGTTGCTGCTTCTTGCCGCCCGGGCAGGCCCCAGAATGTCGCTGCTCAGGCATTTCTGGATACGGCACTGGTCGAAGATCTTCTGGGCGATGATACAGGTCTCTTCTCCTCGCTCTCTGTTGTCGTCATGATCGTTGTTGCGGTTGTTGCTGCCGCAGAAGCAGCAGTTTCTTGCGCTCAGATCTGCTTTGCAGTCAAATTCAAAAGCTCCCATAAGACAGCCTCCTTTAAATGGTTTGTGTTCTTTATATAGTATGTGACAAGGTCAAATGGGTGACAGCCACGCTGGTGCGTAACTGAAATCAGGTTTTTCGTCAGAGGACGGCAAAGCTTTCTTTCCCAAAGCCTTCAACTTGTATTTCGAAGGAAACAGTGTTATACTTAAATTCATGAATGATGTTATTTCCACAAGAGAGGGACACAGAATGAAACGATTGATGGATACCCATACCCACTCCGTTGCCAGCGGACATGCTTACAGCACAGTGGATGAAAACTTAAGATGGGCAGCGGAAAAGGGGATGGAATTGGTGGCTCTGACAGACCATGCCCCTGCCATGAAGGATACGACAAGCCATGCTTATTTTGCCAATCTCCATGTTTTGCCGAAGGAGCTCCACGGGGTGCGTCTGCTACGGGGCATTGAATTGAATATCCTTGATTTTGAGGGAACGGTGGATATGGATGAAGCAGTTCTTTCCCGTTTGGATCTGGCCATTGCCAGCCTGCACATGCCCTGCATCAAACCGGGCAGCAGGGCGGAAAACACCAGAGCTTTTCTGAAAGTCATGGAAAATCCCTATGTGGATATCATCGGTCACCCCGGTGACCCTCGCTATGATGTGGATTATCAGGAAGTGTTCCGCATAGCAAAGGAAACGGGGACGATCCTGGAGGTCAATAATGCATCCCTGACCCCCGGTGGTTTCCGGGATGGCAGCAGGGAAAATATCAAAGAGCTCCTGCTGATGAGCATGGAAGCGGGTCAGCCTGTGGTGCTGGGCAGCGATGCCCATTTTTATACCGGCATCGGTGATTTTTCCTATGCGGAAACGCTGCTGCAGGAAGTGGATTTCCCGGAAGAACTGATCCTCAATACCGATCCTGCAAAATTCCTTGCCAGCCTGAAACGTAAAAAAATAAAATGATTTAAACCATAGAACGTGAAAAAAAGCCTTTACTTTAACACTTTAGTATGTTAATATAAAATGAGAATTTTAAGGAGAAGGTGGCGTTCCAAGATGAATAAAAAGATCAAAACCGAATTGACCGATAAATTGTTCGAGTGCATCCTCAGCATGGAAACCGTTGATGAGTGCTATCAGCTCTTTGAAGACCTTTGTACTGTCAATGAGATCCAGGCGATTGCCCAGAGAATGGAAGTTGCGGCAATGTTGGATGCAAAGCGTACGTATGTGGAAATTGCGGAAAAAACAGGCGCATCCACAGCGACCATCAGCCGTGTCAACCGTTGCCTGCATTATGGTACAGATGGTTACAAGCTGGCGATCGATCGTGTGAAAGCGAAAAGGGAAAAAGAAGAAAAGGAATAATCTTTTTGATGAATGTTTGAAAGAGATTATAAGGGCTGATTTGGTGAAAGGATTTCGCCAAGTCAGCCTTTCTTGTGTTTTTTCAGAGGCAAGAGAAGGGACTTGATTTTTTGTTGACATATAACCTGTGAGCAACTCCGTGGGAATCTGGGATATTGCCTCTGAAAAAGGAATCATAAAAAGAACAGGAGTAAGAATCATGATTGGATTTGAACAACTTAATGATATGCAGAAAAAAGCTGTCCTGCAGACGGAAGGCCCTGTGCTGATCCTGGCTGGTGCGGGTAGCGGCAAGACGGGCGCGCTGACGGTGCGTATTGCCCATTTGCTGGAAACAGGCGTAAAGCCCTGGAATATCCTTGCCATCACCTTTACCAATAAGGCGGCAAAGGAAATGAAGGAACGTGTGGAAAAGCTGGTGGGCGATGGCGCAAGGGATATGTGGATCAGCACCTTCCACTCCACTTGTGTACGTATCCTCCGCAGAGAGATCCACCATCTGGATTATGAAAATCAGTTTTCTATCTACGATGCAGAAGATCAGGAAAAGATCATGCGGGAAGCTTTTAAGAGACTGAATATGAGCACCACAGATAAGTCCTTTTCTGTAAAAGGGGCTATGGCTGTCATCAGCCATTTGAAGGAAGAAATGACAAGCTGGGAAGAGTATAGCCAGAAAGTGGACAGAAACGACCTGAAAGCAGTCCGCATTGCCAAGGTGTATCAGACTTATCAGAAAATGCTGAAGGAAAATAATGCTTTGGACTTCGATGATCTGATCTATAAAACCGTACTTCTGTTCCGTCAGTTCCCTGAAGTTCTGGAAAAATATCAGGATCGCTTCCGCTATATCATGGTGGACGAATATCAGGATACCAATACCAGCCAGTATGAGCTGGTGGCGATGCTGGCGGCAAAATATAAAAACCTTTGCGTAGTAGGGGACGATGACCAGAGCATTTATGGCTGGCGTGGTGCCAATATCCGCAATATCCTGGATTTTGAAAAGGATTTCCCCGATACCGTTGTCATCAAGCTGGAACAGAATTACCGCTCTACCAAGAAAATCCTGGAGGCAGCCAATGCCGTCATCCATCATAACCAGACCAGAAAGGATAAGACCCTTTGGACGGAAAATGACAGCGGCAGCATCTTACATATTTATAAAGCAGATAATGAGTACGATGAATGTCGTTTTGTGGCGGAAAAGATTCAGGAATTGGAAAAGGCAGGCAAGACCAGAAATCAGATGGCTGTTCTTTATCGTACCAATGCCCAGTCCCGTGCTGTGGAGGATATGATGGTGCGAAAGGGCATCCCCTATCGTCTCTTTGGCGGTGTGCGCTTCTATGAGAGAAAGGAAATCAGAGATATTCTTTCCTATCTGAAGGTGCTGGCAAACCCTGCGGATACCATCGCCCTGCGCCGCATCATCAACGTGCCCAAGCGGGGCATTGGCGAAACTTCCTTGGATAAACTGGCAACCTTTGCCGATGAAAATGGTCTGTCTCTCTATGGGGCCCTGAGCCATTTGGATGAGATCACTTCTCTGAAAACAAGAGTTGCGAAATTCAAGGACTTTTATGAGCTGTTTGAACATCTGAGAGAAGATGCAGAAGGTCTTTCTGTGGCAGAATTGCTGGATGCTGTGGTAAAACGCACGGGCTATCTGCAGATTTTGATGGAAGAGGGCACAGAAGAAGCCCTGAACCGCATCCAGAATATCGATGAATTTGTGAATAAAGCGGCGGAATATGACAAAGCTAACCCCGAAGGCGATCTGGAAGGCTTTTTGGAAGAGGTTGCCTTGGTGGCAGATATCGACAGCTATGAAGAGGGCGAAGAAGCCGTTGCCCTGATGACTTTGCACAGCGCCAAGGGGCTGGAATTCCCCTATGTGTTCATCATTGGCATGGAAGAAGGTATTTTCCCCGGCTATCGTGCAGTGATGTACGGCGGGGAAAAGGAAATCGAAGAAGAACGCCGCCTTTGCTATGTGGGCATCACCCGTGCCAAGGAAGAACTGTTTATGACCCATGCGAAAAATCGTATGCAGCATGGCATCACCCAGTATAATCCCCCTTCCCGTTTCCTGAAGGAGATTCCTGCGGATTTGGTGGATATGCCCACCCGTCAGGTTTCCGAAATGGCGAAGCGGTATGATATGATGGCCCAATCCAAGCTGCAGCCGCCCATGGGCAGAAAAAATGTCACTCTTCCTACAGCGAGATTTGGCATGAAAAAGGAAATGCCTGCCCCAAAGGATTTCAAGTTGGACTATGGTGTTGGGGATAAGGTGCGTGCGCCCAAGTATGGCATCGGCACAGTAGTTTCCATCAACAACGGCGGTGCGGATTTTGAAGTAGAGGTTTCCTTTGGTGCCAAGGGTACAAAGAAATTTATGGCAAGACTTTCCAAGCTGATTAAAGTAAGCGAATGAGCGAAAAGAGAGCAAATGATAGCGGAATTTATATAAAAATGAGAGAAGGGGCAGGATATGACAGATAGAATGAAGGCTTTGGTAGAACAGCTCAACGAAGCTTCCAAAGCATATTATCAGGAAGACAGAGAAATTTTATCCAATCAGGAATACGATGCCCTCTATGATGAATTGGCGGCGCTGGAGGAAAAAACAGGCACGATTTTAGCCAACAGCCCCACCCAGAAGGTGGGCTATACTGTTCTGAGCAATCTGGTGAAGGTGCGCCACGAAAGCCCCATCCTTTCTTTGGATAAGACAAAGGAAACGGCGAAGCTGGCAAGCTTTCTTCTGGATAAGGAAGGCATCCTTTCCTGGAAACTGGATGGTTTGACCATCGTTTTGAAATATAAGAACGGCACGTTGGAACAGGCCATCACCCGCGGCAATGGGGAAATAGGCGAGGATGTGACCCACAACGCCCGTGTGTTCAGCAATCTGCCCTTGTCCATTCCCTTTAAGGGGGAATTGGTGCTGCGGGGGGAAGGGGTCATTCCTTACAGCGAATTTTACCGCATCAATGAAGAACTGGGGGAAGAGGAACAGTATAAAAATCCCCGCAACCTCTGCAGCGGTACCGTGCGCCAGCTGAACAGCGAAATCGCCGCAAAAAGAAATGTCAAATTCATTGCCTTTACGCTGGTGAGTGCGGAAGGAGAAGAGATTTCCGACAGCAAAGCGGCAAATATGGATTGGCTGGCAAAAATGGGCTTTGATGTGGTGGAACATGTGATGGTTACGGCAGAAACTGTGGCGGCGGAAGTGGAAAATTTCCGCAATAAAATCGAAGAAAATGATATTGCCTCTGATGGTCTGGTTCTGACCTTCGACAGTATTTCCTACAGCCAAAGCCTTGGCAGGACATCCAAATTTCCCAAGGATTCCATTGCTTTCAAATGGGCAGATGAAATGGCGGAAACGACTCTCAGAGAAATTGAATGGAACACTTCCCGTACAGGGCTGATGAACCCTGTGGCGATTTTTGACCCTGTGGAATTGGAAGGCTCTACGGTGAGCCGTGCCAGTGTCCATAATGTGAGCATTTTGAAGGAACTGAAGCTGAGCATTGGGGATACCATTAAAGTGTATAAAGCAAATATGATTATCCCTCAGATTGCGGAAAACCTGACAGGAACGGTTTCCACGGCGGAGATTCCGAAAACCTGCTTTGTCTGCGGCGGGGAAACGGAGCTGCGAAAGCTGCGGGATGGGGAAGCCCTTTACTGCACCAATCCCAACTGTTCCGCCCAGCGGATACAGGCTTTGAGCCACTTTGTTTCCCGGGATGCCATGAATATGGAAGGGCTTTCCGAGGAGACTCTGAAAAAATTTCTGGAAAAGGGCTTTGTGGAAAACTACCCCGATTTGTTCCGCCTGGAACAATACAAAGAGGAAATTTGCCAGATGGAAGGCTTTGGAGCCAAATCCTACAGCAATCTGATTGCCTCTATCGAAAAGGCGAAGGATGTGGAATTGCCCAATTTCATCTATGCTTTGGGCATCAACCATGTGGGCCTGCGAAATGCAAAGCTGCTTTGTGCCCATTGCGGATATGATCTGGAAAAAATCAAAGCAGCGACCCAGGAAGAACTGGTGGAGGTGGAGGGCTTTGGCGAGATCATCGCCCACAGCATCAGCACCTATTTCCGGCAGGAGGAACATCTGCGCTTGCTGGAAGATGCCCTGCAGTATCTACGGATCAGGCAGCCGGAAAAAGCGGAAGAGGGAGCAGAAAGCCCTCTGGCTGGTTTGACTTTTGTTGTGACGGGGGACTTGGAGCAGTTCGCCAATCGGAAGGAATTGCAGGCTCTGATCGAAAAGAGCGGCGGCAAGGTGACGGGCAGTGTCACAAAGAAAACCAATTTCCTCATCAATAATGATATCCATTCTGCATCCTCCAAAAATAAAAAGGCAGCGGAACTGGGCATCCCCATTTTGAGTGAACAGGATTTTATCGATAGATTTATGAAATAAATGGAAATAGCGGAGAAAATTCCGAAAGAACAGAAAACCGAGTGTCTGCCTGCAGAACCATTCGGTTTTTCTTTTCTTTTGGGAATATATTTGTGGGTGAAGCATTGCAAATGGGTCTCATCAGCAGAAGAGAGAATTTCGGTTCGCTTTTTTGGTGATTAAATCTATAGATTTTTTCTATTTGTTTTGATATACTTTTGAAAGATATAAAAAAATGAATAGCAGCGATAAGTTTTTTTGATTTGCTGCTTTCTTGTGCTATTTTTCTATGGCATGAGAATAGGAGGGAAAGTCATGAATTTGAACCAGCTGTATTATTTTAAAACTCTGGCAGAATTGGAGCATTATACCAAAGCGGCGGAAAAGCTGAATATTTCTCAGCCCACCCTGAGCCATTCTATTTCTTCCATGGAAAAGGAGCTGGGGGCAAACCTTTTTGAAAAACAGGGCAGAAACGTGGTTCTTACCAAATATGGCAGGATCTATATGTTCTATGTGGAAAATGCCCTGACCCAGTTGGAATTGGGCAAAAACCAGATCGAACGGCTGGTTTCCGAAGGGGGAGGCCATGTGGGTCTCGCTTATATGACATCCGTTGGTACTAACTTTGTACCCGATCTGATCGCCGGTTTTTTGGATGATCCGCAGAATAAAAATATCTCCTTCTCCTGCTATGAAGGCAATACGAAAACATTGCTGTATAATTTGAAACGAGAAAAATATGACCTGATCTTCTGCTCTATGGTGGAAGCAGAAAGCGATGTGGAATTCATCCCCGTATATGAACAGAGCCTTGTGGTGATCATGCCCAAAGGACATCCTCTGGAAAGTAAGAAAAAGGTAACGATACAGGATATCTGCCCCTATCCTTTGGTTTCCTACACAAAGGAAAGCGGTATGCGCCGTATCATCGACGATATGTTTACAAAGGCGCAGATCATGCCCAATATCCTCTGCCAGTTTGAAGACGTCAATTCTATGGCAGGTCTGGTTGCGGCAAATCAGGGCATTGCCATCGTAACGGACAGCCCTGCTCTGGATAATTACCATGTGACGAAGCTGGAATTGGATACGCCTTATTCCCGCCGTATGGTTTATCTGGCCTATGTGCTGAATCGGTATTTGCCCCCTGCGGTGGAAAAATTTAAGGATTACACGATCCAGCGGACGAAAGAAAAAAGATAAAGAAAGGGTAATCAAAAATGTTACAGGATTTGGAATATGGCAGACTGGAAAACGAATATCGTATCGTGGAACCCACTGCCGATGCGAAGGTCGTTTGTGCCAATGGAAATAAACTGCTGGTGAAAAGAGCAGCAGATGATACACTGACACTGCCCACCTATCAGCAAGTGATGACATGGGCAGAAGACAATCATTGGCAACACTGGTATGAGAAGAAAGTGCAGTATGTGTTCCGCATGCAGGAAGAAGATTATTTTATCTGGATGGGCGAAGCGGGAGAAAGCGGCGATTCCGAATATGGGTTTGAAGCAGCCGTAAGCCTGCGCCAGATGGTTTCTAAAAATGTCTGCTATGCCATGATGACGGCATGGCATCTCTTCGACTGGTATCGCAGCAATCGTTTCTGCGGCAGATGCGGGGCAAAAACCCAGCATGATGCAAAGGAACGCATGATGCGCTGCCCGGAATGCAATAACATGATCTTCCCGAAGATCGCACCTTCTGTGATCGTTGGTGTGACCCACGGGGATAAGCTGCTCCTGAGCAAATATGCCAACCGTAGCTATACCCGCTATGGTATGATCGCCGGCTTTACAGAAATCGGTGAAACGGTGGAAGAGACCGTTGCCCGGGAAGTCATGGAAGAAGTTGGTCTGAAAGTTAAGAATATCCGTTATTATAAGACACAGCCCTGGGGCGTGACAGGCGGACTGCTGTTGGGCTATTATTGCGATCTGGATGGGGAGGATGATACCATCACATTGGATCGGGAAGAACTGGCTATGGCGGAATGGTTCCCCAGAAATGATTTGCCTGCCCATGATGACGGCATCAGCCTGACCCGTGAAATGATTCGGGTATTTGAAGAAGGCAGAGAACCGAAATAACTACATAGAATGAAGATAACAGCCTCCGAAGTTTTTCGGAGGTTATTTTTTATCCTTTTTACGAAAGAATTTCATTTTTGTTCCCTATGTTACAGAATCGTCAAGGAACTGAAATATTTAAGTAATTATTTCATAATATTTACGAATATATTACAAAATATGAAAAACTATTGTCAAAATAGTTAGTCGATGTTAATATTGCCTTGCAAACAGCTGATTGCACAAAAGAGACAAGAATGAGATGAAAAGAAAAACGTAAAAGGAGGAAGCACCATGAAAAGAGTATTTTCTATGGTATTGGCTGGGGTAATAGCCGTTTCCGCAATGCCAGTAACAGCATTCGCAAAAGATAATGTTACGGCTACAGCCAAGATTGTTGGCATGCTGGAGGTAACAAAGGCAGAGGTAGAAGCCAACAACAGCATCATTAACGAAGTTTTGGGCGATGTTCCCGAACTGCAGATCAAGGTACAGGATGTAACATACAAACACACAGGCACAGGGGTAGCGCCTGAGGAAGTAGATGTTACAGTATCTCTGGACAATGCAAAATTCTTGGACGATCAGGATTTGGAGAGCCTGATCTCCGTTAGAGATGATGACAACACATGGGTCATCGAAGGCGGTGAAAGCAAAAAAGCAAGACTGGAAGTTTCCGTAGACGAAAATGATGCAGATGAAAACGAAGTTACATATACATTCAATGGTAACTTCGAAAAGGACGACGTTATCGTGATCGATCTGTATTCCGTTATGGAAAAGACCGGCGAAGGCAGAACTGCCACAGTTTCCGTAGAATCTGAAATGGTAAATGTGGATGATCTGACATATGTGTCCGTTATGAGCAAAGGTCTGAAGGCTTCCGTTAAAAAAGTAGAAACGGTTGCAGTTGAGGAAGTTGCGGAAATTTCTTCCAGAGGCCTGAAGATCGAAGCAGCGGTAGGGAATCTGCCCAGCGAATTGACATTGAAGCTTTCCAAAGGCTTTGAATTTTTGAACAGCTGCGATGGCCTGAAAGGGGATGGCTACAGCATCACAAAGAAAAATGACACAGAATTGACTGTAGCGGTAGAAGAAGGCCGTTCCGAAATCAACATCAAAGGTGTAGACGGTATCAACAATGGTCAGGGTATCCTGATCGAAGCAACAACAGCAAAAGTTGACGATATCGCTTCCATCAAAGTTTCTGCAAAGAATTTTGATTCCGCAAGCATTGATGTCCTGAAAGTTGTAGATTATTCTGTAGGGATGACAATTGACGAAGATGAAGATGTTCCTGTGATCTACAGTGGTGTAGGCGTGGATAACTATGGTCTGACAGATGATTCCGACCACATGTCTCTGGAAGTTACAGTGCAGGAATCCTTCCCCGGTGCATGGAATATGAAAAAGGCATTTTCTTTCAAACTGCCTGAAGGCGTATATGTAGCGGAAAAAACAAGCAATGGCAGCAATGGTGTTGAAGTAACAGAAGCAGAAGGCCTGTATATCGGCGGCAAAGAAGCATCTGCTGAGGACGTGGAAGCAAAATTCCTGAAAGCATATCAGGATGGCGACTATGTGGAATTCGAATTCAAGAGAAGAACCTTTGACGATGTGAATACAACAACACAGAGCGAACCTGCGAAGCTGACATTCACACTGGCACTGGTGGCAGACCCTACATTCGAGGGCGAAGTTGACCTGACACTGACAGGCGATGATATCGACGAACAGACAGTAACCATCGCAGAATTTGCGAAGCCCTACGAAGTAAAAGCGGAACAGAATGATCTGAAGATTGACTACCGCTATACAAAAATTCCTACATCTATCACTGTAACAGAAGCGGAAGCAGGTCTGTGGAAAGAAAAAGAAGCTGTATTTGCCCTGAATATTGAAAAAGGCGATGTGATCCAGTTTGAAAAGGATGCATCATTTACAGTAAATAAAGAATCCGAAATGACACTGAGCGATTCTACCAATAAGAAAAACGGCACACTGGCATTCCAGGTAAAAGAATCTTCTGATGAAGAAGCAGCAGTGGTAACTATCTCTGATATGGAATTGTATCTGTCCAGAGATATCCCTGCTGGTTTCTATGATCTGCTGCTGACAACATCCATGGAACAGGGTTCTGATATGGATGTATCCTTCAGCGGCAAAGGCTCCGGTGTTGGCTATCTGGATACAGTCCTGTTTGGCGGTGTAGAAAAGGATGATTATACTGTAGGCGACGTTGCTGATTATGATAACGTTGTGAAAGAAGGTTTCATCAATATCGTAACAGGCGGCAGAGATGAATATGGCTTCACAACAAAGGTTGTGGTTCCCGTTGGCGAAAATTACATCCTTTCCGGTGAAAACAAGATCGAGCTGGATGTTCCCGCATATATCAACGATGCAGGCTACACAATGCTCCCTGTAAGAGCAGTGGCAAATGCCCTGGGTATTGATAAGAATGCAGTCCTGTGGGATCAGCCTACCAGAACAGTAACGATCATGTATGGTCAGCGTATCATCACAATGACATACGGTCAGAAAGTGATCTATGTAAATGGTTCCGCACTGCCTGCATCCTCCGCAGTGGAGATTAAAGATGGCAGAACCTTCCTGCCCATGAGAGATCTGGCAACAGCCCTGGGCGTGCTGGATATCCAGTGGGATTCTGTAAACAGAACAGCAACTCTGAACGGTAATCAGTAAATAGTTTTTTCTAAATTCCTTTCTTTTTCAATAAACATAGAATCAATAGGGGCTCCCAATGGAGCCCTTTTTTTCAAAAGAAAAACCCCCGAATCTTTTCGGAGGATATTTTTATATCTATGTATCAATGGATATCGATTATTTATCGTCGTATTCTGCATCCAGCTGCGCCAGGAATTCATCTGCACAGTCGCTCTTTGCATAAGTCTGCGCAGCGGTGGGGAATGTGCCTGCTTTTACTTCTGCATCGTATTCCATGAAAGCGTTTTTCATTTCTTCGCCGATGTTTGCATAACGTTTTACGAATTTAGGCACAAATTCACCGGACATGCCCAGCATATCCTGATATACCAGAACCTGACCATCGCAGCCGGCACTTGCACCGATACCGATGGTGATCATGTTTGTTTTCTTTGTAATGAGTGCAGCCAGTTTGGGAGGTACACATTCCAGAACGACCATGAATGCGCCTGCAGCTTCTACTGCCAGAGCATCTTCCAGCACACGGCGTGCGTTGTCTTCGCCTTTGCCCTGTACCTTGAAGCCGCCCATAGCATTTACGGACTGGGGTGTCATGCCGATGTGGGCGCAAACAGGAATACCGGATGCTGTGATGGCTTTGATCTGTTCACATACGCTCTTGCCGCCTTCCAGTTTTACTGCGTTGCCGCCGCCTTCTTTCATCAGTCTGCCTGCGTTTGCAACAGCCTGTTCTACAGATACCTGATAGCTCATAAAGGGCATATCCAGAATAACAAATGCATTTTCGCAGGCTCTGCATACGCTGCGGCCATACATGATCATTTCTTCCATGGTAACGGGCAGTGTATCGGCATAGCCCTGCATGGTCATGCCCAGGCTGTCGCCAACCAGGATCGTGTTGATGCCTGCAGCGTCAACCAGTTTTGCTGTGGAATAATCGTAACAGGTCAGCTGGGAAATTTTTTCACCATTTGCTTTCATTGCCATCAGAGTAGCGATCGTGTTCTTTTTCAATTCTCATTACCTTCTTTCAAAATCTTTTCCATGTACGTGTAATCAGTTTCCGGATGCTTTGCCTGGGCTGTTTCCATGAGTTTTTGGGAAACGGCGCGATACAGCTCTCGTTCCTCTTCGCTGGGGAAGCAGGAAAGGTGTTTTTCAACGGTTTTCGTGTCGCAGCGTTCCATAGGGCCCGTCAATGCACCAATGGGGCCATCCTGCAGGATATGCTCCGTGTTGCTGCGGATGAGGGGCGTTAACGCCTGTAGGGCAAGCTCTTTGGAAAATCCGCAGGTCTCCAGCAATTCCAGGCTTTCATGCACCAGCGCGCATACAAGATTGCTGGAAATGGCACAGGCAGCGTGGTAGCGTGTCTTTGTCCCGGTAGGGATCACCTGTACGGTGGGACCCAATGTGCTGAGCATGGTCTGCCAGGTTGAAAGATGCGGCCCATTGCCTTCGATGCAAAAAAAAGCACCCGGCAATTCCCGATACGTTTCCAGCTTACTGCTGACAGGGAAAAGCGGATGGATAGAATAACCATGTGCGCCAAACAGGCTGATATCTGGAAAAGCCTCTTCAGCGGTCATAGCGCCACTGCAATGACATATTTGTTTTCCTGAGATCCCATGACACTTCAGTTCATCATAGACCGAAGTGATCGTTCCGTCTGGAACAGTCAAAAAGAGCGCATCACTGTCTTTGATCAGTTTGTCCAACCCGTCGTAAAAACGGGAATTTGTAAATTGCGCTGCTTGCTGTGCTGATTCTTGGTGCCGGCTGTAATACCCGGTCACTTGAATGCCTCCTTCAGCAAAGAACTTCCCTAAAGAGAATCCAACTTTGCCTGCTCCAATAAATCCGATCTTCATGGTATCACCTTCTTTTGAGCGGTCAGGTGATGTGGTCTTTTTCGTTCCGTGGGAACTTGAATTCAGGATATATGTCGGTACAGTTTCCAAATTTCTTGGAATACCGTCCGCCTCCGGGTCGCAGATGTTTTTCTGCAGACTCACGAGACCATCATAGCATGGACATATAGGTTTGTCAAAAGAAAAAACCCCCGAATTTTTTCGAGGGTTTTAGCACATTTTACATTTTTGTCAAGGCAGTTTCCTTTTGTTTTGTAAATGCTGTCATTATATTTCCTTGTAAATATATACGGGAATCGGTGGATCACCGCTGCGGTTGTGGAAGGTGTTGACAATGACCGTGTACTTTCGATTGTCAATGGTGGCAAGGTATTCCAGCAGCGCATCCCGCTCCTCATAGCCACTTTCGCCGCCATAATAAATGCACAAAGACATAATGCCTCCGGGTTTTAAAAGCCGCAGTCCTGCTTCTATGGCAGGGATGCTGGTTTCTGGATGGGTGAATATCTTGTGATTGCCGCCGGGAAGCCAGCCGAAATTGAACATAATACAATCAACGCTTTCGGGTGCGGCGTATTGTTCCATGTTTGCATGGCTGTCAAGGATAACAGTGGCAATCTGATCGTATTCCTGTTCGGAAATCAAAGATTGTGTCTGCGTGACAGCGTCAGGCTGGATATCGAAGGCAAGCACTTTGCCGTTTTCTTTTACAAGACTGCATAGAAACACTGTATCTCTGCCTTTGCCGGCTGTTGCGTCGATGCAGAAATCACCGGGATGGACATGTTCGGAGACAAATTTATGTGCAAGGAAAAGCGTATTGAGTCCCATGATGCGAACCTCCTTATTGTTGTAGCACTATTATACTAAAGTGGAAAAGTGGAATCAAGCAGAGCAAAGAAATTGATGAAAATCGACTTTTTTATTGCCCAATGGCATTTTGCATCGTTCTGTGTTAAAATTGTGATATTCCAAAAGGAGGCGTAATGATGAAGCTGATTGCACCTGATTATTATCCGGAGTTCAAATGTATTGCCGACCAATGCAGACATAGCTGCTGCATCGGCTGGATCATTGACGTTGACCCCGATACATTAGAATATTATCATAGGGTAACTGGTCCACTGGCAGAACGACTGAAAAAGGGTATCGACGAAAGTGCGGAAACGCCCCATTTTATTTTGGGGGAACAGGAACGCTGTCCGTTTTTGAACCAAACTGGTCTGTGCGACCTGATACTGGAATTGGGGGAGGGCAGCCTTTGTCAGATTTGCCGGGACCATCCGCGTTACCGTAATTTCTTTTCTGACCGTACAGAGATTGGACTTGGCCTCTGCTGTGAAGCAGTCTGTGCATTGGTTCTGAAACGGACAGAAAAGACCAATCTGATTCTGCTGGAAGAGGATGGGGCGGAGGAAGAATTATTGGCCCCTGATGCCTCACTGCTGGATTGGAGGGCACAACTCGTGGAATTAGCCCAAGATAGAACCAAAACCATCGAATCCCGTGCTGCTGCTATCCTAAAAGCGGCTGAAATGACTCTGCCGGAGCGGAATCAATCGGAATGGGCAGATGTATATTTGGAGCTGGAACGCTTAGAGGAAAGCTGGACTGACCGCCTGCTGGAACTCAAAAATACAGATATTTCCGATGGGCCTGTACTGGACATGCCTGAATGGGAAGTGGCGTTCGAGCAGCTTTTGGTTTATTTTCTCTACCGCCAACTGCCTGGGGCCCTGGACGATGGGGAATATGAAGGCCGTGCAGCCTTTGTCGTGCTAAGTTATTCCATCATCCGAGACCTTTGTCGTACACACGCTGTCCTGCATGGTAGCGTTGATTTGGATGACTTGATTGAAATCGCCCGCCAGTATTCGGCTGAGATAGAGTATTCTGATGAGAATGTTGAGGTCTTGATAGATTTCCTCTTCGCTTGACAGGTCGATAAAAAACATTATATATAGTTAAGGCAGGCACTGATTTTCAGTCAAAGGATATGGAAAATTCCATTTGATGGGGAAAAAAGTGATAAAACCGATTGTCAGTATGATTGTAAGCATACTTGGAATAGGTGTAGTTATATATTTAAGTTATCTTCATGGAATGGTCTATGGTGATCATCAAGGCTTAATTGCTGGTGCAAGTTTTGCGGGGTTCTGTTCTGTTTTTTTCTAGTTTTAAATATTAGTAAAATGTTAAAGAGAACTATTTCGAAGAATTCTGAGGAGTGATTTTTCAAGGTTATTTCGTGAATAATCTTGATTTCTACACAAAGAACCCCATCACCTTCCATTTGAAGGGCAGTCCTGTTTTGGACTGCCCTTTTGTGTATTTTTTTGAATTTGAATACCGGAACCGACAATTTCCAAAGAATGGCGGAGGGGGAATCCTGAAAGCTTGATTTTTGATTCAAGTAACAGTAAACATATTATACAGCTTCATGGTCTTGATATCCTCCTTTGAGATTTTCAAATGCTCGACCAGTGCTGCATCTTCTTTCTGTTTCTTTTTCGATACCATGACCTTGGTGGCCACCGGCATCATCGGTCTGGAGGAAATACCCGTAAACAATCCCATTTTTGAGGGTGCGTCCAGAAAAGAGGCAAGAACTGTGATGGTGACCTGCTCCATTGGATTATCCCGGTTGGTCAGCGTCAACTTGCTGAGGGCGTCATAGTGATGCAGAAATCCGAAATAAGTATTCTCGCAGTTTTGGTAATGCTCATAGCTTTCTATATTCATATACATCATGACCTTGTAATGGTTTCCTCCTGCCTGGGAAAGAATATCTACCACGCATCGGCTGATTTCATGAATCCTCCCGTCATAGAAATAAATATAGAACTGCGACAGGGCTCTGAAAAAGGCAGGAACCATATGCAGCACCTTAGCCGTTGTTTCCATGGGCTCGCTGTAAAGCAGTTGTTCTACATGAACGCCCAGCACTTTTGCGATGTCATACAGCGTTTCGATATCTATGGAAATCTGACCGTTTTCATATTTTGATACGGTTGACTTGCTTTTACAAAGAAGGTCTGCCATTTCCTGCAGACTGAAATTTTTATTTTTCCGGAAGTACTTGATTTTTGCACCTATTTCAGAAGCAACAGAAGCCATATCCATCCTCCTTTTTCCAGCTCACCCAGATAAAATGTTTTCAAAAAGTTTCTTATAAAGGTGATTTTCCATCAAATTTTTTATTTTTTTAAATTTTTTTATATTTTAATGTCTTTATCTCTTTTTGTCAACTCACAGGAAACGTTTTTTTAAAAATCGTTTCTTTATAAGAAACTATTTCGTTTTTGCAGAATTACAAAATTTCCTTTATGATTTGATTATCAGGTATCAACCTGCAGGAACGGTATAATGTTCTGCAATAAAAAATTGATGTAAAGGAGAGGTCCATATGAAGTATAATTTTGATGAAATCATCGACAGAAGAAATACGAATGCTCTGAATACAGACGGCTTTCGCGGATATATTTTTCACGCAGGCCCAGAAATGAAGTTCCCTTATGCGGATGATGAATTTGTCAGAATGTGGGTGGCGGATATGGAATTTGCAACGCCTCCTGAAATCCGTGAAGCCATCAAGGCACGGGTTGACAAAAAGATTTTTGGATACAGCAACGTATTCGGAGATGAATATTATCAGGCTTTTTCTGCATGGTGTGAAAAAATGTACGACTGGACATTCCCCAAGGAAGAGCTTGTATTTTCTCCCGGTATCATTCCAGCCCTTTATCAGTTGTTGGAATCCTTGCTGACAAAGGATGAAAAAATCCTGATCGTCACACCTGCCTATGGTTATTTCCAGCACGCCGCGGAATACAACGAGATTGAATATGTTTGTTCCGATTTGAAAATCGATGAAACAGGATATTTTACTATTGATTTTGAGGATTTTGCAAAAAAAGCGGCAGATCCTATGGTAAAGCTGGTGCTGTGGTGCAATCCTCATAACCCTTCCGGCAGAATGTGGACAGATGAAGAACAGAAAAAGATTGCACAAATCGTTGAAAAAAATAATCTCTGGCTGATTTCCGATGAAATTCATTGTGATATCATCAGAAATGGCAGAAAGCACATTCCTATGGGTAAGGTCATGCCCGATTATCAGAAATTGATTACCTGTATGTCTGCCAGCAAAACCTTCAATATGGCCGGTCTGATGTTTTCCGATATCATCATTCGGGATCCTCAGCTCAGAAAGATTTTCTGTGAACGGGATAAGATCGTAGGCTTTGTCAATCCCCTTTCCATCGTTGCCCATCAGACAGCCTATGAGGAGTGCGGGGAATGATTGGCAGAATTCAAGTGCTATTTGGATGACAACTTTACATATGTAAAGGAATTTTTGGTAGAGCATTTGCCGGAAGCAGTATTTTCCATTCCGGAAGCAACCTACCTGGCTTGGGTCAATATGAAGGGGTGCTTGCCCGATGTTGCGGATTTGCCCGGATTTTTCGCCAATAATGCGGGGGTTCTGCTGGAAGGCGGTAACGACTTGTTCGTAGGAAATGCAGAAGGATATATCCGCTTGAACCTTGCGATGCCCCGCAGCATCATTCAAACAGGCTTGGAACGCATGTTGGAGGCTATTGAGAAATACCGTACGCAAAATACAAATTAATCATTTATTGCAATAGTGAACAGAAAGAGGCGGGGAACCAAGTGAGGATTTCCTCGCTTCTTTTGTTTTATGTGCTTTAAGCACCAATAAACCAAATTATTTGGATGTCCGTATTTAGGGACTTCCATTTTGTTAGACTAAGGATAACAAAAAAGTCCAAAGGAGGAGTGGAACATGAAGGAACAATATGTTACGATTACAGGTTTTTCACATTATTATGGGTTGAAACCGTTTAAAATCGGAAAACGCTTAAAATGTATCAAAGAGCCAGACAATCTTTATGACGCAGAAGCAATCAAAGTTGTGATGAAACATATTGGTACGGTCGGTTATATCGCAAATTCCGTATATACGGTAACAATGGGTACAAGCAGCGCCGGGGCTATCGCTCATAAGGTTCATAAAAACTTTTGGGTTGAGGTCATGTTTATTACCAACTCAAGAGTGATTTGCAGAATTGTTGATGGAATAAAAGGCGATTCCGATTATACTGCTGACAAAGTAAAAAGATAAGAAGGTAGATACAATGAAAGTGTCATACATTTTCAACGATATTTTGAATTTTTATAGGCTTTTAGAAAAATGGCAGGAACAGAAATGCAGCAGGGGGATGATATTATGAAGAATGGCTTCTTTGGAAAGCTGTTTGATTTGAACCACGATGGGAACCTTAGTTTTTTTGAACAGGTCATGGATGTTGCAATGTTTGATAGGATGATTCGGGATAGCGAATTGGAAGATGCTGGCCTGGATAGGTTGGACTTGGAACTGATGGATGATGATGAACGTCGGGAGGTATTAGAAGATGCGGGGTTAGACCCTGATAATTATGATTTCTAAAAAAGAAGATGGCAGGTGTACGAAATTGCGTACATCTGTCTTTTTTTATGCTATAATATACCCAAATACATTTTTTAGATAAGGGGTGTTATTATGGCTGTACAATCGCAAAAAATGAAAATCCTTTGTTTGATGCAGATATTATTGCAGCGAACAGATGAAAAGCATTTGGTGTCTGCAACAGATTTATGTAATGCCTTACAGGAGTATGGTTTGAAGGCGGAGAGAAAAAGTATTTATGCAGACGTGGAAGCACTCCAACAGTTTGGCTTGGATATTGTGCAGCAGAAAGGCTCCAATCCGGGCTACTACGTTGCCGGTCGGGAATTTGAGCTGCCGGAGTTAAAGCTTTTGGTAGATGCTGTCCAATCCTCAAAATTTATCACAACGAAAAAGTCCGAGGAATTGATTCGGAAATTGGAAAGACTGACTAGCAAGTATGAAGCACAGCAGCTGCAGCGTGACGTATTTATTTACAATCGCCCCAAAACGGGAAATGAGACAATCTATTATACGGTTGACCAGATACACCATGCACTGCATTCCAATTTGCAGATTTCGTTTCAATATGCAGAATGGAACGTGAAGAAAGAACTGCAGTTGAAAAAAGATGGGGCGGCATACATTGTGAGCCCATGGGCATTGACATGGGATGATGAAAACTATTATCTGATTGCGTATGATAAAGAGGCGGATCTCATCAAGCATTATCGTGTAGACAAGATGCAGTCAACCACCGTTTTAGAGAGTGAGCGTGTTGGTAAAGAGAAATTCCGTGATTTTGACTTGGCGGCATTTGCTAAGAAAACATTTGGGATGTATGGCGGATATGATGAAAGATTGACATTGTTTTGTCATAATAGCCTCGTCGGTGTTATGCTAGACCGCTTTGGTGAGGATGTTCCGCTGGTTCCTGTGGATGTCGAACACTTTTATGTGAAGCCGTTGGTAGCTGTGAGCCCGCAGTTTTTTGGCTGGGTTACAGGTATTGGCAATCAGGTGCAAATTGCCGCTCCCGAAGGAGTCAAACGGCAGTATAAGGCATATTTAGAAGACATTATTGAAAATTATGAGGAAAAGAAATAATATCTGCCACAAAGGTTATTCCATTGTGAGGATGGGTGGAAGGAGGGGCTGAAATAAAAAAGACCTTGACCATCTTTGCAGATGAGCAAGGTCTTTGGTGATTTTATTGAGTTTTATCCGAGGCAAAGAGGATAAACATTTTTGCCCTTTGGAGGATAATTTGTTTTTGCTATGTTAGCGGGTGTCACGGCAAAACTCCTTTATCCTGTTTAGGGCAAAAATCTTTAGCGTCTGAGA
>CAMEBC010000010.1:0-71324 GCA_945912105.1 [Eubacterium] saphenum | reverse complement strand
GGGAAGGGTTAGCGGCTTTTTCCGCAAGGAAAAAAGACAACCTAAGTCAGCGGGCTTCCCCTCGTCTATGAGGAGCGAACAAGTAGGCGAAGCCTGCCAGAGCGACGAATGAGGGGAAGGGTTAGCGGTTTTTTCCGCAAGGAAAAAAGACAACCTAAGTCAGCGGGCTTCCCCTCGTCTATGAGGAGCGAACAAGTAGGCGAAGCCTGCCAGAGCGACGAATGAGGGGAAGGGTTAGCGGTTTTTTCCACAAGGAAAAAAGACAACCTTAGTCAGCGGGCTTCTTCTCGGTTATGAAGAGTGAATATGTAGTGAGGAAAAAAGATGACAAGACATCACTATTCTATTGCACTGACGGGGACCTGCATCCTTTTGGGGGTCATCATCGGCGTGCAGTATAATACAGTAAAACAGCAGCGGATCTCCACGGAAAACCAGCGTTTATCCGAAGTGACCCTTGCCCTGAATCAGGCCCAGGGGGAACGGGATGCCCTGCAGAAACAAAATGAAACATTGGGACGAGCACTGAAAGAATATGAGGAGGGCATCTATAGCGGCGTGGAGATCGAAGAACTGCAGGCTTTCGCAGGCTTGACTGCCATCAACGGCGAAGGTGTCGTCGTCACCATGAATGACAGCAGCACCAATATGGGCGGCGACAGAAATGCCTATCTTGTTCATGCGGAGGACTTGCTTTCTGTGGTGAATGAACTGAATGGTGCAGGGGCGGAAGCCGTTTCCATCAATGGGCAGAGAATGGTGGGCAAAAGTGCGATCACCTGTGCCGGCTCTATCGTGATGGTGAATGGTGTTCGTGTGGCAGCACCCTTCGAGATCAAAGCAGTGGGCGACCCGGATGTATTGCAGTCTGCTCTGAAATTTCCCGGCGGCGTGGTAGACAGCCTCTCTCCTTGGGGCATCGAGATCACCATTCGCAAGGAAGTGGCGGTGACAGTGCCTGCCTATACCCAGACCGCACTGGTAAAGGAGAATGTGAAGGAGGCAGAAGAATGAAAAGAGCGTTGGTGATACAGGAAAATGGAAAGATCAGATATATCATCAAGCTTTACAGACCATAAGGAGGGAAAAAGGATGTTGGTTCCGATCATTGGGTTAGTCATCGGCGTTGCGGTGGGCATTGGCAGTGGCATGGTTTTCCCGTCGGGTTATTCCGCTTATGTGGCTATGGGGATCCTTGCCTGCCTGGATTCTGTGCTGGGCGGCGTTTATGCCAATCTGCAGGGAAGATTTCAGGGAAAGATCTTTGCAACAGGTCTTTTCTGCAATGGCATTTTTGCCATGGCTCTCATTTGGCTGGGCAATCAGCTGAGCATCGATCTTTCCCTGGCGGCAGTGGTGGTCTATGGCTCCAGAATGTTCAATAATTTCAGCAGAATTCGGATTTTCCTCTTGAATAAAGATAAAAAAGGGATTATGATAGATGCTGATTGAAAAATTTGTAAACAAAACGACAGCTACCTGCGAAAAAAAGCAAAAATTATTATGAAAACTTATTTTTTCTATGGAAATCGGGCTTTTTTTCGTGTATAATATAGGTTGATTAACTTTGTAAATGACTTAGGAGGAGATTATATAATGCTCGAATTCGATATCCCTATGAGTAATATGGCACAGATAAAAGTAATCGGCGTTGGCGGCGGCGGCAACAACGCTGTAGACAGAATGATCGAAGATGGTCTGGATGGCGTAGAATTCATTTCTATCAATACAGATGGACAGGCTTTGGCCAAATCCAAATCTGCAACAAAAATCCAGATCGGTGAAAAACTGACAAAAGGTCTGGGTGCAGGCGGTAACCCTGAGATCGGTCAGAGATCCGTTGATGAAACACAGGATGATATCGCACAGGCTCTGCGCGGCTCCGATATGGTATTCATCACAGCTGGTATGGGCGGCGGCACAGGCACTGGCGCAGCTCCCAGAATCGCAGCTATTTCCAAAGAACTTGGGATCCTGACAGTAGGCGTTGTAACAAAACCCTTCAATTTCGAAGGCAAAAAGAGAATGGGCAATGCGGAAAAGGGTATCGCTGAACTGAAAAAGAACGTAGATACACTGGTTATCATCCCTAACCAGAGACTGCTGAGCATCATCGATAAGAAAACAACACTGACAGAAGCATTCCGCAAAGCAGACGAGATCCTGCTGCAGGGCGTTCAGGGTATTGCTGACCTGATCTCCAAACCCGGCGTGATCAATCTGGACTTTGCTGACGTTCGCACGATCATGGCAAACAGAGGTATCGCACACATGGGTATTGGTCGTGCCAGCGGTGAAAACAAAGCGGAAGTGGCTGCAAAAATGGCAATCCAGAGCCCTCTGCTGGAAACAACCATCGAAGGTGCAAAACATATCCTGATCAACTTCAGCGGCGATATGAACCTGGGGCTGATGGAAACAGAAGAAGCTGCAGAATTGATCAGAGAAGCCATCGATCCCGAAGCAGAAATCATCTTCGGTACAACACTGAACGAAGAACTGAACGACGAAGTTGTTGTTACAGTTATCGCTACAGGCCTGGAAGACGATGGTACTCCCCATGTAGAACCCAAGAGAATTCTGTCTGATACTGGCTACAGAACAGAAGAAAGACCTGCTGCACCCAAAGCAGAAGAAGCACCTGTAGAAGAAAAGGATGCGGGCGAAGCACGCCCTGCTGCAAGAAGATTTGCAGATCTGGATTATGATTATGAATCCGAAATCAAGATCCCTGATTTCCTGACAAGAAAAAAATTCTAATCAGGGATACTTAAGACAAAGCTACATAAAAGACCTGATTTATCCGCAAAGGATGAATGAGGTCTTTTTTCTTGACAATTTGAGACTACAACTGTAGTATATAAGTAAGACTACAAATGTAGTATACAAGCGTGATGAATGGGGAGGTGCTTTAATGGACTATAAAATTTCGGACAGCGAATGGAAGATCATGGAGATCCTTTGGGAAAAAGGGGCGGTGACCCAAAGCGAAATTATGGATGCACTGGATGTGAAATGGAACAAAAATACGGTGTATACTTTCTTGAGCCGATTAGAGCATAAGGGCATGGTGCAGAGCGGCGGCAGTCCGAAGCGGTATCAGGCGGCAGTGAAGAGGGAGGATTGTGTGGAACAGGAGCAGAAAAACTTTTTAAATAAGATTTACCATGGCTCTGTGGGGAAAATGGTAACGGCATTTGTGGAAGAAGGAAAACTGACAGCTGAAGAGGTGGAAGAACTGAAACGGCTTCTGGAGGGGATGGATGTATGATGAATCTTTGGACGGTTTTGTATTTTACCCTGGGGATCACCCTGACGGGGCTGATGCTTTTGCTGTTCAAAAAAATCTTTCGGGATAAGCTGAGCGCCCGTTGGCATTATCTGGTTTGGCTGGTGCTGCTGGTGCGGGCAATTTTGCCTGCCAATGTACGGCTGTTTTCCACGGGCTTTGCTCTGAATAATCTTTGGATGGAAGGGATGAAGCGCATCCGCGGCATGGTGGAAATAGGGAGGAATTCTTTCCTTTCTGAGCCCTTTGGCATGGAAGGGGGAGACCTTTCCCTGCTGAGGGATACGCCCGTTGGCGCATGGTCTGTGACAGATATGCTGTTTTTAGTATATCTTGCAGGCGTAGTTGTGGTGTTGGTCTATGATATCATCATCTATGGAAAACTGCGCAGAGAGATCAAAAAGGGACGGGAAGCGTCACCCTCCCTGCGGGAAAAAATCAGTGCTGTAGGGGAGAAATATGATTTGCCAAAGCAGGAGCAGGTAAAGGTCTGCGGTGGTTTTGAAACGCCCTTTTTATGCGGATTTTTGAAGCCGATTCTGGTGATTCCCGAAAGCATGGAGGAAAGCATTGATGAAAAGGTGCTGCTCCATGAAATGCTACATTTGAAGCACCATGATGTGTTGGTGAATTTCGCCCTGCATCTGTTGCAGGCGTTGAACTGGTTCAATCCTTTCGTATATTGGCTGTGCCGTGTCATCCGCAATGACAGCGAAGCCCTTTGCGACCAGCGTGCATTGGAACGGCTGGAAGGGGAAGAAAAACGGGAATATGGGATGCTTTTGTTGGGGATGGCAGATCGCCGCCATGGCAGCCGCATCGGCACCACCTCCATGGCAAATGGAGCAAAGAATATCAGGACACGGGTGCAGCGCATTGCCGATTTCGGCCGTGCGCCTAAGGGAGCGGCTTTTGCCACAGGCTGTATCACTGTGGTGCTGTGTCTGGCTTCCATCAGCTATGCTTATGCGCCCAAGTATTTCGATACCTCTGAGGTGGAAACAAAGGATGATTTGGAACTGCTGCTGGAGGATGCAAGATATTTTGATGTGACTTCCCCGGAAATGGCAATTTCGATTTTCTATGAAGCCATCTATGAAAAGGATTTGGGAAAACTGGCACTGACCGTGCCGCAGGCGGAATTTGATACCTATAAAGCATGGGCGTTGCAGGAATATGCGGAAAACAGAAATGCCTTTGGGGCGCAGCTGGCGGAAGGCACAAAGGCCGATTACAAATATAAATTTTATGAGGATATGCGATATGATGGCGTGTATTATTTTGAGCAGGAAGAAAACGGAGCCATAAAAGGAATGCTGCACATCATAGACGCGACGGATGCAGATGCCTATGAAGATGTTCCTGCAACGGAACGATTCTTGTATTTCTGCACGGCAGAGGAAACAAAGGGAAGTTGGAAAGTTGTATTGCTGGAAGAGGAAAGCTTGTCTTATAATGGGGACAGCTTTGCCGAACGAAAGCTGAAAGAAAAAATGGAAAACGGCGAGTATACTCAGTATGGTGACTGGAAAATAGCAGAAGCAAGCTATTGTTTTGAATGGGGGATGCAGATGAGCGGAGGGGATCTGTTCGGTTTTATGAATCTCAACAACGAGGAGCCTCGGTTCAATGACACCCTTTCCCCCGATGCGACCCATACAGTCTATTTGGAATATACAGGAACAGAATGGAAGGAAAAGGAAGAAATTCTTGTGCTGTATTTCTGCCCTGCGGAAATGACGGATGCATACCTTTGGGACAGGGAAACCAGAGGGATGCGGGGGTACAGCCCTAATGGAAGTGGCAGTTCTTCCGATGGCAGTTCTTGGTGCGGCTTCCGCACAGGAAAGGACTGGGATGGTTCTTTGATGGGGATTGGAGATGAAAGGGGAGAAAGCCTGAAAGAAGCCTTTGATCTGCTGGAAAATCCCTACGAAGTGCGCATTTATACATTACAGGGGGAACGTCTGGTAACCATTCCCTTGAAGGGGGGTGCCCTCCATGAATAAAACGAAAACCAGCGAAGCCGTTGGGAATATCCGCACAGCTATGCTGGTATTCCTGATTGATGTAAATATCCTTGGTTTTGATATCATCCCCGATTTTTTCGGCTGGATGTGTCTGTTGGGTGTTATTGATATTCTGGAGGGCACAGTCCCCAGTATCGAACGTGTCCTCGGCTTCGGCAAAGTCCTCCTTTGGTATGAAATAGCCATGGTGGTGCTGAATTATATTGGCAACAGCATCCCCTTTTACACGGCGGTCAGCCCCTATCTGGCAATCTTCATTCTCTGTATTCGCATGTACTTCATGTATATCATCCTGACTGCCATTGCCGATGCAGGAGCGGATCAGGGCGGCGAAGCAGATACCCTAAAGGGCGTCCGCAGAAGCAGAAACCGTGTCCTATTGGCGGAATTGGCGGTATATCTTGCCGCTGCCATGGAAGGCACGGAAAAAATCGGCGGATGGATACTGATTCCCTTTGTGCTGTATTTCCTGTTCTATATCGGCTGCATCCTGCAGCTGAGCTGCTTAAAGGAAGAAGTGGAGAACTGGGAAAAAGCCCAGTTGGAAAGGGAAGAAGTAGTGGCGAAAGCATAAAAAAGAGCCTCAGGTCTTGTGGACATCAATTCACGTTAGACTTGAGGCTTGTTTTTTACGGATTTTTCGGTTTGGGCTTTGCTAAGGAAAGCATCAGAACAGTTATGACGATGAAAAAGAAGCCGATATAATCAATGAATTCCAGCTGCACCTTCAGCCAAAGGACGGAAACGATGGTGGAAGAAAGAGGTTCCACAGAAGCATATAAGCTGCTCTTTGTGGGCCCGATATACTTTACGCCATTGAGGAACATCATATAGGGCACCATAGTGCCAAAAACGATAATGAAGACCAGACAGAAGATGCCTGTTGCATTCCAGTTGCCTTGCCAATGCCAGAAGGGATGAACGATATTCATGGCAGCGCTGCCGATGAGCATGGCCCAGCCGATGAGGAGCATCGTATCATAGCGGCTCAGCAGACGGACAGGATAGACCGTATAAAAGGCCAATGCCACAGCGGAGAGCAGCCCCCAGAACAATGCCGAGGGGGAAAGGCTCAGGCTTTTGGGGTTGCCGTGGGTCGCCAGAAGGACCGTGCCGATGAGACAGCCGGCAACGGCAATACATTCGATGGCAGTAGGCAGCTTTTTCTGACGAAAGGCCAGATAAACAACGATCATGATGGGTGCGGTATATTGCAGGACGGTTGCAGTGGCTGCATTGGAATAGTTGATGGCCGCAAAGTAAGCATACTGCATGAAGAGCATGCCGATCAATGCGAATAGGATGACCTCTTTCCTATCCCGCTTTTCCACCCAGATCTGCAGCATGCCGCCTTTTTTCATCTGGGCAAAGGCAAGCATAAAGATCCCCGTCAGCAGCATACGAATGGAAACCACCCACTCCGGTGTGACGTTTGTAGTATGAAATAAATATTGTCCCGCTGCACCGGAAACACCCCAAAGGCATGCACTGGCGATGCAGAAAACAGAACCCATGAATACTTTATTTTTGATATACATGATTTTACTCTCGAATTTTAAAATAATAGTTATATTATGTAGAAACTCAAATCATGCTAACACTTTCGTATTCAAAAGTCAATAATAGAAATCATTGATGAAAACAACCAGATGATTTGAAAAGAAACAAAAGAGATTTTTCATGGATTTAACAAAAATATGATTTTTTATTTAACATCTGGGACATATACTTGGGTTGTAAAGAAAAACAAAGAAAATCAAAGCAAAAGCAGTAAAAAAGGAGAGAAATAAAATGAAAAAAATGTTGAGTTTTGGACTGATGATGACATTGGCAGCAAGCATGCTGGCAGGCTGTGGCGGCAGCGGTGAACCTGCGGCAGATGAAAGTGTAGCAGCAGGCGGCCCGATCACAGTGGTATCCAGAGAAGATGGCTCCGGTACAAGAGGCGCATTCATCGAACTGTTCGGCATCGAAGAAAAGAATGATGCCGGTGAAAAGATCGATCTGACAACAGATCTGGCAGAGATCACAAACAGCACTGCGGTCATGATGACAACAGTTGCAGGGAATACAGATGCAATCGGTTATGTTTCCCTGGGTTCTCTGGATGATTCCGTAAAAGTACTGTCTATCGATGGCGTAGAAGCAACCGTTGAAAATATCAAAAACGGTACATATTCTGTAGCAAGACCCTTTAACATCGCAACAGGCAAGGAAGTGAGCGAAGCGGCACAGGATTTTATCAACTTCATTCTGAGTGACGAAGGTCAGGCAGTGGTAGAAGAAAACGGCTATATCAGTCAGGGCAGCACAGGTGCTTTTGAAAGCACGATGGTAGAAGGAAAAGTCATCGTAGCAGGTTCTTCTTCCGTAACACCCGTCATGGAAAAGCTGAAAGAAGCATATCTGGCCATCAACACAAACGCTTCTATCGAAGTACAGCAGAGTGACTCCACCACAGGTATGACTTCCGCCATCGAAGGTATGTGTGATATCGGTATGGCCTCCAGAGAACTGAAAGACAGTGAACTGGAAGCAGGCCTGACACCTACTGTCATCGCAATGGATGGTATCGCAGTAGTCGTAAACCATAACAACGCTGTAAATGGCCTGGAAAGTGCCCAGGTAAAGGATATCTTCACAGGCGCAGTAACAGATTGGTCTGAAGTGCAGTAAGACAAATCAAAAAGATACTTTTTCATAGGTACAGTCTCCCAACCTATACAAGTTACAAAAGAGAAAAACAGCAAAGAAACAAAAAGCAAGGTCTGTAGGGAAAACGGAAGCGGAAAGGCTCTGTATTCACCCTACAGACCTTGTTCTTTTCATATTTTACATAGATTTAACAGAACTATGGTAATTCATTTAACCTTCCTTTCTTATACTTTTTTTTGTAAAGAGTCAGTAAAAGAAGTGTCTCAAAGGAGTGAGAGGAAAAATGAAAGAACAAGTGATGAAAGGGGTTTTCGCGGCGGCAGCGGCATTGTCTATTCTGGCGGTAGCATTGATCTGTGTGTTCCTGTTCGCCAATGGTGTGCCTGCCATTCAGAAGATCGGTGCAGCGGATTTCCTGCTGGGGCAGACATGGAAGCCCTCTAATGATATCTATGGCATTTTCCCCATGATTGTCGGCAGTGTATATGTCACAGCCGGTGCGGTCATCATCGGTGTGCCCCTGGGCATCCTCTGTGCTGTGTTTCTGGCATGGTTCTGCCCGAAAAAATTGTATAAAGTGGTAAAGCCTGCAGTAGAGCTGCTGGCAGGCATCCCTTCTATCGTATATGGCTTTTTCGGCTTGGTGGTCATCGTGCCCATCATGCAGAGCCTTTTTGGCGGCAGCGGGAAGGGTATCCTGACGGCTTCTATCCTGTTGGGCATTATGATTTTGCCCACTATCATTGGGGTATCAGAAAGCTCCATCCGTGCCGTTCCCATGGCATATTATGAAGGTTCTCTGGGCTTGGGGGCGACCCATGAAAGAAGCGTATTTTTCGCCGTATTGCCTGCGGCAAAGCAGGGAATTCTGGCGGGAGTCATTCTGGGGGTTGGCCGTGCCATCGGGGAGACCATGGCAGTTGTGATGATTGCAGGGAATCAGCCTGTCATCCCCAACAGCATTTTCAGCGGCGTCAGAACCATGACAGCCAATATCGTTATGGAAATGGGCTATGCGGCAGACCTGCACAGACAGGCCCTGCTGGGGACAGCGGTGGTGCTGTTTGTCTTTATCCTCATCATCAATCTTTGTTTCTCTATGCTGAAAAGGAGGTCTGACTGATGAAAGCCATGAATCAACAATCCTTCCGGGAAAGGATAGCAGCTTATCAAAGAAATCCATTTTCCTTCTTTCTGGCGGCGCTGGTGGTGCTTTCCGCGGTGATCACACTGACGGTGCTGGTGGCTCTGCTGGTCTATATTCTGGCAAAGGGCATCCCAAACCTGAAACCAGAGCTGTTTGAATGGGAATATAATACCACCAATGTTTCCATGATGCCTGCCATCATCAATACGGTCACCATTACGGTGATGTCTCTGCTGTTTGCGGTTCCTGCGGGGGTCTGCTCTGCCATCTATCTGGTGGAATATGCAAAGCGAGGAAATAAATTTATCTCTATCGTCAGACTGACCACGGAAACCTTATCGGGTATTCCTTCTATCGTTTTTGGTCTGTTTGGGTATCTGTTCTTCAATATCTATCTGGGCTGGGGCTATTCCATTCTGGGCGGTGCCTTGACGCTGTCCATCATGATCCTGCCCCTGATTATGCGAACCACGGAGGAAGCCCTGCAGGCAGTACCCGATGCTTACAGAGAAGGCAGCTTTGGATTGGGGGCGGGCAAGCTGCGGACGGTGTTCCGTGTGGTTCTGCCCTCGGCGGTGCCGGGTATCCTTTCCGGCGTCATCCTTGCCATTGGTCGTATCGTTGGGGAAACGGCAGCTTTGCTCTATCCCGCAGGTACAGCGGCGCAGGTGGCGGATGGGCTGTTTTCCTCCGGGCGTACGCTGGCGGTACATATGTACGCACTGTTGAATGAAGGTTTATATATGGAGCAGGCCTATGCGACAGCGGTCATCCTGCTGGTTATGGTAGTATGTATCAACGCATTGTCCTCCTTTATTGCAAAGAAAGCTGGTGTAAAAGCATAATGGACAAAAGTAAAATTTCTGTATCCAATCTGGATTTATACTATGGTGATTTCAAAGCCTTAAAAAATATCAACTTAAAGCTGCCCGAAAAGGAGATCACTGCATTTATCGGTCCTTCCGGCTGCGGCAAATCTACTTTGCTGAAAAGCCTGAACCGTATGAATGATCTGGTGGAAGGCTGCAAGATCACAGGGCAGGTCTTATTGGATGGGGAGGATATCTACAGAGGCATGGATATCAACCTACTGCGGAAACGAGTAGGCATGGTGTTCCAGAAGCCCAATCCCTTTCCCATGAGCATCTATGATAATATCGCTTATGGTCCCAGAACCCATGGCATCCGCTCCAAGGTGCAGCTGGATGAGATCGTGGAAAAAGCCCTGCGGGATGCAGCCATCTGGGATGAAGTAAAAGACAGACTGAAAAAGAACGCATTGGGGATGTCCGGCGGACAGCAGCAGCGGCTTTGTATTGCCCGGGCTTTGGCGGTGCAGCCGGAAGTGTTGCTGATGGATGAACCTACATCCGCCCTTGACCCCATTTCCACTTCCCGTATCGAGGAACTTGCGCTGGAATTGAAAAAAGAGTACACTATCATCATGGTGACCCATAATATGCAGCAGGCGACTCGCATTTCCGATAATACAGCCTTCTTCCTCCTGGGTGAAGTGGTAGAATATGATAAAACAGAAGCATTATTCTCTATGCCAAAAGATCAGCGCACAGAGGATTATATTACAGGGAGGTTTGGTTAAGTTATGGTACGCAGTCGTTTTGATTCTCAGCTGGAACAGCTGAATGTGGAACTGATCAAAATGGGGGCTTTGTGTGAAGAGGCCATTACAGCTTCTGTCTCTGCCCTCATCAAATATGATAAGTCTGTGGTACAGACCGTATTTGAAAAGGATAACGAAATTGACCGTATGGAACGGGATATCGAAACATTTTGTATGCGGCTTTTGCTGCAGCAGCAGCCTGTGGCAAAGGACCTGCGGGCTATCTCTTCCGCCTTGAAGATGATCTCCGATATGGAGCGCATTGGCGATCAGGCGGGGGATATCGCAGAGATCATGGCTGTCATGAACGACCATGATACCAAAAGCAAGTTGCATATTCAGGATATGGCAAGGGCTACGGTAAAAATGGTAACAGACAGCGTAGATTCCTTCGTAAAAAAAGACCTTGAACTAGCCCGGTCTGTGATGAAATACGATGATGTGGTAGATGAATTGTTTGATAAAGTAAAGGAAGAAATTATCAGTTTGATTGGGGAGGACAGAGCCAACGGTGAATTCTGTATCGACCTGCTGATGATCGCAAAATACCTGGAACGCATTGGCGACCATGCGACCAATATCGCAGAATGGGTCGAATTCTCCATCACAGGACAGCACGTAGCGGCAGAAGAGGAGAGAAAATGATCACATACGAACAAATCAAGCAAAATGATGCGATCCGCACCTATATCCAAAAAGCCGACGAATCCCTGGCGGCACTGGGCTATACAGAGCATTCCTTTGCCCATGTGACAAAGGTGGCGGAAAATGTAAAATATATTTTGGAAACCCTGGGCTATTCCCAGCACGAAGTGGAACTGGGCATGATCGCTGCATATCTGCATGATATCGGCAATCTGGTCAATCGCTCCGAACATTCCCAGAGCGGGGCAGTCATGGCTTTCCGTATTCTGGACCGGATGGATCTGCCTGCGGAGGATATCGCAACGGTGGTGACAGCGATTGGCAACCATGATGAAGGCACAGGTGTGCCTGTCAATTCTATTGCGGCTGCATTGATTCTGGCGGATAAATCTGACGTACGCCGCAGCCGTGTTCGCAATCAGGATAAGAAAACCTTCGATATCCACGACAGAGTGAACTATTCTGTAGAAAAATCCATCCTGAAGATCAATCAGGAGCATAGCCTGATCAAGTTGAAATTATCGGTAGATACCCATTATGGCTCTGTGATGGATTATTTTGAAATTTTTCTGGAACGTATGATTTTGTGCCGCAAGGCTGCAGAAAAACTGGGACTGCAGTTCAAATTGATGATCAATGAACAGTCTCTGATTTAAGGTGGTGTTTTCATGCTGATTTATTTGGTAGAAGACGATAACAGTATTCGGGAATTGGTGGCATATACCCTCCATAGTGCAGGATTTCAGGCAGAAGGCTTCGAAAAGCCTTCCGCTTTTTGGCATGCCTGTGAAACGAAGCTGCCCGATCTGGTATTATTGGACCTGATGCTGCCGGAAGAGGATGGCATCAGTATTTTGAAAAAACTGAGACAAGCCCCCCATACGAAAAAACTGCCTATCATCCTGCTGACAGCAAAAAGCAGCGAATATGATAAGATCATGGGGCTGGATAGCGGTGCCGATGATTATGTGGCAAAGCCCTTCAGTATGATGGAATTGCTGGCAAGGGTAAAAGCACTGCTGCGCCGCACGGAAAGAAATGAGGCAGAGGTGGTCTACAGCATGGGCAGTCTTTCCGTCAATCAGACTCGCCATGAGGTCAGAGTTGATGGCGCAGAGGTGACATTGACCCTGAAGGAATTCGAACTGCTTTGCTTGCTGATGGAGAATAAAGGCCGTGTTTTGACCAGAGACCAACTGCTGAACAGTATCTGGGGCTATGGTTTTGATGGGGAGAATCGTACGGTGGATGTACATATCCGTACCCTGCGCCAAAAGCTGGGGAAATGTGGAGAATATATCGAAACCGTCCGCGGCGTCGGCTATAAAATAGGAGGAAATCTATGACGAATCGTATTTTTCGTGCCATCTTCCTGGTAGCAACGGCAGTGATGCTTTCCGTTTCTGTTCTCATCATGGGGATGATGTATCGATATTCTTCTGTGGAAATGACAGAGGAATTGCAGCGGGAAGCCAGTTATATTGCCCGGGGAATGGAAATAGATGGGATGGAATATCTGGAAAAAGTCAAAAATGCAGATACCCGTATCACGTGGATCGATGCCGACGGGACGGTTTTATATGATTCTGTGGCAGATCCATCCGAAATGGAAAACCACGGAGACCGTGAGGAAGTCATAGAAGCCATGGAAGAAGGAGCAGGGGAAAGCCAACGAAATTCTTCGACCCTTTCCAAAAAGACCCTCTACTTTGCTTTGCAGCTGAAGGATGGCAGTGTCCTGCGGCTGGCTGTGGAAACCATGAGCATTCTGGCGATCTTTTTTACGATGACTTTTCCACTGGTATTGATTTTGGCGGCTATGGTAGGTGTTTCTTTGTTTTTGGCATTTCAGACAGCAAAAAATATCACCAGCCCCATCAATGAGATCGATCTGGAGCATCCCGATCGTGCGGAGGTCTATGAAGAATTGACGCCCTTGCTGCGCCGTATCGCTGTGCAGAATCGGGAGATCCATCGGCAGATGGCGGAGCTGAAGCGCAGAAAAGAGGAATTTGATACCATCACAGCCAATATGCAGGAGGGGCTGCTGGTGTTGGATGGGGAAGGGGATGTCCTTTCCTATAACGAAGGTGTTTTGCGCTTGCTGGGAATTGACTGTGTGGAAGAGGGAAAAAATGTATTTTCCCTGAACCGCAGCGAAGCATTCCGCCGTGGCGTGGAAGGTGCCCTGGCAGGGGAACATCGGGAGGAACGCCTGGAATTGAATGGGAAGATCTGTCAGGTCTATGCAAACCCTGTTTTTCGTGATGGGGAAACTGCCGGGGTCATCCTCATCCTTTTTGATGCAACGGAAAAAGAGGAACGGGAACGGCTGCGTCGGGAATTTACAGCCAATGTTTCCCATGAGCTGAAAACGCCCCTGACTTCTATTTCCGGCTTTGCGGAGATCATGAAAAGCGGCATCGTTCCCCCGGAAGATATGGGCAATTTCGCAGGGAAGATTTACGATGAAGCCCAGCGGCTCATCGATATGATACAGGATATCATCAAGCTTTCCAAACTGGATGAAAAGGAAAGCCTTTTGGAAAAGGAATCGGTAGAAATGGATGCACTGGTGCAGGAGGTTTGTGAAAGATTGCAGCCTCAGGCGGAAAAACAACAGGTAAAGCTGTTGATACAGACAGAGCCTGTACAGCTGTTTGGGGTGAAACAGATTTTGACGGAAATGGTCTATAATCTATGTGATAATGCCATTCGATATAACAAGCCCAATGGAGAAGTACGCCTGATTTTGAAAAAAGAGGGGGAAAAACTTCTTCTAAAAGTGGCAGATACGGGCATTGGTATCGCCAAAGAAGAACAGGATCGTATTTTCGAGAGATTTTATCGTGTGGATGCCAGCCGTTCTGCAGAGAGCGGCGGAACAGGTCTGGGGCTTTCCATTGTCAAGCATGGCGCGGCTTTGCACGGGGGCGATGTTTCTATCGAAAGCGAAATTGGCAAGGGAACCACCATGTGTATCTGTCTGCCATTGGAATCAAAAATAGAAAATTGTTGAAAAAAGTAACCGAAAACCTCTTTCTGTTTTCCAGCAGAGAGAGGTTTTTTTCCTGCGGAGAAATGGTACGGGAAGGGAGTTTTATTCTTCTGGAAAAAATAGGAAAGTTCAACAAATACTTGAAATGAATATAAAGTGAAAAACATCTAAAAAAACTTTAAAAGTTTAAAAATGTTTGAACACTTTTCCGGCGAAATTACCTTGTATGCGAAATAAATGTGTGCTAGAATGAGAATAGAGTAGCAATATGAGATGAAATTTTGGGTATGATGAGCGTATGTTTCCGAACGTATCAGTATGTGCTTTGGGCGTGCGCTTTTGTTGTAATGCTTTTTTGTTGAAAAGAGGGTAGGAGAGGTCTATGAATAATTTTGAAAGTAACGTACAATACATCAAATATCTGGTAAATAAAGAAGTTGCCAGCCGTTTTTTCCAGGGGACATTGGAAAAAGGCTTTTTCTCAGAAAAAGAGATCGCTGAATCCATCATTCCCGGTCCAAAGGCATCGTTCCGCTGCTGTGTCTACAAGGAACGCCATATCATCGAAGATCGTGTGCATCTGGTTTTAGAACCTACAAAAGATAATCTGGTTATCAATGTACTGGATTCTGCCTGCGATGAATGTCCCATCGACCGCTTTGTAGTCAGCGACTCCTGTCGTGGCTGTCTGGGGCATAAATGTCAGGAAAACTGCCCCAAAGGTGCGATTTCTATTGTGAACCACAGAGCATATATCAATCAGGAACTGTGCATCGAATGTGGCCGCTGCAAACAGGTATGTCCTTTTGGTGCCATCAGTGAAGTTATGCGTCCCTGTATGCGTGCCTGCTCCGTAGGTGCCGTGAAGATGGATGAAAACAGAAAAGCAATGATCGACCATGAAAAATGTATTTCCTGCGGTGCCTGTGTCCATCAGTGTCCCTTCGGTGCCATTGTGGATAAATCCTTTGTTCTGGATGTGCTGACATTGCTGCGGGATTCCTGGAACAATACCAGCTATCATGTATATGCGGTTGTTGCCCCTGCGGTAGCCAGCCAGTTCAGCAGTGTAAAAGTAGGTCAGGTATTTGCCGGCATCAAGGAACTTGGTTTCTATGAGGTGGTTGAGGGTGCCATTGGCGGCGATATGGTGGCCTTGGCGGAAACAGAAGAATTTGTGAATACCATTGGCGAAAAGAAATGGAAAACAACCTCCTGCTGTCCTGCTTTCGTAGATTATGTCAGAAAGAACCATCCTGAATATATGGATCATGTATCCACCACAGTTTCTCCTATGATCGCCATGGCCAGAGCTATCCGTGCCAAAGACAAAAAGGCCCGCGTTATCTTCATTGGCCCCTGCACAGCCAAAAAGGTAGAGATCAAGCAGGAAGATGTTAAGGGCGCAGTAGATTATGTACTGACTTTTGAAGAACTGAGAGCTATTTTCGATGCGAGAAATATGGACCTGGCAGAACTGACGGAGATCTCTGCGGGAGATCCTTCTTCCTATGGACGTATCTTTGCCAGAACCGGTGGAGTGGCAGAAAGCGTACGCCGTGTGGCGAAGCTGGAAGGGATCGAAACTGAAATCAACCCTATCCGCTGCAATGGGATCGAAGAATGTATCAAAGCCATGAAGCTGGCTTCCTTTGGCAGACTGGAAGAAAATCTGATCGAAGGTATGGCATGCAAGAGCGGCTGTACCAATGGAGCAGCATCCATTTTCCACGATGTAAGAGGTATCGAACGTGTCAATAGCTTCAGTCGGGAAGCATTGACAGATGACCCGAACGAAGGCATCCGCGGGTATGACATGGCGGGTGTGAATATGGAACGGGAATTTGAAGAAGTAAAAAAGCTGAAAGAAGTAACTGCCGGCGAAAAAGCGAAGAAGAAAAGAACAACTGCGAAGGCGAAAAAAGAAGCTATTGCAGAAGGTGAAGTAGAATAACATACATAGTAAAAAAGTCCCAAATCATTTGATTTGGGACTTTTCGTTTATACGGGGATATCTTTTTCGGGATCTTTTTTGGGCATCCGTTTTAAAATGGGGATCAGGGCGATGGAAAGGGGCGTGAGAGAGCCGATCCATGCCAGCGGGTTGGCGATACAGGTGCCTGCATAGCCGATGACAGAGGTCAGCGCAATGGCACAAATGCTTCGCATCACCAATTCGGCAATGCCTGCCACTGTGGGAACAAAGCTGTACCCAAGCCCCTGCAGGGAATAGCGGAACACGAACAGCAGCGCCAGCAGAGAATAGCAGACCCCATTCACGATCAGGTATTCATGGGAAAGCCTGATGGCAACTGCATCCCCTGACAGGAAGAGGGCAGAAAGGCTGTCGCCGAAGCATACATCAATGACACCGATGAAAATTGCAAAGGCAATGGACATCAGGCTGCACTGGAAAATGCCCTGACGGATACGGTGGGGTTTGTTTGCACCGTGATTCTGACCAACATATGTCGCCATGGCGATACCAAAGGACATCAGCGGCAGGATCCCCAGATTATCCAGCTTGGATGCAGCTGTATATGCGGCGATCTCTGTGGTACCCAGGGTGTTCAGGGCAAATTGTACAACAATGGTTCCCAGAGCGATGATAGAGCTTTGGAACCCCATGGGCAGCCCTAACTTGAAATGCAGCCGCCAGTCTTCCGCGGTGCATTTGAAATGCTTCATACCAATTTGCAGAACGGGTACTTTCCATTTGATATAAAAAATGCAGAGAAAGCCGGAAAGGAACTGTGCTACAAGGGTAGCGATGGCTGCACCTTCTACGCCCATACCCAGATGCAGGATGAAAGTCCAGTCCAGAATGATATTCAGCACGCAGGCGATGACCAGAAAGACCAGGGGGCTGATGCTGTCCCCAACGGCACGCATGGCGTTGGACATCAGGTTAAACAGCATACAGGAGGCCAGGCCGCCTACGATGAAGATAAAATAACGATATGCATCGTCGAAGATTTCCGCAGGTGTACGCAAAATCCGCAGCAAAGGGCCTGTCGCCAAAAGCCCAAAGATGGTCAGGGCGATGGTCACCAGGATGCTGATGAGGCAGGAGACGGCAAAGCTGCGCTTTACGCCTTCCTCATCCTGGGCACCAAAGCGCTGGGCTGTGACGATGGACATGCCTGCGGTGGTACCTGTGGCAAAGCCTTGCAGCAGAAAGGTCAGCCCACCGGTGCAGCCTACGGCTGCCAATGCATTGCTGCCAAGGGTGCGGCCTACGATAAAGGTATCCGCCATATTATAAAATTGTTGAAATAGATTCCCAATCAATAGGGGGATGGAAAAAAATAAGATCTGTTTGGCAGGGGAGCCGATTGTCATATCTTTTGCCATGAAATCACCTCTTTTTTCTTTTGTAGATAGGAACTAGATTCTTTTCTTTTAAAATAAAAAACCAAGGTAATCAATACCTTGGTTTTTATGATGAGTCATCCGGGACTCGAACCCGGGACACCTGGATTAAAAGTCCAGTGCTCTACCGACTGAGCTAATGACCCGCAACTTAGATTAGTATATAGCAGGATTATATTTTTGTCAACACATTTTTTATGATTTTTTTCAAAAAATATCTTTTTCCGATATCTTAAGATTTTTGTAAGGAAAAATCTGTTTTTTTGTAAAATAAATTATGTATGATATAATCTAGGAAGTAGTTTGAAAAAGGGGGATAAGCATATGGAACAATTCAATATTTTGGTTTGTGATGATGATAAAAGCATTGTAGATGCCATTGAGATTTATTTGAAACAGGAAGGCTACAATGTCATCAAGGCATATAATGGTCTGGAAGCCCTGCAGGCATTGGAAGAAAATGAAATTCACCTGATTTTGCTGGACGTGATGATGCCGGAGATGGATGGACTGAATGCCACAGTGAAGATCAGAGAAACACTGAATATCCCTATCATTATCCTCTCTGCCAAATCGGAAGATACGGATAAGATTTTGGGGCTGAATTTCGGGGCGGATGATTATATTACCAAGCCCTTCAATCCTCTGGAACTGATGGCTCGTGTAAAAAGCCTCATGCGCCGCTATACAGCCCTGGGCAGCATTGCGGAGAAAAACAATATCATCCGCATCGGCGGCATCGAATTGGATAAGGATGCCAAGGAAGTGCGGGTGGAAGGAGAAAAGATCAAGCTGACGGCGACAGAATACGGGATCCTGCAGCTGCTGATGGAAAATGCGGGAAAAGTGTTCTCTATCGACGAAATATATGAAAAAGTTTGGAATGAAGCTTCCTTTGCTCCGGAAAATACGGTGTCTGTACATATTCGCCGTATCCGTGAAAAAATTGAGATCAATCCAAAGGAACCGAGATATCTGAAGGTGGTGTGGGGGATTGGCTACAAAATCGAAAAAATCTAAAGCGTATCAAATGAAATTCAAGGTCGCTGCGGCAGTGCTGTTTTTTGCCTGTGCCATCTCTATTTTTTTCTGTGGCATTGTGGCGGTGAATATTTCAAAGGAATGGAATTGGGACGTCATCAATGCGGATACGGTTTATGATACGGAAGAATTTTGCGAATTTTTCAGCAATACCTTAGACCAGGCGGTGCTGGCAGATATCTATTACCAGAGCGAAGGGCGCATTGAAGCGGGCTTGGCTGTGGATCGGGAAGAATTGCTCAATGGCTTTAAACGGTATTATGGTATCATAGATGGGGTCATCACCGGCAATACGGAGGTCAACGAGACCTATGATGGACTGATCGTTTATGGAAACATTCCGGAAAGTCTCCATGAAAACCTGACAGAATATGAAGAACTGGTGGAAAGCCGTCTGCCTTCTTATTATAAGATGTACATTCAGAGGCAGCTGGATGAATATAAAAACTGCGTCCGTTATCTGGATGGGATGAAAAACTTCCTTTATTACGTAGAGGATGAAAATGGGAATGTGATCGGCGGCAATACGTCCAAGAGCGAGATCGGTGAAGCGGAGCGTACGCTGGTTCTGTCCGCCGGCTTCAGCAGCGACCATCTGGGGAAAAACCCCTATTATTTCGATGTGTACGATAACTCTATTCTGGAGGAGAGCAATTTTAAGTTTTACGGTGCTATTCGAGATCCTCTTTTGCCGGGGGATGAATTTTATGACCTGTGGCAGGATTTTGGCTTTGCAAAGCAGAGCATCCCCATTCTGTTTGCGGTCTTCGCGTTGTCTCTGCTGGGGCTTTTGGCATGTATGATCTATCTGATACGGGTCACAGGGCAGAAGGAAAAAGGCGGTAAAGTACAGTTCACAGTGGTAGACCGCCTGTATAATGAGATTCATTTCCTTCTGGTGTTCCTTCTTTACGGGGTTGCATTTACGGTGGCAACGACCCTGATAGAGATCATCCTGCAGGGGCGCGTGGTTTTCTGGAACTATGTTTTTGCGACGATTTTAGGCACCCTCTATCTGGTGGCTGTGGCAGTGCTGCTGAGCTATGTTCTTTCTGCTGCAAGGCAGTTTAAGGACAGAAGCTTTTTCAGAAACACATGGATCTCCGCATCTATCCGCAGGATGAGCGAGCTTTTTACCGGCAAGACCTTCCGCGGCTGGATGGTCATTGTTATGCTGTGCTATGGCCTGGGCAACTGTGTCATCATGGGCATGATGGTCATGGCTCCCTATTATGGACATCCGAAGTTCAGCCTGTTGGCGGGAATCGGCTTGGTTTTGTTCAATGTTTTGTGTATGTATTGGTTCATCCGTGCCCTGCGTTCTTTGAAGGAAATCATGGTTTCTGTTAAGGAAAGCTCCAAGGGGAATTTCTCCTATCCTTTGGATCTGAATAAGATTTCGCCTTCCTTCCTGAACTTTGCGGAGGATGTGGCGAATATCCAGGTAGGGCTGAAAAATGCCGTGGATGATGCGGTCAAGGGGGAACGGATGAAAGCAGAGCTGATCACCAATGTTTCCCATGACCTGAAAACACCTTTGACCTCCATTATTTCTTATGTGGATCTGCTGAAAAAAGAAAAGCTGGAAAATGAAAGGGCCAGCGGCTATGTGGATATCCTTCATGAAAAATCCTATCGCCTGAAGCAGCTCATTGAAGACCTGATCGAAGCCAGCAAGGCTTCCAGCGGCAATCTGACCGTAACGAAGATGCGGGTGGATTATAAACAGCTGACCCTGCAGGCTATGGGCGAGATGGAGGATAAGATGGAAGCGGTGGGGCTGACCTTTAAAATCAGCTGTGCAGAGCCTGTTTTTATCCATGCCGATGGTGGGCATATGTGGCGGATTCTGGAAAACCTTTTTTCCAATGTTATCAAGTATTCCATGCCCCATTCCCGGGTGTATGTGGATATCTTTAAAATGGACGGATACGGCATCCTTGTGATGAAAAATATTTCTGCGGCACCCATTGATTTCGATGAGACCCGCCTGACGGAACGTTTTGTTCGGGGGGATGCTTCCAGAACGACGGAAGGCTCCGGTCTGGGTCTTTCCATCACCCAAAGCTTGGCGGAAATTCAAGATGGTACCTTTGGCATCCAAGTGGATGGAGATCTGTTCAAGGCTGTTGTCAGCATCCCTCTTTGGGAGGAAGAAGAGGACGAAGAAAGCATAACAGAAGAAAAAGAGGAGGAATAAGCTATGGCAAAATATATGGGCGATAAAGTGGATGACAGATTTGAGAAAATCTATAGTCAGGGCGTGAGCAATGTAATGGAAATTTGGGTGGATAGAGAAACAGGAATACAGTATCTTTACCATTCCGGCGGATATTCCGGCGGGCTGACACCGTTGCTGGATAAAGAAGGCAAGCCCCTGATCCACGACCCCTATCGATTGTAAGAAAAAAAGTGTCTGATCTTCTGCAGGTGTTTTTTGAAACGAACACTGGAAAATCAGGCACTTTTCTTGTGTAAAAATGGTTGCAGGCAGAATTATGCTGATGTATACTACTGTAGAAAAAACGGAAAAAGGGAGGGAAGACCCTTTGGGCAAGCATTTATTTGGAAAATATCAGGATAAATTTGACAGAAGTGAAAATAATCTGATACATTTTGTTATGTGGAGCTGCGGCGGTCTTTGCATTGGCTTTGTCATTGGTCTGGTGGGGATCGCGTTCCATCTGTCGCTGGAATGGGCGACGGAAGTTCGCATGGCAAATCCTTGGCTGATCTGGCTTTTGCCAGTGGGCGGTCTTGCCATCGTGCTGGCCTATCGCCTGGCGGGGATGGAAAAGGACAGGGGGACCAATTTCATCCTGGTGGCTGTGCGCTCCAATGAACCAGTTACCTTGAAAACAGCACCGCTGATCTTTTTCAGTACGGTGGTGACCCATTTACTGGGCGGTTCTGCCGGCAGGGAAGGGGCTGCACTGCAGCTGGGCGGCAGCATCGCTTCCAGCTTTGGGCGAAATTTTCAATTGAATGAAAAAGAAGAACGGATCATGACCATGTGTGGTATGGCGGCTGGGTTCGCTGCTTTGTTTGGCACACCACTGACCTCAGTGATCTTTGCCATGGAAGTCATCACCGTTGGGGTCATGCATTATTCTGCCATCGTGCCCTGTATCATTTCTGCCTTGGTAGCATCGGGTCTTTCCAAAGTTGTCGGCATTAGGCCCACTGCTTTTGAGATTGTGGGCATCCCGGAAGCCATTGGTCTGGAGAACTGTTGGCTGGTAGCAGTGCTGGGGATCCTTTGTGCGGTGCTGAGTGTTTTGTTTTGTATTGTGATGGAGCATACAGGCCATGCCTATCGGAAATATTTCAAGAATCCTATGGTAAGGGTTTTTGTTGGCGGCTGTATCGTGATTGTGGCCACCTATTTGGTAGGCTGCAGAGATTATAACGGCGCAGGTATGGATATCATTGTCAAAGCCCTGAATGGGGATGCCAAAACAGAGGCATTCTTACTGAAGATCCTTTTTACAGCATTGACGCTGGGGGCGGGCTACAAAGGCGGCGAGATCGTCCCTTCCTTCTTTATTGGGGCGACCTTTGGCTGTATCGTGGGGCCTTTGATGGGGCTGCCTGCCGCTTTTGCGGCTTCCCTGGGGATGGCAGCGGTTTTTTGCGGCGTGACAAACTGCCCTTTGGCATCTATCATGCTTTGTATCGAGCTGTTCGATTTCCGTGGAACAGCCTATTATGCCCTTTGCTGCGCCATCAGCTATATGCTTTCCGGCTACTATGGTCTGTATTCGGAACAGAAGATCATGTATTCCAAAGTCGAACCGGAATTTATCAATAAGAATGTCCATTGATAAGTGGGGTTGGAGATGCAATGAGGATAAAAAGAACACTGTATACGGTTTGTGTATAAAATTGATTTATGCATTGTTTTATGCAATGTTGTGCCGGAAACAAAAAAGCGGTTTTTTCGAAGAAAACCGCCTTTTTTTATGGTAATCCTGCTGTTTATGTATATTTTTACTAAAAAATATTTCAAAAAATATAATTTATAGTTGAATTTGGTTATTGTATTTTATGCACTTGGCGAGTATAATTCCATTTATAAAATAACACGAAAAAAAGTGTATAAACTTGGGAGGAAGACTATTATGAAAAAATTTATGAAAGGCCTTTTGGCTACAACAATGGTATTTGCAATGATGACTTCTCTGGTTGGCTGCGGCGGCAGCTCCGAAGAACCTGCAGCAGATGATGCAGCAGCAACAGGCGAAACACTGATCATGGCTACAAACGCAGAATTCCCTCCTTACGAATTCTACGAAGGCAGCGACATCGTTGGTATCGATGCTGAAATCGGTGCAGCAATCGCTGAAAAACTGGGTATGGAATTCAAAATCGAAGATATGGCATTCGATTCTATCATCCCCGCAGTAACAAGCGGCAAAGCAAGCTTCGGTATGGCTGGTATGACAGTAACAGAAGATCGTCTGCAGAGCGTTGACTTCTCCGATTCCTATGCAACAGGTGTGCAGGTAGTTATCGTAAAAGAAGGTTCCGACATCACATCCGTTGATGATCTGTTTGCAGAAGGCGCTTCTCACGTAGTAGGCGTACAGACAGGTACAACAGGTGATATCTACACAACAGGCGATATCGCTGATGCAGGTCTGGGTACAGTAGAACGTTTCCCTAAGGGTGCTGATGCTGTTCTGGCTTTGACACAGGGCAAAATCGACTGTGTTGTTATCGATAACCAGCCCGCAAAAGAATTCGTTGCAGCAAACGAAGGTCTGGTAATTCTGGATACAGAATATGCAGTAGAAGATTATGCAATTTGCCTGGCAAAAGACAGTGAACTGACAGCACAGGTAAATGCAGCTTTGCAGGAACTGATCGCTGATGGCACAGTACAGAGCATCATCGACAAATACATCAGTGCTGAATAATTTTCAATCAGTCTTGACACAAAATGCTTCAGGGGTGGCGAAAGTCCACCCCTGTTTTGTGATTGAAAACGGAGAAAAGGAGGAATCTTTGGAATGAGCTTGAAAGAAAAATTTATATTCAACTTCATTCAGGATGATCGTTGGAAATATATCGCAGACGGTCTGGTAGTCACACTGCAGGTCACATTTTTTGCAGTGCTGCTGGGCATCGCCATGGGTATCATCATCGCCATCATCCGCTCTACTTATGATAAAAACAGCAGTTCTATGCGAGGGTTCAGCAAATTCATCCTTTCTGTGATGAACCTGCTCTGCAAAGTCTATTTGACTGTTATCCGCGGTACACCCGTTGTTGTACAGCTGATGATCATGTATTTTGTTATTCTGGTATCTTCGAATAATAAGATCCTTGTAGCAGTGCTGGCGTTCGGCTTGAACTCTGCAGCGTACGTTGCGGAGATCTTCCGCAGCGGCATCATGTCCATCGACCAGGGTCAGTTTGAAGCAGGCCGCAGCCTGGGCTTCAATTTTGTGCAGACCATGCAGTATATCATCATTCCACAGGCGTTCAAAAACGTGTTGCCTGCATTGGCAAATGAATTTATTGTACTGCTAAAGGAAACATCTGTTGCAGGCTATGTTGGTTTGCAGGATCTGACAAAGGGCGGCGATATTATCCGCAGCCGTACTTATGAAGCATTTATGCCTTTGATCGGCGTTGCCATCATCTATCTGGTAATGGTAATGTTCTTCACATATCTGGTGGGTATCCTTGAAAGGAGGTTGAGAAACAGTGAACGCTAATGAAACCTTGATTAAAGTAGAAAATCTGCAGAAATATTATAAAGGCGGTGCCATCAAGGCGTTGGATGGCATCAATACAGAAATCAAACAGGGCGAAGTTGTCGTTGTCATCGGCCCTTCCGGCTCTGGTAAATCTACGTTTCTGCGTTGCCTGAACCTGTTGGAAGTGCCCACAGGCGGCAGCATCTTCTTTGAAGGCACAGATATTACAGATGAAAAAACAGACATCAATATCCATCGCCAGAAAATGGGTATGGTGTTCCAGCATTTCAACCTCTTCCCCCATATGACGATACTGAAAAATATGATCATTGCACCCATGAAGCTGCGGAAAAAAAGCGAAGCAGAAGCCACAGCAATGGCAATGGAACTGCTGAAGCGTGTTGGTCTGGAAGACAGAGCCAATGCATATCCTTCTCAGCTTTCCGGCGGTCAGAAACAGCGTATTGCTATCGTTCGTGCCCTGTGCATGGAACCTGAAGTGATGCTGTTTGACGAACCTACTTCTGCCCTGGACCCTGAAATGGTTGGTGAAGTTCTGGAAGTAATGAAACAGCTGGCTCATGATAATATGACAATGGTCGTTGTTACCCACGAAATGGGCTTCGCAAAGGAAGTTGGCACACGCGTGATGTTTATGGCAGATGGCAAACAGGTAGAAGAAGGGACTCCCAAAGAGATCTTCGAAAATCCTAAGAGCGACCGTCTCAAACAGTTCCTGGCAAAGGTATTGTAATGTAAAAAATAAAAGTGAAAGAGAATCTGTGAATCTTAAGATTTTCTTTCACTTTTTTTTATTTTGTTGAACAGAAAAGGGCCACCTGATACAATGAAAAAAAGACAGAGAAAATGAGGTGATTGAATGAACCCGTTTTATATTTTGATTTTCATACTGCTTTTAGCAGGTGTGGGAGTGGGTTTTCTGGCTGCCTGGGCGAAAAGGAACAATCGTGTCGGCGTAATAAAGGTGATTCTCTGGGGGTTTGTGATTTTTTTCGGATGCTTCTATTTTCCTCTTTGGAGCGACTATTCTCCGTTGAAAGGGCTCGAATTAGCCTTCTTTGTTCTTGTATATTGTGAGGTAGGAAAAGCGGTATTCCATTTTTATAAGAAGGAAGAGTGGAAAAAGGTTGGTTTGTTGTCAGTTGGTATGACGCTTTTGGGAATGGTTTGCAGATATTTTCTGGAATATGGAGAGGTATCCAATACGTATAACTTTACTCCTGAAAATATTATATTTTATGCCGTTATGGCACCTCTGCTTATTCTGTTTAATTATTTTTTGCAAAATAAATATTCTGGAAAAAAATGAGACAAGCCCTGAACAAAATGTTCAGGGCATATTTTTTAAACGATTCGATTTATTTTTCAGGAATTTCAGTTGCATCCATCATAGGGATGCCCGCCTCCGCCAAGGCTTGGGCAAACATACCCTTGCCATCGATAAGGGTTTTGCTGAATGTGCCGTCATAGATTTGTTTGCAGCCGCAGGAAGGGCTGCGGGGCTGAAGGATAGCAAGATCGATATGTTCTTCCGCCAGCTTTGCTATAGTCTTTTCTGTGCCTGCTTGGAAAAATTCTGTCACATCTTCTCCATTGGCATTGATGGCTCTGCCATTCTGCAATTCCACAGGGATTCTGGGAATGGGCAGACCGCCTGCCACTTCCGGACAGACTGGGATGACTTCATGGCCTTCAATAAAATGCAAAACCTTCTGGCTGCGGTTGTTGTCGCCGTTATATTTGCAATTATGCCCCAAAAGGCATGCGCTGACTGCGATTTTCACAAAAACGCCTCCTTAAAATGTATCCAAAGCATTCTGCAGGTCGCCAAAGAATTTGGATAAATGGTATCCATCCATCACAGCGTGGCTGATGGTCAGGGTGAAGGGCAAAGTGGTTTTGCCTTTTTCCTCTGCATATTTCCCGAAGGTGATGAGGGGGAAGAGATTGGGCATGCCGCCGTAATTCACAGGGCAATAGGCTTCATAACTGAGCCAGGGCACACAGGAGATGCAGAAAAAGTTTTTCGGCTGTCCTTCTTTTACCTTGATGCCCTTTTTATCTTTGTAGGTTTCCGCATCGGTCAGCAGATTGTTGTAGAAGGTATCAAAATCCTCGTCATAGGGGCTCCAAACATCGGAGAAGGTCTTATCATCTTCGTGGAAGATGGTGAAATTGGGATTCAGGTAGGAATAATATCCCGGGTTCCCGTTTTCATCGATATTCGTACACATTTCGGGGATATTGGCGATGACCTGCCCTGTCAGGGCTGCGAAGGCAGGAAAGAACCGCAGTTCCCGTTTTTTTGTTTCTGCCAGGAAATGGGATACATCCAGCCGTACGGTAATGCTGTTGACGGATTTGACAAAGCCTTTGGTGTAATACTCGAAATGGCTGCTGCGGGGCCATGTGTTTCTATCGTAAAGTGTAAAGGTCGCTTCTTTCATGGGGATCATCCTTTCCGGTTTTGGTATACTTCGATTATAACACAAAAGCCCCTCTTGAGAGGGGCTTTTTATCATGCTTAGTACGTTAATGTTACAGTTTTTGTTCTGGAATCCCAGTCCAGCTGAGAACCGTCGATTTCCATAATGCTCATCCAATCCCGCAGGGAAACGAACAATCTGCCGTTCTTTGTTTCAGCAGGGGTGGAAAGTTCGATTTTTTCTGTACCTTTTTTATAAGTATCCTGACCGGGGCTGATCACTACCAGTTTATTGTTTACGAAGGTATATGCAGCTTTCTGTTCGGCACTCCATTTTACTTCCTGTTCAGGGTTGGAAACTTCCAGCAGAGCCCGCAGAGGCAGCATCGTATAACCATTGCTCAGGTAAGGGGAAACATCTGCTGTGTAGGAGATTTTTCCGTTTTTTTCAATAGAAGGGCTGCCGATAACGATCTTGTATTCGTTCTGTTTCCGGGAATCATCGGGCTTTTCGGTAGAAACGGGGGGTTCTTCCTTTTCCGGTGTTTTTACGGTTTCCTTAGCCACCAGATTGATATAATCCTGATCCCATGTATCCTCTACTTCTGCATAATCCAGCCAGTTAGAAGAAGTCTGCACTTTGGATTTTTTTGTGAGAAGGATATTGCGGTCTTTATGGTCTTTCTTGTTGAAGATGAGCTTTGCATCATCCTTGATGCTGATGAGGGGGTTAGTGCCTCTGGCATTATTCAGATAAATGACATAGCCGCTGGATTCTACAGTGATCTCTGCTTCATCATCGATGAGCAGGGGACCTTTTTCCACATAAATGGCATTTGCGCCATAGCTGTCAAGAGAGAGCGTTAATTTACCATCCCCGTAGAAATTTACTTCCCCTTCACAATAGAAAGCATCACAGTGGAAGGAATGGGTTTCCAGCACGTTGTTATCGCCTTCGATCTCTACAAAGCTGTCCTCTGGCAGGTAGATGGCAGCAGAATCCTCCAGTTTGTTGTAAGGAACAGAATAGCGGAAGCCATCCAGTGTCAATGTCTGACTATTGGCATCCCAATACCAACCGTCGCCTTCCGCATCATTGTCCATACTGCGGAAGTCCAAGGATTTGGTCAGACTGGTGAGAGGTTCATCTGCCAGAACTGTGGCGGGGCAAAGCCCTACAAGAACAGCGACAGAGAGTACACTGCAGAGAATTCTTTTTCTCATAAAAATTCCTCCTTTGAAATACAATTCATCCATTTTATGATACCATACCTGAGAATAAAATCCAATATGGCAGACCATAAGATTCTTTTAATATTTTTGACGGGAAAAAGATGGATTTGTTCCGAAGGGGAAAAAGGTGTGGTGCATTTCAGGAAAGTATAGTATAATAAAAGGTAATCTGCAATGAAATCGGCTAAATAACGATGGAGAAGCAATGCCGTTAGGATAGAAATGGAGGACTGGCATGAGATATATCAACGAATTGAAAGAGGGCGAAAATGTCATCGAGCATTACCTCTGCAAATCCAGAACAAGTATGAAATCCCGCAATGGGAAAACATATCTTTCTTTGAAATTACAGGATAAAACAGGCATCGTAGATGCGAAGGTCTGGGATATGAACAAGGATATCCAGAGCTTCCAGGAAAATGATTTTATCAAGATCGATGCTTTTGTAACCACATTCAATAATGAACTGCAGCTGAATGTAAAGCGTATCCGCCGCAGCCGCGAAGGGGAATATGATCCTGCAGATTTTATCCCCAGCACAGATAAAAACATTGACGAAATGTATAACCAGCTTTTGGGCTATATCAAAACTATCCAGAGCCCTTACATCAAAAAGCTGCTGGAAGAGATTTTCCTGAAGCATCCTGTCATCAGCAAGGATTTCAAGTATCATTCCGCAGCAAAGACCATGCACCATAGCTTCCGCGGCGGTCTGGTGGAACATACTTTATCTGTAACGCAGATCTGCGACTTTATGGCACCCAGATATGCATATGTGGACAGAGACATTCTGGTGGCCTGCGCCATGCTGCATGATGTGGGCAAGATCATGGAACTGTCTGATTTCCCGGAAAATGATTACACAGACGAAGGGCAGTTGCTGGGGCATATCTTCATGGGGGCCGAACTGATCCGTGATACCGCTGCGAAAATCGAAGGCTTTCCCAAGCAGCTGGTGACACTGATGATGCACTGCATCCTTTCTCACCATGGGGAATTGGAATATGGCTCTCCCAAGGTGCCTGAGACCATAGAAGCATTTATCCTCCATTGTGCGGATAATATGGATGCAAAAACAAAAATGTTTGAAGAAATGATCGCAGGGGATAACACCCAGGGCAGCTGGGCGGGATATCACCGTATGCTGGCAAGAAATATTCGGAAATCTGATTATAAATAAGAGGGAGCAAAATGGAACGAAAAACGTTATCCGCCCACGAGATCAGCAAATTCGATTATTGCCCGTATCAGTGGTATTATGAAAGGCTGTACGGCAGGAAGGAGCTGCGCCGCCTTTATGTGGAACGAAATGAAAGACTGCATTTGGAGGACAGCCTTGCCAGTGAATTTCGGAAAGGAGAAAAATATCACCGCAGAAGCTATTTTTTGATGAAGCTGAAAAGAACCTTTTGGAAAGTGGCGGTGCTGCTGTTCGCAGGGGCTGCTGCGGCGGGATATTTGTGGATGAAACATGGCGGAATGGTTTAAGAGTTTTTTGAGCAGCCTTGGGGTGACAGACTGGGTGATTGTGGCAGTGATCTTTCTGTTGGTGGTGCTTCTGCTGGTGAAGCATGGCAGACCTAGTATCCGCAAGCTGACTGCACGGGACGATGTGCGGGGCTATGCCCTGATCTATGCTGACCAGAAGCAGGGTAGAAAAGGGGAGGAAGACTTCGGGAAACTGCTCTATTCCGCAAAATATGAACTGCAGGGAAAACCGGATTATGTTTTTCGGAGCAGGTTTGGCGGAAAAATCGTACCTGTTGAACTGAAAAGCGGCAGTATCGATGAAGAGAAAGAACCGCATCATGGTGACTTTCTGCAGCTGGGGGCATATTTCCTGATTTTGGAGGATGTGTATGGCAAAAGACCTGCTTTTGGGCGCATTGTCTATCAGGATTATATGTTTGAGATCAAAAATACAGCCAAGGTGCGGAATGAAGTGCTGGGAACCATGAAGGAGATGCGGGAAATGCTACAGTATGGCGTAGGAAAGCCGAAAAACAGCTTTTCCCATTGCCGCCCCTGTGTTTGCAATGGTACGGTGTGTCCCTTTTCCGAGACAGAAATAGAAGGAGAATTAGAATGAACATTCCCGCAGAAAAAAATAAAATTTACGAGATGACCATAGATGCTCTGGGGAGCAATGGCGAAGGCATCGGCCGTATCGATGGCTTTACGGTCTTTGTGGAAGGTGCTTTGCCCGGGGAAAAGATCAGGGTTCTGATCGTGAAAGTGAAAAAGAACTATGGCTATGGCAAGCTGATGGAGACATTGGAGGTTTCCGCTGAACGAAGAGAGCCTCTGTGCCCTGTGGCGAAGCAGTGCGGCGGCTGTCAGCTGCAGCATTTGTCCTATGAAGCAGAGCTGGCTTATAAAACAAAAGAAGTACAGGATGATCTGGAACGTATCGCCGACATCAAGGGCGTAGAAGTAAAGCCTGCCCTCGGTATGGCAGACTCCTGGCGTTACCGCAATAAAGCTCAGTTCCCCGTGGGGCAGGGCAAGAATGGCTGTGCCATCGGGTTTTATGCGAAGCGTAGCCATCGTATCGTAGATACAGAGAAATGTTTCCTGCAGAATGAATGTAATGATGAGATCATCGGCATTGTCCGTGAATTTTTGAATGAATTTCAGATTCCTCTTTATGATGAGGAAAAGCATAAAGGGTTGGTACGTCATATTTTGACTCGTATCGGCAGAAATAGCGGTGAGATCATGGTCTGCATCGTTGTAAATGGGAAAAAACTGCCCCATAGTGACATTTTGGTTGAACGTCTGAAAAAGGTAGAAGGCGTTGTTTCCGTCGTATTGAATGTGAATAAAGAAAAGACCAATGTGATTTTGGGAAATAGAATCACTACTCTTTGGGGGAAGGATACGATTACAGATTCCATTGATGGGATCGAATTTGAAATTTCTCCCCTGTCCTTCTATCAGGTGAACCCTGTACAGACAGAAGTGCTGTATGGCAAAGCGGTGGAACTGGCAGATTTGAAGGGGGACGAAACAGTCCTTGACCTGTATTGCGGCATCGGCACCATTTCCCTGTTTTTTGCCAGAAAAGCAAAAAAGGTCTTTGGTGTGGAAATCGTTCCCGAAGCCATTGCCGATGCCAAGAAGAACGCGGAAAGAAATGGTATCACCAATGCGGAATTTGCCGTGGGTGCGGCAGAAGAAGTGATTCCCAGATTATATGAAGAAGAAGGCATCACGGCGGATATCGTTGTGGTGGATCCTCCCAGAAAGGGCTGCGATGAAAAACTGCTGGAAACGATCCTGCAGATCAGCCCCAAAAAGATCGTGTACGTTTCCTGTAACCCTGCTACCTGGGCAAGAGACTTAGTGGTGCTGAAAGAGGGCGGCTACGAGGTGAAAGAAGTGCAGCCTGTGGACCAGTTCCCCCATAGTGTCCACGTAGAAGTTTGCAGTTGCCTAATAAAAAAATAATTTAGGCGACCTATTTCACTTCAACCCCCGTTGAGATGGTGAGTTTGCTCGTCAAAGGGAAGTAAACACCCTATTTAGTAGTTGATAATAATATAAAACAATTATATCATGTGGTTTTAAATGTCATTTTTGTACGCAAAAATGGCATTTTTTATGCTCGTTTTTGGAATTTTCAATGCATACCTGGATGAATTTGGAGGTAAAAAGCAAAAACGGGCAATCTTGCAGCGGAGAATTTTATTACAATGGAAGAAGAATGCATTCAACGCTGGAGTGCGTATTTCCAGTTGAATACGAAAAAATGTTATCGGAATAACTTATTCTTGTGTCTACTTTTATAAACATAGTCCAAAAACACGAATGCCATTACTGGAACGCTCTGAAATGGGAAGCAGCATGATAAGAAAGCCGGAAGAAATCAGATCGTTATATTGACAAGCAAATGGATCATCTATACAATAATATGGAATGATTTGCATGAAGCAAATGGAAAGAAGCCGAAGCTTCTGAAACACCTTGTACCGATACCCTGATGATATGTATGTGCAGAAGGCATACGACTTTTCAGAAGAAGAGTCCTATGCCTTTTTTATTTTCGTCAGGGGATTGGTGCGTTATTTTGAAAGGAACCCTGAAAGCTATGAAAAAAATCACTACATTACTTTTGACAGTTACCATGCTGTTCAGCCTGGCTGGGTGTGGCGGCATAGAACCTGCTTCTGATGCAGAAACCCTTGTATACGGCAGCGGCGACTATACTCGTATCAATCCTGCCATGGATGAGCATGGCGAGATCAATATCCTGCTTTTCAATGGTCTGACTGCCCATGACGGGGCGAATCAGGTCGTTCCCTGTCTGGCGAAGAGCTGGACGTTTGATGAATCGACCTATACCTATACATTTGAACTGGAAGAAAACGTAACCTGGCACGATGGCGCACCCTTTACGGCAGAAGATGTAAAATTTACCATCGAAGCCATCATGGACCCTGAAAACGGTTCTGAAAATGCACCCAACTACGAAGATGTACAGGAAATTACCGTCGTTGATGAACATACGATTTCTTTTCAGCTGGCAGCGCCCAATGTGGCATTTTTGGACTACATGACAATGTCTGTTTTGCCCAAACATCTGCTGGAAGGGGAAAATATGCAGGAATCTGACTTTTTCCGCAGCCCTGTGGGCACAGGCCCCTATCAGCTGGAAAGCTGGGAGGAGGGGCAGGCCATCACTCTGGTAAAGAATGAAGACTACTTCAAGGGCGAACCCAATATCGATAGGATCGTTTTCAAGATCGTAACAGAGGATACCATGAAAGCCCTGCAGATGAGTTCCGGGGAACTGGATCTTGCTTTGCTGACCCCTAAGGATGCAGAAGCCTTTGTGGGTGATGAAAAACATGTGGTTTATCACATGATGACTTCCGATTATCGGGGAATCCTCTTCAATTTCCAAAACGAATACTGGACAGAGAATAAAGATATCATTCCTGCCATCTGCTATGGTCTGGATCGTCAGGCAATCCTGGATACCGTTGTGCTTGGGCATGGTATCGTGGCGTATGGCCCGCTGCAGAGAAATATCTATAATAACGAAAACGTAGAGCAGTATGTGTATAATCCCGAAAAAGCCATGCAGATTTTGGAAGATGCAGGCTGCACCATGGGGGAAAATGGTTTCTATGAACGCAATGGAAAAGAGATCGGCTTTGTCATCAGCGTAGGCGCAGGGGATCAGGTGCGTTTGGATATGGCTCAGGCGGCAGCCCAGCAGCTGCAGGAAATCGGCATCAACTGCAGGGTAGAAGTCCCCACTCAGGTAGACTGGAACGGACAGATGGCATATCTGATCGGCTGGGGCAGTCCTTTCGATGCAGATGACCATACTTACAAGGTATTTGGTACAGAGAAAGGTGCCAATTATTCCGGCTACTCCAATGCAGATGTGGATAAATATCTGACGGAAGCCCGCCAGACGGACGATGGGGAAAAACGGAAGGAAGCATACAATAAATTCCAGGAAGCACTGTCGAATGACCCTGCCTTTGCCTTTATCTGCTATGTGGATGCGGATTATGTGGCGGATGCAAGAGTGAAAGGTATCGACCCGAATACCGTTATGGGGCACCATGGCGTAGGCATTTTCTGGAACGTAACAGAATGGACAATGGAAGAATAAAAACAGAACGGAAAAGGGGCTGGAAGCCAGTCCTTTCTTCTGTATTTCAGGTGATGGATCATGGCAGAACTTTTAGAAATCAAAAATTTGTCAGTCAGCTTTGATACGCCCCAGGGGGAACTGCAGGCGGTGCGGGGGGTATCTTTTTCTCTGCATGCGGGAGAAGTGTTGGCTCTGGTGGGGGAATCGGGCTGCGGGAAAAGTGTGCTTTGCAAAAGCATTATGAAATTGCTGCATAAAAATGCCCACATCACAGGAGGAAGTATCCTTGTGGATGGGGTGGATATTACCAATTATCGCCAGAGGGATATGGAACGTCTGCGGGGCAGGCTGTTTTCCATGGTATTTCAGGACCCTATGGTATCTTTGAACCCGACGATTTCTATTGGCGAGCAGATCGCAGAGGCGGTGCGGGTCCATCATCCGAAGATGGAACGGGAAGCAGTCCATCAGCGTGTGATCGAATTGATGGAACTGGTGGGCATCACAGAGCCGGAACAGCGCTATCGACAGTATCCCCATCATTTTTCCGGAGGGATGCGTCAGCGCAGTGTCATGGCAATTGCTTTGGCATCGAATCCTAAAATACTCCTTGCGGACGAACCGACGACCTCTCTGGATGTGACGATACAGGCGCAGATTCTCGATCTGCTGCGGGATATTCAGCAAAAATTGGGCACAGCAACGATACTTGTTTCCCATGATCTGGGGGTGGTTGCCAGAGTTGCTGACAGAGTCGCGGTGATGTATGCGGGAAAGATCGTGGAAATCGGCACGGCGGAGGAAATATTCTATGATCCCCGCCATCCCTATACCTGGGCATTGATGCGCTCTTTGCCATCCTTTGCCCGGGAGGGAGAAGAACTGTATACCATTCCCGGTATGCCGCCCACGATGATTGATCTGCCCCCTGGTGATGCTTTTGCCAGCCGAAACGAATATGCTTTGGCCATCGATTATGAAGAAATGCCCCCTATGTTCCAAATCAGCGATACCCACTATGCGGCTACATGGTTTTTGGATGAACGGGCACCGAAGATAACCCCGCCGATAGGAGGTGATTTCCGTGGATGATTTGATACTGGATGTGCAGCATCTGACCCATCAATTCAGACTGACGAAAAATATGGTGATAAAAGCAGTAGATGACCTTTCTTTTCAAATCCGCAGAGGGGAGATCTTCGGTCTGGTGGGGGAATCCGGCTCTGGCAAATCGACGGTAGCAAGGTGCATCATGAATATCTATCAGCATTCTTCCGGCAGGATATTCTATAAGGGCATCGATGTTTGCGACCCCAAAGAATTTCGGAAGCACAAAAAAATGCTCCAGACCTCTCGTCAGTTGATCTTTCAGGATTCCGCTTCCAGCCTGAATGGCAGGATGAAGGTGGCAGATATCATTGCAGAGCCCATGGAGATCCATCATATCAAGCCGAAAAGAGGCTCTTTGGGGGCAGAAGCAGAATTTCAGCTTTATTATGTCGGTTTGGACAAATCTTATCTGGATAAATACCCTACGGAATTATCCGGTGGTATGCGTCAGCGGGTGGCCATTGCCCGGGCCCTTTCCATGGAACCGGAGCTGCTGGTGGCAGATGAACCCATTGCTTCCTTGGATGTATCCATACAGGCCCAGATCATCAATCTGTTCAAGCATCTGCAGGCAGAACATGGCTTTTCTATCCTGTTTATAGCCCATGATCTGTCGGTGGTAAAATATCTTTGCGATCGGGTAGGTGTGATGTATCGTGGAAAGCTGGTGGAAGTGGCACCGACGAAAGAACTGTTTTCTTCCCCGGCGCATCCCTATACGAAGGCATTGCTCTCCGCCATCCCCGTGCCTGACCCCAGGCGTGAACGGGCGAGGGTGCTACAGGAATTTGACTCTGCCTCGTTTGAATGGGATGGGGAACTGGTTGAGATTTCCCCGGACCATCTGGTGCGGAAGGGGGAAAAATGATGAATCGGAAAAATCCTTATATCTATTACGGAAAAAAGATTTTCATTTTCCTTTTGAGTGTACTGATCTTATCCGTGGTGGTATTTTATGTGGCACGCCTTGCCCCCGGCGACCCGCTGGTTTCCTACTATGGAGACCGTGTGGAAAAGATGAGCGTGGCAGAACGGCAATGGGCGGAGGAAAATCTGGGGCTGAATGACCCCATCCATGTGCAGTATATGCGGTGGCTCCAAAATGCACTGAAAGGTAATTTCGGCATTTCCTTCAAGTATAAAACCGATGTACTGGAGGTCATTGGCGGAAGGATGGTCAATACGATGATTTTGGGGGGCGTCGGCTTTGTGCTGATTTTCGTTCTCGCCCTGGGTCTTGGCATCCTTTGCGCGTGGCATGAGGAAAAATGGCTGGATAAATTGATCTGTAAGGTGGGAACTATCCTAAGCTGTATCCCCGAATTTTGGCTGTCTCTGGTACTGATCCTCATTTTTGCTATCTATCTGCGCTGGCTTCCCAGTAGCGGTGCCTATTCTATCGGGAAGGCAAATCATATTTCTGACCGTATCCTTCATCTGATCCTGCCCATGTCCATAGCGGTATTAAATCATTTGTGGTATTATGCTTATATGATCCGCAACAAACTATTGGAAGAAGTCAGAGCAGAATATGTGCTTCTGGCAAAATCCAAGGGATTAGATAAAAAAAGCATCCTGTTCCGGCATTGCCTGCGAAACATCATCCCGTCCTATCTCAGTATTATGGCTATCTCCGTGCCCCACATCCTGGGCGGCACCTATATCATCGAAACCGTATTTTCCTATCCCGGTGTCGGTACCCTGTCCTATGAAAGTGCCAGATATCAGGATTATAATCTGCTGATGATTTTGTGTATCCTTTCGGGAGCAGTGGTGATCCTGTGCAATATCATTGCCCAGACCATCAATGAACACATCGATCCACGGATGCGGGGAAACGAAGTCATTGAAACATCGGAGGTGACGGAAATTGGATGATCGGTTTGTACAGGTGGGCATCCGTTCCGTGGCGATGCCCACAGAGAAAAAAGCGAAGTGGTATGAAGGAAAACCCATTGTTTCCATGGCGGTGCTGGCTGTCATCATTCTTGGGTGCCTGTTCTGCGATTTGTTTCTTCCCAAAGACCCTGCTTATATGGATCTGTATCATGCAAATACAGCACCAAACGCAGCATTTTGGTTTGGCACCGATACCATGGGGCGGGATATCTTCTCCATGATCTGGTATGGCGGGCGGATATCCCTGTTTATTGGCTTTTTTGCAACAATCATCTCCACAGGTATTGCCATCCTCTTTGGCTCCATCAGTGGGCTTGCGCCAAAATGGCTGGATGATCTGCTGATGCGGCTGACGGAAATATTTCTCAGCATCCCGAACCTGCTGCTGGTGATTCTGCTGCAGGCTATATTGGGAAAAGCAAATGTGCTGAGTATTTCCTTTGTCATTGGCATCACCGGATGGACGAGCATTGCCAAGGTGGTCCGCACAGAAGTGCGGCAGATCCGAAACAGCGAATACGTTATTGCTGCAAGGTGCATGGGGGCAGGCTTCTTCCGTATCTTACGGAAACATCTGACGCCCAACTTTATCTCTTCCATCATGTTCATGGTGATTATGAACATACGAGGGGCGATTGTCTCCGAATCTACATTGAGCTTTCTGGGCATTGGCCTGCCTTTGGAGATCATTTCCTGGGGCAGTATGCTGTCCTTATCGGAAAAGAGTATGCTCTCCGGTGCGTGGTGGATCATTCTGATCCCCGGTGTTTTTCTGGTGGTGACACTGCTTTGCATCACAAATATCGGCAATCACCTGCGGAAAAATGTCAACCGCAGACAGAGCAATCTATAAAATTGGCAAATATAACGAGGTTTATTCTATGAATTTAAAAGAATTTTTTATCAAAAATCCCAAAGTTGCCCTGGCTTTTTCCGGCGGCGTGGATTCTGCCTATCTGCTTTATGCGGCGAAGAAGCATGGGGCAGAGGTGCGCGCCTATTACGTCAAATCTGCTTTTCAGCCCCAGTTCGAACTGGAGGATGCCAAAAGGCTGGCGAAAGAACTGGGCGCAGATATGAAGGTGTTGGAGGCGGATGTGCTTGGGGATGCACTGGTAACGGCGAACCCCGCAGACCGCTGCTATCACTGCAAGAAACGGATTTTTTCGGAAATTGGAAAGGCGGCTGCGGCGAATGGATTTTCTGTGCTGATGGATGGAACCAATGCTTCTGATGATGCGGGAGACCGCCCCGGTATGAGGGCGTTGCGGGAATTATCTGTCCGTTCTCCCCTCAGAGAATGTGGGCTGACAAAAGATGAGATCCGCCGATTGTCCAAAGAAGCGGGATTGTTTACATGGAACAAGCCTGCCTATGCCTGTCTTGCCACACGCATCCCCACAGGGGAACCCATTACAGCAGAAAAACTGCAAAAAACAGAACAGGCAGAGGATTATCTGTTTTCCCTTGGGCTGACAGATTTTCGGGTGAGGATGTTTGGCGGTGCTGCAAGGCTGCAGTTCCCGGAAGGACAGCTCTCGAAGGTTTTGGAAAAAAGAACAGAGATCATAAAGGAACTCAGAAAATATTACGATGCTGTGCTGCTTGATTTGGAGGTGCGTGAATGAACAACGAGATCAAAAAGGTTCTGGAGGCTGTGCGTTCGGGGGATATGTCTGTAGATGACGCACTATTGAAGATCAAGACAGAGCCCTTTGAAGATATTGGCTTTGCAAAGGTAGACCTGCACCGCAAAGTACGCCAGGGTGTGGCGGAAGTGGTCTATGGTGCGGGGAAAACACCGGAGCAGATCATGGGCATCCTTGCAGTGATGCAGAAACATGGACAGGATATCATCCTGATCACCCGCATGTCTCAGGAGGCAGCGGATATCATCGGAAAATCTTATGAACTGGAGTATCATAAGGAGGCAAGAGTCGGCATCATCGGCAAACTGCCTGTGCCTGACGGCATTGGGAATATCGTTGTTGCCACCGGCGGCACCAGCGATATCCCCGTAGCAGAAGAAGCGGCCTTGACTGCCCAGGCTTTGGGGAATCATGTGGTGCGTTTGTATGATGTGGGCGTTGCAGGACTCCATAGAACACTGGCCCATCTGGAGGATATCATGGGTGCCAGTGTCATCATTGCCATTGCGGGGATGGAGGGCGCCCTTGCCAGCGTGATTGGCGGCCTGGCGGATTGTCCTGTCATCGCTGTTCCAACCAGTATCGGCTACGGCGCATCCTATGGCGGTTTGTCTGCCCTGCTTTCCATGCTGAATTCCTGTGCCAGCGGGGTGTCGGTGGTCAATATCGACAATGGCTTTGGCGCAGGCTATCTGGCAAGCATGATCAACCACATGGATGCAAAAAAGGAGGCATGACCGATGAGAACATTATATTTGGATTGCGGTATGGGGGCCGCAGGAGATATGCTTACGGGGGCACTGCTGGAATTGCTGCCTGATCAGGAAGCTTTTCTTGCTGAACTGAATGCCCTGGGTATTCCCGGCGTGAAAATAAAAAGAGAACCTTCTGTAAAATGCGGCATTACTGGTACCCATATCTCTGTAACGGTAAATGGAGAAGAAGAGGAAAGCCACGACCACCATCACGACCATGAGCATGTTCACGACCACGACCACCATCACAGCCATGAGCATGTTCACGACCATGAACATCATCACCACGACCACGAACACAGCCATCACCATACGGGAATGCACGAGATCGAACATCTTGTGATGGGACATTTTCACCTTCCTGAAAAAGTAAAAAAGGACATTATGGCGGTATATGGACTCATCGCTGAAGCAGAAAGCCATGCCCATGGTGTGCCTGTGACAGAGATCCATTTTCACGAGGTGGGCACCATGGATGCGGTGGCAGATATCACGGCAGTCTGTCTCCTGATGGATCATCTTTCTGTGGATGAGGTAGTCGTTTCCCCTGTTCATGTGGGCAGCGGTCAGGTCAAGTGTACCCACGGCATCCTGCCTGTGCCTGCGCCGGCAACGGCATATATTTTGAAGGATGTGCCCATGTATGGAGGCAGTATCAAAGGGGAGCTTTGTACACCTACTGGTGCTGCGCTGCTGAAGCATTTTGCTACACGTTTTGGAAATATGCCTGTGATGAAAGTACAGGCGGTGGGCTATGGTATGGGCAAAAAGGACTTTGAAGCGGCGAATTGCATTCGTGCCATGCTGGGAGAAACCGAAAACAGAGAGGATATTGTTCTGGAACTTTCCTGCAATGTGGATGATATGACAGCGGAAGAGATCGGCTTTGCCATGGAACGGTTCTTTGCAGGCGGTGCCCTTGAGGTGTATACCATCCCCATCCATATGAAAAAATCCCGCCCAGGTACATTGATCCGTGTGATGTGCAAAGAGCAGGATAAGGAAGATATCATTCGTCTGATTTTCAAATATACAACAACGATCGGGATTCGTCAGGTGGAAACACAGCGTTATGTGCTGGACAGAAAGATCACAACGGTGGAAACACCTTGTGGCACAGTGCGTCGTAAAGATGCAGCGGGCTATGGCGTATGCCGTTCTAAGTATGAATACGATGATCTTGCCCGTATTGCCAGAGAGAGGGGGCTCAGTATCAAAGAGGTACGGGATTTGATCGAGAAGGGTTGATTAAATATATAGAACAATGTGGTATCTGTAAAAATCAAAGTATTAAAAGTCTGCTTGCCATATTTATGGGGGGCAGACTTTTCTTGCTAAAGCGCACAGAAGAAAGCCGAGGGTTAAAACTTTCCCTCGGCTATTTATAAGCCCTGATCAGTGTATCATTCAGGCAAGATCAGTATCGTATGGTTCACCATGATGGTGTTTTTAATCAAAGAACAGCTCTAGATCCTCCTCTACGGTACCAATTCCTGCGATGCCGAAATTATCCACCAGAACTTTTGTCACATTGGGGCTGAGAAAGGCAGGCAGGGTGGGACCCAGATGGATATTCTTGACACCCAAGTACAGCAGGGACAGCAGTACAATGACTGCCTTCTGTTCATACCACGCTATGTTATAGATAATGGGCAGGTCATTGATATCATCTAATTCGAAAACTTCCTTGAGTTTCAGCGCAATGACAGCCAGGGAGTAGCAGTCGTTGCACTGACCTGCATCCAGAACTCTGGGGATGCCGCCGATATCGCCAAGGGGCAGCTTGTTATACTTGTATTTGGCGCATCCGGCCGTCAGGATTACTGTGTCCTTGGGCAGTGCTTTGGCAAATTCGGTATAATAGTCACGGCTCTTGGCACGACCGTCACAGCCGGCCATAACCACGAACTTTTTGATGGCACCGGATTTCACAGTTTCGATGATTTTATCGGCCAGAGCCAGCACCTGAGCATGGGCGAATCCGCCGACGATCTCTCCGGTTTCAATCTCAGTGGGTGGTGCGCAGCGTTTGGCATGGGCAATGATAGCGGAAAAGTCTTTTTCCTGACCGATCTCTCCGGGGATATGCTTGCAGCCGGGAAAACCTGCAGCGCCCGTAGTATACAGGCGGTTTTTATAGCTGTCCGCAGGTGGTACGATACAGTTTGTGGTCATCAGAATGGGTCCATTGAAGGATGCAAATTCCTCTTTCTGTTTCCACCAGGCATTGCCGTAGTTTCCTACGAAGTGGCTGTATTTCTTAAATGCAGGATAGTAGTGAGCCGGCAGCATCTCTGAATGGGTATAGATGTCTACGCCGGTCCCCTCCGTCTGTTTCAGCAGCATTTCCATGTCTCGTAGGTCGTGACCGGAGACCAGAATCCCGGGGCGAGTCCCTGCGCCGATGTTGACCTTGGTGATCTCAGGATTCCCATAAGCGGTGGTGTTAGCCGTATCCAGCAGTGCCATGCCGCTGACGCCGTATTTACCTACTTCTAATGTCAGGGAAACCAGATCGTTTACCGTCAGGCTGTCATCCAGTGTGGCTGCCAGAGCCCTTTGCAGAAAAGCGTCCACTTCTGGGTCATCCTGAAGCAGCGCATTGGCATGCTTGCTGTAGGCGGACAGCCCTTTCAGACCGTAAGTGATCAGTTCTCTTAGGCTGCGGATATCTTCATCAGGAGTGGAGAGAACGCCCACCTGAGCGGCTTTGGCCTTCCATGAAGCGATATCCAAATCGAACCACAGAGCTGCACTGGGCAATTTTCCTGTATCTTTCACCTGAGCCAGCAGGGAGCGGCTCTGCTCCAGTGTAGCACGGATGCGGCTGTGAATGGCTTCTTCATCGAAGTTGGCGTTGGTAATTGTGATAAACAAATTCAGGGTGATCATGTGGTTGATATCGGCGGAAATCTCCTTGCCTTCCCTTCGCAGCTCTGTGGTGATGGCAGAAAGACCTTTTGTTACATAGACCAGCAGATCCTGCATCCTTGCCACACTGGCAGTTTTTCCACAGACACCGACTCTGGTACATCCGGCACAGCCGGCAGTCTCCTGGCATTGATAGCAAAACATTTGATGTTCCATTTTCTATTTCCTCCTAATCGTTTGATTGATTTGATTGTTTTCATTGGATGGGCGATTGCCCTTGACTTTCTTGGGACATCATAATACAATCGAGGCAAAAAATATGTTGTCATAACAACAGGAGAAGAAAAATGGATTATCTTTTTTTATCTAAAACCATTTTGTTTCAAGGGGCATCGCCGGAGGAAGTCCGGACGATGCTGCATTGCCTGGGGGCGGAGACACGAAGCTATCAGCGGGGGAGTATTGTCTATCACATGGGGGATGTGGTCAACTCTATGGGGATTCTGCTCTCCGGCAGCGTTTCTATAGAGAATGATGATGTGTGGGGGAACAAGAGCATACTGGATAAGATCGGGCCGGGGCAGGTGTTTGCGGAGACCTATGCCTGCGTTCCCAATGAGCCTTTGATGATCAGCATCGTTGCCACAGAGCCGACGGAGATCCTGTTTCTGGATATGAGCCGAGTGCTGAACATTTGCTCCAACGCCTGCGATTTTCACAATAAGCTGATTCGGAATCTGTTGTCCGTTTCTCTGCAGAAGAACCTTAGCCTGTCCCGCCGTATTTTCCATACCAGTTCCAAATCCATCCGAGGAAGGCTGCTGTCCTATCTTTCCTTTCAGGCCACCCAGCATGGAAGCTGTGATTTTCAGATCCCATTTAGCCGCCAGCAGCTGGCGGACTATCTGAGCGTGGATCGGAGTGCATTGTCTAATGAATTGGGGAAAATGCAGAAGGAAGGCCTGCTGCGGGTGGATCGCAATCATTTTACTTTGATTGGGATCCAGTCAGATGATATCTGTTAGATATTCGCGAAAGGCTTTTAATAAAAATGAAAAACTGAAACATTCCAAATCCCCTGCCATATGGAAGGGGATTACATTCCATATGAAAAAATTGGTATAATTAGATTGACAGATTGACAAAACAGGGCAAGCGTAATATATTTTACATATTTCATAATTTATAATAAAATGAATGTATTAGAACCTGCTTTTGCGGTTTCGAAAGGGAAAATACGATTTAACTATTTAGTAGTAAGAAGATATACAACAGAAGAAAGAGGGGAGAAAAATGAGTCGTTTATCTATTGAAACGCCTGGTCGGGTCCAAACTGTTTTGGATGGACTGCATCGGGATATGGAACGTCGCATCAGTGCCAGTGCCTATGGCCTGTGTCCGGTAGATATGTCTTTGAGCTATTTGCGTCTTTGTCATGCCCAGACCTGTGGGAAGTGTGTTCCTTGCCGTATCGGCCTGGGTCAGCTGGCTGATCTGATCGAACAGGTTTTGGATCGGAGCGCCAACCTTGAAACCATCAACATTATTGAACGGACTGCCAAGGTCATTGCCGATTCGGCTGACTGTGCTATCGGTTATGAGGCGGCCCACATGGTATTGAGAGGGATCCGCGGTTTCCGTGAGGATTATGAGGAGCATGTGCTCCATGGCCGCTGCATCTCTGCATTGAACCATCCCGTACCCTGTGTATCGGCTTGTCCTGCCCATGTGGACGTGCCCGGTTATGTTGCTCTGGTCCGTGATGGCAGATATGAGGATGCGGTGAAGCTGATCCGTAAGGATAATCCCTTCCCTTCCTCCTGTGCTTATGTGTGTGAGCATCCCTGTGAATCCCAGTGCCGTCGCCGTATGGTGGATGATGCCATCAATATCTGCGGGCTGAAGCGATTCGCGGTGGATCATGCCCAGCCTATGGCTGCACCGCCCATGGCCGAACCCACAGGAAAGACAGTTGGTATTATCGGCGGCGGCCCCGGCGGTCTGACTGCTGCCTATTACCTTTCTTTGATGGGGCATAAGGTCACCGTTTATGAACAGCGTCCCAAACTGGGGGGCATGCTGCGCTATGGTATCCCTGACTATCGCCTGCCTCAGGATATTTTGGATAAAGATATCGACCATATCCTGACCACAGGTATCAATGTTCTGACCGATGTTTCCATCGGCAAGGATGTTTCTATGGAGGATATCCAGAAAAGCTTCGATGCCGTATATATTTCCATTGGTGCCCATAATGACAAGAAGCTTGGCCTGGAAGGGGAGGACGCTATCAATGTTGTCAGTGCAGTAGAACTGCTGCGCGGCATTGGCGAAGGCAATGTCCCTGATTTTAAGGGCAAGAAGATCTGCATCATCGGCGGCGGCAATGTTTCCATGGATGCTACCCGTACGGCAAAACGTCTGGGCGCAGAAAGCGTGACTTGTGTTTACCGCCGTCGTGTGGATGATATGACCGCTTTGGCGGAAGAAATCGAAGAAGCTATGGCAGAAGGCTGCCAGATCCTGCCTTTGCAGGCACCTGCCCGTATCGAAAAGGACGCAGAAGGGAAAGTGGCTGCCCTGTGGACAAAACCCCAGATCATCGGCCCTTATGGGAAAGATGGTCGTCCTAAGCCTATCAGTGCCGATGTTCCCGAATTCCGTATCGAATGTGACTATGTGATCGTAGCCATTGGTCAGGCTATCGATGCCAGACCCTTTGAAAGTATCGGGATCAAGACGTTCCATGGTACCATTCAGGCAGAAGAAACCAGTTCCGTTTCCGAAGTGGCAAATGTATTTGCCGGCGGTGATGCCGTTTCCGGCCCTGCAACGGTGATCCGTGCCGTTGCCGCAGGGAAGGTGGCTGCTGCCAATATCGATGCGTATCTGGGCTTTGACCATAAAATCAGCTGCGATGTAGAAATTCCTGCATCTCACCTTTCCAATACACCACCTTGCGGCCGCGTAAATTTGAAGAGCCACTGTACGCCTGATTGTCAGGGCAATTTCGATCTGGTGGTAGAAGGTATGAGCTTGAAAGAAGCACAGCAGGAATCCAGTCGCTGCCTGCGCTGCGATCATTTTGGCTTCAGCAGCTTCAAAGGAGGGAGGAACACAGAATGGTAACATTGACGATTGATGGAAAAATTGCACAAGTGCCCAAGGGTACAACGATCATGGAGGCGGCAAAATCCGTCAATATCCAGATCCCTCATCTGTGCTATCTGAAAGAGATCAACGAGATCGCAGCCTGTCGTGTCTGCTGCGTAGAAGTAGAAGGCGAAAGAGCCATGGTTACAGCATGTAATAATCATGTGAAAGAGGGTATGGTGGTACATACCAATTCTCCCCGTGCCCGCACCACCCGCCGCACCAATGTGCAGCTGATTTTGTCTCAGCATGACTGCAAATGTGCGACCTGCGTGCGCGGCGGCAATTGTCAGCTGCAGAATATCTCCAATGATTTGGGGATTCTGGAACTACCTTTTGAAACCCAGCTACCCCATGGCCTTCGCAGTGCATGGACAAAGACCTTCCCTTTGTATCGGGATTTTAATAAATGTATCAAATGTATGCGCTGCATACAGGTATGTGATAAGATCCAGACCCTGAGCATTTGGGATCTGGCTGGTACCGGCAGCCGTACCACCATCGATGTATCCGGCAACCGTGTCATCAAGGATTCCGACTGTGCTTTGTGCGGTCAGTGCATCACTCATTGCCCTGTAGGCGGTCTGCGGGAACGGGATGACACTGCAAAAGCACGTATGGCCCTGGCAGATAAAGAAAAGATCACTGTAGTTCAAGTGGCTCCCGCTGTTCGTACTGCATGGGGGGAATATTTTGGACTGGATCGGGAAGAAGCGACCATGGAACGTATGGCTGGGGCTCTGCGTCGTTTGGGCTTTGACTATATTTATGACACAAACTTCTCTGCGGACCTGACCATCATGGAAGAGGGCAATGAACTCCTGCATCGCCTGAAATCCGGCGCATTGGTTCGCTGGCCTATGTTCACCAGCTGCTGTCCCGGCTGGGTGCGCTTCCTGAAGAGCCAGTATCCTGAATTGACCAGTCAGCTGTCCACCGCTAAATCTCCACAGCAGATGTTTGGTGCTGTGAGCAAAACATGGCTGGCGGAAAAGCTGAATGTGGCTCCTGAAAAGATCTGCTGTGTATCTATTATGCCCTGTGTAGCAAAGAAATCGGAAGCAGAACTGCCGACGATGCGTGGTGAATCTGGCCCCGATGTGGATATCGTTCTGACAACCAGAGAATTGGTTCGCATGATGCGTGCGGATCATCTGGATCCTCATTTTATTGAGGAAGAACCTTTGGATGACCCTATGGGCGTTCATACCGGTGCAGGTGTGATCTTTGGTGCTACCGGCGGTGTTATGGAAGCGGCTTTGCGTACAGTTTCTTATGTTCTGACGGGAGAAAATCCCGATCCCGATGCTTTTTCTGCCGTTCGTACCGAACCCGGTCTGCGGGAAGTTACATATACGGTAGCCGGTATTCCTGTTCGCTGTGCAGTAGTCAGCGGTCTGGGCAATGCCCGCAAGCTGATCGAACAGCTGAAGGAAGGCAAAGTGCATTATGATTTCGTGGAAGTGATGGCTTGTCCCGGCGGCTGTGTCGGCGGCGGCGGTCAGCCCATTTCCGTAGAAGATGAAGAACTGTATGGCGTGCGCGGGGAACGTCTGTATGATTTGGATCAGAGCAATCCTTTGCGATTCTCCCATGAAAACCCCGTGGTACAGGCTTTGTATCAGGAATATCTGGGTGAGCCTTTGGGAGAAAAAGCCCACCATTTGCTCCATACGGATCATAAGGCATGGGATATGCCGGCACAAAAGGAACAATAAGCAGGCATAAGTTAAGGAAAACCTGCGCGCTGTTCAAGCCAGAAAAGACGATTTGAATCCCATAAGAATAGTTTGAAATGATTCGATAAAAAAATCGTGCATTGGATCAGATATCCGTGCACGATTTTTTGCGTTATGGAATGAATTGACATGGAATGAGGAGATGAAATGGATGGGGGATTTTGGGTATTTTGGAAGAAAGAAGGAGGATGTTCTTCTGTTCACAGATTATAGGCTGGATCCCGGAAAGAATACTGCGGTTTCTGCTGATTTTTGTTGCAAATTGAAGGTTTTTTTATTATAATATCATGCGGCAATTACTCAGAAAATGCCTGTTTTGAAAAAGAGCAAAGATGTTTGAAAAGGTACGTTTCTATATAAAAAAAGGTAAAAAGAGGAGGAGTAAAAAGAAAAATGGGTACCAAAGAATGTAGTGTAAACAACATTTACCAGTTGGAGGGCAGAGTGCCTGTGCTGAAGGCGATTCCCTTCGGCCTGCAGCATATTCTGGCAATGTTTGTTGCAAACCTGACCCCTATTACGATCATTGCGGCGGCAGGGGGCCTTTCCCAGGCTGAAATCGCAATCCTGCTGCAGAATGCCATGTTTATTGCAGGTATCGCAACATTGATCCAGCTGTATCCCATCTGGAAGGTCGGTTCCGGTCTGCCCATCGTTATGGGTGTCAGCTTCACATTTGTAACAGTTTTATGTACCGTTGCGGCAAATTACGGATATCCCGCAGTCATGGGGGCCGTTTTGGTTGGCGGTATCTTTGAAGGCACATTGGGGCTGATGGCAAAATACTGGAGAAAGCTGATTGCTCCTGTGGTAGCTGCTTCTGTTGTTACAGCTATCGGTATGTCCTTGTTCTCTGTAGGCGCAAGATCCTTTGGCGGTGGCTATACAGAGGATTTCGGTTCAGCGCAGAATCTGCTGCTGGGTACGATCACATTGATCACATGCCTGGGCTGGAACTGCTTTGCAAAGGGCTATCTGAAGCAGCTTTCCGTTCTGGTTGGCCTGTTTGTGGGGTATATCGTAGCGATTTTTATGGGCAAGGTGGATCTTTCCGTTATTTTTTCCGGCGGTGTTGTTTCTCTGCCTAAACTCCTGCCCTATACACCGGAATTCCATGCCGGTGCCATCCTTTCTGTCTGCATCATTTTCCTGGTATCTGCAGCAGAAACCATCGGCGATACGACTGCCATGGTATCCACAGGGCTGAATCGAGAGATCGAAAGCAAGGAAATTTCCGGCTCTCTGGCTTGTGACGGCTATGCATCTGCCATTTCTTCTCTGCTGGGCTGTCCTCCTGTAACATCTTTTTCCCAGAACGTTGGTCTGGTGGCCATGACAAAGGTCGTAAACAGATTTACTATCATGACAGGTGCGGGCTGCATGATTTTGGCAGGGCTTCTGCCTCCTGTGGGGAACTTTTTTGCATCCCTGCCTGAATCCGTACTGGGCGGCTGTACGATCATGATGTTCGGTACCATCATGACAAGCGGTATGCAGATGCTGGCAAAAGCAGGATTTACCCAGAGAAATATTACCATTGCAGCGCTTTCCCTGGCTGTTGGCGTGGGCTTTACAGCGGCAAGTGAGATCGATCTGTGGCGTATTTTCCCTGAAATGATCCAGGCTGTATTTTCTGCAAATGTAGTAGCAGTCGTATTTGTTGTATCCATTGTGCTGAACCTGATCCTGCCGAAAAATATGGATGTGGAAAAAATCGTAGAATGATAGTTTGAATGAGAGGGTTTGTTATGTCTAAAGAAATCAAATATTCCAGCCCCTATGAATTTGAAGGACGGATTCCTTTGAAGCAGGCAGTTCCTTTGGGGCTGCAGCATGTGCTTGCCATGTTCGTTGGCAACCTGACTCCTGTTATGATCATCAGCGGTGCCTGCGGCATCGCAGCCGGCTCTGCGCTGCAGATCTCTTTGCTGCAGAATGCTATGCTGATCGCCGGTATCGTTACATTGATTCAGCTGTTCGCCATTGGCCCCTGCGGCGGTAAAGTTCCCATCATCATGGGGACAAGCTCCGGTTTTATCGGTGTGTGCAATTCCGTTGCCGGTGTTATGGGGGGCGGTGTCCTTTCCTATGGTGCCATCATGGGGGCTTCCATCATTGGCGGTCTGCTGGAAACGGTGCTGGGCTTTATTCTGAAGCCTCTGCGCAGATTTTTCCCTCCTGTTGTAACAGGTACGGTGGTTTTGTCCATTGGTCTTTCTCTGATCAGTGTTGGCGTTGGTTCTTTTGGCGGCGGCAGCAATGCCGCGGATTATGGCTCTTTGGAAAACCTGTTCCTGGGCTTGCTGGTGCTGGTGGTCATCATTATATTGAAGCACTGCACAAAGGGGATCACTTCTACAGCAGCTATCCTGTTTGGGATCATTGTTGGCTATATTGCATCCTGCATTATGTCTATGGTGCTGAATCCTGTTGGCATTACAGCAGAAGGCGTGGAATATACAAAGGCATGGGTGCTGAACTGGGACAAGGTGGCGGAAGCTTCCTGGTTTGCGATTCCAGAACTGATGCCGGTAGATATTGTGTTTGATGCCCGGGCCATCCTGCCTGTTGCTATCATGTTCATCGTAACGGCAGTGGAAACAGTGGGGGATATCTCCGGTGTTATGGAAGGCGGTATGGGCAGAGAAGCAACGGATAAGGAACTGTCCGGCGGTATCATTTGTGACGGTTTGGGTTCTTCCTTTGCGGCACTGTTTGGTGTATTGCCCAACACATCCTTCTCTCAGAACGTTGGTCTGGTCACCATGACAAAGATCGTAAACCGTTTTGCTTTGGCCATCGGCGGCATCTTCCTGATCCTTTGTGGCCTGTTCCCTAAGGTGGGCGCCCTCATTTCCATTATGCCCCAGTCTGTACTGGGTGGTGCGGCGGTTATGATGTTCTCTTCCATCGTTGTCAGCGGTATCCAGCTCATCACTAAGAATCCTATGACAGCCAGAAGCATCTCTATCGTTTCCGTTGCACTGGGTCTGGGCTATGGCTTGGGGGCAAATACAGCGATTCTGGCAGGTCTGCCCCAGGGCATCCTGCTGATCTTCGGCGGTTCCGGCATCGTGCCTGCGGCAGTGGTTGCGATCTTGATGAACGTAGTCCTTCCCAAGGAACCGGAAGATCAGAATATCTGATTTCCTTGTAAAAATACATAAAATTAGATAAAATGAATCATATATGAGAAAGATAAATTCAGGGAGGCGAAACCATGTTACAGATCAATCAGTATGTAAAAGTTTCCAGTCTCGACGAAGCGTATGAACTGAACCAGAAAAAGAATAACGTCATCATTGGCGGTATGCATTGGCTGAAAATGATGGATCGCATGGTGGGAACTGCCATCGATCTGTCCGGTTTGGGTCTGGATCAGATCGTAGAGACGGAAGATGCATTCGAGATCGGATGTATGGTAACGTTAAGACAACTGGAACAGCATAAGGGTCTCAATACATACACAGCAGGCGCAGTGGCTGATGCTGTGAAGGATATTGTTGGTGTGCAGTTCAGAAATACTGCAACAGTGGGTGGTTCTATTTTTGGCAGATATGGTTTTTCTGATGTGCTGACCGTATTTCTGGCACTGGATACCACAGTGGTTTGTCATAAAGCAGGCGAAATTTCTCTGGAGGAATATGCGAAACTGCCCCAAGACAGAGATATTCTGGTCAAGCTGATCGTGAAAAAAACACCTGTGGCAGTGGCTTATCTGGCCCAGAGACACGCAAGAACAGACTTCCCCATCCTGACCTGTGCAGTCAGCTATCGGAACAGCACATGGTTCGCGGCTGTGGGTGCAAGACCCGGCAGAGCAGAACTGGTGGCGGATGTAAATAAACTGGTCAGCGGCGAAACAGCCACAGCAGAGGAGGCAAAAGCCTTTGGGGAATCTGTGGCGAAGCAGCTGAGATACAACAGCAATATGAGAGGTAGTGCGGAATATCGCCAGCAGATTACTCCCGTATTGGTAAAAAGAGCAATGCTTGCAGCGGGAAAGGGGCGTTGATGATGGAATTGAAATTCAGCCTGAATGGCAAAAAGGTTTCTACAATCATTGAAGCAGACAGCCTGCTGATTGATGTAGTCAGAGATTTGGGTTGCCTCAGTGTCAAAAGAGGTTGTGAAACATCTAACTGTGGTCTTTGTACTGTATTTGTGAATGAAAAGCCTGTATTATCCTGCTCCGTGCTGGCGGCAAGAGTGGAAGGTCAGAATGTAACAACATTGGAAGGCCTGCAGGAAGAAGCGGCGGAATTTGGTGCATTTCTGGCGGATCAGGGGGCGGAGCAGTGCGGCTTCTGCAATCCCGGTTTTATGATGAATGCCATTGCTATGTTCCGGGAAAACCCTCATCCCGAGGAAGAAGAGATCCTGTCCTATCTGGCGGGCAATCTTTGCCGCTGCTCCGGATATGAAGGGCAGCTGCGCAGCATTCAGGCCTATCTGGCCTTCAAAGACAGTCAAAAAGGAGGTGCCTGATATGCGTGTTGTAAATCAGCCCATCCGCAAGAAGGATGCCATGGCTCTGGTAACGGGCAAGCCTGTTTATACAGGGGATCTGGTAGAGAAAAACGCATTGGTGGTAAAGCTGCTCCACAGCCCTCACGCCAATGCCATCATTCAGGAGATCGATATTTCTGTTGCTATGAAGGTGCCTGGTATCGAAGCAATTTTTACTTATAAAGATGTTCCTCAGAAACGGTTTACCATGGCAGGGCAGACCTATCCCGAGCCCAGCCCCTATGACAGACTGATCATGGATCAGCATGTCAGATATAATGGTGATATCGTTGCCATCGTGGCAGGGGAAAATGAAAAAGCAGTCAATAAGGCAATGAAGCTTATCAAGGTAAAATATGATGTGCTGCCTGCAGTACTGGATTTCCGCACAGCGAAGGATAATGAAACGCTGGTGCATCCCGAAGAAAACTGGGTGGCAAATTGCCCTGTTGGTGCTGATAACAAACGGAACCTTTGCGCCCATGAGGTCAGCGGTCACGGGGATGTGGATGCTGTTCTGGCAGACTGCGATATCGTCATGGAACGTACCTATCATACAAAGGCAAACAGCCAGGCGATGATGGAAACCTTCCGTACCTATACTTATATGGATACCTATGGCAGACTGAATATCCTCAGTGCCACACAGATCGTGTTCCATGTGAGAAGAATCGTGGCACAGGCTTTGGATATTCCAAAATCCAAGGTGCGCGTGACAAAACCCAGAATCGGCGGCGGCTTTGGCGCAAAGCAGACCAGTGTAACGGAAGTTTATCCTGCTTTCGTTACATGGAAAACAGGCAAGCCTGCTTATCTGGTATATAGCAGAAAAGAAACCCAGACCAGCGGCTGTCCCAGACATGAAATGGAATTGACGGTGAAGGTCGGTGCCATGAAGGATGGCCGTATCCGTGCATTGGAGGTTTATACCCTTTCCAATACAGGTGCTTATGGGGAACATGGCCCTACGACAGTAGGCCTGTCCGGGCATAAGCCCATTCCGCTGTATAATAAATACCAGGAAGCCCATCGTTTCTCCTATGATGTGGTTTATACAAATGTACAGGCGGCGGGGGCATACCGTGGCTATGGTGCTACACAGGGCATCTTTGCTGTGGAGACCATCGTAAATGAACTGGCAGCGGAACTGAAAATGGACCCTGTGGCTTTGCGTGAGCTGAATATCGTCAGAGAAGGACAGGTCATGCCTGCTTATTACGGGGAAACATGTAATTCCTGTGCCCTGGACCGTTGCTTGGCTGCCACAGCAGAAAGAATCAAATGGAATGAAAAATATCCTTGCAAAGATATGGGTAATGGGAAGATTCGCAGTGTTGGCGTAGCTATGTCCATGCAGGGTTCCTCTATCTCCAACTGTGACGTTGGCGGTGCGACTATCAAGCTGAACGACGACGGCTTCTATGCACTGCATATCGGTGCTGCCGATATGGGGACAGGCTGTGATACAGTTTTGGCCCAGATGGCGGCAGAAGTGATGGAATGTGACGTAGACAATATCATTGTTTATGGCGCAGATACAGACATTTCTCCCTATGATTCCGGCTCCTACGCATCCTCTACCACATACCTGACAGGGAATGCGGTGGCAGATGCATGCACGAAGCTGAGAGAAAGCCTGCAGAAGATCGGTGCGTCCATCATGGGCTGCAGCGTGGAAGAAACAGGCTTCGATGGGAAGAAAGTCTATCGTCTGGCAGCTGTAGAAGGAGAGAAAAACGAAGTATCTCTGGTGGATATCGCAACAGCGTCCATGGTAAATAACTACTACGAAACACAGTTTACCTCTATGGTTTCTTCTCCCGTTTCTCCTCCTCCCTTTATGGTCGGCATGGCAGAAGTAGAGATCGATACGGAAACCGGCGATATCAAAGTTCTGAATTATGAAGCAACCGTTGACTGCGGTACGCCCATCAATCCCAATCTGGCCCGTGTGCAGACAGAAGGCGGCATTGGTCAGGGCATTGGTATGGCATTGTATGAAGATATCACATACGGCGCCGATGGTGCTATTGCGGAAAATTCCTTTATGCAGTATAAAATCCCTACCCGTCAGGATGTGGGTCGTATCCATGTGGAATTTGAAGCAAGCTATGAACCTTCCCAGCATTTTGGGGCAAAATCCATCGGTGAAGTTGTTATCAATACACCTTCTCCTGCTATTGCCCATGCGGTTTATAATGCAACAGGCGTTTGGTTCAGAGAACTGCCTATCACCCCTGAAAAGATCCTGAAGGGGCTGCAGGAAAAGAATAAATAATAAATAAAAAGGCACTGCAGGCTGTCATTGCCCGGTGCCTTTTTTTGAATAACCGTTATATTTTGAAAAAACCAACGGAGGAGATATAGAATGTTAAAATTACCTGAAAATTTTGAAAATTACGGCGAAGCAAGAAAAAATGGCTTTTTAAAAATGAAGGCATTAAAGGAAACGGGAAGAAAAATTGTCGGCATTTACTGTTCCTTTGTTCCCACGGAATTGGTGGAGGCGGCAGGCGGCACAGTGGTTACGTTATGCGCCAGCAGTGAAGAACCTATTCCTGCGGCGGAAAACCATTTGCCCAGAAACCTTTGTCCTTTGATCAAAGCGAGCTATGGCTTTGCTTTGCAGGATACCTGCCCCTATTTCTATTTTTCCGATTTTATCGTTGGTGAAACCACCTGCGATGGCAAAAAGAAAATGTTCGAGATGATGAACGAGATAAAGGAAACCTATGTGATGCAGCTGCCCTCCAGCAGAGATGAAGGGGCTTTGGATGCATGGGAAAAGGAAGTCATTCGCTTCTGGAAGAAATTAGAGGATTTTTATGGCATCACTATCACAGAAGAGGATGTAAAGAAGGCCATTGCGGTGAAGAACAGAGAGCGGGAGGTCATGCTGCGTTTTCTGGAATTGGGCAAACTGAATCCTGCGCCCATCTCCGGCTATGAAATTGGTACAAGACTGGATGCATTGGGCTTCAATCCTGATATTGGGGAAAGATGCCGTTTGATCGAAGAAAGAACGGCGGAGGTTTTGAAGGATTGGGAGGAAAACTACAAGGGCAAGCCCTCCAAACGGCCTCGTATTCTGGTGACAGGCTGCCCCAACAGCGGTATCCGTGAAAAGACTATCCGCGTGATCGAAGAAATGGGAGCAGATGTGGTTGCCTTCGACTGCTGTAACGGTACCCGTGAAAAGGTGGAAAAGGTAGATACTACCATGCCTGTGACAAGGGCGTTGGCGAAAAAATATCTGAATATCAACTGTTCTGTGATGAGCCCCAATACCACTCGTATGGATTATATTTCTCAGATGATCGACGAATATCAGGTGGATGGCGTGATGGAACTGATTCTGACAGCCTGTCATACTTATGCCATTGAATCCTACTATGTAAGAAGGACAGCAGCAGAAAAGGATGTGCCTTATCTGGGGCTGGAAGTGGATTTTTCTGCCTCTGATGTTGGGCAGATCAGCACAAGATTGTCTGCTTTCGTGGAATTGCTGCAAAAATAAGTAGATAGAAATAGAGGTTGATGGTTATGGAAAATATCGTATTTTGCAAGGGCGGCGGTTGCACGGCAAAGCTGGGCGCAGGCGTTTTGAGCAAAGTTTTGGGGATGCTGCCCAAAGGTCCTGTGGATGAAAATTTATTGATCGGCTATGACAGTAAGGATGATGCGGCAGTATACCGTGTTTCTGATGACGTTGCCATTGTGCAGACGCTGGATTTCTTTCCGCCGATGGTGGAGGATCCTTACATTTTTGGGCAAATCGCTGCCACCAATGCCCTGAGCGATGTATTCGCCATGGGCGGTGAAGTGAAAACAGCCTTGAATATTGTTTGCTTCCCCGAGGATATGGATTTGAACATTCTGGGGAAGATATTGCATGGGGGCGCGGAAAAGGTCATTGAAGCCGGGGGCACCCTGGCAGGGGGCCATTCCATTGCCGATGATGGGGTGAAATATGGATTGTCTGTGACGGGCATCGTCCATCCCGATCATATCTACCCGAATAACATGGGGGAAACAGGAGACTGTCTGGTTTTGACAAAGAAGTTGGGCGTGGGCATCATCTGTACCGCCAACCGCATTGGTGAGGCTTCGGAAGAAGCTATGGAGGAAGCGGTGGCATCCATGACCACGCTGAATAAAACAGCGGCGGAGATCGCCAGAAATTATCGTGTCCATGCCTGTACGGATGTGACGGGCTTTGGCTTTCTGGGGCATCTCCATGAAATGCTGGATGGGAAGCATTCCTGCCAAGTTTTTGCGGAGCAAGTGCCGATCATGCAGAATGTGTTGCAGTATGCCGATGAATTTTATCTGACGGCAGCGGCTCAGAAAAACCGCAACCATGTGGAGGCCTATGTGCAGTTTGAAAACATTTCTTTCGCTATGGAGGAAGTTTTGTTTGATCCCCAGACCTCCGGCGGGCTGCTGCTGGCGGTGCACCCCGAGGATGCAGAGAGGATGCTGGTAGAAATGCAGGAAAAAGGTTTGCCTGCGGCCATCGTAGGGGAGATCACAGATAAAAAAGAATTTGAAATCTATGTGAAATCAGGTGGAGCATGATTAAAAAAGAACGAAAATTAGTCATCACGTTTCACACCACCACAGAAGCTATGGCTATGGAAAAGACCTGTAAGAAAATGGGAGCAGAGGGAAGGATTATCCCTGTGCCCCGTACCATTTCGGCGGGCTGTGGCCTTGCGTGGTGTGCGAAGCCGGAAAGCAAAGTAGCTCTGCTGGAATTGATGCAGCAGCATGGCATTACCCCCCAAGGGGTGCAGGAATGTATGGTGTGAGGTGAGAAAATGATTTATTTAGATAATGCGGCGACCACCATGCGAAAGCCCGAGGCGGTGATTCAGGCAGTGACAGATGCCCTTTGTACCATGGGAAATGCGGGCAGAGGGGGACACGATGCTTCTTTAGATGCTTCCCGCATCATATATGATACCCGAGAACGACTGGCGCAGCTTTTTCATGCAGAAAGCCCTAAGCAGATCGTATTTACCATGAATTCCACAGAAAGCCTGAATATTGCCATCAAAGGAATCATTGAGAAGAACGATCATGTGATTACAACGGCTCTGGAGCATAATTCTGTCCTGCGTCCTCTGTATGAAATGGAAGAGAAAGGTGCAGAACTGACGATTCTTCCCGGTGACCAACAGGGCCGCATCGATTATGCTGATTTTGAAAAAAACATCAAAGAAAATACAAAAGCCATCATCTGTACCCATGGTTCAAACCTGACAGGCAATCTGGTGGATATCAAACGAGTTGGAGAAATCACAAAAAAACACGGTATCCTTTTTGTGGTGGATGCTTCCCAGACGGCAGGGGTATTCCCCATCGATGTGCAGGAAATGCATATCGATATCCTTTGCTTTACGGGGCATAAGGGTCTCCTTGGCCCCCAAGGGACAGGGGGGATGTATGTGCGGGAAGGTGTGGCAGTAAAGCCTTTGCTTTCCGGCGGCAGCGGTGTGCAGACCTACAGCAAGACCCATCCTGCCCAGATGCCAACGGCTTTGGAAGCGGGGACGCTGAATGCCCATGGGCTGGCAGGGCTGCGGGCGGCAGTAGGCTATCTCCAAGAAGTGGGGTTAGATGCCATCCGCAAAAAAGAACAGGAACTGATGTGGCATTTTTATGAAGGGGTAACGAAAATTCCCGGTGTAACAGTATACGGTGATTTTTCTCAGGAAGAACGATGTGCTATTGTCACTTTAAATATCCGGGACTATGATTCTGCGGAAGTGAGTGATGCTTTGGCGATGCAGTATGGTATTTCCACCCGCTCCGGTGCCCATTGTGCCCCTCTGATGCATCAGGCATTGGGAACGGTGGAGCAGGGGGCAGTGCGCTTCAGTTTTTCCCATTTTAACACGTTGGAAGAAGTTGATACGGCGATCGCAGCCATCAGGGAACTGGCAGAGCCGGAAGATATGGAGGAATAAATTATGGAAAAGAAAATCGTAGACGCAAGAGGATTGGCTTGTCCTCTGCCAGTAGTAAATGCAAAAAAAGCAGCGGAAGAACTCCACACAGGGGATGTGCTGACTGTTTTGGTGGATAATGAGATCGCTGTGCAGAATTTACAGAAATTTGCAAAGCAGAAGGGCTATACAGCAGTAGGCGAAAAGAAGGCGGAAAAGGAATATGAAGTGACCATTCAGGTGGTTTCCGCAGGCGGAGCCCAGACAGTGGCTGCGGAAGAGCAGGAAGAGGAAGTTGCCTGTGCAGTGGATGTCAGAAAAAATGGCATGGTCATCGTTCTTTCTGCCAATGTGATGGGCACAGGGGATGAAAAACTGGGTACTTCTTTGATGAAAGCCTTTGTTTTCGCTGTAACCAAGCAGGATGTTCTGCCTGAGACGATCCTTTGCTATAACACAGGGGCGTACCTGACCTGTGAAGGGGCAGATACCCTGGAAGACCTGAAGATTTTGGAAGCAGAAGGGGTCAATATCCTGACCTGCGGCACCTGCCTTGATTTTTACGGCATTAAGGACAAGCTGGCAGTGGGCAGTGTGACAAATATGTATGAGATCGTAGAAAAGATGGAACAGGCAAAAAACATCATCAGACCATAGAGTTGGAAGGGACAGGAATGGAAAATCTGGTTATCGTCAGAGGCGGCGGAGACATCGCTACTGGGACGATTTATAAATTATTTCAATGCGGATTTCGGGTTTTGATTTTGGAAACGGAAAATCCCTCTGCCATCCGTAGGAACGTGGCATTTTCTGAAGCCGTTTATAATGGGACACAGACAGTGGAGGGTTTGACCTGCACCTTGGCAAAGACTGTGGAAGAAGCGGTTTCTTTGCTGGAGGAGAGACGGCTGACAATGCTCATCGACCCTGTGGGGGAATGTATCGGGCAGTTACGCCCTATGGCTGTGGTGGATGGGATTTTGGCGAAGAAGAACCTTGGCACCCATAAGACCATGGCACCCATTACGGTAGCCTTGGGCCCCGGCTTTACGGCAGGGGAAGATGTGGATGCTGTCATTGAGACCATGCGGGGACATTCCCTTGGCAGAGTCATTTACAAAGGAGAAGCCATCCGAAATACGGGGATTCCCGGCGTGATCGCAGGCTTCAGTAAAGAACGTGTTCTCCATAGCCCGGCGGCAGGTGTATTGAGAAATGTCAAAAAAATCACGGATATGGTGCAAAAAGGAGAGACCATTGCCCTGATTGAAACGGAAGAGGGAGACATTCCTGTGATTGCCACCATTGATGGGCTGCTGCGGGGGCTCATTCGGGATGGATACCCTGTGACAAAGGGATTCAAGATCGCAGATATCGACCCCAGACTGCAGGAATATGAAAACTGCTTCACCATTTCCGATAAGGCAAGATGCATTGCCGGCGGCGTGGTGGAGGCTATCCTGCATTTGAAAAACAAAGCATAAGTATCTGCATTTGCGGGAGGAAGAAGCATGAGAGAAGCAACAAGCATCTTTTTATATGAAGGCGATCAGCGGTTTTTCGGAGAAGGCCCCTGCAGACTGCTTCACGGTATTGAGGAATGTGGTTCCCTGAGAGGGGCGGCGGCAAAGATGAACCTTTCCTACAGCAAAGCCCTTTCCATGGTGAGCCGGGCGGAGAAGGCACTGGGCTTTCCCCTGACGGAAAAGACCATTGGCGGAAAAGGGGGCGGCGGCAGCCGCCTGACCCCGGAGGCAAAAGCATTTTTAGAGAAATATGAAGGGTATCGGGAGGCATGTTATGAAGCCAATAGAAGGCTCTACAAGGAATTCTTTCCGGAATAACGGAGAACGGGGAAACCCATCCCCAAAAATCGGCTGTGTCATTATGGCATCGGGGCTGAGCGTACGTTTTGGGAAAAATAAACTGTTTGCGGAATGGGACGGAAAAACCTTTTTGGAACGGATATTGGATACCACAGAGGGGATTTTTTCCAGACGAGTGGTAGTGACAAGAAGCGAAGATGCAGCGGCAGTTTGCCGAAAGAAAGGCGTGAAAGTGATTTTTCATTCCTTTCCGAACCGAAATGATACCGTGCGTTTGGGGACAGCATACATGGAAGGCATGGATGGCGTTCTATTCTGCCCCTGTGACCAGCCGCTGCTGAGAAAAGAAAGCCTGCTGGGTCTGCTGGATGCTTTTCAGGAGGGCGACATCCTTCGCTTGGCCTATGGAGAAAAAACGGGTATGCCCGTATTATTTGATAAAGCGTATTTCACAGAATTGCAGTCCCTGCCGGAAAAAAAGGGCGGCTCTTACTTAATCGGGAAATATGGGAAGCGAGTAAAAGCCGTACAGGCAACAGAGGAATATGAACTACTTGATGTGGATACGCCGGAGGAACTGGAAAACCTGCAGGCGTATTGCGCAAAAAAACAAGAGGAAAAAGGAGGAGAACGCCCATGAAATTGATGAAAACGGAGGAAGCCGTAGGGCAGATTTTATGCCATGATATTACCCAGATCATCAAAGGGGTAACGAAGGATGCGGTATTCCGCAAGGGGCATATCATCCGCGAAGAGGATATCCCTGTGCTGCTGAGCGTCGGGAAAGATCATATTTATATCTGGGAAAACAATGGAAACATGCTCCATGAAAATGACGCGGCCCAGATTTTATTTGATATTTGCAAAAATGAAAATATGCATCCTTCCGAGGTGAAAGAAGGAAAAATCGAGGTCATCGCAGACTGTGATGGGCTTTTGAAGATCAACAGAGAGATTTTGCAGGGCGTGAATGCCTTAGGGGAAATGATGATCGCCAGCCGCCATGGGGATTTCCCTGTCAGAAAAGGGGACAAAATCGCCGGAACCCGTATCATTCCTTTGGTCATCGAAAAGGAAAAAATGGAGAAAGCAAAACAGGTTGCCGATGGCAAGCCGATTTTTGAAATAAAGCCTTTTCTGAAAAAGAAGGTGGGCATCGTGGCAACGGGGAATGAGGTTTTCTACGGCAGGATAGAGGATACCTTCACCCCTGTGATCGAAGAAAAGCTGGCGGAATACGGAACGGAGGTCATTGGGCGAAAGCTTTCCAATGACGACCCGGAAAGGATAGAAGCCTGTATTCGAGAGCTTTTGGAGCAGGGAGCAGATATGATCATCTGCACAGGGGGCATGAGCGTAGACCCCGATGACAGAACCCCTGCTGCCATCAGAAGGGTGGCGGAGGAAGTAGTGACCTACGGCGCACCGGTGCTGCCGGGGGCCATGTTCCTGCTGGCATACGGCAAAGAGGATATTCCTATCATGGGGCTTCCCGGCTGTGTGATGTATGCCAGAAGAACTATCTTCGATCTGGTCTTGCCCAGAGTATTGGCGGGAGAAAAGCTGCGGACAGAGGATTTCCATGTGCTGGGCGAAGGGGGCTTATGCCTGTCCTGTCCCGTTTGTACCTTCCCCAACTGTGGCTTTGGAAAATGACAGAAAAACAGAATGGAATTAGGAGGAAAACTATGAAAAAGATTGTTGCAATGCTGTTAGCATTGGGTATGACCATTGGTATGCTGACGGGCTGCGGAAGTGCAGCAACAGATTCCGATGCGGAGAAAAACACAGAGGCTGTGGAACTGACCGTATTTGCTGCGGCATCCATGACAGAAACACTGACAGAGATCGCAGAGCTTTACAAGGAAGCAGCGCCCAATGTGACACTGGTATTTAATTTTGATTCTTCCGGTACATTAAAGACACAGATCGAGGAAGGCGCGGATTGTGATATATTTATTTCCGCAGCACCAAAGCAGATGAATCAGCTGGACAGCGCGGCAGGGGACGAAGCAAACCCCGATGGTCTGGATTTTGTGCTGCAGGGCAGCCGTATCGACCTGCTGGAGAATAAAGTGGTTCTGGCTGTTCCCGAAAGCAACCCTGCAGGTATCACTTCCTATGATGGCTTGGCAGAAGGCCTGAACAATGGCACAGTTCTGCTGGCCATGGGCAATGCAGATGTTCCCGTTGGGCAGTATACACAGAAGATTTTTGATTACTATGGGCTGAGGGAAGAAGCACTGGCACAGGCAGGCTGCATTACCTATGGCTCCAATGTAAAGGAAGTTACCACACAGGTTTCCGAAGGGGCGGTAGATTGCGGCATCATCTACAGCACAGATGCCCATTCCGCAGGGCTGACCGTGGTGGATACTGCAACGGCGGAAATGTGCGGACAGGTCATCTATCCAGCTGCCGTTTTGAATATCAGCAAGAATGCAGAAGCTGCCCAGGCTTTTTTGGATTTCCTGACGGGGGAAGAAGCAAGCCAGGTATTCGAAGCAGTTGGTTTTGCGCCTCTGACATAAAAAAATAAGAGAATAAACAGGCGGGGACCATGGCTCCCGCTATTGATCCATAGAAGGAGGGAAACGCATGGATTGGTTTCCTCTGTATAACTCGCTGCGGATTGCCGGGATCAGTACGGTCATTACGTTTTTTTTCGGCATTTTTGCGGCATATTATATTGCAAAGGCACCTAGGCTTTTGAAGGGTTTTCTGGATGTGATTCTGACGCTGCCTTTAGTCCTGCCACCTACGGTGGTGGGCTATCTTTTGCTACGGTTTTTGGGACCGAAGCGCATGGTGGGCGCATGGTTTTTGTCCACCTTTGGGATGAAGCTGACGATGACGTGGTGGTCGGCGATTTTTGCCACAACGGTAGTGACCTTTCCTTTGATGTATCGCACGGCAAGGGGCGCCTTTGAAGCCTTTGATGAAACACTGGCCTATGCCGGGCAGACCTTAGGGCTCAGCAATTCCTATATTTTTTGGCGGATCCGTATGCCCTTCTGCAAGCAGGGGATTTTGGCGGGGACAGTCCTTGCCTTTGCCCGTGCTTTGGGGGAATATGGTGCGACCAGCATGATCGCCGGCTATACTCCCGGGCGGACAGCTACCATATCTACAACGGTATATCAGCTTTGGCGCACCAATAACGATGCACTGGCCTTTCGGTGGGTCATGGTGAATCTGTCCATCTCGGCAGTGGTGTTGCTGGCGGTGAATCTGTTGGAAAAGAAGAAAACAGGCGGAAGGAGCGTGGTGTGATTGGCTCTTTCTGTGGATATTGAAAAAAAGCTTGGCAATTTTTGTTTGAGGGTGAAATTTGAAGTGGAAAACGAGGTGCTGGCGATTTTAGGGGCTTCCGGCTGCGGAAAAAGCATGACCCTGAAATGTATCGCAGGCATCGAAAGACCTGATCAAGGCCGTATTGTTTTGGACGGCGTTACGTTGTTTGATGCAGAGAAAAAAATCGACCTGCCGCCCCAGAAAAGAAAAGTAGGATACTTATTTCAGCAATATGCTCTTTTCCCCAATATGACCGTGGAGCAGAATATTGCCTGCGGGGTGCGGGAAAAAGAAAGAAAAGCAGAAGCTGTAGCGGAAATGCTTCGCATGATGGAATTGGAAGGACTGGAGAAAAAAAGACCCCATCAGCTTTCCGGCGGGCAGCAGCAAAGGGTGGCATTGGCCCGTATTCTGGTCAATGAACCGGAAGTACTGCTTTTGGATGAACCTTTTTCCGCCTTAGATACCTATTTGCGGTTCCATCTGGAGCGGAAGGTGCAGGAAATTTTAGGGCGGTTTGGAAAAACAGTCCTTCTGGTCTCCCATGACAGGGACGAGGCTTTTCGCCTTTCCGACAGCATTGCTGTGATGGAACAGGGAAAGCTGGAAACCGTGGGCAGGAAAAAAGAGGTATTTCGTGACCCGAAAACCAGAAGCGGCGCCCTTTTGACAGGGTGTAAAAATATTTCTCGGGCAAAAATGGTAGATGATACCCATGTATACGCAGTGGATTGGGATTTGACCTTGACAGTGCCCCGTGCTACAGTAGGGGTGGAGTATATCGGCATTCGGATGCATGATATCCGTATTGCAAATGGAATGGAAGAAAATAGGGTGACCTGCAGGGTTATCCGTGAAATAGAAGAGCCTTTTTCTTATACAGTGCTGCTGGCGCCTGTGGGAAAAGAGGCAAGCCTGCCAATTGGCATCCAGCTGGATAAGTCCGTCTGGAAAAGCATAGGGGGAGAACAGATGACAGTCTATCTGCCGCCGGATGCGCTTCTTTTATTGCAGGCATGACATATTTATATTGGTGTCATTGGGCGGAAAGGAACTCTGAGAGATGAAGGATAGATTTGGACGAAATATCACATATTTGCGGCTGTCCGTGACAGAGCTTTGCAACCTGAGATGCCGTTATTGTATGCCGGAGGATGGTGTATGCAAAAAGAAGCATGAGGATATGCTAAGGGAAGATGAAATGATACAGGCAGTGGAAGTCGCTGCCGCCCTTGGCATCAAAAAAGTGCGTATCACCGGCGGAGAACCCCTTGTGAAAAAGAATATCCTTTCCATCTGCCGTCGGGTTGCGGCGGTGGATGGCATTGATGAGGTCTGTATGACCAGCAATGGGATTTTGCTGCCTGCTTTGGCGAAGCCCCTGCGGGAGGCGGGGGTGCAGCGCATCAATATCAGCTTGGATACGCTGGATGAAAAAAAGTATGCAGATATGACGAGAAAGGGCGAATTGCGGCAGGCGTTGCAGGGGCTGGAAGCGGCACTGGAAGCAGGCTTTGAAAAGGTCAAGATCAATACGGTCCTGATTGGCGGCTTCAATGATGACGAGATCCCTGTATTGGCGGAACTGACGAGGAAATATCCTATTGACGTACGGTTCATAGAGCTGATGCCCATGTATGAAGGCGGAGAATTTGGCCCGGAAGCCTTTCTTTCCAATGATATTGTATTGAAACGATTGCCGCAGCTTATACCTGTGGCGGCGGATGGCGGCGTTGCAAAGCTGTATTGCTTTCCTGATGGAAAAGGAAATGTGGGGCTCATCAGCCCGGTATATGCGCATTTCTGTCAAACCTGCAATCGCCTGCGGCTGACGGCAGACGGAAAAGTGAAGCCCTGTCTCCATTCTGCTGCGGAATATCCCATCAAGGGGGAAACCCCTAGGGGGATGCTGGAGCAAATGAAACGGGCCATCCTTGAAAAACCGGAATGTCATGGGGCCCTTTCCTATGGGAAGCCCAGCGGAGCAAAGCGGAACATGAATCAGATAGGGGGATGAAGATGAAGGAATTTACCCATTTTAATGAACAGGGGCGAGCAAAAATGGTGGATGTGGGAACGAAAGAGCCCACCTGTCGTACAGCCATTGCCGCAGGACGGGTGCTGGTCAGCAAGGAGACCTTTGAACTGCTCCAGCGGGGCGGTATGAAAAAAGGCGATGTGCTGACGGCGGCCCAGATCGCAGGCATCATGGGGGCAAAACGTACCCCTGATCTTATCCCTATGTGTCATCCCATTCTCATTGATGGAATCGATATGGAGCTGACGCTGGATGAAGGACACTGCTCTGTGGAGATACAGGCTACTGTTTCCTGTGCTGGGCGGACTGGGGTGGAAATGGAGGCTTTGACAGCGGTTTCGGCGGCAGCCCTGACGGTATATGATATGTGCAAGGCAGTACAAAAGGATATCCTGATTACCGACATTTGCCTGCTGGAAAAGACAGGCGGTATCCACGGAGACTTTCATAGAAAAGAGGGGAAGGCATGAAGAAAACGGCAGCAGTGCTGACCATTAGCGATAAAGGCTCCAGAGGAGAAAGAAAAGATACCAGCGGCCCTGCCATCTGCAAAATGTTGGAGGATGCCGGGTATCAGGTGGTCTATCAAAACATCCTTCCCGATGAGCTGGAGCAGATACAGGCGGAACTGATACAGTGTGCAGATGTTTTGCATGCTTCTTTGGTGCTTACCACAGGGGGGACAGGTTTTTCCCCCAGAGATATCACCCCCGAAGCTACCCTTGCTGTGGTGGAGCGGGAGGCCAGAGGCATCCCTGAAGCCATGCGGGCGGCAAGTATGCAGATCACCCCGAGAGGCTGCCTTTCCCGCAGTGTGGCGGGCATTCGGGGCGGCACCCTTATCATCAATCTGCCCGGCAGTGAAAAGGCGGCAAAGGAAAACCTGGCGGCAGTTCTGCCTGCCATCGGTCATGGCTTGGAAATGCTAGCATCTGCCGGTTCTGCCGATTGTGCAGCTGTTCCTGCGAAAAAAGAGATTCCTTCTATGGACAGATGGTTGCAGGAAGCGAAAAAAGATGCTGACGCCTCGAAGGTGGGAATGTATCTGGTGCATAACGGCATCGTGCGGGAAACTGCCAGAGAAAAGGTGCGGAAGGGTGCTGAGGATACGAAGCCTGTCAAAAGACTTTTGTTTTCCTATGACCCAGAGAAAGTTTCTCAGGCAGTAGAGGAAACCAGAAAAAGAGAGGGCATCTATTATGTCCGTGTCTGGCTCAACGAGGGGGAACTTTCGGTGGGAGAAGATATCATGTATGTGATGATCGGCGGAGATATTCGCCCCAGAGTACTGGATGCACTGGATTTTCTGGTGGGAAAGATCAAATCGGAATGTGTGAAGGAAACAGAATTGTATGCAGAATGAAAGAATTTCTGAAAGGGAGATAGCATGATTCAGGCATTCGTTGGAGCAGGGGGCAAGACAAGCCTCATCAAAAAATATACCCGTGCCTATCTGGCCCAGGGAAAAAAGGTTTTTGTGACCACATCTACCCATATGTTCATAGAAGAGGATACCCTGCTGACCGATGATGCAGGCGAGATCATCAGAGAGTTGGAACAAAAAGGCTATGCTATGGCAGGCATCCAAGAGAGGCAGAAGATCAAAGCCCTTTCCCGGGAGACTTATCTGCAGGTCTGCGAAAAGGCAGATGTGGTGCTGATTGAAGCGGATGGTTCCAAGCACATGCCCATCAAATTTCCCAATGAAAAGGAACCTGTGATCTATGAAAATGTGGAGGAGATCATCGTCGTCTGCGGGCTGCAGGCCTTGGGGAAAAAGGCGAAGGATGCAGCTCATCGTCTGGAATTGGTGAAAGCCTGTCTGGGCATTGAGGATGACACGGTCATTGACGCAAATCATATCCAAACATTAGTGAGGAAAGGATATATGGAACCATTGAAAGAAAAATATCCCGAAAAAAGAATCAAAATCAAACCGAACCATGACGATTCCCTGTATCAGAAGGCTGTTGCCGCTTTATTGGAGGCAGATTTGGACGTATCCCTGATTCAAGAGGAATGGTTCAGCACCCAGCCTAATCTGGTGATTTGCGGGGGCGGTCATGTTTCCTGTGAATTGGTGAAAATGGCTTCCTGTCTGGATTTCCGTATCAAGGTGCTGGATGACAGAGAGGAATTTGCCAACAGGGAAAGATTTCCCCAAGCGGATGAGGTCATCTGTGACACCTTCGACCATCTGGAAAACTATTTGGAGCCCAATGGATATTATTGTGTGGTGACCCGTGGGCATAAGGATGATTTTCTTTGTGTGAGGACCATTTTGCAGCATCCCTATCAGTATCTGGGGATGATCGGCAGTAAATTGAAGGTGCAAAAGACCTTTGAAAACCTGCGGCAGGAGGGCATCGCAGAAGAAAAGATCAAAACGATCTTTGCGCCCATTGGGCTGCCCATCAAAGCCGTAACACCCGGGGAGATTGCGGTCAGCATATTGGCACAGATTATTCAGGAAAAGAATGGGAAACAGATTTCTTCCGTTTCCAGAGAACTGCTGGAGGTGAAGGAAGAGGGAACCCTGTGTATCATCATCGAAAAGACTGGTTCTTCTCCCAGAGGGGTAGGCAGTATGATGTTTGTAGGAGAACATCAGATCATCGACAGCATCGGCGGCGGAGCGGTGGAATTTGCGGTGATAGAGGAGGCAAAGAAACGCCCGCAGGCTATGATAAAGGAATATCATTTGAATAATGAGGACGGCGGAAAGCTGGGGATGATCTGCGGAGGCAGCAATAAAGTCCTGTTTTTGCCCATATCATTTGAAGAAGATGTTTAAACCGAAAAAAGGGATGGAGCTTGGCAGAGCTTCATCCCTTTTCCTATGATTTTTAAAGCAGAAAGACGATTTATTTTTTGGTAATTTCTGGTTTTTGCCACAAAAATAATGAAAAATGACTTTTTTAAACAGGATTGTTATGGAAAAAAGATAATTCGACGGCAGATTGTATACAATATGTTGGTTTTTCTTGGAAAGGTGTAATTTTTATAGGGACATTTGTCCATTGACTTTTCTTCCCTATCTAACGTAAGATAGAAACATCATTCCCAAAAAGACTTTGGGGAGAAAAACAGGATGGGATCTTTGGAATACCGCAAAATTCCGGCGGTGCAGCCGTACCATCAGGATCATGCGGTATTGTTATTCAGATCCGGTCATATATACATGGCATATTGAAAAGGAGGAGCAAGAGATGAAAAAAGCAGTTGTAACAGTACTTGGTCTGGATAAGGTGGGCATTACTGCAAAGGTATGTGCAGCTTTGGCGGAAACAAATATCAATATTTTGGATATTTCCCAAACGATCGTTGGGGGCTATTTCAACATGGTAATGGTGGTGGACATTACCGATGCAAAGGACGAGTTTGATGCAACAGCAGAAAAACTGCATGCAGTAGGGGAAGAAATGGGTCTGGAGGTCAAGATCCAGCACACAGAGATCTTTGATGCGATGCACCGCATTTAAAAAGGGGGCTGGACTGAATGATCACAAGAAATGAGATTTTGGAAACCAACAGCATGATCAGCGAAATGAACCTGGATGTGCGTACCATTACCATGGGGATCAGCTTGCTGGATTGTGCTGATGCAGATATCGAAAAATTCAACGAAAAAATTTACAAGAAAATTACTACATACGCAAAGGATCTGGTGAAGGTCGGCGATGAACTGGCGAAGGAATACGGGATCCCTGTTGTAAATAAGAGAATTTCTGTAACACCCATTGCCATTGCGGCGGCAGGCTGCAAAAATGCAGACTCTTATGTCAGCGTTGCCCAGACATTGGATAGAGCGGCAAGAGAAGTTGGTGTCAACTTTATCGGCGGCTTTTCTGCTCTGGTGCAGAAGGGTTATACAGAAAGTGATAAGATCTTGATCGATTCTATTCCTGAAGCATTGGCAGTGACAGAACGTGTCTGCTCTTCTGTCAATATCGGTACTTCCAGAAACGGTCTGAATATGGACGCTGTGAAAAAAATGGGCGAGATCATTGTTGAAACAGCAGAACGCACAAAGGATAACGAATGTATCGGCTGTGCGAAACTGGTAGTTTTCTGCAATGCAGTAGAGGACAACCCCTTCATGGCAGGGGCGTTCCATGGCGTAGGCGAAGCAGACTGCTGCATTAATGTTGGCGTCAGCGGCCCCGGCGTAGTGAAAAAGGCATTGGAAGAAGTCAGAGGTGCAGATTTTGAAACTCTGTGCGAGACAGTAAAACGTACTGCTTTCAAAATCACCCGTGTAGGTCAGCTGATTGCAAGAGAAGCTTCTAAGAGACTGAATGTGCCTTTCGGCATCATCGACCTTTCTCTGGCACCTACACCTGCTGTGGGCGATAGTATCGCAGAAATTTTCCAGGAAATGGGTCTGGAAGAAGCCGGCGCACCCGGTACTACAGCTGCATTGGCATTGCTGAATGATAATGTGAAAAAAGGAGGCGTTATGGCATCTTCCTATGTTGGCGGTCTGAGTGGTGCTTTCATTCCCGTCAGCGAAGACCATGGTATGATCGATGCCTGCGAAAAAGGCGCACTGACACTGGAAAAACTGGAAGCGATGACTTGTGTCTGCTCCGTTGGTCTGGATATGATCGCTCTGCCCGGTGATACTTCTGCGGCAACATTGTCCGGTATCATTGCAGACGAAGCGGCAATCGGTATGGTAAATAATAAAACAACAGCAGTTCGTCTGATTCCTGTGATTGGCAGAAAAGAAGGAGAAAGTGTAGAATTCGGCGGTCTGCTGGGTTATGCGCCTATCATTCCCGTGAATCGTTTCAGCTGTGAAAAATTTGTGGCTCGCGGCGGCAGAATCCCTGCACCCATCCATAGCTTCAAAAACTAATCGAATCATTTGATCTGAAAAAAACACGGCTTTGTTTGACCATGGCAATGGGGCTTGGTACAGACAGGGCTGGGGCTTTGATTTGATCGTTTGAAAAGGGTATAGATTCCAAAAGGGATCTATACCCTTTTTGGGTATTGGGTGTCCCTGCTATCCTTTCTATGACCCAGACGGGGGACAGGAAATCATATATGGTAAAATGTTAAATTTTTTACAAAAAATCATTGTTTTTTTCATATGCCGGTGCTAAAATGTCCTCGGAGATAGTATTTGTTTTCAAAACTACACTTCCATACCATTCACTGTTACATAAAAATCTCTATATATTTATCTGATCTTATGACGAGATGAGCTTATATTCGAAAGAAATAAGACTCAGAAGAACGTAAGAGTTTTTTGCGATGCAAATCTTCCCTTCTGAGCTGAGCGCAGAAGGGATTTTTATTTTCGAAAAGCAAGATATTTAGAAGGCATGTAACGGAATTTGGGACGAGCTATCTTCAAATCTTATTGAAATGAGGAAGATAAAATGCAAGTAACAAAAACAATCCCTGAAACCAGAGAGATCATCAAAGCATGGAAAAAGGAAGGGCTGACAGTTGGTTTGGTGCCTACCATGGGCTTTCTGCACGAAGGCCATGGCAGTCTGATCAAAAAATGCCGGGAACAGAACGACAAAGTAGTCGTTTCTGTATTTGTTAACCCTACACAGTTTGGCCCCAATGAAGATTTGGCTGCATATCCCAGAGACTTTGAAAGAGACAGTGCTCTTTGCGAAAGTCTTGGTGCTGATCTGATCTTCCATCCTGAACCGGAAGATATGTATACAGACCCCCGTGCGTATGTATCCATCGAAGGGCTTTCCGATCATCTCTGCGGTCTCACTCGCCCCATCCATTTCCGTGGCGTTTGTACAGTTGTATCTAAGCTGTTCCATATCGTAAGCCCTGACAGAGCGTATTTCGGGGAAAAGGATGCACAGCAGCTGGCGATCATCCGTAAAATGGTGAAAGACCTGAACTTTGACATTGAGATCGTTGGTTGTCCTATCGTACGTGAAGGAGACGGTCTGGCGAAATCCTCCCGTAATACTTACCTGAATGCAGAAGAACGTCAGGCGGCACTGTGCCTTTCCCGCAGTGTGGCCCGTGGCCGTGAAATTATCAAAGCCGGCATGAAAGCAGAAGAACTGCTGACAGAAATGAAAGCGATCATTGAAGCAGAACCAATGGCGAAGATCGATTATGTTTCCGCTGTGGATGCATTGACCATGGAGCCAGTAGAAACCATTGACCGTGATGTATTGGTGGCTATGGCTGTATATATCGGTAAGACCCGTCTCATCGATAATTTTAGCTATCAGATGCAGTAAACCTGAGAGGATCCGAAGAGAAGGAATGAGTTTTTTCTCTTCGGATCTTTTGCATTATAATGTAGGAAAAGGCTGTTAAAAAAGTCGAAAAAAGTTGAAAAAAGGTGTTGACATTTCTCGACAAGCGAGTATAATAAATAACTGTCGCTGCTGATTGGCAGAACGAAAACAGCATATCGAATAGGTCAACGGCGAATGTTTTAGAAGAAAAACATTGACAAGCGAGACCGGGAGTGATATACTAATTTTCGCTGACGAAACAGCAACGAAAAAGCACGAAAAAAGATTTTGAAAATCGAAAAAAGTGCTTGACAGACAGAATAACATCTGATAAAATATTATTCGCTGCTGAAAAGCAGAAAACGAATCAAGTCGAAAAGTACTTAATAAAGTACTTGACATTAAAAAGAAGATTTGATAAAATAATCTTCGCTGCTGACAAAGCAGAGTTGATCCTTGAAAACTGAACAATGGATATGAACACACAACCCATAGTCAATTCAA
>CAMEBC010000009.1:0-76668 GCA_945912105.1 [Eubacterium] saphenum | reverse complement strand
GCATCCGGCTGTTAACCGGAGGGTTGCAGGTTCGAGTCCCGCTCGGGGAGTTTCAATATGGTCCGTTGGTCAAGGGGTTAAGACACCGCCCTTTCACGGCGGTAACGCGGGTTCGAATCCCGCACGGATCATGTGGCGCCATAGCCAAGTGGTAAGGCAAAGGTCTGCAACACCTCTATCCCCGGTTCAAATCCGGGTGGCGCCTCTGAAAGAGTCCTGATTTTGCAATAGCAAGATTGGGGCTTTTTTATTTCTTAGACGAAAGATGAATTCTCTTTGCTTATGGCACAGGAGACTTTTTGGGGTTGCCTGCGGCTTTGCGTTTTGTGTCGGAAAAAGAACGGGAAAAAGGATTGACGAAACCAAAAAACGGGAGTATACTAATAGCAATCGCATATGGTGCCATAGCCAAGTGGTAAGGCAAAGGTCTGCAACACCTCTATCCCCGGTTCAAATCCGGGTGGCACCTCTGCAAGTCCTGATCGGAAGATCAGGACTTTTTTTGTGGAAAAAATAATATTTAGATAAATATCGAAATGTTCTTGACAGAACAAGAGACGGATGCTATCATTTAGATAAACATCTAAATGATAAAAGGGGGATGAGCATGAGCTTGCAGGAAACGCTGAAAGCCATCAGTGACCCCAGCCGCAGAGAAATTTTAGATATTTTGAAGGATGGGCAAAAGACTGCAGGAGAAATCGGCGCACATTTCGATGCCACAGGTGCCACCATTTCCCACCATCTTTCTATTTTGAAGCAGGCGGGGTTGATATCTGATGAAAAAAAAGGAAAATATATTTATTATGAGTTGAATATGTCCGTATTCGAGGAAATTTTGAGCTGGATCACGGCTTTGACGGGAGGAAAAGAAGAATGAAAGGAAAAGGAAAACGAATCGCCATGGCGATTTTCAGCATATTGCCCCTGTTAATGGTGCTGGCAGTTTATAACAAATTGCCGGAGCTGGTGCCGCTGCAATGGAATTTAGAGGGGGTAAGCCGTTATGGGAAAAAATGGGAGCTGTTCCCACTGGCGGGAATGAATCTTCTATTTGGTATTTTGATGCCCCTTTTTGCAAAAATCGACCCAAAAAGAAAAAATTATGAGCGATTTCAGAAAACCTATGACTGGTTTATTTTGTGGCTGCTGGGATTTATGACGGTGCTGATGGGGCTGACCCTTGTGGAAACCATGCACCCGGGTGTGATGAATATTCCAAAGGTAGTTTGCTGCATGGTGGCAGTGCTGTTTATTTTTATCGGGAATATGATGCCAAAGGTAAAGCGGAATTATTTTACAGGAGTAAAAACGCCATGGTCATTGAGCAATGATGTGGTCTGGAATAAAACCCAGCGACTGGGCGGTAAAACCTTCTTTTTTGGTGGTATTCTGATGCTGATTGCCATCTTTGCCGTAGGGCAAGATATCCTGAAATGGATTGTGATTGCAATAACAGCTTTTATCTGTTTGGTGCCGACGGTGATGAGCTATGTATGGTATCAGCAGGAAATGCGAAAAAGTGAAGAATGATGCAAGGGAATGTACCTCGGATTATGAAATTTGAGGTACATTTGCTGTATAAAGTATACAAAAAGTATTTTTGGATGAGCAAGTTCACGAAAATACTTTTTTGCCTTTCCTTCTGTTGTTTTATAAGATATAATAAAATTGGTTTAATATTGGCATTTCATATGCTGGTAGTATTTGGAAAAAGAATATGGGGCTGTTTCTCTGCACTTTTAGCGTAATGCTGATGATGCAGAAATGCTGCGAAGCCCGTGAATGGAAAGGAGAAAAGATATGCTGAAGGAAAACAAGACTTTTGTCATCGGTCATAAGAACCCTGATACAGATTCTATCTGTTCTGCCATTGCCTATGCGGCACTGAAAAACAAAACAGAGGAAGGTTCTTTTGTGGCAAAAAGAGCCGGCGAAGTGAATAATGAAACAAAATATGTACTGGACTTTTTTGGTGTGGAAACACCTGAATTCATCTCCCATGTGGGCACACAGGTAAAGGATGTCACCATCAAGCCCACACCCGTGCTGACTGCGGATATTTCTCTCAAGAATGCATGGAATACCATGAGAGACCTGCAGGAATCCACCATGCCTGTGGTGGATGAGGGCAGATTGGAAGGTATTATTTCTGTCAAGGATATTGCCACAGCAAATATGGATATCTACGAAACACGTATCCTTGCCATGTCCCGTACAAAATATACAAATGTACTGGATGCCATCGATGGTACCATGATCGTAGGTGACCCTAACGAGGAAATCACAAAGGGCAAGATCCTCATCGGTGCGGCAAACCCTGATCTGCTGGAAAACTATGTGGAAGACGGGGATATGCTGCTGACAGGGAACCGCTTCGAAAATCAGCTTTGCGGCATCGAGATGAACGCAGGCTGCATCATCGTTTGTACCGGTGCGCCTATTTCCAAAACCATTCAGAAGCTGGCGAAGGAAAACAACTGTAAAGTCATCAGCACACCCCATGATACTTATATGGTAGCCAGACTGATTTCTCAGAGTGCGCCTGTGCGTTATTTTATGAAAAAAGATAATCTCATCACATTCAGCAGCGAAGATTTTATCACGGATATCAGAGAGACACTGGCGAAGATCCGCCACAGAGATTTCCCCGTTCTGGACAGAGAGGGCAACTATTGCGGCATGCTTTCCAGACGTTCCCTGCTGAGCATGGATAATAAAAAGATCATTATGGTAGACCATAATGAAAAATCTCAGGCGGTAGACGGCATCGAGGAAGCGGAGATCATGGAGATCATCGACCACCACAGACTGGGCAGCCTGGAAACCACTATGCCCGTATATTTCCGCAACCAGCCTGTAGGCTGTACAGCTACCATCGTTTACGACCTGTATCAGGAAAACAATGTGGAAGTGGAACCCAAGATCGCAGGACTGCTTTGTTCCGCTATCCTGTCCGATACCCTGATGTTCCGTTCTCCCACTTGTACAGCGAAGGATAAAAAAGCAGCGGAAGAGCTGGCAGCCATCGCAGGCATCGAAATTCAGGATCATGCGGAAAAGATGTTCCGTGCCGGCAGCAGCCTGGCAGATAAAACACCGGAAGAAATTTTCTATCAGGACTTCAAAAAGTTCAGCGGCCACGGCAAAAACTTTGGCGCAGGTCAGATCTCTTCTATGGACAGAACAGAACTGGAACAGCTGCGTCCCAAAATCGCGGCGTATATGGAAGGGGCTGTCAAGGAAGGCGAAATGCTGTTCTTCCTGCTGACAAATATCCTGACAGAATCCTCCGATCTGGTATTTGTTGGCGAAGGTGCCAAGGATTTGGTAGAGATCGCCTTTGGTCCAGCAAAAGAAAATTGGGTATACGTGCCCGGTATGGTTTCCAGAAAGAAACAGTTCGTACCAAGCATACTGCATGCCCTGCAGCAGTAAGATCGAGGGGATCCCATGAAAAATTATAAGATCGTCCTGGCTTATGACGGTACACGCTACAACGGATGGCAAAAGCAGGGCAATACAGACAATACCATACAGGAGAAACTGGAACGCATCCTGAAAGAAATCTGTGGACAGGAAACGGAGGTTTTTGGCTCCGGCAGGACGGATGCGGGCACCCATGCTACGGGGCAGGTCATGAATTTTCGGATGGATTGGAAGGGTACTGCGGAGGAACTGCTGGATGCTTTCAATGAAAAACTGCCAGAGGATATGGCAGGGTTTTCCATAGAGGAAATGCAGCCCCGTTTCCACAGCAGACTGAGCGCCAAGGCGAAGCATTATTCCTATTCCATCTGGAAAAGCAAGCGCTCTCCTGTATTTGAGCGGAAATACGTGTTTCGCTGCGAAGCAGATTTGGATGTGGCAGCCATGAAACAGGCAGCAGCGGCTTTTATTGGCACCCATGACTTCAAAAGCTTTTGTGCCAATAAGCGGATGAAAAAATCCACCGTGCGAACCATTTACGATATTTGCTTCGAAGAAACGGAAGATAAACTGACACTGCATTTTTACGGCAACGGCTTCCTGTACCAGATGGTGCGTATCCTGACGGGAACCCTCATCGAAGTAGGGGAAGGGAAACGGAAAGCAGCCGAAATGGAAGCTATCCTGCAGGCAGAAAGCAGAGAAGCGGCAGGCTTCACAGCCCCCAGTCGCGGCTTGTTTCTGCGGGAAGTATTTTATGAAGAATGGGAAGGCAGGGAAGAAAAATGATTCGAGTTTCCGAACTGAAGCTGCCGATCGAAGGCAACCAAAAGACGTTGGAAAAGAAGCTGGCGAAGGCCTTGCGCGTTCCCGTGGAGGAAATCAAGGGCTATCGCATTTTCAAACGTTCTTTGGATGCCAGAAAAAAAGATAACATCCATTATGCCTATGTGGTGGATGTGGAAGTGAGAAATGAAAAGAAGATTTTAGAAAAAAATCGGGATAAAAATATCTCCAAGACCCCTGATCTGGCTTATCGTATGATGCAGGGGGAGAGGATGCCTGAAAAACGTCCTGTGGTGGTTGGCTTTGGCCCTGCGGGGATGTTTGCGGGGCTGCTGCTGGCGGAAATGGGGCTGCAGCCTATCGTGCTGGAACGGGGTGGCGATGTGGACAGCCGTAAGGATGCCGTGGACCGTTTCTGGAACACAGGCAAGCTGGACACGGAAAACAATGTGCAGTTTGGCGAAGGCGGTGCGGGCACCTTTTCCGATGGCAAGTTGACTACCCGCATCAAAGACCCCCGCTGCCGTAAGGTGTTGGAGGAAATGGTGGATGCCGGTGCGCCAGAGGAAATTTTGTATGACGCAAAACCCCATATTGGTACGGATTTGCTCCGGGGTGTGGTAAAGCATATTCGGGAAAAGATAATTTCTCTGGGCGGAGAAGTGCGCTTTTTTGCGAAGGTGACAGGCTTTGCATGGAACGGCGATCAAATCAAGGCGGTTCTTTTGAAAGACGGCGAAAGGATCGAAGCAGACGACGTGGTGCTGGCCTTGGGCCATAGCGCCAGAGATACCTTTGAGCTGCTGCATGCAGAGGCATTTGCCTTGGAGCAGAAGCCCTTTGCCATGGGGGTGCGTATCGAACATCCCCAGAAAATGGTGGACGAAGCCCAGTATGGCGAAGCGGCTCATAAACTGCCTGCGGCGGATTACCGCCTGACCTACACTACTTCCAAGGGCAGAGGGGTCTATACCTTCTGTATGTGCCCCGGTGGCTATGTGGTGGCGGCGGCTTCCGAAGAGGGCAGATTGGCGGTCAATGGCATGAGCGAACATGCCCGTGACGGCAAAAACGCCAATTCCGCACTGCTGGTGCAGGTATTTCCTGAGGATTTCGGCAGCGATCATCCTTTGGCAGGAATGTATTTCCAGAAAGAGTTGGAAGAAAAGGCCTTTCAGGCCGGCGGCAGCGATTATACTGCCCCGGTGCAGAGGGTCGGCAGTTTCCTGAAAACGGGGACTGCATCTGCATCGGAAGTGGAAGCAACTTATCGCCCTGCTGTAAAGGAAGGGGATATGGATGAAATCTTCCCCGTATTCATGACGGAAGCATTGCGGGAAGCCCTGCCTGCCATGGGCAGAAAATTGAAGGGCTTCGACCGGGAGGATGCCCTGCTGACGGCGGTGGAAAGCCGTAGTTCTTCTCCCATCCGCATCCTGCGGGATGAAACAGCCATGAGCCTGAAAAAGAAGGGCGTTTACCCTGCGGGGGAAGGTGCCGGGTATGCCGGCGGTATCGTTTCGGCGGCGGTGGATGGCATTTATGTAGCGGAAAAGATCGTCGAAAAATATGGTTGGAAGAAATAAAAAAGGATTACCTCTCTTGAGGTAATCCCTTCTTTTTTATTCTGCTGTCAGGATAACGGATGCGCCTGTTTTTGCATCGGTGGTATACCCAAAGGTGAAGCCATCCCCTTCGCCCAGGCTGTTGATGATCTTACCTGCGGCAGATTCGGGATCAAACTGGAATGCACGGATGCTGCCATCGGGGAGAGTTACTTCTACCGTATGGGAATCAGACAGACCGTTGAACACAGCCGTAATGGTATCATCGGGTGTGATTGTGCTGCTGTTGTTTCCATTTTCGTCAGAGGCATCTTCTTTGATCTGTTTCATGGAAGAAACGCTGCAAAGGTACAGAGGGTTTTCGATTCCTTTCGAGAATGTGTTTCGGATCAATGCGACGTCCCATGCGGCGATGAGCTCTTCTTCGGGACCAATGGACCAAAGCTCTGCCACCAGTGTATAGCCGTCTTCTGTTTCCTCAACATTGGTCAGCCTTGTTTCAGAGAGGCCGATATCCCCACGGGAAAGGAAGTAGGCATCTTCATCGGGATCATAGGAAACATTGCCTTTCATAATAGAGGGCAGATCCATCAGACCATCGTATGTGCTGAACAATGCGATGGCATGTTCTTCCATCACTGCTTTGGGAACCTTCAGCTGATAAGTATCGGGAACTTCTTCCACCTGTTCATGTTCCAGACCATAGGCCCCTGCGAAGTAGTAGAGGGCGGTCCAGAAGAAATCGGGGTCTTCGGGGTCATATTCCATATCATTTTCCAGCATACACCTTGCCAGAGCATCGATGGGGGCTTCCATGGAAGCCACTGCTTCTTCTGCAGAAGGGGCGGGTGTTTCTTCCTCTTTGCCGTTGCAGGCCACCAGCCCCAGTGCCATGGTGCAGGCAAGGAAAAGTGTAAGTAATTTTTTCATTTTATATTCCTCCTTTTCGGTTGCATCCTTTTTCAGATGGATTTCTTCTTTCTAACAGTATAACTTATCTTTTTGAATAATCCATAACAAAAATCTTTCAAAATTATAAAGATTGGGTCTTTTTTCGCGCACAAAGACAATGGCAGACCGCATAATATGGGAAAAAGGCTTTACCACAGGCGAAAAAAATGCTATAATCAGTCGATAATGCCTTTCTATGCTCAAAAAGAAAGGCGGCTTCCGATCGGTCAGTTCAAAGGAAAGGAAGGTTTATAGGCAATCGAAGCGCCAGAGCCGCAGATCGGGCGGCTGACGAGGCAGGAGTTTATCGAAAATTCGGCGGATGCTCCTCGCCCTTTCGTTCAGGGACGCAGGCCTTTTTACAAAACGGAACGGTTAACGCTCCCGACAAAAGAAAGGCAACGGACGAATAAATTTTTGGAGGTAGAAAATTATGTGCGGAATCGTAGGATATATTGGTAACGATCAGGCCATTCCCGTATTGCTGAACGGCCTGTCCAAGCTGGAATACCGTGGGTATGACTCTGCAGGTATTTCCGTATATGAAGATGGTATCCGTACCATCAAGGTAAAAGGCAGACTGGCAGGTCTGGCGGAAAAGCTGGAAAAGGAAGAACAGAAATCTTCCCACATTGGCATCGGCCACACCCGTTGGGCGACCCATGGGGAACCCAGCGAAACAAACAGCCATCCCCACAACAGCCAGAATGGTAAGATTTCCGTGGTACACAACGGTATCATCGAAAACTATCTGGAATTGAAGGAAATGCTGAAAAAAGAAGGCTATGTCTTCAAATCTGAAACAGATACAGAAGTGGTAGCCCATCTGTATGAATATCTGTATGACGGCGATATGATTTCCACCACAAGAAAACTGCTGGAAAAGATCCGCGGTGCATATGCCCTGGGTATCATGTGCAGCGATCATCCCGATACACTGGTGGCAGTGCGTCAGGGCAGTCCTCTGCTGGTAGGCCTGGGGGAAGGCGAAAACTATATCGCTTCCGATATTCCTGCTCTGCTGGAATATACAAGAGACTATTACCTGCTGGAAGAAAATGAGATTGCAGTGCTGAAAAATGACAGCGTAAAGCTGTATACCATGGATGGCAGCGAGATCAAAAAAGAAGTTTACCATGTAACATGGGATATCGATGCAGCGGAAAAAGGCGGCTATGACTACTTCATGATGAAGGAGATCATGGAACAGCCTGAAGCCCTGAAAAAGACCATCCAGCCCCGTATGACAGAAACAGATATCAAGCTGGATGAAATTTCTCTGACAGAAGAAGAAATCAAAAATTGCGGACGCATCCATATCGTTGCCTGCGGCAGTGCCATGCACGCCGGCATCGTAGGCAGATATGTGATTGAGGAAACCTGCCGTATCCCCGTTGAGGTGGATATCGCTTCCGAATTCAGATATAGAAACCCTATCCTGAACAAGGGGGATCTTTGCATCATCATCAGCCAGAGCGGTGAAACTGCTGATACACTGGCTGCCCTGAGAGAAGCAAAGAAACAGGGTGTAAAGGTTCTGGCTATTGTAAACGTGGTAGGCAGCTCCATCGCCAGAGAAAGTGATGATGTCATCTACACATGGGCCGGCCCTGAAATTGCCGTTGCCACAACAAAAGGCTATACCACACAGATGTCTGTGCTGTATATGATCGCTCTGTATTTCGCAAAGGTGCGGGGCACCATGGCGGAAGATGCTTACAAAGCAGCAGTGGAAGAACTGCGTGCCCTGCCGGAACATACAGCAGAAGTGCTGAAGGTGGATGCAAAAATGGCAGAGATCGCAAAGCACTATGCCCAGTGTGAAAATGCCTTCATCATCGGTCGTGGACTGGACTATGCTGTGGCTATGGAATCTTCCCTGAAGCTGAAGGAAATTTCCTATATCCATAGCGAAGCTTACGCTGCAGGGGAACTGAAGCATGGCACCATTTCCCTGATCGAAGAAGGTACTTTGGTGGTTGCCATTGCGACCCAGGAAAGCCTGCTGGAAAAAACAGTCAGCAATGTGAAGGAAGTCAAAGCCAGGGGGGCAAAGGTGCTTGCCATTGCGGCAGAAGGCTGTACTGCCATCGAAGATGTGGCAGACGAAGTGGTTTATCTGCCTAAGGTGAATAACCTGTTCACCAGCTCCTATAATGTGCTGCCCATGCAGCTGTTTGCCTACTATATTGCGGTGGAACGAGGCTGCGATGTTGACAAACCCAGAAATCTGGCAAAATCCGTAACAGTTGAATAATGTGATGAAAATTGCGCCTTAAGCCGGTATGGCTTAAGGCGTTTTCTATCTTAAAAAACAGGAACTTTTTTTCGGAGAGGAACATAACATAGGAGAAGTGGGGACAGGCAGAAATGCTCTGTTTGCAGCGGATCATAAAAGTTAGTTGAAATGAACTCATTCCGTTGACAGGCAAGAGTTAGCCGTGGTATACTCATTTTTGGTATTATTTTGTAGTTGAGAAAATAGTTCAGCTTTGGCTGAATTTGCTTAGAATAGAGGGATCAGTATGACATTGAATGAACTTCCCATAGGGAAAGAAGCAGTCATTACGAAGGTTGGCGGCGAAGGGGCTTTGCGCTGCCGTCTTTTGGATATGGGCATCATCCCAAAAACAAAGGTGACGGTAACGAAGGTGGCTCCCATGGGCGACCCCATCGAGCTGCGTTTGAGAGGATATACCCTGACCATCCGTATCGATGACGCAAAAAATATTGAAGTGAAAGCGGGGGAAGCAGAATGATTTTTGCATTGGCAGGCAATCAGAACTGCGGGAAAACAACCCTTTTTAATCAGCTGACAGGCTCCAATCAGCACGTAGGGAATTTCCCCGGCGTGACCGTAGACCAGAAAGTGGGGGAAGTGCGGGGGGAAAAGGACTGCTCCGTGGTGGACTTGCCCGGGATTTATTCTATCCGCCCCTATACCAGCGAGGAGATCGTGACAAGGGATTTTATTTTGAATGAAAAGCCCGACGGTATCATCAATATCGTCGATGCCACAAACATTGAAAGAAACCTGTACCTGACCCTGCAGCTCATCGAAATGCACATTCCTATGGTGTTGGCGCTGAATATGATGGATGAGGTGCGCAGCAATGGCGGTACCATCAACATAAGCAAAATGAGTGAAGAATTGGGCATCCCTGTGGTCCCCATCAGTGCCGTAAAGAATGAAGGGATTGATGAATTGCTGCAGACAGCTCTTCGTGTGGCGAAGGGAAAGGAATACCCTAAGGTATACGATTTCTGCCCCTCCGGTCCTGTCCACCGCTGCATCCATTCCGTTTGTCATCAGATCGAAGACCATGCAGAACGGGCAGGTATTTCCACCCGTTTTGCAGCCACAAAGCTCATCGAGGATGACCCTTCCATTGCGGAAAAGCTGGCGCTGAGCCAGAACGAACTGGAATTGGTAGAACACAGTATCATCCAGATGGAAGAGGAACATGCCATGGACAGAAACGCTGCCTTGGCGGATATGCGGTATGACTTTATCGAAAAGGTTTGCGGGGCAACGGTCATCAAGCCTCAGGAAAGCAAGGAACATATCCGCAGCGTAAGGATCGATAACGTGCTGACCAATAGATTTTGGGCGATCCCCATTTTCATCGGAGTCATGTTTTTGGTATTTTATCTGACCTTTAACGTCATCGGCGCATATCTGAGTGATTTGCTGGCGGCAGGCATCGACGCCATCACAGCTGTGGCAGATAAGGCTTTGACGGCCTATGGCATCAACCCTGTGGTACATAGCCTGGTGATTGATGGTGTATTTGCCGGCGTGGGCAGTGTATTGAGCTTCCTGCCCATCATCGTAGTGCTGTTTTTCTTCCTTTCTATTCTGGAAGATACAGGATATATGGCGAGAATCGCTTTTGTCATGGACAAACTGCTGCGAAAGATCGGCCTTTCCGGAAGAAGCATCGTGCCTTTGCTGGTGGGCTTTGGCTGTACTGTTCCTGCGGTCATGGCAACGAGAACATTATCCTCCGACAGAGACAGACGCATGACCATCATGCTGACACCCTTTATGAGCTGCTCTGCCAAAATCCCCATTTATGTGGTGTTTGCGGCAGCCTTCTTCCCTGATTATGCGGCATTGGTGATGATCGGGCTGTATGCAGCGGGCATCATCGTGGGCATTATCGTGGCGCTGCTCATCGGGAAAACGGTATTCCGAGGGAAACCAGTTCCCTTCGTTATGGAACTGCCCAACTATCGTTTCCCCTCCGCAAAAAGCGTATTGCTCCTGATGTGGGATAAGGCGAAGGATTTCCTGCAGAGAGCTTTTACCGTTATTTTCGTGGCAACGGTCATCATCTGGTTCCTGCAGAGCTTCGACAGCCGCTTGAATGTGGTAACGGACAGTGCCGATAGCCTGCTGGCGATGCTGGGCCATTGGCTGGCACCTATTTTTGCGCCTCTGGGCTTTGATGACTGGCGCATCCCCACAGCTTTGATCACAGGTTTTTCCGCCAAGGAAGCCGTTGTCAGCACACTGGGTGTCTTGACGGGCACTTCCATGGAAGCACTGGGGCCTGCCCTGAGTGGTTTGTTTACGCCTATTTCTGCCATCAGCTTTCTGGTGTTCACACTGTTGTATACCCCTTGTATGGCGGCAATGGCAGCAGTAAAAAGAGAATTGGGCAGCAATGCCTTAGGCTTGGGCGTTGCAGTGCTGCAATGCGTGGTCGCGTGGATCGTTGCTTTTGGAGTATATCAGGGATTGAGCCTGATTTTCTAAAGAGGTGAGGATATGGGTATTTTTGATTATCTCATCTTAGGGGCGATTTTGGTTGCATTCATTGCTGCCATTCGCTTTCTAAAAAAGAATGGCACCGGCTGTGGTGGCTGCAGCGGTGATTGCAGCAGCTGCAGCAAAAAAAGATAAATAAAATTTGGCTCTGGAAGTTTTCCGGGGCTTTCTTTTTGAGAAAAAATGATTAGTAATTGCTGGAAAAGGGATTGACAAAGAAAGTTAGCCGTGGTAAACTCCTAAAGAAGTTAGTTATAACTAATTATATGGAAGGAAGTGAGAGGATACTATGAACCTGATGGCTGCAAAAGAAGGAGAAGAATATATCATCAAGGAAATTGCGACAGATGATGAAGAAATGGATGGGTTTCTTTTTTCTCTGGGCTGCTACAGCGGCGAACCCATTACGGTGATCTCTCATCTAAAGGGCGGCTGTGTCGTTTCCATCAAGGATGGCAGATATACCATCGACAATCTTTTGGCAGAAGCAATTATTGTATAAGTGGTGAATGAGTTCACCACATATATTTTGCCCTCAAGTTAGCTAAAACTAACTATATTTGGTAAAAATCATAGGAAGTCAAACGAAGAACGATTATATTTATAGGAGGAATTCAAAATGAGAATTGCTTTAACAGGGAACCCGAACAGTGGGAAAACCACCATGTACAATGCGCTGACAGGCAGAAACGAACGGGTTGGCAACTGGGCAGGCGTTACAGTAGACAAAAAAGAAAGCCCGATCAAAAAGAATTTTTATGAAGGGGAAGCATTGATCGCAGTGGATCTGCCCGGTGCCTATTCCATGTCTCCTTTTACATCGGAGGAAAGCATCACCAGCAGCTATGTGAGAAATGAAAATCCCGATGTCATCATCAACATCGTAGACGCAACAAACCTAAGCCGTTCTCTGTTTTTTACCACACAGCTTCTGGAGCTGGGCATTCCTGTGGTGGTGGCTCTGAACAAGAGTGATGTGAACGAAAAGAAAGATACACAGATCGATACGGAACTGCTTTCTGCAAAGCTGGGCTGTCCCGTCATTCAGACGGTTTCCACGATCGCCAACGACAAAGGCTTGGTTCAGGTGGTGAAAACAGCAGCATCTTTGAAAGGAAAAGAACAGAAGGCACCTTATGATGAGGGGAATATCGACCTGACAAACAAGGAGGCGGTGGAAGCCTCCGACAGAAGCCGTTTCGCCTTCGTTAACAGTATTGTAAAAACTGTTGAAACAAGAAAAGTGCTGACAAAGGAAAAGAACAGTCAGGATAAACTGGACGGCATCCTGACAAACAGATGGCTGGGCATCCCCATCTTTGCAGTCATTATGTTTCTGGTATTCCATATTTCCCAGTCCTCTGTGGGCCCCATGATCGCAGATGCCCTGGTAGGGTGGATTGAAAGCTTCCAGGAATCTGTGGCGGGCTTGGTGGAAAATGCTTCTCCTTTCATGCAGGCTTTGCTGGTGGATGGCATCATCGGCGGTGTAGGTGCCGTGGTTGGGTTCCTGCCTTTGGTCATGGTCATGTATTTCCTGATCGCTCTGCTGGAGGATTGCGGTTACATGGCTCGTGTTGGCGTGGTTCTGGACCCCATATTCAAGAAAGTTGGTCTGTCCGGGAAATCCGTGATTCCTTTCGTTATCGGCACTGGCTGTGCCATCCCCGGCGTTATGGCTTCCAGAACGATTCGAAATGAGAGAGAACGGAGAGTAACAGCAATGCTGACGCCCTTCATGCCCTGTGGGGCAAAGCTGCCTGTCATCGCTCTGTTTGCAGGGGTATTTTTCGCAGATGCTTCTTGGGTAGGTACGTTGATGTATTTCGTAGGTATCGTGCTGATCTTCTTTGGCGCGCTGCTGGTAAACAAGATTGCAGGGCACAAGGTCAGAAAATCCTTCTTCATTATGGAATTGCCAGAATATAAAGTGCCCAGCCTGAAGAGAGCCTTCCTGTCCATGTGCTCCCGTGGGAAAGCTTATATCATCAAAGCCGGCACTATCATTCTGGTGTGCAACACAGTCGTACAGATCATGCAGACTTTCAACTGGCAGCTGCAGGTGGTGGAAGAAGGCATGGCCCATACCTCCATTCTGGCGACCATCGCTTCTCCCTTTGCCATCCTGATGATCCCTCTGGGCTTCGGCGTATGGCAGCTGGCAGCGGCATCTATTACTGGCTTTATCGCAAAAGAAAACGTGGTTGGTACACTGGCAGTTGTGTATGGTATCTCCAACTTCATTGATACAGAGGAACTGGCTCTGATGGGCGGTGCCGGGGAAGTTGCGGCAGTGATGGGGCTGACAAAGGCGGCGGCACTGGCGTATCTGATGTTCAACCTGTATACACCTCCCTGCTTTGCGGCCATGGGTGCCATGAATGCAGAGATCAAAGATAAGAAATGGCTGGCAGGCGGCATCGCCCTGCAGTTTGCAACAGGCTTTACCGTAGCATTCTTTGTATATCAGATTGGCACACTGCTGACAGAAGGCACACTGGGTACAGGTTTCATTCCCGGCTTGGTGGCAGTGGCAGGGATCGTGGCGATCATCGTTGGTTTGATTCGGAAAGCAAACAGAAACATCGCAGCGGAATATGGGCTGCATGGCACAGCAAAAAGCGTATAAGGAGTTTTCAGTATGACAAATTTTATTATTGCAGCAGTTGTTCTGATTTTGGTCGGAGCAGCGGTGCTGTATATTAGAAAAGAGAAAAAACACGGTGCGGTCTGCATCGGCTGCCCGTCCTCCTGCAGCTGCGGGAAAAAGCAGGGCGGCGGATGCGGTTGTCACGACAAAGAATAAAGCAATCATGGAAAGTCGTTCTTAGAAATAGGAACGGCTTTTTTGTGTTCCGCAGATTTTGGAGAAAAGCAAGGGGCAGCTCTCTTTTCAAAACACGCCCATACGAAAAAACCGAGTCTTTTTCAGACTCGGTTTCTTCATTAGAGAGATAATAGAGGATCATTTTGAATTTGTAAAGAGTTTTGTAGAGGAGTTATATCAGAAAACATCTGATTTCAGATGCTCTCTATCGATTTTAATAGGCTGCGAAGCCTTCGCCGTAAGAGGTGCATTTATCTACGGAGAAGATTTTTGTATCTTCCCCCATTGCTGCGGTGTTGCCTGTACCACTCCAATAAATCACTGCGTTTTTCATGTTTTTACGCCTCCTAATCTTGTGATTTTTTATATGCAAACAGCTGCATGGGCGCATACGGGTGTCACAAGGGACACGATGCTGGCCCCGGCGGCTGCTTGTTCCATGAGTCTTTTTCTACATCTGGCATAGCTGCGGAAGGTGCGAAGGGCGGCTTTGCCGTCGCCGTATACCTTCCAGTCGCCCACCAGCTTATAATTGCGGCCCTTTTCCCGGATGAAAGCGAAAACATCTTCCGGGGGATAGCCAAAAAAGAAGCCGATCTCGTGGGGAAAATCATTTCCTTCCAGGATATGCTGCCGCAGAGTGCAGAGACAAGCGTCAAAGGATGCTTCTTCTCCCACCTCTGGGGGATAGCCCTCCTGGATGAGAAAGGCTTTCACGGCAGGCTGTCTCAGATATTGCAGGAGCATATCCTTGCGATAGATGAGCAGGTATACCCGCTGCTGGCGGCTGTAGAGATATTCTACAGAGATGCCAAGGGGGGATAATTCTTTTCTGTATGCTTCGATCTCCTTCCGATAGTCCGTCAGACGACAGATGGGGAAGGAAAAGAGATTTGCCTGTTTTCTGCCCAAAAGAGCAGGGGAGGCATAGTATAGCATTTTTTCTTCAAAATCGGACATAAATATCTCCTTTAATTAGTAATAACTAACTCTATGTTATTATGATGTACAATATTGGCCAAGGATACGCTTCAGGGCAGAAGAAGAACTGCTGTGGCTGCGTTCGATGGCGATATTGTTCCGTTCTGCTTCCTGCACTGCGCCATTTGCCATGATGTGGGAAACGGTGCTGGTGAAAAGGATGATGAGGTCTGCCTGACCGATCTGCCCTTTGAAATTGCCGGGAAGCTGGGTGAAAACCTTGCTTTTGCAGTTGAATTTTTTACAGATATCCATATATTGACGAACCATTCTGTCATGGCCTCCTACGATGACTACACTCATGGGACGACCTCCTTTTTTGATTTTAGTTAGCTATAACTAACTTCGTGCATCTAAGATACCACAGGAAAAAATAGATGTCAAGAAATTCCGAGTAAATTTATATGAAAAAGATTTTCAAAAGATCAGATTCATATTTTTTTTGGAATCAGGGAAACTAAGGGAAACGATTTTTTGGGAGGTCGAGAAGATGATCGAAAGAAAAATGATCTTGAAAAATAAAACAGGGCTCCATGCCCGGCCGGCATCGGAAGTGGTGGCCTATGCGAAGCAGCTGCCATGTAAGGTCTACATTTCCCATAACGGGAAAAAGGCAGCGGCAGACAGTATCCTGCAGCTGCTGACTCTGGGGGCGAAGGAAGGCAGTGAACTGATCCTTTCTGCCGATGGGGAAGGGGATAAACATTCCGTAGAAAAGCTGGAAGCCTTTCTGAATATTCTGGAGGGATGAGCATGGAAGAGATCAGAGCGGAGCAGCGGGCATCCAAAGGGGTTGCAATGGGCCGGGCCTTTCTGGTACAGCCGCCCAATCTGGCGGCAGAGCATATGGAAATCGAAGAAACCAAACAAGAGCGGGAAAAAGCAGCTTTTCGCCGGGCAACGGAGCAGGCCAGGGATGCCCTGCGTCCTCTGGCAAGGACAAACCCGATCTTTGCCGCCCATCTGGATATGGCAGAGGATGATACGCTGATTCTAGGGGTAGAAGAAAAAATCGAGAAAGGGAAAAATGCACAGTGGGCCTTGGAGGAGCAGATGGAGGAGACTTGTGGGCTGCTGGAAAGCCTGGAGGATGCGTATTTGCGGGAACGGGCGGCAGATGTGCGGGATGTTTGCCGCCGTATCATGGCTTTTTTGAAGGGCATTGAGGATGATCCTTTTCGGAAGATCAAAGAGAAAGTCATTCTTTTTGCAGAGGAACTGAACCCTTCCGATACGGCGAAGATGGATTTTCGCTATATCAAAGGCATGGTGACAGCCAAGGGTGGCAGCACCAGCCATGTGGCGATTTTGGCACGGAGCTTGGAAATTCCTGCTTTACTGGGGGTGGAAGGCATTTTGGAAAAGGTACAGGCAGGAGAAGAGGTCATTCTGGATGGGAATGAAGGGATTCTTCTGTTGTCTCCTGATGACCTGACAAAGCAGGACTATGCCAAAAAGCAGGAAGCGGAGCGGGAATTGAAGCGGAAGCTAAAGGAAATGAACCGCCTGCCTGCGGTGACTACAGATGGGCGGCAGGTGCATCTCTATGCCAATGTGGGCAGTCTGAAGGATGTGGAAGCGGCGAGAAAACATGGGGCGGAAGGGATTGGTCTGTTCCGCAGCGAATTTTTGTATATGGAAAGCAGCCGTTTCCCCACGGAGCAGGAACAGTTTGAGATTTACAAAAAAGCGGCAGAGATATTGAAAAAACCCATTACCATCCGCACCTTGGATATTGGCGGGGATAAAAACTTGCCCTATTATCAATTTGAGAAAGAAGAGAATCCTTTTCTTGGCTGGCGGGCCATCCGTTTTTGTCTGGATATGCGGGATGTATTCAAGACCCAGCTGAAAGCTATCCTGCGGGCGGCGGCCTTCGGGGATATCCGCATCATGTATCCTATGATCGTTTCTGTGGAAGAATTCCGCAAGGCGAATCAATTGCTGGAGGAATGTAAGCAGGAGTTGCGGGAGCGGAATGTCCTCTTTCGGGAAAGCATTAGCACGGGCATCATGGTGGAAACACCTGCGGCGGTTTTTATTGCAGAGGAACTGGCAAAGGAAGTTGATTTTTTCAGCATCGGCACCAACGACCTGACCCAGTATATCCTTGCGGCAGACAGGGGCAACCAAAAGCTGACGAAACTCTACAGTCCTTTCCACCCGGCAGTGCTACGGGCAGTGGCAAAGGTCATCGAAGCGGGGCACCGGGAAGGAAAGGAAGTTGGCATGTGCGGGGAATTTGCCGGGGACGAAAGAGCCGTGCCCATATTGGTGGGCATGGGGCTGGATGAATTCAGCATGGTTTCCAATGAGATCGCTTCTGTGCGCTATCAGGTGCGGGGACTTTCAGAGAAACAGACCAAGGGCTTTGCCCAGCGGATCTTAGCGGCAGGAACAGAAAAAGAGGTCAAAAAACTGTTGGAACGCTGAAAAAGACGTCATGCTCGGAATGGGTATGGCGTCTTTCCTATGAGAAGAGGAAAAATGTTGATATTTGGGGAAAATTAAGAAATTCTTCCATTGCGTCTGCATCGGATTATGTAGTACAATGAAACTGAAGAAATATGGCAATTTGGCCGAAGGAGGAACCCTTTTGGAAATCATAAATTGGAAAGAATTGCTTTATCCCTACGAACAGGCGGTGGAGGAACTGCTGCTGAAGTTCAAAAATCTGGATAAAGAATGTCGGCATTTGGGCATTTATTCCCCGATAGATTCTGTCACAGGCAGATTGAAAAAGCCTGCCAGCATTTTGGACAAAGCAGGCAGAAAGCATATCCACCCCGATCGGATCGAACAGGAGATCGAAGATATCGCCGGTATCCGTATCCTCTGCCAGTTTGTAGAGGATATCCAGAAAGTAGTGGATATGGTGCGCTCCCGTACGGATATGACCATCGTGGAGGAAAGAGACTACATAACGAATACGAAACCCAGTGGGTATCGCAGCTATCATATCATCATCAAATATCCTCTGAGTACTGCTCTGGGACCCAAGGAAATTTTTGCGGAAATCCAGATTCGTACAAACGCTATGAATTTCTGGGCAACGGCGGAACATTCCCTGCGCTATAAATACAGCGGCAATATCCCTCAGGCATTGCAGGACAGACTGACCAACTGCGCCGAAGCGGCCTTCCATCTGGATCAGGAAATGTCCACCATCCGCGGAGAGATCACAAATGCCCAGCGGCTGAACGAGATCAGAAGAAATATGACATCCAATATTCTGGATAATATCCAGAAGCTGCATTTTGTGGCAAAGTTGGAGGATATGGATGCCATCAACAGAGAATTTTCTGATGTCTGGGACAGCAACGATATGGACAGACTGCGGGAATTCAATGAAAAGCTGAACGTGCTGGCAGAAGTTTACCGAGTATAAGAAAAGGAGGAAGAACATGGGCTTATTTGCCATTGCAGACCTGCATTTTGCTTTTTCCGTGGATAAGCCTATGGATATCTTCGGGGAGCATTGGAAAAACCATAGCTCGAAGATCATCGAAAGCTGGAAGGAACTGGTGACGGAAGAAGATACTGTCCTTTTGCCCGGGGATCTTTCCTGGGGGATGCGGATCGATGATGCGGCGGCGGATTTGGATGTGATCTACAGCCTGCCGGGAAGAAAGATTCTTTTGGGGGGCAATCACGATTACTGGTGGAAATCCTCCTCCAAACTGGAGGCCAGATATCCCGGGATGCGGTTTTTGAAAAACGATTTTGATGGGTACGAGGATTGGGCCATCTGCGGCAGCCGCGGCTGGCTCTGCCCCAATGATACCCGCTTTACAGAGCAGGATAAAAAGCTTTACGAAAGAGAACAGGTGCGGTTGAAATTATCCCTGGATGGGGCCATGCGAAACGGTGCGGAGAAGATCATTTTGATGATGCACTTTCCGCCCATGAATGATAAAAAAGAAGATTCCGCCTTTACGGAACTTTTTAAGGGATACCCCGTCGAAAAGGTAGTCTATGGACATCTGCATGGGGCGGCCAGCCATGCTACTGCCTTTGAAGGAGAACGATATGGCATTACCTATGAACTGGTTGCGGCGGATTATATTGATTTTCGCCCCAAGCGCATCTTGTAAGGAGGGAAAAACGTGAAACTGGAAGAAAAAAAGATACTGACATTCCTGTGTGCCCTTTGGCCCGGCGGTGGGTATATGTATTTGGGCATGATGAAGAAAGGTGCGCTGCTGATGGCACTCTTTACAGCTCTGGCAGGGCTGACCATGACCATCGGTTGGAAATTTCTTGCCTTTCTGCTGCCTGTCATCTGGTGCTATTGTTTCTTTGACACCTTCCATGTGGCAAAGCTGCCGGAAGAACTGAGAGCTATAGAGGATCAGGATTGCTTCGATCGGGTCGTTGCTTTCTGCAAGGATGAACCCTTGAAGAAATTTGAAGGGAAACGCACCTTCATCGGTGTGCTGATTTTGCTGGCAGCGTTGTATACGATGATCTATGGCGTGCTGCTGCCCTTCTTCCGCTGGGGGGAACAGTTCTATTGGGTGCAGCTGACCCTGACGGTGATCCCTACGGCGGTGGTGGCGGTGCTGCTGTTTATGGTAGGCAGGCATATCCTGCAAAAGGAACAGGACAGAAAGGATGCGGAAACTGCAGAAGAAACGGAGGCTGCTGAAACAGAAGAACCTGTGGAAGAATCTGCTTTGGAAGAAGGCAATGTGGCAGAGATCGTGGAAGCGGTTTTGGAAGCGGAAGAGGAAAAGGAAGCAATGTAATAAAAAAGAGTCACATAGGACTCTTTTTTTTATTCTTCGTATTCTTCGATTGCAGAAAGAATCATATCTTTCAACAGGCTCATGCTGAACCCCTCTTCCATTTCCAGTTCCAGAGAGAGTTCTTCCCATTCGTCTTCTTCCGCCAGATAGCTGGCTGCAAAACCACTGGACAGATCGTCCTCAAAAATCACTTCGCCCTCGATTTCCCAGCTTTCTTCGCTTTTGTCTACAGAGATCAGATTGACTTTAGAAATTTGCAGCATCGTGCAGGATCCTCCTTGCGTTATTTTTTCTTTTTTGATTTTCTTTTGGGAGTAGCGGGCTTCTTTGTCGCCTTCCCCACTTTTTTATCCTCTTTTTTCTTCACAGAATAGCCGAAAGTGCCCAGTTTTTTGCCTAAGCCGTAATAAGCACCGTGGGAATAGCAGATGGGCTTTGCCTTGTCAAAATGAAATTTGCCTGTTTCGTCCAGATATTCATCGCTGACCTGGACAGAAACTACCTCTGCCAGAAACATATGGTGGGTACCCAAAGGGATGATTTCTTTGACCTTACACTCAATATTCACAGGGCTTTCATAGATGATAGGCGCATCCACCTTTTCGCCCTTTTTGGCGGTCAGCTTCATTTCCGCAAATTTATCGATGTCCCGTCCGCTTTTCACGCCGCAGTAATCGCAGGCATAGGCCAGTTTTTCTGTCACCAGATTGATGACAAATTCGCCCCTTTCCTTAATGATCTGATAAGAATGGCGGCTGGGGCGGATGGAGACATATGTCATGGCAGGGTCGCTATTGACGGTTCCTGTCCATGCCACAGTGATGATATTTTTTTCCTCCATGGTGCCGCAGGAGACCATAACGGCGGGCACGGGGTAGATGACCGTTCCCGGTTTCCAGATATCTTTTCCCATAACATTGCTCCTTTCGGGGATGGAATTTTTTCTGTTATTCATCTTATATGAGTTGGGGGTCTTTGTAAAGATAAAAAAGTGGCAGAAAAGGTATTTTTGATTCTCTGGGAAAAGGAGGGGCTTGTCAATTCTATTCCGCTTCGGTATGATGAAAACAAAAAACGACAAATTCTGACAGAATACAGGAGGAAGCCTATGAACCTGCCTTTGGAATATATGGAAAAAATGAAAGCCCTTTTGGGGGAAGCCTATGAGGATTATATTGCATCCTTTGATGGGGGAAGATTTTATGGCCTGCGGGTCAATACACTGAAGATCAGCCCTGAGGCATTGCAGGCAACAGGCGTTTTCCACCTGAGCCCTGTGGCATGGTGCCCCACCGGATTTTATTATGAAGGGGAAGAACGTCCGGCCAAGCATCCCTATTATCATGCAGGGTTGTATTATCTGCAGGAGCCAAGTGCCATGAGCCCGGCGGCGACCCTGCCCATCGAAGAAGGGGATATTGTTCTGGACCTTTGCGCTGCCCCCGGCGGGAAAACCACCCAGCTTGGGGCAAGGCTGAGTGGCACAGGTCTGCTTGTGGCCAATGATATCAGCGCAGGCAGAGCAAAAACCCTGTTGAAAAACGTGGAACTGGCAGGCATTCGCAATGCCATTGTTATGAGCGAAACACCGGAGCATCTGGCGGAACGTCTGCCGAATTTCTTCGATAAGATTTTGGTGGATGCCCCCTGCAGCGGCGAGGGGATGTTCCGCAAGGAACCGGATATGATAAAAAGCTGGGATGCTGATATGCTGGAATTCTGCCGCACAGAGCAGGCAAAGATTTTGGAAGCCTGCGCCCCTATGCTGAAGGCGGGCGGTATGCTTTTATATTCCACCTGTACCTTTTCCCCCGAAGAGAATGAAAAGAGCATCGGCGATTTTCTGGAAAATCATTCTGAATTTGAACTGGTTCCCATCGAAAAGAAGTATGGCTTCGCTGAGGGGCTTTCGCCCTATGAAGCCTGCGCCCGCTTGTATCCCCACAAGCTGAAAGGGGAGGGGCATTTTCTGGCTCTGCTGCGGAAAAAAGAAAGCGACGGCGGAAAAGCAGTTCCTGCGGAAGAAGGAAAATGGACGAAGCAGATGGATGCCTTTGGGGATTTCGCCAAGGATGTGCTGAAAGAGATGCCGAAAGGTATCTATAAGATTTACGGCGATGGGTTGTATCTCCTGCCGGAAGGTACACCCAAGCTGGAGAAGCTCCGTGTTCTCCGCACAGGCTGGATGCTGGGCACCTTGAAAAAAGACCGCTTTGAGCCTTCTCAGGCCTTTGCCATGGGGCTGCGGAAGGAAGAAGTGAAAAACGTGGTGGACTTCCCTTTAGACGATGACCGTGTCATCCGCTACCTGAAAGGTGAGACCGTAGAAGGGGAAGGAAAGGACGGCTGGACGCTGGTTTGCGTGGATGGATTCCCTCTGGGCTGGGTGAAGCTGCAGAAAGGCAGACTGAAGAATAAATATGCGGTCAGCTGGAAGTGGGAATGAATTGTATTTAATACATAGACATTTGTACGATTATCGTTGACAAATTTTAAATCATCTGTAAAATAGAACTATCGCATCAATTTAGGATGGTATTTTGTATTTGTCCTAAAGGAAAACGATTTTATTTTTCGCAGAAACGATAGTTTCTGCAAATTGGGTACCAAGGGGATGATCCCCTTGGTAGGAGTTTGAGGGCAACGCCCTCAAGAAGAAAAGGAGTGAAGGAAATGGCATTGACATATATCGGCACAAGGGATAAGAACATCAAAGCAACAGCATCGGAAGCCATTCTGAGGGGGATCTGCCCCGACGGCGGTCTGTATATCCCCGAAGAAATTCCCAAGATGGAAAAGTCTCTGGAAGAATTGGGCAAGCTGAACTATCAGGAACTGGCCTATGAAGTTTTGAGCAAATTCTTGGATTTTACGGAAGAAGAACTGAAAGCCTGCATCAATGGGGCTTATGATGAAAAATTCGATACAAAGGAAATCGTTCCTGTGGTGAAAAAGGGCGATGCCCTGTTCCTGGAACTGTTCCATGGCAGAACCTTGGCTTTCAAGGATATGGCTCTATCCATCCTGCCCTATCTGATGAAAACGGCGGCGAAGAAGAATGGTCTGGATAAGGAAATCGTGATTTTGACAGCCACCAGCGGCGACACAGGCAAAGCGGCACTGGAAGGCTTCGCCAATGTGGAAGGCACTCGCATTATGGTATTCTTCCCCGAAGATGGTGTCAGCCCTGTGCAGAAACTGCAGATGAATACCCAGGAAGGTGCCAACACCTGCGTTGTGGGCATCAAAGGAAACTTTGACGATGCCCAGTCCGCAGTCAAGAGCATTTTTACAGATAAAGCACTGGCGAAGGAATTGGAGGAAAAAGGCTTCCAGTTTTCTTCCGCAAATTCCATCAACATTGGCAGATTGGTGCCTCAGATCGTTTACTATTTCTGGGCATATCTGAATGCTGTAAAAATGGGCGAAATCAAAGTAGGGGAAGAACTGAACTTCACCGTACCCACAGGCAACTTTGGTGATATCCTTGCCGGTTGGTACGCTATGAAGATGGGTCTGCCCGTAGGGCATTTTGTATGTGCCTCCAACGATAATAAAGTCCTGTACGATTTCTTCCGCACAGGGGAATATAACAGAAACAGAGATTTCCATGTAACAGTATCTCCTTCCATGGATATCCTGATCTCCAGTAATCTGGAACGTCTGCTGGCCCACATGGGCGGTCAGGATGCTACAAAGGCAGAAATGGAACAGCTGAGCAAAGAGGGCGTTTATACTGCGGAGATTACAGAAAAGAAGATCAGCGGCGAATATGCTACTGAAGGGGAAACCTTCGCAGCCATCAAAGATTTCTATGGTGAAACAGGCTATGTGATGGATACCCATACGGCTGTTGCCTACGCAGCGTATCAGAAATATAAGGCAGAAAGCGGCGACAACAAGCCTATGGTCATCGTTTCCACTGCCAGCCCTTATAAATTCACAAAAGATGTTATGACGGCACTGGATGCAAAATATGCCGACGGCGATGCCTTCGCTTTGCAGGCAGATTTGGAAAAGGCCAGCGGCGTGGCTGTGCCTGCCCCCATCGTAGGGCTGGAACACAGACCCATCCTGCATAAAAATGTCTGCGAAAAAACGGAAATTAAGGAAGTTGTGAAAAACTGGCTTCGGTAAGAAAAAGGCGGATAAAGTTTCCGCCTTTTTTGCGTGAAAATATTGATTTTGTCCGTGTCATAGCGTAAAATAAAATCAGCATATTATGTGCATTCGGCGTGGATGCCGAAGGTAAGTGACACTATAAGAATCGAATTGAAAAGGAGATAGAGTACCATGAAAATGTTTATCGACACAGCTAATGTGGATCACATCAGAGAAGCAAATGACCTGGGCGTGATCTGCGGCGTTACCACAAACCCTTCCCTGATTGCAAAAGAAGGCAGAGATTTCGTTGAAGTTGTAAAAGAAATCACAACCATCGTGGATGGCCCTATCAGTGCAGAGGTTATCAGCCTGGATCATGAAGGTATGGTAAAAGAAGCAAGAGAACTGGTAAAAATCCATAAAAATATCGTAATCAAAATTCCTATGACACTGGAAGGTCTGAAAGCAGTTAAGATTCTGGCTGCAGAAGGCGTAAAAACAAATGTTACACTGATCTTCTCCGCAACACAGGCTCTGATGGCTGCAAGAGCAGGTGCTACATACGTTAGCCCCTTCCTGGGCAGAGTAGATGATATCGGTTCCGTTGGTATGACACTGATCGAAGAAATCGTTGATATCTTCGATATCCATGGCATTGAAACAGAAATCATCGCTGCATCCATCCGCAACCCTCTGCATGTCATCGACGCTGCAAGAGCAGGCTGCCATATCGCAACCATCCCTTACAATGTTCTGATCCAGATGGCAAAACACCCTCTGACAGATATCGGTATCGAAAGATTCCTGAAGGACTGGGAATCCGTACCCAAAAAGTAATCAAAATAAGCTGACTTGAAAACTGAACTTTTGGAGGAAAAACCAAATGAACAATATTGATAACCTGACAATCAATACACTCCGTTTCCTTTCCGCAGAAGCCATCCAGAAAGCAAAGAGCGGCCATCCCGGTCTGCCTATGGGTGCGGCTCCTGCTGCATACACACTGTGGGCAAAGGAAATGAAAGCAAACCCCGCAAACCCCAATTGGGACGACAGAGACAGATTCATCCTCTCCGCAGGTCATGGCTCTGCCCTGCTGTATTCCCTGCTGCATGTATTCGGCTACGGTCTGACTATCGAAGACCTGCAGAACTTCCGTCAGAGAAACTCCCTGACACCCGGTCATCCCGAATACAAACATACCACAGGTGTTGAAGTGACAACAGGCCCTCTGGGTCAGGGCATCGCCAATGCCGTTGGTATGGCTCTGGCAGAAAGCCATCTGGCGGCAAAATTCAACACACCCGAATTCAAAGTGGTAGACCACTACACATACGCTCTGTGCGGTGATGGCTGCCTGCAGGAAGGTGTTGCTTCCGAAGCAGCTTCTCTGGCTGGCACAATGGGTCTGTCTAAGATCATCGTTCTGTACGACAGCAATCACATCACCATCGAAGGCGATACAGCAACAGCTTTCTCTGAAGATGTACTGAAACGTTTCGAAGCTTACGGCTGGGATACACAGGAAGTTGCGGACGGCAACGATGTAGACGCTATCGCAGCAGCCATCGAAGCAGCAAAGAAAGCAGACAAACCTTCCATCATCAAGATCGAAACAAAGATCGGCTACGGCGCACCCAACAAACAGGGCAAAGCATCTGCCCACGGCGAACCTCTGGGCGAAGAAGAAATCAAGCTGGCAAAGGAAAACCTGGGCTGGCCTTATGAAGAAGCATTCTTCGTTCCTGAAGAAGTAAAAGCGCATATTGCTGAGATCAACGCTGCAGGTGCGAAAGCAGAAGCAGAATGGCACGAAATGTTCAAGGCTTACAGCGAAAAATATCCTGAACTGGCAAAAGAATATGCAGCATGGCACAGCGACGAACTGGCAGCTGATCTGCTGAATAATGAAGAATTCTGGAAAGATGAAGGCGATATCGCAACCCGTGCAACATCTGAAAAGGTGCTGCAGAAAGTAGCGAAGGTAGTGCCTAACCTGTTCGGCGGCTCCGCTGACTTGGCTCCTTCCAACAAATCCCTGATGAAAGAAAGAGAATATTACAGCAAGGAAACTCCTGCTGGCTCTAACGTACATTTTGGTATCCGTGAATTTGCCATGACAGCAATGGCAAACGGTATGGCAGTACATGGCGGCGTAAGACCTTATATCGCTGGTTTCTTTGTATTCGCTGACTACATGAAAGCGGGTCTGAGAATGGAAGCTCTGATGGGTCTGCCTGTCATCAGCATCCTGACTCACGACAGCATCGGCGTAGGCGAAGATGGTCCTACCCATCAGCCCATCGAACATCTGGCAATGCTGCGCAGCCTGCCCAACTACAATGTATTCCGTCCCTGTGATACAAGAGAAACAGCAGCGGCTTGGTATACAGCACTGACAAGCAAAACAACACCTACAGGTCTGATCCTGTCCAGACAGAACCTGCCCGCTCTGGAAGGCACAGGCAAAGGCGCGCTGAAAGGCGCTTATGTGCTGAAAGACTGCGAAGGTACTCCCGATGTACTGCTGATGGCTTCCGGCTCCGAAGTAGAACTGATCTACAAAGCTGCTGATGAACTGGCAGCAAAGGGCGTAAAAGCTCGTGTCATCAGTATGCCATGCTGGGAACTGTTCGAAGCACAGGATGCGGCATACAAAGAAAGCGTAATGCCTAAGGCAGTCCGTGCGAGACTGGCTGTGGAAGCAGCTTCCGATTTCGGCTGGTACAAATATGTAGGCATGGACGGCGACATCATCTGCATGGATGGCTTTGGCGCATCCGCTCCCGCAGGTCTGCTGTTCAAAGACTTCGGCTTCACAGTAGAAAACGTAGTGGAAAAAGCACTGGCTCTGGTGAAGTAATTTAAACTGGAAATAACCAAAAGCTCCTGATGGCAGCATCAGGAGCTTTTTCTTAAGAAAAGAAAGGAGAAGACAATTTGCGTACATTCATTGCCATTGAACTGGAAGAAGAAGTGAAGGAACATCTGGCAAATATCCAGACAGAAACGCAAAAGCTCTGCCGCCGTGGGAATTATACTCCCAAGGAGAATTTCCATCTGACGCTGCATTTTCTGGGGGAAGTGGAAGAAGAGGATCTGGATTATCTGCAGGAGGCCATTTTTGAAACAGCCCGCCGCAATCGTCCTTTTACCCTGACGCTGGATAAGGTCGGGTTTTTCCCCAGGGGAAACAAAGGCATCCTTTGGGTCGGTTTGGAAAAAAGTAATCCTTTGCAGAGATTATTCAGTACGCTGGAAAAATCTCTGGAACAGCAGGGCTTTGCCCGGGAAAGAAAGGGGCTGAGCCCCCATATCACACTGGGCAGAGAAGTGGAACCCCAGCGCAGCTTTCTGGATGTACAAAAGGGCGTAAAGGTAGAACCTATGCGGGTTTCTGTCAGAAGCATCTCTTTGATGGAAAGTGTGAGAAGAGGCCCGAAGCTGGTTTATGTGCCATTGTTCCGTCAAAATTTGATGGGAAAATAATTTCAATAAAATCTATTTTATGAAATGTATCAGTCTTTTCCATAAGGCTGATATTTTTTTGTTTTCAGAAAAATACAGAATAATTTCTTTAGAGTAAATATTTTCTAGTGCTGCGAAACGTTCGTTTTCTTTTGTGAAAAATGTATCAAAAGTGAACAAAATTACAGTGAGAAAAGTGAAAAAAAGCACTGTATCGTTGTTCATTGTTCCAAATCGTAGAATTTTTAACAATTCCGGTTGAAAAAGGGATTTTCTTTTTATATACTGAGCATATACGATAAAATTCTGTATGAGAGAATCGATTTACAAAGGAACACCTGTTTCTGACAGGTATAAGGAAAGAAGCGAGGAAATACTTTTGAGGATTTTTTTAAGGAGGAATTTAAAATGGCAAACACTACTGTATTTTTCCCCGGTTATTCTGCAGGCGAAAATGCTTACACGGATATTGACAAAGTCTGCTCTCCTTATGGTACAAAAGCAGTTGTCATCAGTGATGAAATTTCTATCAATGCAACAAAAAAATATATTGATGAAGCAACAGCAGAAGGTACTGTAAAAGTAGAATATGTTCTGTTTGGCGGCGAAGCATCTTTCGAAGAATGTGAAAGACTGGCAAAACTGGATGTTGTGAAAAATGCAGATATGATTTTCTGTCTGGGTGGCGGTAAAGCGATCGATACAGGTAAATACATTGCTCGTGATATGGGTAAACCCTACTTCACATTCCCTACTATCGCTTCTACATGCGCATGTAACTCCGCTCTGGGTATCTACTACAACGAAGACCATACATTCAGATGTATGTATCGTGTAGACAGACCCCCTGTACATATCTTTATTTCCACAAAGGTTATCGCAGAAGCTCCTGCATCCTTCCTGTGGGCTGGCATCGGTGACGGTATGAGTAAAGAAGCAGAAGTAAAATTCTCCGCAAGAGGCAGAGAAGATGAACTGACTCTGGAAGAACAGGCTGGCGTAGCACTGTCCGGCTGCTGCACAGAACCCCTGCTGAAATATGGTATTCAGGCTATGGAAGACTGCAAAAACAACCGTGCTTCCAAAGCCATCGAAGAAGTTGCTCTGGATATCTTCATCAACACAGGTATGGTTTCCAACATGGTTGACTCTGCAAAATACAACACATCTCTGGCACATGCCTTCTTCAATGCAAGCACAACACTGCATCAGATTGAAGCAAGACATAAACACGGTGAAGTAGTTTCCTATGGTACACTGGTTCTGCTGACACTGGATAAACAGTATGATAAACTGGACAGATTCTTCGAATTCTATAAAGGTATGAATCTGCCTACAAAACTGGCTGATATCGAAATCACTGTAGAAGAACTGGATCCCGTTCTGGAACTGGCAGTGAAGAGATATGATATGGATGTAGTTCCTTACGAAATCACACCTGCCATGATCAAAGACGCAATTCTGGAATTGGAAGAATATAACAAAAAAAGAGCATAATCAGTAATTTTTCAGGGGCCTTTTCTGTTAATTTGATGATTTTTGGAGGCCCCTAAAAATTGGTCGTTTTTTTTGGGAAACATACTGGAAAAAGACAAGAAAGTACTTTATACTAAAAGCGTATGGGAAAACCGAGATTTTCGGAGTTTTCATCAGAGCTATGGAACGGCAAAATCCGTTTCGGATATAGAAAGAGACAATGGTCTATCACACAAGCAAAGGTTTTAAAGGAGGAAACAAATTTATGGAATTCGGATATTCTAAGGAGCAGGTACTGCTGAGAGAAATGTACAAGAAATTCGCTGAAACAGAAATCAAACCTCTGGCAGAAGAACTGGACGAAGAAGAAAGATTCCCCGTGGAAAGCATTCCTAAACTGGCTAGATACGGTTTTATGGGTATTCCCTTCCCCAAGGAATACGGCGGTGCAGGCGGTAACTATCTGACATATGCTATGGCAATCGAAGAACTGGGTAAAGTATGCGCTACTACAGCAGTTATCGTTTCCGCTCACACATCCCTGTGTGCAGGCCCTATCTACTACTTTGGTACAGAAGAACAGAAACAGAAATATCTGGTACCCCTGGCAAAAGGCGAAAAGATCGGTGCTTTTGGTCTGACAGAACCCAGTGCAGGTACAGACTCCTCCATGCAGCAGACAACAGCTGTTCTGGATGGCGATGAATACGTTCTGAATGGTACAAAAGTATTCATCACAAACGCTGGCTATGCTGATATCTATGTAGTTATCGCTATGACAGATAAATCCAAAGGCAACAAAGGTATCTCTGCTTTCATCGTAGAAAAAGGCACACCCGGTTTCTCTGTTGGTAAAAAGGAAAGAAAAATGGGTATCCGCGGTTCCGCAACTTGCGACCTGATCTTCGAAAACTGCAGAATCCCTAAAGAAAACATTCTGGGCAAAGAAGGCCAGGGCTTCAAGATCGCAATGCAGACACTGGACGGCGGCCGTATCGGTATCGCTTCCCAGGCAATCGGTATCATGCAGGGCGCAATCGACGAATGTGTGAAATATGTAATGGAAAGAAAACAGTTTGGTAAGAAGATCGGTCAGTTCCAGAATACACAGTTCGAACTGGCAGATATGGCAACAAAGGCTGAAGCTGCAAAACTGCTGGTTTACAAAGCAGCATGTGAAAAAGATGCAGGCAGACCTTACAGCCACCTGTCCGCAATGTGCAAATACTTCGGTGGTTCCACAGCAAGTGATATCACAAGAAGATGTGTACAGCTGTTCGGTGGTTACGGCTACACAAGAGACTACCCCGTAGAAAGAATGATGCGTGATGCGAAGATCACAGAAATCTACGAAGGTACATCTGAAGTTCAGAAAATGGTTATCTCCAGCTGGATGAAGTTAAAATAATCGAAACAAAGAAACAGGAGGAAAAATTCAATGAAAATCCTTGTATGTATCAAACAGGTTCCTGATACTGTTGAAGTAAAGATTGACCCCAAAACAGGTACACTGATCCGTGACGGCGTACCTTCCATCATCAACCACGATGACAAAACAGGTATCGAAGCAGCACTGCAGCTGAAAGAAAAACTGGGCGGCACAGTAACAGTTGTTTCCATGGGCCCCCCTCAGGCAGACGTTGCTCTGAGAGAAGCACTGGCTATGGGCTGTGATGAAGCTTATCTGGTATCTGCTAGAGAATTCGGTGGTTCCGATACATATGCTACATCCGGTATCATCGCTGCAGCTCTGAAAAACATCGGCTATGATCTGATCATCACAGGTCGTCAGGCTATCGACGGTGACACAGCACAGGTTGGTCCCCAGATCGCTGAAAAACTGCACCTGCCTCAGGTTTCTTATGTAGAAGAAATCGTTGACGCAGCAGAAGATCATGTAGTTGTAAAGAGACAGTTCGAAGATGGTTACCACATCGTAAAAGTTAAAACACCTTGCCTGCTGACAGCAATCGCTGAACTGGCAGAACCTAGATATATGTCCATCGGCGGCATTTTCGACGCTTACAAGAAAGAAATCAAGATTCTGGGCTTTGAAGATCTGAAAGATGACCTGGAACTGGATATGATCGGTCTGAAAGGTTCCCCTACAAACGTATTCAAATCCTTCACAAAAGAAGTGAAAGGTGCTGGTACAAAGATGACAGATCTGACAGCAGAAGAAGCTGTTGATGTAATCGTTAAGAAACTGGAAGAAAAATTCATTATCTAATGATAAACCCTAAGGGCTCTGCCCTTAGAACCCGCAAGGGGCTCAGCCCCTTGACCCGATTTGCACAAAACTCCGTTTTGTGAGGAAAAAATTTGGATTGAAAATAGAAGCCCTATTCTCTGCAAAGCGTATGCTTTGCGGGTATGGGGGCCTGGGGAATGATTCCCCAGCGTGGGTTTGGGAGCTGGCTCCCAAGTAATAATAAGGAGGCAATACCAATGAGCAAAGGTATTTTTGTAGTAATGGAGCAGAGATACGGCAAGGTTCAGAACGTAGGTCTGGAACTTGTTGGTGAAGCTACAAGACTGAAAGAAGATCTGAAAGATGACGTAGTAGCAGTGCTGCTGGGTCACAACATCGAAGGCGAAGTTGCAAAAATCTTCCACTATGGCGCTGACAAAGTTATCCTGGTTGACGATCCCATGCTGGAAAACTATGTAACAGAACCCTACACAAAAGCTGTAACAGAAGTTATCAAAGCATTTGATCCCGAAATCATGCTGTTCGGTGCTTCTTCCATCGGCCGTGACGTTGCTCCTCGTGTAGCTAGCCGTGTAAAAACAGGTCTGGTTGCTGATACAACAGGTCTGAGAATGGCTAAAACAGAAGCTGAACTGGCTAAAGAAGCTGAAATGGGTAACGCAACACCCGAAAGAGCTCTGCTGATGACACGTCCCGCATTCGGCGGTAACATCATGGCTACTCTGATGTGCCCCAGAACAAAACCTCAGATGGCTACAGTACGTCCCGGCGTTATGAAAATGATCGCTAAAGACGAAACAAGAACAGGTGAACTGGTTAAATTCGACGTTAACTTCACAGCAGAAGACATGAACGTTGAAATCCTGGAAGCTGTTAAATCCGATAAGAAATCCGTTGACCTGACAGAAGCAAAACTGATCGTTTCCGGTGGTCGTGGTATCGGTTCCGCGGCTGGCTTCGACATCATCAGAGACGTTGCAGATGCACTGGGCGCAGAAGTTGGTTCTTCCAGAGCATGTGTAGACGCTGGCTGGATCGAAAAAGACAGACAGGTTGGTCAGACAGGTAAAACAGTACGCCCTGACCTGTACATGGCATGCGGTATCTCCGGTGCTATCCAGCACGTTGCAGGTATGGAAAACTCCGAACTGATCATCGCTATCAACAAAAACGAATCCGCTCCTATTTTCGAAGTAGCTGACCTGGGTATCGTTGGCGACCTGAAACAGATCCTGCCTAAACTGGCTGAAGCTGTAAGAAAATACAAAGCAGCAAAAGCAAACAGCTAATTTGAACGAAATTAGTCTTTCAAGGACTCCCATTTGGGAGTCCTTTTTTTGTGGACATATTTCTTACGATACTCTTACAATATTTTTTAGAAGGTGTTTCTTCTATATTATATATGTTACAATGGAGGCAGATAAAAACGCAGGCAAATGAGAGGGGGCGGAACTATGCGGAATATGAAAGAAGCATTGCAGGTACGGGCGGAGCTGGCCCTTTGGAAGGGGCGAAAGGCGGTGCATCAGCCAAGGCTGGAATCTTTGCGGAGCAAATATATTCTGGAGCAGGACGATGTGAACCGTTTGCAGAGGGGGATTTTCTCCAAACTGAAACGAGACTATGAAGAAAAGCTGGAGAAAGAAAAAGCAGAAGTGGCTGTGGCGAAAGCGGAGCTGGATCGCATGATAGAATTGATGAGGAACGCGGATGAAAAGCTGCCCGTTCTGGAATTGCAGGCGAAGGCGTATCAGGATTTTTGGGAAACGGCAGATCTGTCTATTTTGGGCGGAGATGAGAAAACAGTACTGGGTTGGTGCCAACAGGCAGAGACTTGCCTGAGATTGGCGAAGGAAACGAATCTTTGTATTGTGCGGTTGAAGGAAGAACAGGAGCGTTCATTTTCTGGCCAAGGCGTTCACGAACAATCAATGCTTTTGCTGCAAAGTCAGATTGACAGACTTTGGACAGCGGCGGAAGTATTTTTGAAGGAAGCGGAAGAAACAGCAGCAGTAAATAGAGGGAAACATAGCTTGCGCTTTTTGGAAATTGAAGAATCTGAATTGGCGAGAGTATCTAGGCATTGGAGTACTATAGAAGAATTTGGGCGGGAAATAAAAGTTCATAATACGCTTTTTGAAATGGAAGATAATTTGCGGAAGCTGCAGGCACAATTGGGTGTTGTATTTGAGGATTTCGCAGAAGAGGGAAAAGTACTTTTGCAAAAAATCGGCAGCGGCGAAAGTTATGTTTGTGAAATGGACAAGGGATCTGAGCAGGAAGAAGTGCAGATAAAAAATCTGGCAGAAGAAAAAATTTCTTCTATTATCATGCCATACGATGAAGGTGGTTTGTTTGCTCAGGTGGATTTGACAAAGGAAAAGGAACGTGTGTTGTTTGGTTTGGACCTATTAAGAAAGGAATTCGTTCAAAATGTGGCAGCGGAGGATGGAGTGAAGCTGGGAAAAAGTTTGCTGCATCGGAATGGCGATACAGATGAAAAGCTGGATCGTATCAATGCTTGGGAGAGAGCGCTGCGGGAATGGCAGCAGGATTTGAAACAGTATCGGAAAAATGCGGGAAATTTCCCTTGCGCACTGGATGGATATGAATTGCTGGAAAAGAAGATATGGCAGTACACGGAAGAGGATAGGGACGAATTGCAGAGAGTATATCGGGAGCATTTGCAGGATACGGCAGAACGTTTGGAGCAGGCGGAGGAACAGATTAGAGCTTATGAAAGATGAGAAAAAGAGTGTATTGTATACAAACTAAAATACGGGGATAGCTTTGTTAGTTTAAAGAGATAAGAATGTCCTTGTGTAGTGGACGAAATGATGGAAATAATGTCATTTGTTTTGGCTAACTTTTTCTTATGGGCTTTTCCTCTAAAGTTTTTGTGCAATTTGTTTAAGATTGTGTGAAAAGTGGGTTTGAATTTTTATCAGAAATCAAAGAAAAAAATGAAAAAAATGCGAAAAAACACTTGCATTCTCTGTCTTTATGCTTTATAATACTCATTGTTGTGACATAGAGTGTTGATACGGAAGGTTGCCGAAGCCGATGAATAAAGGGCTTGCGGGTTTTTCCGAGGAGCGATGTCCAGTTCAAAGAAACCGGGCGACAAGGTCACTGTACTGAATATTTTGGGTTGGACTTACCGACAGGGTAAGTTTGCGTATCTGACGTTGCTGGATACACCCGGATGAGTGTGCAGTCACCACTTGTCGTGCTGAAGTCAAATAGTACGAAAAGGAGGGGACTTTTTTTATGGCTAATCCCAAAATCAGAATCAGTCTCAAAGCTTACGATCACAAATTGATCGACCAGTCTGCAGCGCAGATCATTGAAACAGCAAAGAAAACAGGTGCACAGATCAGTGGCCCTATTCCTCTTCCCACAAAGAAGGAAGTTGTAACAATCATCAGAGCGGTGCATAAATACAAAGACTCTCGTGAACAGTTCGAAATGAGAACACACAAGAGACTGATCGATATTCTGAGCCCTACACCCAAGACAGCAGACGCACTGAGCCGTCTGGATCTGCCCGCAGGCGTAGACATTACACTGAAAGTGATGAAATAATCAACGGTAACCCACTCAGCAACGAGCCGAAAGATTATTTTTAAACTTTAATAAAAAGAAAAACATCCAAAAAGCTGGTTTATATAAGATAAAGAAGTAACAGAGAAAGTTACAACTCTTATATGACTAGAATGATTACCCCGACTGCTAAGGCGGAAAGGGCAATCCGCTGTAGAAAATTTAGGAGGTGCAACGAAATGAAAAAGGCGATCATCGCTAAGAAAATTGGTATGACACAGGTTTTCACAGAAAACGGTGCGCTGGTACCAGTTACAGTTCTTGAAGCAGGCCCCTGCGTTGTTATCCAGAAAAAAACAATGGAAAACGACGGCTATGAAGCAATCCAGGTTGGTTTTGCTGAAGCAAAAGAAAGAAAAGTAAACAAACCCATGAAGGGTCATTTCACAAAAGCAGGCGTAGCTGCTAAGAAATATGTAAAAGAATTCAGACTGGAAGATGCAGCTAACTACGAAGTTGGCGCTGAAATCAAAGCTGATGTATTCGCAGCAGGCGATAAAGTAGACGCAAGCGGCGTTTCCAAAGGTAAAGGTTTCCAGAGTACAATCAAGAGATACAACGCACAGAGAGGTCCCATGGGTCATGGTTCCAAATCTCACAGAGTTGTAGGTTCCATGGGTTCTTCCGCTACACCCAGCCGTGTTAAAAAAGGCAAAAGAATGCCTGGTCACATGGGCGCAGCTAACGTGACAATCCAGAATCTTGAAATCGTACGTGCAGATGCAGAAAAGAACCTGCTGCTGATCAAGGGCGCAGTTCCCGGTCCTAAAGGTTCCATTCTGGTAATCAAAGACAGCGTAAAGGCTTGATAAACTTTACGAAAGGAGGAAACTAACATGGCAAATGTTGCAGTATTAAATATGGCAGGCGCTCAGGTAGGCACAATCGAGCTGAATGACGCTATTTTCGGTATTGAAGCAAATGAACATGTGATGCACCTGGCTGTAGTACAGTATCTGGCAAACCAGAGACAGGGCACACAGAGCACAAAAACACGCGCTGAAGTTCGTGGCGGTGGTAGAAAACCTTACAGACAGAAAGGTACAGGCAGAGCAAGACAGGGCTCCATCCGTTCTCCTCAGTGGGTTGGCGGTGGCGTAGTATTCGCTCCCAAGCCCAGAGACTACTCCTTCAAACTGAACAAGAAAGTAAAAAGACTGGCACTGCAGTCCGCACTTTCCACAAAGGTTGCTGAAGGCAAAATCATCGTTCTGGACGAGCTGACACTGTCTGAAGTTAAGACAAAAGAAATGGCAAAAGTTCTGGAAAACATCAAATGCGACAACGCACTGATCGTTATGGACGGTACAAACACAAACGTAATGCTGTCCGCTAGAAACATTCCCGCAGTTAAGACAGCTTCCGTAAGCACAATCAATGTTTACGATCTGCTGAAATACAACACACTGGTTGTAACAAAAGAAGCAGTAGAAAAAATCCAGGAGGTGTACGCATAATGGCTGATCTGAAATTTTACGACGTAATCGAAAGACCCGTAATCACAGAAAACAGTATGTCTGTACTGGATGAAAAGAAATATACTTTCATCGTACACCCTGAAGCAACAAAAGCTCAGATCAAAGATGCTGTTGAAAAAATGTTCGAAGGCGCTAAAGTAGCTTCCGTAAACACAATGAACTACGATGGCAAGCCCAAGAGAAGAGGTATGTTCTTTGGTAAAACAAAGAAATACAAAAAAGCAGTTGTGAAACTGACAGCTGACAGCAAAGACATCGAAATCTTCATGGGTATGTAATCCATAGAAGAAAATTCAGAAACTTGCAAAACACACGGAAACGTGTAGACGATATAAATCCGAAAGGAGTGGAAAAAAGAGATGGCAATTAAGAGATACAAACCCTATACACCATCCAGAAGACACATGACAGTGTCCGCATTCGATGAAATCACAAAATCCACGCCCGAAAAATCTCTGGTAGTACACCTGAGAAAAACTTCCGGCAGAAATAACCAGGGCAAACTGACAGTACGTCACCACGGCGGCGGCGCAAAGATCAAATACAGACTGGTTGACTTCAAACGTAACAAAGACGGTATCCCCGCAACAGTAAAAGCGATCGAATACGATCCCAACAGAACAGCAAACATCGCTCTGATCGTATATGCAGACGGTGTAAAATCCTATATCCTGGCACCTGCAGGTCTGCAGGTTGGCGATCAGCTGATGAATGGTCCCGAAGCCGAAGTAAAACTGGGTAACACACTGCCTATGAGCAAAATCCCCGTTGGTGCTTCCATCCACAACATCGAAATGAAACCCGGCAAAGGCGGCCAGCTGGTTCGTTCCGCTGGTAACGTAGGTCAGCTGATGGCAAAAGAAGGCAAATACGCTACAGTAAAACTGCCTTCCGGCGAAATGAGACTGCTGCCCATCGAATGCAGAGCTACAATCGGCCAGATCGGTAACACAGACCACGAACTGGTTCACATCGGTAAAGCTGGTAGAAAACGTCACATGGGCGTAAGACCTACAGTAAGAGGTTCCGTAATGAACCCTAACGATCACCCTCACGGTGGTGGCGAAGGTAGAGCACCCATCGGTCGTCCCGCACCTATGACACCTTGGGGCAAACCTGCAATGGGCTACAAGACAAGAAACAAACACAAAGCTTCCAACAAATATATCGTTCGCCGCAGAAACGGCTAATAGATCTGAATGTGCCTAAGGCGGCTTAGGCACAGATAGAAAAAACAAGGAGGATTAAATCAATGAGCAGATCTTTGAAAAAAGGACCTTTCGCTGATGATCATCTGCTGAAGAAGATCGACGCTATGAACGCAGCAGGCGAAAAGAACGTAATCAAAACATGGTCTCGTCGTTCTACAATCTACCCCGATATGATCGGTCACACAATCGCAGTTTATGACGGCAGAAAACACGTGCCTGTATATATCACAGAAGACATGGTAGGCCACAAACTGGGCGAATTTGCACTGACAAGAACTTATAGAGGTCACGGCAAAGACGCAGAAAAGAAATCTAGAGTTCGCTAATTTATCCGATAACGAAAGGAGGTTTCGTTCATGGCAAAAGGTCATAGAAGCCAAATCAAAAAAGAAAGAAACATTGCAACACAGGAAAAAAGACCTCATGCTACTGCTAAATATGTAGGCATCCCCGCTCCCAAGGCGAAAATCGTCCTGGATCAGATCAAAGGTAAGGATGTTGCTACAGCAGCAGCAATGTTGAACTATAGCCCCAGACTGGCAGCAGAAATCATCGGTAAAGTACTGAAATCCGCTGTAGCTAACGCAGAAAACAACCTGGGTATGGACGTAAGCAAACTGTATGTGGAAGAAGTAAGTGCAGATCAGGGCCCTACAATGAAGAGAATTCGCCCCAGAGCACAGGGCAGAGCATATCGCATTCTGAAGAGATCTTGCCATATTTCCATCATTCTCAATGAGAGATAAGGAGGTACGAAATGGGACAGAAAGTTAACCCTCATGGTTTAAGAGTAGGTATCATCAAAGATTGGGATGCAAAATGGTATGCAGATAAAGACTTTGCTGATAACCTGGTAGAAGACGTTAAAATCAGAAAATTCATCAAAAAGAGACTGTACGATGCAGGCGTTTCCAAGATCGCGATCGAAAGAACAGCAGGCAGAGTAAAAATCAGTGTTCATACAGCAAAACCCGGTATCGTTATCGGTAAAAACGGTGCATCTATCGAAGCACTGAAAGCTGAACTGCAGAAAATGACAGCACACAAAGTAGCTGTTAACATCGAAGAAATCAAAAGACCTGAACTGGATGCTCAGCTGGTTGCTGAAAACATCGCTCTGCAGCTGGAAAACCGTGTGACATTCCGTCGTGCGATGAAACAGGCTATGGGCAGAACAATGAAGTTCGGTGCTAAGGGTATCAAAACAATGGTAAGCGGTCGTCTGGGCGGCGCTGATATCGCTCGTGGCGAATCCTACCACGAAGGTACAATCCCCCTTCAGACACTGCGTGCAGACATCGACTATGGCTTTGCTGAAGCAGATACAACATACGGCAAACTGGGCGTAAAGGTTTGGATCTACAAAGGCGAAGTACTTCCTGTAAAGAATAACAAAAAGTAAGGAGGCGCTAAAGAATCATGTTAATGCCTAAAAGAGTAAAACATCGTAAACAGCAGAGAGGCAAAATGAGAGGCCGTGCATATAGAGGCAACAAAGTAACATACGGCGATTTCGGTATCATGGCGATGGAACCTACATGGATCACATCCAACCAGATCGAAGCAGCTCGTGTTGCTATGACAAGACATATCAAACGTGGCGGTGACGTTTGGATCAAAGTATTCCCCGATAAACCCGTATCCGCAAAACCTATCGGTACTCGTATGGGTTCCGGTAAAGGCGCTCCTGAATATTGGGTAGCAGTAGTAAAACCCGGCAGAGTAATGTTCGAAATCGGTGGCGTAGAAGAAGAAAAAGCAAGAGAAGCACTGAGACTGGCAATCCACAAACTGCCTATCAAGTGTAAAATCGTATCCAAAGCTGAAGCAGAAGAAATGGCAGGTGAACATCAGTGAAAACAAAAGGTTATGTAAATGAATTGATGGGCAAAACTGCAGATGAATTACAGAAGGACCTTGTTTCCGCTAAGAAAGAGCTGTTCAACCTGAGATTCCAGAACGCTACAAATCAGCTGGACAACACAGCAAGAATCAAGGAAGTTCGTAAGAACATCGCAAGAATCCAGACAATCATCACAAAGAAAGCAAGAGAAGCAAAATAATAGATATTCCGTTCGTTGAAAGGAGGAAATCATCGTGGAAAGAAATCTTCGTAAAACTAGAATCGGTAGAGTAGTTAGCGACAAGATGGACAAAACAATCGTTGTTGCTGTTGAAGATAAAGTAAAACACCCTCTGTATGGCAAAATCGTTAACAGAACATACAAACTGAAAGCTCATGACGAAAACAACGAATGCGGTATCGGCGATCGTGTTAAAGTTATGGAAACAAGACCTCTGTCCAAAGACAAAAGATGGAGACTTGTAAGCATCATCGAAAAAGCAAAATAATCCTTTTTGGAGAGGAGGACAATATATGGTTCAGCAGGAAACCAGATTAAAAGTAGCAGATAACTCCGGGGCGAAAGAACTTCTGTGCATCAGAGTACTGGGCGGCTCCACAAGAAGATATGCAGGCGTAGGCGACATCATCGTTGCTGCAGTTAAAGACGCAACACCCGGCGGCGTTGTAAAAAAAGGCGACGTTGTTAAGGCAGTAGTTGTTAGAACAGTTCATCCCGTAGGCAGACCTGACGGCAGCTATATCAAATTCGACGAAAACGCAGCAGTTATCATCAAAGATGACAAAAACCCCAGAGGTACACGTATCTTTGGGCCCGTTGCAAGAGAGCTGAGAGAAAAACAGTTCATGAAGATCCTTTCTCTGGCTCCCGAAGTACTGTAATAGGAGGTGTGCTAGGTGGCTAATTTGAAACTGAAAACTGGCGACAAAGTAGTAGTAATCGCTGGTAAAGATAAAGGCAAAGAAGGCAAGATCATTGCTGTAGATAAAAAGAACAACCGTGTACTGGTTGAAGGCGTAAACATGGTTTCCAAACACACAAAACCCAACGCACAGAACCAGCAGGGCGGCATCATCAAGAAAGAAAACTTCATTCATGCTTCCAACGTAATGTATCTGCACAACGGCAAAGCAACACGTCTGGGCGCTATGATCAAAGATGGCAAAAAAGTAAGAGTAGCTAAGAAAACAGGCGAAGTAATCGACTAATAAATACCTGGTGAAAGGAGGCAAACAATGAGCAGATTAAAAGACTTCTATGAAGCACAGATCGTTCCTGAAATGACTAAGAAATTTTCTTATAAAAATAAACTGGCTGTTCCCAAGCTGGAAAAGATCATCATCAACATGGGCGTAGGCGAAGCTAGAGAAAACGCTAAAGTTCTGGATGGTGCTGTAAGAGATATGAGCATTATCGCCGGTCAGAAACCCGTTGTAACAAAGGCTAAAAAATCCATCGCGAACTTCAAACTGCGTGAAGGCATGAACATTGGCTGCAAGGTTACTCTGAGAGGCGACAGAATGTACGAATTCACAGACAGACTGATCAACATCGCACTGCCTCGTGTACGTGACTTCCGCGGCGTAAAAGCTAATAGCTTTGACGGCAGAGGTAACTACACAATGGGTATCAAAGAACAGCTGATCTTCCCCGAAATCGAATACGATAAAGTAGACAAAATCAGAGGCATGGACATCGTTTTTGTTACAACAGCAAAAACAGATGAAGAAGCAAGAGAACTGCTGAGACTGTTCGGTATGCCATTCGCAAAATAAGGGAGGGACAAAAATGGCTAAAAAATCTATGAAAGTAAAGCAGCAGAGAGCACCCAAGTTCTCTACAAGAGCTTACACACGTTGCAGAGTTTGCGGCAGACCCCACTCTGTACTGAGAAAATATGGAATTTGCCGTATTTGCTTCCGTGAACTGGCATACAAAGGTCAGATTCCCGGCGTAAAGAAAGCAAGCTGGTAATTGAAAGGAGGAATTCACAATGTCTATGAGCGACCCTATCGCAGATATGCTGACAAGAATCAGAAACGCTAATACTGCAAAACACGATACAGTAGATGTTCCTTCTTCCAAAATGAAGAAAGCAATCGCTGACATCCTGGTGGCAGAAGGTTACGTAAAAGGTTACGAAGTAATCGAAGACGGTATCAAATCCACACTGCGTATCAGCCTGAAATATGGTGAAGATAAAAACGTAAAAGTAATCACAGGTCTGAAGAGAATTTCCAAACCCGGCCTGAGAGTATTCGCTGGCAAAGACGAACTGCCTAAAGTTCTGGGCGGTCTGGGCACAGCAATCATTTCCACAGACAAAGGCCTGATGACAGACAAAGCTGCAAGAAAAGCTGGTCTGGGCGGCGAAGTAATCGCTTTCATCTGGTAAGATAAAGACAGAATATTAGGAGGTGCAGACCATGTCCAGAATCGGTAAATTACCCGTAGTGGTACCCGCTGGCGTTGAAGTGAAGATTGGCGAAGGCAATCTGCTGACAGTAAAAGGCCCCAAAGGTACACTGGAAAGAAAATTATCCGCAGACATGAACATCGCAATGGAAGATGGCCAGATCGTAGTTACAAGACCCAGCGATCTGAAAAAACATAGAGCATTACACGGCCTGACAAGAACACTGATCTACAACATGATCGTTGGTGTTACTCAGGGCTATGAAAAAGTACTGGAAATCAACGGTGTTGGTTACAGAGCAGCAAAATCCGGTAAAAAACTGACACTGACACTGGGTTATTCTCATCCTGTAGAAATGGAAGATCCCGAAGGTATCGAATCCATCGTTGAAGGTACAAACAAAATCATTGTTAAGGGTATTGACAAAGAAAAAGTAGGTCAGTTCGCAGCCGAAATCAGAACAAAGAGACCTCCCGAACCCTATAAAGGCAAAGGTATTAAATACTCTGACGAACATATCAGACGTAAAGTTGGTAAGACCGGTAAGAAATAATCTGCGGACGGCAGCATGATCTATTTATATCGGAAAGTGACTAATTTTTGAAGAAACGGAGTGAAAATACTATGATCAATAAGCCCTCTCGTGCAGCGGCTCGTGTGAAAAGACACTACAGAATCCGCAACCATGTAAAAGGCACAGCTGCTAGACCTAGACTGGCAGTGTTCAGATCCAATAAACACATGTATGCACAGATCATCGATGACGTTGCTCAGCATACACTGGTTGCAGCATCCACAATGGAAGCTGAAATCGCAAGCAAAGTAGAATACACAAACACAGTTGCAGCTGCAGCTGCAGTAGGTGAAGCTGTTGCGAAAAAAGCAATCGAAAAAGGCATCACAGAAGTTGTATTCGACAGAGGCGGTTTTGTATACCAGGGTAAAATTCAGGCACTGGCAGAAGCAGCTAGAGAAGCTGGCCTGAAATTCTAAGGCAAGGAGGAAAGTAAGTTGAAAAGAATCGATCCAAGCACTTTAGATCTGAAAGATAAAGTAGTAACCATCAACCGTGTATCCAAAACGGTTAAAGGTGGTCGTACAATGAGATTCTCTGCTTTGGTTGTTGTTGGCGACGGCAACGGCCATGTAGGCTGCGGCATGGGTAAAGCAGCTGAAATTCCCGATGCGATCCGCAAAGGTAAAGAAGCAGCGATGAAAAATATCATCAAAGTAGAAATGAACGATGTAGACAGCATCTACCACGGCGTTACAGGTGAATACGGCAGTGCAAGCGTACTGCTGATGCCCGCTCCCGAAGGTACTGGTATCATCGCTGGTGGTCCCGCTCGTGCGGTTCTGGAACTGGCTGGTATCCGTAACATCAGAACAAAATCCCTGGGCTCCAACAACAAACGTAACGTTGTAAGCGCAACAATCGAAGGTCTGTCCAGAGCGACAACACCCGAAGCTGTTGCAAAACTGCGTGGCATTTCTGTTGAAGAACTCTTAGGTTAAGGAGGAACAGACAGATGGCTGAAATTAAAATCACATTGGTGAAATCCACAATCGGTGCAATTCCCAAACATAAAAAAACAGTTCAGGCTCTGGGTCTGAATAAAACAAATAGCAGTGTAATTCAGCAGGACAATGCGGCTATCAGAGGTATGATCCAGCAGGTTAGCCACCTTGTTAAAGTTGAAGAAGTTTGATTTTAGGAGGTGCCCAAATGAACTTATGCGAATTGAGACCCGCTGAAGGCTCCAGAGAAAAGAACTGGAGACGCGGCAGAGGTCATGCAACAGGCAACGGCAAAACAGCTGGCAGAGGCCATAAAGGTGCAGGCCAGCGTTCCGGGACAAGCGGCAAATGCGGTTTCGAAGGTGGCCAGATGCCTCTGTACAGAAGACTTCCTAAGAGAGGCTTCACATGCAGAAACAGCAAAGAAATCGTTGCAATCAACGTTTCTATGCTGAACGTATTCGAAAATGATACAGTAGTAGATATCGATGCTTTGAGAAACGTTGGTCTGATCAGCAATCCTAGAGATGGCGTGAAGATCCTTGGCGAAGGCGATCTGGAAAGAAAGCTGACAGTTAAGGTAAACTACTTCAGCAAAACAGCTCAGGAAAAAATTGAAGCTGCCGGCGGCAAAGCAGAGGTGATTTAATTGCTTAAGATTTTCGTTAATTCTTGGAAAACGAAAGAGATCCGAAACAAGATTCTGTACACACTGATGATCTTTGCGATCGTTAGACTGGGTACACAGATCGCCCTGCCCGGTATCGATACCGCAGGCGTAGTAGCAGCAAGAGAAAACGCAGCCATGGCGGGTACACTTTACAGTGTAATCGCCGGTGGTGCGAACTCCAGCTGGTCTATCTTTGCAATGGGTATCGGTCCCTATATCAACGCTTCCATCATCATGCAGCTTTTGACAATTGCGATCCCCAAATTCGAGCAGCTTTCCAAGGAAGGCCCCGATGGTCGTAAGCAGCTGCAGTCTTACAGCAGATATTTGACAGTAATCCTGGCGTTGATCCAGGGTATCGGTCTGACTTACACATATCAGAATATGTATCTGGTGCATAGCCCTCTGGTTTATATTGCATCTGTATTTGCTCTGGTATGCGGCTCCACATTTGTAATGTGGTTGGCAGAACAGATTACTGCGAAAGGGATCGGGAATGGTTCTTCCATGATCATCTTCATCAATATCGTTTCCAACCTGCCCATGGGTGCAGCAAGTCTGTACTACATGATCGTAGGCAGCGGTGCGATTGGTGCAGCAAAAGTAGCAGCGATCCTGATCATCCTGATCATCGTTCTGGCATTCATCGTTTGTGTAAACAGCGGTGAAAGAAGACTGCCTGTACAGTACTCCTCCAAAATGGTAGGCAGAAAACAGGCAAGCGGCAGAAGTACAACAATGCCTATCAAGGTAAATACTTCCGGCGTTATCTCTATCATCTTTGCGATCTCCTTGCTGCAGTTCCCTCAGCAGATCGGTATGTTCATCCCTAACAAGGGCGCAACATTCACAAAGGTGACAGATGTTCTGAGCATGACACACCCTGTTGGTGCGATCATCTATGTACTGTTGATCTTCTTCTTCACATATTTCTATACATCCATCGTAATCAATCCCAACGAAATTGCGATGAACATGAAGAAGAACGGTGGTTTCATCCCCGGTATCAGACCCGGTCAGCCTACAAGCGCTTACATTACAAGAGTCGTAAACAGAATCACACTGGTTGGTGCGATCTGCTATGCGATCCTGGCTATGGTTCCTGTAGTTCTGCAGTGGATCTTCAAAGTAAACGTTGGCTTTGGTGGTACAACACTGATCATCGTTGTTGGTGTTTGTCTGGATATCGTAAAAGCACTGGAAAGCCAGCTGCTGATGCGCCACTACAAAGGTTTTTTAAATGACTGATAACAATCGCTTGGGAAATGCTGTACAGCATTTCCCGAGGGGTTGTTTTAGTTGTATATGGGGAGATTTATAAAAAAAGAGAAGGCCATCTATTAAGAAAAGAGGTAATCGCATGAAATTAGTACTGATTGGTGCTCCCGCAGCCGGCAAAGGCACACAGGCTGCAAGACTGGTAGAACATTACGGCATTGCTCACATTTCCACAGGCGATATGCTGAGAGAAGAAGTTGCAAAAGGCACAGAACTGGGCAACCAGGCAAAAAGCATCATGGCAGCAGGCGGTCTGGTTTCTGATGAACTGATCATTGCCATCGTACAGGAAAGAATCAAAAAAGACGATTGCGCGAAAGGTTTCATCCTGGATGGTTTCCCCCGCACAGTTGTTCAGGCTGAAAAGCTGGAAGAAATGGTAAAACTGGATCACGTTGTATACATCAGTGCTCCTGACGAAGTGATGCTGGAAAGACTGACAGCAAGAGAAAGCTGCCCTAAATGCGGTGCTACATACAACAAACTGTTCCTGCCCGCAAAGGTTGCTGGTATCTGCGATAAGTGCGGCGAAAAGCTGACACAGCGTAAAGACGACACTGTAGAAGCTGGTAAGGCAAGAATTCAGACTTTCCACGAACAGAGTGAGCCTCTGGTAGACTTCTACACAAAGAAGGGCATCCTGTTTGAAGTAGATGGTACACAGGCGATCGATGAGATCACAAAAGCGATCATCGCTGGTCTGGATAAATAAGAAATGAAAAATGGCAGACGAGAGAATCGTTTGCTTGGGGAGGTGATCGGCAGAGGCGGCAACGTCTCTGCCGATCTGTTTTCATCGAGAATAAGTTACTATATATATAGTAACTTTTAATATGGAGTATCGCGAAGAAAACAAATATTGTATACTTGATAGGCTTATGAAAATAAAGTGTGTACCTATGCGGTAAGGATGGCGAAAGCCACCTTGGGGAAGCGATATTTTCCAAGCAAAATACCGTTCTGATCACGGACGGAGAACCGGAAATTCTTACGTTTAACGAAGGAAAATGAGGTGATATCGTTGGAATATCAGATCGGCCAAGTGGTTTATTCCAAAAGTGGTCACGATAAAGGCGATGTGCAGATGATTACAGCTGTGGAGGGTGAATACCTTTTCCTGGTGGACGGCAAACGTCGGAAACTGGAAAAGCCGAAACGGAAAAAGAAGATGCACGTACAGCCCACTACTTATATAGTAGAAAGCGTGGCAGAAAAGCTGCAGCAGGGAAGCAGTGTCCTTGATGCGGAGATCAAGAAGGCATTGAAAAAGTATCAATAAGATACGGGATGTTTCATGTTTAAGGAGGTTTACGGTCTTGTCTAAAGATGACGTAATCGAAGTAGAAGGAACCGTACTGGAAAAATTACCCAACGCTATGTTTCAGGTGGAACTGGAAAACGGCCACCAGATCCTGGCGCACATTTCCGGCAAACTGCGTATGAACTTCATCCGCATCCTGCCCGGTGACAAAGTGTTAATTGAAATGTCTCCTTATGACCTGACAAAAGGTCGCATCATTTGGAGAGCAAAATAAGGAAGGAGCGATCACAATGAAAATCAGACCCTCTGTAAAACCCATGTGTGAAAAATGCAGAATCATCAAGAGAAAAGGTCGTGTAATGGTTATTTGTGAAAATCCCAAACATAAACAGAAACAGGGCTGATAATTTATTATGGGCTTGAGGGGCGATACCCCAAAGAGCCGGAACTGATAAATCCGTCAACTATACTGGGAGGAGCATACAGTTAATGGCAAAGGCGGCGCATTTTTGTGAGCGCGTAAGCAACATGACTGACGGTCTATCTCCTTTGTTCGTAATGCCCAACGAGTATCGCACTGTGTTTATGTGAAAAACATTTTTATTTGAATCGTATTGTGAAAATTATAGGAGGTGCAAGAATATATGGCACGTATTGCTGGTGTAGACTTACCTAGAGAAAAACGCGTAGAAATCGGCCTGACATATGTTTACGGCATTGGCCACTCCAGTGCTGTTCGTATTCTGAATGAAGCAGGTGTAAACCTGGATACAAGAGTGAGAGATCTGACAGATGAAGAAGTTTCCAGAATCCGTGACGTCATCGACAGAACTCAGACTGTAGAAGGTGACCTGAGAAGAGAAGTTGCTCTGAACATCAAACGCCTGATCGAAATCGGCTGCTACAGAGGCATCCGTCACAGAAAAGGTCTGCCCGTTAGAGGTCAGAAAACAAAAACAAACGCAAGAACAAGAAAAGGTCCTAGAAAGACTGTTGCGAACAAGAAGAAATAATTGATATTTCGTAAGGAGGTTTGAGGCAAATGGCAAAGAAAACTGTGAAAAAGGCAACAACTCGCAGACGCCGTGATAAAAGAAAAGTAGAACGTGGCCAGGCTCATATCCAGTCCACTTTCAATAATACAATCGTTACAATTACTGACGCAGTAGGTAATGCTCTGTCTTGGGCAAGTGCTGGTCAGCTGGGCTTTAGAGGTTCCAGAAAATCCACACCTTATGCAGCACAGATGGCTGCTGATACAGCTGCAAAAGCTGCTTCCGACTACGGTCTGAAGACAATCGAAGTATTCGTTAAAGGCCCCGGTAGCGGCCGTGAAGCTGCAATCCGTGCTCTGCAGGCAGCAGGCCTGGATGTAACACTTATCAAAGACGTTACACCCGTTCCTCACAACGGTTGCAGACCACCCAAACGCAGAAGAGTATAACGAATCAGGAGGTGTAGAACAATGGCAAGAGATAGAGTTCCCGTACTGAAAAGATGCAGATCCCTGAATCTGGATCCCATCTATCTGGGTATTGATAAAAAATCTAAAAAACAGAATCTGAGAGCAAACAAAAAAATGTCCGAATATGGCCTTCAGATGAGAGAAAAACAGAAAGCAAAATTCATCTACGGCGTTCTGGAAAAACAGTTCAGAGGCTACTATGCACAGGCTGAAAAGATCGCTAAAAAAGAAGGTATCCCCGGTGAAAACCTGCTTATGTTGCTGGAAATGAGACTGGACAATGTAATGTTCCGTCTGGGCTACGGCAGAACAAGAAAAGAAGCTAGACAGATCGTTCGTCACAAACACGTAACAGTAAATGGTAAGGCAGTAGATATCCCTTCTTACCAGGTTAAAGTTGGCGATGTGATCGAAGTAAAAGAAAAATACAAAACAATCCAGAGATACAAAGACGTTCTGGCTGTAACAGAAGGCAGAATCGTTCCCGAATGGCTGTCCGCTAACCACGATGCACTGAGCGGCACAGTTCTGGCAAAACCCACAAGAGCACAGATCGATGTTCCCGTTGAAGAAACACTGATCGTCGAACTGTACTCCAAATAATCATCGATTGTGCAGTGAAGTCAAAGTAATCGCCGTAGGGCTTTTTGCCCTGCGGCACTCTATCATAAAAAAGGGAGGTTTGAACGAGTGTTTGAATTTGAAAAACCTCGCATTGAGATTGCCGAAATGGCACCGGACGGAACATATGGTAAGTTTGTAGTAGAACCCCTGGAAAGAGGTTATGGTACAACTCTGGGTAACTCCCTGAGAAGAATCCTGCTGTCCTCTTTGCCCGGCGCAGCAGTAAGCAATGTGAAAATTGATGGTGTACTTCATGAATTTAGCGTGATTCCCGGCGTGAAAGAAGACGTGACTGAAATCATCCTGAATTTGAAAGGTCTTGCGATCAAAAATACAAGCGAAGGCAATGAGCCTAAAATTGCTTATATCGATGTGGAAGGCGAAGGTGAAGTCAAAGGTTCCGATATCAAATGCGACAGCGATATTGAAATTCTGAACCCCGATCACCATATCGCAACACTTTCCGGCGGTGCAGGCAGCAAGCTGTATATGGAGATCACAATCAACAAGGGCCGCGGCTATGTTGGTGCAGACAAAAACAAAAAAGACGATCAGCCAATCGGTATGCTTCCTGTAGACAGTATTTTCACACCTGTTACAAGAGTAAACTTCCTGGTGGAAAATACACGTGTTGGTCAGATCACTGACTATGACAAACTGTCTTTGGAAGTTTGGACAAACGGAACAATCGCACCCGATGACGCTGTAAGCTTCGGCGCGAAGATCCTGAATGAACACCTGAACCTGTTCATTGACCTGTCTGATAATGCAAAAGATACTTCTATCATGGTAGAAAAAGAAGAAGGCAAGAAAGAAAAAGTTCTGGAAATGAGCATTGAAGAACTGGATCTGTCTGTACGTTCTTATAACTGCCTGAAACGTGCTGGTATCAACACAGTAGAAGATCTGGCAAACAAGACAGAAGAAGAAATGATGAAGGTTAGAAACCTTGGACGCAAGTCCCTGGAAGAAGTATTGAACAAAATGGCGGAACTGGGTCTTTCCCTGAAGCCTAGTGACGAATGATTTCGTCATATAGAGTAAAGTAACTAGTATTTACCGTGTGATTACGGCTCCACATAAGACCGAAGAAGCAGTGGAGACGGGCTCAGTCATACGGGTATCCATGAGGAGGATTTAACCATGCACGCATCCGGTTATAGAAAACTTGGTAAAACAACACCCCAGAGAAAAGCTCTGCTGAGAAACCAGGTAACAAATCTGCTGTACCACGGCAAAATCAAAACAACAGAAACAAGAGCGAAAGAAGTAAAAAGAATCGCTGAAAAACTGATCACACTGGCTGTAAAAGAAAAAGACAACTTCGAAGAAGTTACAGTAACAGCTAAAGTAGCAAAAAAAGACGCTAACGGCAAACGTGTGAAAGAAGTTGTAAATGGCAAAAAAGTAACAGTTTACGACGAAGTTCAGAAAACAATCAAAAAAGACAAAGCTTCCAGACTGGCAGCTAGAAGACAGATTCTGTCTTACCTGTACCCCGTAACAGAAGTTCCTGCTGATGGCAAAAAAATCAGAAAGAACAGCAAAAAAGTTGACATGGCAGCAAAAATGTTCGATGAAATCGCACCTAAATATGCTGGCAGAAACGGTGGTTACACAAGAATCGTGAAGCTGGGCGCAAGAAAAGGCGACGGCGCAATGGAAGTTATCCTGGAACTGGTTTAATTCCATAAAAAATGAGAGACTTGCAAATGCAAGTCTCTTTTTTTATGCCTAGCAGGATGGATAAGTGAAGAAGTGGAAAGGGAAAGACCCCGCATATTGCGAGGTCTTGAAAGGGAGGGATTAGAATTTATTTTTACGAAAAATCGGGAGTTGCCGTGTCAAAATCAATGGCGGAAAGCACTGCCGTGTCCTCCTGCACAACTTCCTGCGCTGCGATGAAAGGCTTTAATGTCTGATGTTCCTGATACATCACGGAGACAGACATCCCAGTGAAAAAGGAAAGGGTAAAAGCCACTGCTGCAATGGCAGCCAAGTTAGATACGAATTGTTTCATAGATGTCTCCTCCTTTACGTGAGATTTTTGTTTTTGCTGTGCTCTTTTGTATTTTTATCATAACACAAATCTTCCTTTCGTAGGTTACAGCAGCCTAACAGGTTGGTTACGGGCAGGTTGCAGAAATATTACGGGGACATGTCAAAAAACGAACATTTTTCTTAAGGTGAAGATTTGGAAGATACTGGAAGAGAATGTCTCGATACATTAGGGGAGAAAACGCGGCAATTCTGCCGTTTCTATTGACTTTTTGGCGAAAAAAACGTATCATATCGATAGCTGTGAGCATTTATGCCATGGACTTTGGAAGGCAGAAAATCTGCCATAGAAATAGGTGAAAATATGAAAATGGTGAAGGCCGAAGGTCTGACTTATGAATACACCAAAGTGATAGAAACCGACCACGGCACCGAAGAACATAGAGTGGCTGCCTTGAAACAGGTGGACATCGAAATCGAAAAAGGGGAGTTTGTTGTGGTTTTGGGTCACAATGGCTCCGGTAAATCTACATTTGCCAAGCATATCAATGCGTTGCTGCAGCCTACAGGCGGAACCCTTTGGGTAAAAGGCATGAATACACAGGAAGAAGGTCATGTTTGGGATATTCGCCAGAGTGCAGGTATGGTATTCCAGAACCCCGATAACCAGCTGGTTGCAACAGTGGTAGAGGAAGACATCGCATTTGGCCCCGAAAATATGGGTGTTCCTTCTGAAGAAATCAGAATACGGGTGGATGAAGCCCTGGAAACAGTACGCATGAGCGAATTTGCTGCGTATACGCCCTCCAAGCTTTCCGGTGGGCAGAAGCAGAGAATCGCCATCGCAGGCGTGCTGGCTATGAAGCCTGACTGTATTGTTTTGGACGAGCCTACAGCCATGCTGGACCCCGTAGGCCGCAGAGATGTTATGGAAACGATTGAGCGTTTGAATAAGGAAGAAGGCATTACCATCATCCTCATCACGCATTATATGGACGAAGCAGTTCGTGGGGACAGAGTATATGTCATCGATGACGGCGACCTGGTGATGCAGGGAACGCCCAGAGAAATTTTTGTGCAGGTGGATAAACTGAAAGAGTACGGGCTGGACGTACCTCAGGTGACAGAGGTCACATATCTGCTGCGAAAAGAGGGTATCGATCTGCCCGCAGATATTTTAACGATCGAAGAAATGGTAGGTGCAGTATGTCAATTAAAATCAACCATTTGACCCATGTTTATAACGAAGGGACGACCTTCGAAAAAGTGGCACTGAACGATGTGAATATCGAGATCCAGACCGGGGAATTTATTGGTCTGATCGGGCACACCGGTTCTGGCAAGTCCACACTGATCCAGCACCTGAACGGCATTATTTCCCCAACCAGTGGCGAAATTTTGCTGGATAATGAAAATATCCATAAAGACAAAGCAAAGCTGAAGGAAGTACGCAGACGCATCGGTCTGGCCTTCCAGTATCCGGAATACCAGCTTTTTGAAATGACAGTGTATAAAGACGTTGCCTTTGGCCCTACGAATCTGGGTTGGACAAAGGAACAGATCCATGAAAGCGTCGTTGCGGCACTGGATATCGTAGGCATCAGCCCTGAGCTTTATGAAAAATCTCCCTTCGAGCTTTCCGGCGGGCAGAAACGCCGTGTAGCCATTGCGGGGGTTTTGGCGATGAACCCGGAAGTCCTGATTTTGGACGAGCCAACAGCGGGTCTGGACCCCAAGGGGCGGGATGAGATCCTGGCGGCCATCCGCAAACTGCATGAAGAAAGAGGCATCACAGTCATTCTGGTAAGCCACAGCATGGAAGATGTGGCGAAGCTGGTGGACCGTATCATCGTGATGCACAGAGGACAGGTAGCCATGACGGGTACGCCCAGAGAAATTTTCTCCCATCCCATGGAACTGGAAAAAATGGGACTGGCGGCACCGCAGGTGAGCTACGTTTTTGCAAAGCTGAAGGAAATGGGCTATGATGTGCCCACAGACGTTTATACTGTGGAAGAAGCCAAAGAAGCCCTGTTGAAGTTGGTAAAGCAGGTGAAAGCATGATTAGAGACATTACCATCGGTCAGTATTATCCTGCGGAATCTCCCATTCACAGAATGGACGCTAGGCTGAAACTGACTGTCACATTTATTTTTATCGTAACATTATTTTTGGTGAATACTTTTATTGGCTATTTATTCGTCATTGCCTCTATGGGGCTGGTGATCAAAGCATCCAAGGTGCCTTTGAAATTTATGCTCAAAGGGCTGAAAAGCATCATGATCATCATTTTGTTCACGGCATTTATCAACCTGTTTATGACACGGGGGGAAACTGTGCTGTTGAAAGTGGGCATTTTCAGCATCACCATGGAAGGTGTTCTTTTGGCGATCAAGATGTGCGTACGACTGGTTCTGTTAATCGTCGGGTCTTCGATTCTGACATTGACAACAACACCCATCCAGCTGACAGATGCCATTGAATACATCCTGAAGCCTTTCAAAAAAATTGGTGTGCCTGCCCATGAGATCGCTATGATGATGACGATTGCTCTGCGTTTTATTCCTACGCTGTTGGATGAAACAGACAAGATCATGAAAGCGCAACAGGCAAGGGGTGCCGATTTTGATACCGGCAACCTGATCCAGAAGGCGAAAGCCCTGATCCCGATTCTGGTGCCTTTGTTCATCTCTGCTTTCCGCAGAGCGGAGGAACTGGCTATGGCCATGGAAGCAAGATGCTATCATGGGGATGAACACCGTACCAGAATGAATATGATGAAGATGAAGGGCAGCGATTACCGTGCGGCAGGAATGGCGGTGGCTTATGCTGTAGTCATCATTGGGCTGCGTTTTGTGGCAAAGGCAGTGCCTTTTATCATTTAAGAGACGAAGCACTCTCCGCTGGAGGGTGCTTTTTTGAAGAAACGAAAGAAAAAAGGTGAAGATATGATAGGTTTGGGAACAATCATCAATGTAGGGGCGATCCTCATTGGCGGACTGATGGGACTGTTCATGGGGCGTGGTGTGAAGGTGCGATATCAGGATATCCTGATGATCTCTGTGGGGATCTGCGTTATGATGCTGGGCATCGGCGGCACCATGGAGGAAATGCTGTCCATAGAGAATGGAGAGATCGTCAGTGGCGGTTCCATGATGATGATCATCACCATGGCTCTGGGGGCCTTGGTAGGCGAATGGATGGATATTGAAGGGAAAATGGAGAAATTCGGCATCTGGCTGAAAAAGAAGACCGGTAGCAGCGGTGATAACAGCTTTGTGGATGCTTTTGTTACCACATCCCTGACCGTCTGCATCGGGGCTATGGCTGTGGTTGGTTCCATTAAGGACGGCATTTATGGGGACTACAGTATCCTTGCGGCAAAGGCCATCCTTGACCTTATTATCGTGTTTGTTATGACCGTTTCCATGGGAAAGGGCTGTGTGTTTTCTGCCATTCCTGTGGGCATTTTTCAAGGCGTTGTGACCCTGCTGGCACGGCTGATCGAGCCTTTGATGACAGAGGCGGCTTTGTCCAATCTGTCTCTGGTAGGGTCTATCATGATCTTCTGTGTGGGTCTGAACCTGGTTTGGGGAAAGAAGGTAAAGGTGGCCAATTTCCTGCCTGCCATCGTGTTTGCGGTGGCATGGGCATTTGCGCCATGGGCATAAGGAGGATGTATGGATTTGAAGCGGATATTATTGACAATCGCATACGATGGGACGAAGTATTCCGGCTGGCAGAAACAGAAAAACCCTGAAGTCATCACGGTAGAGGGGGAGTTGACGAAAGCCCTGCGTCAGCTGTTCAAAGACCCTGAACTGGAATGTATTGGCGCAAGCCGTACGGATGCAGGCGTTCATGCTTTGGGGCAGCGAGCGGTCATCGATGTGGAAACGACCATCCCCGTGGAAAAGATTCCTCTGGCGATCCGCTCTTTTTTGCCGGCAGATATCATCGTAACAAAGGCAGAGGAGGTTCCGGCAGAATTTCATCCCCGTTTTGACTGTGTAAAAAAGACCTATGAATATCGCTTCTGGAATGCCCCTGTGAAGAATCCCAAGGAACGGCTGTATTCTGCTTATGTGCAGAAGCCTTTGGATATCGATAAAATGAATGAGGGGGCAAAGGCCTTTTTAGGGACTCATGATTTTGCGGCATTCTGCGCTGCAGGAGCGCAGGTTTCCACTACGGTCAGAACCATCTTCGACTGCCATGTGGAACGGCAGGGCGAAAGTGTGCGGATGCTGGTGACGGGAGATGGCTTCCTTTATAATATGGTGCGTATCATTGCAGGGACGCTGCTGGCGGTCGGCATGGGGAAAATTTCCCCCGAAAAGGTGGCAGTCATCATCGAAAGCAAAGACCGTGCCAAGGCAGGGCAGACGGCAGAGCCCCAAGGGCTGACGTTGATGGAGATTTTTTATGATCTTCCCTGATTTTTCAAAGAAATCTCTTGACATGGTGAAACCGGAAGATTATAATATAAGGGCTGTTGATATGATTTTAAGGCTGAAATCAGCTTTAAATATATGTTTCTCAAGGTGGGACCCAATAAGTTATGCAGGCGAAAGCAGGCATAATGGAGATCGACCATATCCTTCCTGCGGTATGGCGAAGTCAACGGGTCAAACAAAATATTATGACAGGAGGTAAAAACCATGAGAACTACTTACATCGCTAAAGAAGCGGACATCGTAAAAAAGTGGTACGTGATCGACGCTGAAGGCGTAACACTGGGCCGTCTGGCTTCTGAAGTTGCAAACATTCTGAGAGGTAAAAACAAACCTCAGTACGCACCCAACGCTGACATGGGCGACTATGTGATCATCGTGAATGCGGAAAAAGTTGCTGTTACAGGTAAAAAACTGGAACAGAAAATGTATCGTCACCACAGCGGTTGGACAGGCGGTCTGAAAGAAACAAGACTGGACAAAATGCTGGAAACACATCCCGAAAGAGTAATCGAACATGCTGTAAAAGGTATGCTTCCTAAAAATGCTCTGGGCAGAAAGATGTTCGGCAAACTGCATGTATATGCTGGCGCAGAACACCCTCATGCAGCACAGAAACCCGAAACACTGGAATTCAAATTTTAATCGGAGGAGGAAAGCATAATGGCAGCAGCTAGATATTACGGCACAGGCAGAAGAAAATCTTCCGTAGCTAGAGTATACCTGGTACCCGGCAACGGTAAAATCACAATCAACAAAAGAGACATCGACGAATATTTCGGTCTGGAAACACTGAAAGTTATCGTTCGTCAGCCACTGGAACTGACAGAAACAGCAGCTAAATTCGACGTTCTGGTTAACGTTTGCGGCGGCGGCTTCACAGGTCAGGCAGGTGCAATCAGACACGGTATCTCCAGAGCACTGCTTCAGGCAGATGGCGACTACAGACCTTCCCTGAAAAAAGCAGGCTTCCTGACAAGAGACCCTCGTATGAAAGAAAGAAAGAAACCCGGTCTCAAAGCAGCGAGAAGAGCACCTCAGTTCTCCAAGAGATAATCGGTTCTCTGCGAACATATTGCAAATCAAAAGGCTCAGAGTATTTATACTCTGGGCTTTTTCTTTTTGCTGGAAATCGGAAGTGAGATTCTGTATAATATAGAAAAATCAGAAAGGGGCGGAGAAATGAAGGATGGAAAGACCTGTATTTTGATTGCAGATGATGAAAAGGAAATCAGAGATATTTTACAGCTGTTGCTGACAGGGGAAGGCTATGCGGTTGTGACAGCAGAAAATGGGAGAGAAGTTTTAAACCTTGTTTCCCAGGAGATCGATCTGTATCTTTTGGATGTGAATATGCCGGAATTATCGGGTTTTATGGCAGGGGCGGAAATCCGAAAACAAATGGATGCTCCTATTATTTTTCTGACAGCCTATTCCGGGGAATCGGACAAGGTCATGGGCTTTTCTGTGGGGGCAGATGATTATATTGTCAAGCCTTTTTCCAACATGGAGCTTTTGATGCGTGTGAAAGCAATCTTACGCAGAAGTGCCCGTGGGACGGTACCGGCACAGGAGGAAAAGAAAAACCATATCCCCTTTGGGGATCTGATTTTAGACTTGGAAAGTCAATCTGTGCTGCGGCAGGGAGAGGTCATTGTCTTAACGTATACAGAGTTTAAAATACTGGAATTATTGGTCACCCATAAAAAGAAGATCTATTCTCTGGAAAATATTTACCAAAGCATTTGGGAAGAAGATGCGGTAGGGGACAGTGCCATCATGGTGCATATCAAAAATATCAGGAAGAAACTGGGGGATGATTCCAGAAATCCAAGATATATCAAGACAGCCTGGGGACGGGGGTATTATGTTGATCAGTGAAAAAAGAAAGAATGCTAAAAAGCTGTCCAGAGAGATTGTAGGGCTTTTATGCATCACGGCGGCAATTGCCTTATTTTTCTTTTGCTTTTTATATCTGACAGCAAATGCCATTGCTACGACCTATCATTTAGAGAATCATATCGTGCTGACAGAGGGTCAGCTGCAGACGCAGCAGGCGTGGATCCGCAGCATCAGTCTGCTGTCGGCGGTGCTTTTATTTCTTGCTCTGTTTTTGTTTCTTCTGGGGCAGAAAATGGCTTATCTGCGGGAGATCATCCAGGGGGTGGAAGCCTTGCGTACCCATCGGTTGGATTTTACCATGCCCATTGAGGGGGACAATGAATTGACAGAACTTGCCGAAAGCATCAATTTCCTTTCGGAAACGGAACGCAGGCTCAGGCAGAGGGAAACAGAACTGCGGGAAGAAAAGGAACAGCTCATCCGTGACCTTTCCCACGATATCCGCACACCCTTGACGGCCATGTTATCTTATTCCGATTATTTGGGGCAGAAAACGACGCTGGAGCAGGGGGAAATGCAGGAATACATCGCCCTGATGCAGCGAAAAGGCCGGCAGATTAAGGCTCTGACAGATAGATTATTGGACAGCGGCAGCAGAAATTTGGAAACTATAGAGGACGGCAGGCTGCTGATGGAGCAGCTTGCGGGAGAATGGGAAGAAATCCTGGAGGATATGTTTTCTTGTATTGTAGATACGAAAAATTGTCCCCCATTCTGTGGATCTTTCGATATTCAGGAGCTGCGGCGGATCTTTGATAATCTTGCTTCCAATGTGGAAAAATATGCGGATCGGGAACAGCCTGTGGAATTACGGATTGATGCTGTGGATAACCGCCTGCGCATCCTGCAAAAAAATGGCATCAAAACGGACACGGTTCCGGTGGAAAGCAATCAGATCGGATTGGAAAGCATCCGGCGGATCGCTGCTTTGTATGGCGGGACGGTGCAAATTTCTATAGAAAGAGGGATTTTTTCTATCCGGATCACGCTTTCTGAGGTGGGGGGATCACATCTTTAGAATTCTTTAGAATTGCCTGGCAAATTTCTTTAGACTGCTATGCTATGATGATTTCAGAAAAGAAAAAGAAAGCGAGGAATATATGATGGCATTAGGTTTATTGTTAGTTTTATTTATGGTAATGAGTATCATTAGTGTGATGGGGTTGGTGCTTTTGTTCCTTTTGAAAGGAGAAAAGGGGCAGAGGGCGGTATTCTACTTTATGGCGTTGTGGGGCATGGTGATCGCATGGATGACGGCGAACAGCTATCCCACCAATTATATCAAGGAGCAGCTGATGGCCTGGGGGTTTGGTGCCCTTGCTGTGATTGCGCTGCTGGTACAGATTTGCGGGAAAAGCGAAAGAGCCTTCCTGACAGCGAAGGTGTTGGCGGCGGCATCTGTGGTGCTGGGAATGGTGGCTCTGTTTGTAGTATAATGTAAAAAAATGCTCCGTAGGAAAGAGAGTTCCTGCGGAGTTTTTTGCGTTTTGGGTTGACGCTGAAATGATATGGGAGTATGATGAAAAATTATAGAAGAAAAAAGAAGACGAAGAAGGAGAATAAAATGGATTCATTACAAAAGATATATTGCAGGGCATTCCAAGGGGCATTCCGTGCGGCATTGCCTATTCTGCCCTACAGAGAGCCTGAAATTTTGAGAAGAGTGAAAGATATCCCGAGGGTGCTGCTGCGGAAGCATATTGATGCAGTGCTGCTGGTAACAGATCAGGGTGTTCGCGGCCTGGGGCTGACCAAGAGATTGGAAAAAGGACTGAAGGAAGCAGGCATCCGCTGTGCGGTTTATGATAAGGTGGTGGCAAACCCTACCATCACCAATATTGAAGAAGCCAGAGCGCTGTATCTGAAAAGCGGCGCAAAGGCCATCATTGCCTTTGGCGGCGGTTCTGCCATGGACTGTGCCAAGGTGACAGGGGCTAGAATCGTAAAGCCTAAAAAGCCTGTTCACAAAATGAAGGGGTTGCTGCGCATCTGCAAGAAATTGCCTCTGCTCATTGCCGTGCCCACCACAGCCGGTACAGGCAGCGAGACAACATTGGCGGCAGTCATCACCGACAGCGGCACAAAGCATAAATATCCTATCAATGATTTTTCTTTGATCCCCAGATATGCGGTATTGGATTACCATGTAACATTGGGTCTGCCTAAAAATATCACAGCCACAACGGGCATGGATGCACTGACCCATGCGGTGGAAGCCTATATCGGCAGAAGCACCACAAGGGAAACCAGATTTATGGCAGAGCATGCCACCAGATTGATTTATGAAAATCTGAAAAAGGCTTATGATGATGGACAGAATAAGAAAGCAAGAGAAAATATGCTGCAGGCTGCCTATTGCGCTGGCATCGCCTTTTCCCGTTCCTATGTGGGCTATGTCCATGCCATTGCCCACTCCTTGGGCGGGCAATATGGCGTGCCCCATGGGCTGGCAAATGCAGTCATCCTGCCTTATTTCCTGGAGGAATATGGCCCTGCCTGCTATGGAAAGCTGGCAAAGCTGGCAAGATGCATCGGTATGGTACCCAAACATACCAATGACCGTAGAGCGGCAGCGACTTTCATCCAGTGGGTGAAGGATATGAATCGATACATGGAGATTCCGGAAACGATTCAGGAAATTCGGAAAGAAGATATCCCTGCTATGGCAAAACATGCGGCGGCAGAGGGGAATCCCCTCTATCCTGTGCCTGTTTTGATGGATGCCGAAGAGCTGGAGATTATGTACGAAAAAATTATGGAGAAAAGTGAGGTGGAAGCAGATGCAGGAAAAGATTCAGAAGCAGAGGGAGTTCTTTCAAGGGGGAAAACCCATTACATTGTCCTTTCGGAAAGAAGCGCTTAAACGCTTGGGCTGTACCATTCGCGCCCATGAGGAGGAAATTTATGAGGCCCTGCGGAAGGATTTGAATAAATCCAAAACAGAAGCATATATGTGCGAGATCGGCATGACGCTGGCGGAGCTGTCCTATATGCTGAAGCATATAGACGGCTGGGCAAGAAAAAAATATGTGCTGAGCCCCATTGCCCAGTTTTCCTGTGACAGCTTTACCATCAAGGAGCCTTATGGGGTAGTACTCATCATGTCTCCCTGGAATTACCCCTTTATGCTGACCATGGAACCCCTGATCGGTGCCATTGCGGCGGGAAACTGTTGTGTGGTAAAGCCTTCTGCATACGCCCCTGCAACCTCTGCTGTCATCCGAAAAATCCTCAGAGAATGCTTCCCTGAAGAATATGTGCTGGTGGTAGAAGGGGGCAGAGCGGAAAACCAGGCATTGCTGGATCAGAGATTTGATTATATCTTCTTTACCGGCGGCGTGACCGTGGGGAAGGAAGTCATGGCAAAGGCAGCAAAACATCTCACCCCTGTGACACTGGAATTGGGCGGCAAAAGCCCTTGTGTCGTAGACAGATCCGCGAAGCTGAATCTGGCGGCGAAGCGTATTGCCTTTGGCAAACTGCTGAACTGCGGGCAGACCTGTGTTGCCCCGGACTATATTCTGGTAGAGCGCAGTGTAAAGGATGAATTTTTGGGTCATCTGAAAAAATGGATCGTGAAGATGTATGGCGAAAATGCCACAGAAAATGGTGATTATGTAAAAATGATCAACCAGAAGCATTTCGACCGGGTATGCGGTCTGATCGACCAGAAAAAAGTGGTATTCGGCGGAAAATGGAACGAAGAGACCATGCAGATCCAGCCCACTATCATGGACAATGTGACAGCTGATGATGCCATCATGCAGGAAGAAATTTTCGGGCCTGTATTCCCCATCATCGCGGTGGACAACATGGCGGAAGCGGAAGCTTTTATCAAGGAAAGAGAAAAACCCCTGGCGTTGTATTTGTTTACCCAGAACAAGGCTGTGGCAGATTGTTTCCTGAAGCATGTACCCTTTGGCGGCGGCTGCATCAACGATACTATCATCCATCTGGCAACCAGCAGAATGGGCTTTGGCGGCGTAGGACAGAGCGGCATGGGCAGTTATCATGGCAAGAAGAGCTTCGATACCTTCAGCCATGAAAAGAGCATCGTGAACAAGCATACCTGGATGGATCTGCCTGTCAGATATGCCCCTTACAACAAATTGCAGGATACATTACTGAGAATGTTTCTTCGATAAAAAAAGAGTCCAAATGGACTCTTTTTTGTTTGCTAGAAATTTTTCAACTGGAACATGGCACCGATGAAGCCGGCTGCATAACATAAAATGGAGAGGGCAGCCACAGGCTTGGGCATGGTGCCGGTCACTTTTGTTATCATGAAACAGACAGCCATCAAAACAGCACTGGCAGCAGAGGTCAGAAATATTTTTCGAAGCAGGCTCAGGGCTTTTTTTGTGGATACAAGGTCTTTACAAAATTCCTTCAGAAGATTGGACTGGCCTTCCAGAAGTTTTTTGCTTTCTTTATAAAAAAACATGGCGATGCCGAGCATCAAAACGATATAGATCAGCATGGGGCTTCCTCCTTTGGTATATACTTTTTCTAGTGTAGCATTTTATAGGAAGAAAAGCAAATTGATGTTTGCAAAGGGAAAAAGATGTGTTATCATTTGCCCAGAAGTATTGGAAAAAGAACAACTGGGGAGGTTAGAGAGATGACATATCAGGAAGTATTGGAAAACGCTAGAAAGCGGATGGCACCCAGGTGCAGGGTCTGCCCCGAATGCAACGGGATCGCCTGCAAAGGTGTGATGCCAGGGCCTGGGGGGAAAGGTTCTTCCCGTACATTCCAGCGAAATTTCGCATGGCTGGCGGAGCATGTATGGCTGGAAATGGACGTGACCGGCGGAAACAAGGAAAGAGACATGAAGATCGAATTGTTTGGCAAGGAATTTGAAGCGCCCATTTTCGTAGCGCCTATGGGGCTGATCCCCTATGCCTATACAGAAGATATGACTGATAAGCTTTACTGTGACGCAGTGATGCCCGGGGCAAAAGCAGCGGGGATCCTTGCCTTTGGCGGAGGCGGCCCCAAGCCCGAAAATTTTTATGAGCCGCTGGAGGCGATCAAGGAAAACGGCGGATGGGGCATACCCACTTTAAAGCCCTGGTCTGTGGAAGTGGTGAAGGAACGGCTGAAAGAGGTGGAAGCGGTAAATCCCATCGCTTTTGCCATGGATATCGATAGTGCAGGCCTGCCCCATGCAGGATTGGCAGATCCTCCTATGATGCTGAAAACAGAAGCGGAGCTGAAGGAAATTGCCGAGGCCACTGATTTGCCTTTCGTGGTGAAAGGTATCATGACGGCGGAAGGGGCCCGGAAAGCCGTGAGAGCAGGGGCTTATGCTATCGTTGTTTCCAATCATGGCGGTCGTGTGATGGATCATGGTCTTTCTACAGCGGAGGTATTGCCTGAGATCAAAGAGGCTGTGGGGGACAGCGTGAAAGTTTTGGTAGATGGCGGTGTGCGTACCGGTGATGATGTTTTCAAGATGCTGGCGTTGGGGGCAGATGGGGTGCTCATCGGCAGACCCTATGTGATCGCAGCCTATGGCGGCGGCGCGGAAGGTGTTGCCCTTTATACAGAAAAGCTGAAGGCAGAGCTGAAAGATGCCATGACCATGACCAATTGTGCCACACTAGCAGAGATCACAAAGGATAAGATCAGAATCGTCTAAAGAAAAAGTCCTTTGCATAAAAAGATATTGACATATGTCGGAATAGGTGTATACTATAGAAAGCAACATATGTCAGAAATAAGGAGGCGTTTCTATGGCGAGGCCGAGAAAATGCAGACGTGTCTGCGGGATGCCCCGAAACAACAGTTTCGCCCCTATGGGCAGTGAAACTGGCGAGGAACGCATCATCATGGCGGTGGATGAATATGAAACCATTCGCCTGATCGATTTGGCGGGCTATACCCAGGAGGAATGTGCAGAACAGATGGGCATTGCCCGGACGACGGTGCAAGGGATCTATAATGATGCACGACGGAAACTGGCGGATGCTCTGGTGAATGGCAAGATGCTGTTTATCGAAGGCGGAGATATCGATCTTTGCCAGAGGGAAAATGCCGGATGCGGAAGGAAATGCGGACAGATCTGTTGCAAAAAAGAGAAAACTGATATTTAGGAGATGAATACAAATGAGCGAAAATTGTTCTCATAACTGCGGAAGCTGCTCTTCCAACTGCAGCAGCCGTAAACCTGCAGATTTTTTGGTAGCACCCAATGAACACAGCAATATTAAAAAGGTCATTGCTGTTGTCAGCGGGAAAGGCGGCGTTGGCAAGTCCATGGTGACTTCCACAATGGCTGTGCTGACAAACAGAAAAGGCAAAAAGACAGCCATCCTGGATGCGGATATCACAGGTCCTTCCATCCCCAAGGCTTTTGGTGTGACAGAAAAGGCCTACGGTACGCAGCTGGGGATGCTGCCCTGCGAATCCAAAACAGGGATCGAAATGATGTCCGTAAATCTGCTGTTGGATAACGATACCGATCCTGTTGTCTGGAGAGGTCCTGTGATTGCGGAAACCGTAAAACAGTTCTGGAAAGATGTTGTCTGGGGCGATGTGGACTATATGTTTATCGATATGCCTCCCGGCACAGGGGATGTTCCTCTGACAGTATTCCAGTCTATCGCCATCGATGGCATCATTATTGTAACTTCCCCTCAGGAACTGGTAGGCATGATCGTGGATAAAGCGGTAAAAATGGCAGAAATGATGAATGTGCCTATTTTGGGTATTGTGGAAAATATGTCTTATTTCAAATGTCCCGATTGCGGAGGCATCCATAAGATTTTCGGGGAAAGTCAGATCGAAGCAATCGCAGCAAAACATAATATCCCTGTGGTTTGCAAGCTGCCCATTGACCCTGCTATTGCAGCAAAATGTGACAGAGGCGCAGCGGAAGAATATGAAGGCGAATGGCTTGATCCTATGGTAGATTTCCTGGAAAAGATGAGATAAGAGTAGAAGGAGAAAACGAAATGAAAACAAAAATTGCGGTAACATACGAAAACGGTGAAGTGTTCCAGCATTTTGGCCACACAAAAGAATTTAAATTCTACACAGTGGAAGATGGTAAGATTATCGATACACAGATCGTACCCACAATGGGCAGCGGCCATAGCCTGTTGGCAGATTTCCTGCTGCTGAATGGCGCAACAGTATTGATCTGCGGCGGCATTGGCGGCGGTGCAAAAGCAGCGCTGGCGGCAAAAGGAATCGAACTGCGGGGCGGTGTCAGCGGCAATGCAGATGAAAAGGCCCAGGCTTATGTGGAGGGCACACTGGAATACAATGCAGCTGTGGAATGCACCCATCACCATGACCACGACCATGAAAACTGCGGGGAACACGACCATCATTGCGGCAGTCACTGTCACTGAGTGGCGGACAAATTTGAGAAGCGATGCGAAGCATTGCTTCTTTTTTTATGATGTAAAATATATCGTTCTGTTAAATATAAAAATAAATGTTTTATTTCAATAAAATAGATTTTAAAATAAATGAATGATGTGATTAAAAATTTTAAAGTCATGGCTTATATTTTTATTTCAAATCAAAATCGCTGAGGATTTCTGTAATTATTTTATAAAAATGGAGGATACGGTAGACGATGAGAATGGGAACTCTCATTTTTCCTTTAAAAAAACCCCTGTGAAAAATAGAAAATAATGTAAATTTTGTTTTTGATTGGAAACAAAAAAGTTTGGTCACTAAAAAATTTTGAATTGGAAGAAAATGTATAGAGCTGATTTTCTTAAAAATTTTAATGTGGAGGGGGAAAATCACGTTTTTTTTGTACTGGATGCCATAAAAAAAGTGTTAACATTCTCTTTATTTCGTTCAAAATACCTCTTTTGGCATAGATTTCATTTGCAAAATTTTTTTGTCTGAATGAACAAAAGAAGTGGAAAAATAAATAAAAATCATTGATAAAAATGTGCAATTTTTACATATAACGAAAAACTAGTATACAAACTACTATAAAAAGTGCTTGTTTTTTCTCAAAAATCAGGTAAAATAATAACAGGTAAATGAATCTGATTGGGTTTTCTTCAAAATCATTTAAAAAAAACGTTACTCATTTTTTCGTGGGGATGGGAATGGTTTTTTGATGTTTTTGAGGGAAGGACATGAAGGTTCAGCCGCGTAATTATCTATTCATATTCTTGGGAGGGAATTATAAATGGAATCTTTTAACAATTTTGTAAGTGCGGCAAATGGTATCCTGTGGGGACCCATTATGCTGGTTCTGCTGGTTGGTACACACGTATTCCTGTCCATCAGAACAAAATGTATCCAGAGAAAAACTTTCACTGGTATTAAACTGTCTGTTACACCCGATAAAGAAGCTTCCGGTGATATCGGCGGTTTCGCAGCGCTGGCAACAGCTCTGGCTGCTACAATCGGTACAGGTAACATCGTAGGTGTTGCTACAGCCATCGGCACAGGCGGCCCCGGTGCTGTGTTCTGGATGTGGATGACAGGTCTGCTGGGTATGGCAACAAAATACTCCGAAGGTCTGCTGGCTGTTAAATTCCGTGTAAAAGCAAAAGACGGTTCTTACATCGGTGGTCCCATGTATGCTCTGGAAAGAGGTCTGGGTCAGAAATGGCTGGGCGTTCTGTTCGCAATCTTCACAGGCTTCGCCGGCTTTGGTCTGGGTAACATGGTACAGGGTAACTCTATTGCAGAATCCTGCCTGGGCACATTTGGTATCCCTAAATTCGCTACAGCAGCAGTTCTGACAGTTCTGACAGGTCTGGTTATTCTGGGTGGTGTAAAATCCATCTCCAAAGTATGTGAAAAACTGATCCCCTTCATGGCTGGTCTGTACATCCTGGGCTGCATCATCATCTGCTTCATCAATGCAGCTTACATCCCCGCAGCATTCGGCGCAATCATCAAAGGTGCTTTCAACCCTGCAGCAGTAGGCGGCGGCTTTGTTGGTGCTACAATCGCAGCATGTATCCGTGCCGGTGTATCCCGTGGTCTGTTCACAAATGAATCCGGTCTGGGTTCCGCTCCTATCGTAGACGCATGTGCTGCTACAAGAAACCCTTCCAGACAGGCTCTGATTTCCATGTCTGGTGTATTCTGGGATACAATCGTTGTATGTCTGCTGACAGGTCTGGTTCTGGTATCCTCTATCATCAAAGACCCCGCTGGTATGGATGGTCTGGTTGGTGCAAACCTGACAGCTGCAGCTTTCAATGAAATTCCCGTTGTTGGTCCTGCTGTTCTGACATTCGGTCTGATCACATTCGCATGGTCCACAATCCTTGGCTGGTCTTACTACGGCGAACGTGCATGGGTTTACCTGGTAGGCGTAAAGGCTATCAAACCTTATCGTATTGCATGGACACTGGTAGTATTCGTTGGCTGTGTAGCTGCTCTGGAAGTAGTTTGGAACGTAGCTGATATGCTGAATGCATGTATGATCATCCCCAACTTGGTTGCTCTGATTGGTCTGTCTGGCGTAGTTGCATCCGAAACAAAGAAATACGTTTGGGACAAAGACGCAGAAATGGGCGGTCTGATGAAATGGATGGACGACGTTGCTCCTCAGCTGGACAAATAATCTATTCGAAAATCTATATGTTTTCCCACGATAAAAAGGGCGGTAGAAATACCGCCCTTTTCTTTTTATATCACAAAAGCCATGGGCTGGCCCATGGCTTTTGTGATATAAAAAGAAAACCGCAAACCATATGGTTTGCGGTTTGTTATGTGAGTGACATGATTCGAACACGCGGCCTTCTGATCCGTAGTCAGACGCTCTATCCAGCTGAGCTACACTCACATATTCATTTGGCACAGGAATTATCATACAATATGGAAAAGGTTTTGTCAAGCACTTTTTCGAAAAGTTTTTAAAAAGATGGCAGAGCACGGCAGGCTCCGCCAAATATTTATTCTTTTTTCGAAGCGGAAAGGAAAGATGCGGCCTTTTTCCGGGAACTGCGCACCAGCTTGTAGGGAAGCTTGGTGATGCCTTTGGCGGCTTTTACACCAATGACCAAAGGAATGGCAGGGGCAGCGATTCGTTTGGGGCGATCGCCGTTTTCCAGAATATTTTCATAAAGCTGTTCTACGCTGTCCGCAAAGGCGTCAACGGAAAGACGATCCATAGCCTGTATAGAGGCTTGGGAGAGCCGAGAGGACAATGCTTTATCCGTTAGAACCCGATAGAGCAGATCAGGCAGTTCTTCGTCAGATTCGAAAAGCATACCTGTTTCGTTATCGGTGATGATGTTTTCGATACATTCATCCTTTTTCGCTACGACGGGGATGCCCCCTGCCATAGCTTCTGCGAAGGTAAGGCCTTGCGTTTCGGAAACAGAGGCACTGCAAAATACATTGCCCAGCTGATAGTATTTGCCGATCTCCTCCCAAGGCTTGCCGCCGGTGAACATGACATGATCGCCAACACCGATGGATTCTGCGAATTTGCCCAGATTTTCGATTTCATTGCCTTCGCCTACAATGACCATTTTTAAATCAGGCAGTTTTTCGATGAGCTTGGGTAAGGCGGAGATGACCACGTCGATACTCTTTTCCTTGGCGATGCGGCCGATGGAGATGATGACGGGGGTATCCGCTTCCAATCCCAAAGATTTTCGCAGTTCCAAAATTTCCGCAGGATCGAAGTTTTCCTTCCGAAAATGGGAAGTATTGATGCCTGTAGGGATGATGGAAATGGGTTTTGTGACACCATAGCTGGTGAGAAGCTGCTCTGTTTTTCTGGTAGGGGCGATGACGCCCATGGCTGCATTGCAGAATGCACTGCTGAAATCTCGTGCCATTCCCTGTGAAATGATATGACCGCCGCCGATATAGTGGACGTAATCCTCATACATAGTATGATAGGTATGCACCATGGGGATACCTTCGGTGGTGGAGACCAGCTTGCCCAGAAAGCCCAGCGGAAATTCTGTCTGGGTATGGACGATATCCAATTCCAGTTTAGAGATCTTTTTCAGGATATGGGGCGGAAAAATGTAGCCCGCACGATAATCCCTTACGAAATAAACAGGAACACTGGGCAGACGGAAAATATCCTTTTCCTCCGGCTGACCTTCACAGCGAGGGTCGGAGGGGGTGAAGATATACACATTATGACCTCTTTCCCGCAGAGCGTTGGAGAGGGTTCGGATCGATGTTGCCACGCCATTGAGCTGTGGGAAATAAGTGTCGGAAAAAATACCGATATTCATAAGAAACCTCCTGTAGGTTTTCCTGAAAGAAAGAGAAAACCCTTCATTTGGATAGATTGATTGCATTGCTTCTTCAATGCGTTTAATATTTTAATATACAAACAAGAATTTTACAACAAAGAATCTGTTAGGATTTTGGTAAGAATTTCTTAAGAAGCGGCAAAAACTGTTTTTTTGCTTTTCTATGATCAGATGTGATATACTGATTTCTTAGAGAAAATGCTGAGAGGAGGGAAAGGACAGTGGGCAAGAAACTAAATGCAGCTCAGAAAGAGGCGGTCTGTCACGAAACAGGACCCATGCTGGTATTGGCAGGGCCGGGCAGCGGCAAAACAACTGTATTGCTCTGCCGCATCCTGCGACTGCTGGAGAAAAAATTGGCAAGGCCAAGAGAAATCCTTGCGCTGACCTTTTCCAAGGCAGCGGCGGATGAGATGAAAGAACGGTTTCAACGGGCAAAAGGCCCCGAGGGCGTTTCTTTTGGTACGTTCCACAGTGTTTTTTTTCGTATTTTGCGGAGCAAATATGGCTGGGGTTTGGAGCGGGTGTTTCAGGAAGAGGGAAGAAGGAATGTTCTGCGGCATATTATTGAAGAGGCAAAATGGGACATCCCTGATATGGAAGAATATATCTCCCAGTTTTTTTCCCAGCTTTCTTTGATGAACAGTGAATTGGAAAGTCCCAAGACCTTTGAACCCACGGGAATGCCTGTGGAGGAATTCCGCAAGCTGTACAATGCCTATGAAAGATATAAAGAGAGATACGAGAAACTGGATTTCGACGATATGCTGACCCTTTGTTATCAGCTTTTGAACGAGGATGCAGAAGTGAGAGCCTATTGGCAGGGGAAATATAAATTCATTCTGGTGGATGAGTTTCAGGATGTGAATAAAGCTCAGTTCGAATGTCTGCGGATTTTGGCGGAAAAGCACCGGAATCTTTTTGTGGTAGGGGATGATGACCAGAGCATCTATGCCTTCCGTGGCGCAAGACCGGACTTCCTGCTGCATTTCCCGACCCTGTATCCTGATGCGAAAAAGGTAACGCTGAATACCAATTACCGTTCTACAGAGCGGGTCATTTTCCTAGCGGAAAAGGTCATTGGGAACAACGAAACCAGATTTGTGAAAAATATGAAGGGCATCGGCGAGGAAGGCGACAAAGTGACCTTCTTTTTGGTGGAGGATACGGCAAAGGAAGCAGAATGCATCGGAGAAAAGATTGCCAAGCTGCTGGATGAGGGCGTACCCTTGACGGAGATTGCCGTCATTTATCGTACGAATCTGCAGGGAGGTGCTTTTGCCAGAGAATTGTATAAACGGGGAATCCCCTATGACCTGCGGGACAACAGTGGGAACGTTTATGAGCATTGGGTGGCGAAGGATCTGCTGGCTTATCTGCTGCTGGCGGAAAATGAGGAATCAGATGGTGGTCTGCGGCGTATTTTGAATAAACCGAAGCGATATATCGGGAAAGACCTGCTGGCGGAAGCGGAGACGATGCCTTATAATCTGATGCGGAGCCTTTTTGTTTGCCCGTCCCTGAAGGGGTGGCAGGAAGAACATCTGGAAAACCTGCGTACCGACTTGAATCATGTGCGGAAAAAATCGCCCTATGACGGGCTGAAATATGTCAGAAAAGTCATTGGATATGATGAATATCTGGAGGAATTTGCGGCATACAGGCGAACCAGTGCCCAAGTGCTGTGGGAGATCGCCGATGAGATCACGGAAACGGCAAAGGATTGCACTGATGTGACTATGTTCCGGCAGAGGCTGGAGGATCTGAGCCAGCAGATCAAAGAACAGACCCAGAAGAAAGGCCAGAAACGAAAGGGCGTTGCCCTGATGACTATGCATGGTGCAAAGGGACTGGAGTTTCGGGCAGTCTTTCTGCCTTCTTTGGTGGAAGGCGTGGTGCCCCATGAAAAAGGACTGGAAGAGATCGAAGAGGAACGGCGGCTGTTTTATGTGGCAATGACGAGGGCAGGCGAAAAGCTCTGTCTTTCTGCCATAAAGAAGCGATATGAAAAAGAAACGAAGCCTTCCCGATTTCTGGCAGAAATGGGGCTGGATGCGGAGAAGTTTTTTACATAAAAAATAAGGATAGAAAGAAGGAAAAAGGAAATGAAACCGGCTGATAAATATAAAATGAAAAAGAGAATATCTGCAGTGATTGCCATTATTCTGGCGGCGGCTATGGTGCTGAGCCTGATCGCACCGTTCCTGCTCTATGGCATTTATTGATTGATATAATATAGGAAGTGGTTTCCGGAAACTGGAATTTTACACAGAAAATCGTAACAAAAATGTAAGGATTTTTCGATGAATTAGTCTTGTATTTTATATTATATTTCGTTATGATAAGTGAAACTACGTTATTTTGACAGGAATGGTTGGAATTTGTAGAAAAATTGCTTCGATAAGGGGCGAAAAGAAAGCGCAAGGGGGCGAAAAGTTTGGAACAGGAAAGGAAGAGACCGAGACAGCAGAAGCATCAGAAGCGTCAGAAGCGTCAGAAGCAGCACCAGAAAAAAGGCGATGGAAATAAAAAGCCTTTGGTGATCGCTGCAGTTGTGGTTTTGATCGCAGTTGTGGCTGTTTTTGGGTATCATCAGGTACAGAAAGCCAAAGTAAGAGATTTGCTGGCGGCGGAAGGTATTTATCAGGGTATCACTATCAACGGAGAAGATGTGGCAGGTCTGAGCGAGGAGGAAGCTGTTGCGAAGCTGCACGATAAATATAAAGAAGAGATTGTTGGACAGATCCTTACATTGCAGTATGGCGAAGAAGAGGAAGAACAGAAATGGGAGATCCCCTTTGAGGATATCGGTGCAGGCTATGATGTGGAAGGCGCAGTCAAGCAGGCATATCTGACAGGCCGTGAAGGCACAGAGGAGGAACGCTTTGCAGTGGGTTCCGAATTGCTGAAAAACGGTATGGATATCGAACTGGTCTATGGATATGATGAAGAACTGCTGGATGTAAAGCTGACAGAGGTGGCGGAAGAATTCGACCAGGAAGCCGTAGACAGTACCGTAGTCAGAAAGAATGGTAAATTTATCATTTCTGACGAACAGACTGGTCTTGCTATGAAAAAAGAAGAAACTGCGGAAAATGTAGCGAAAGTCATGGAAACCCGTATGAGCGGCAAAGCGGATATCGTGGCAGAAGTGACAGAGCCTAAGGTGACAGCGGAGGATAACTCCCATGTGACAGACCTGATCGGTACATATTATACGACTTATACAAACAGTGATAAAAACAGAAATAACAACCTTGCCGTTGGCTGCAATTATATCAATGGCACAGTTGTTGCGCCGGGCGAAGTTTTTTCCGCCAATGCGAACCTGGGCAGCCAGACAGCGGCAGGCGGCTATAAGAATGCCGGCGTTTATGTCAATGGCAAAGTGGAACAGGGTATGGCCGGCGGCGTATGCCAGGTAACTTCTACGCTGTATAATGCGGCCATTCTGGCAGAACTGGATATCGTGGAACGTTCTCCCCACTCCATGACAGTAGGGTATGTGCCTTTGGGCAGAGACGCGGCCGTTGCGGGGACATACAAAGACCTGAAATTCAGAAATAATACAGAATATCCTATTATGATCGAAGCTTACGCCAGCGGCGGCAAGCTGGTCATGAATATTTATGGTCATGAAGTGCATAGCTCCAGCAGAAAAGTAGAATTTGAAACGGTTTACGAAGGAACCATCGATAAACCTGCTGAGATCGTGACAAAAGACCCCGAAATGCCGGAAGGCGAAAGAAAAGTGACTTCCAAGGGCAGAACCGGCTGCAAGGTCAGCGTACGTAAAAAGGTATATGAAGGCGGCAAGCTCATCAGCAATGAATGGTTCAGCAGCAGCTCTTATCGTGCGGCGGCAGACGAAGTGACAGTGGGTACAAAGAAACCGGAAACGACTGCACCGGAAACGGCAGGAACAACGGATGCATCTGCAAATACAGGTGAAAACTTTGGTATCCAGTAATAGAAAACAGAAATTTGGAAGCCTCTGTCGGGAGACAGCATGACAGATGTCATGCTCCCGCAGGGGCTTTTTGCAAAGGAAAGGATGAAAAATGATGTTTGAGATCGGCAAAATACCTCCCGAGATTCTGGAGAAGATCGTAATGAAGCCCATGATGGAAAGCAGAGTGAAACGGGATGATGTGATCCTGCGGCCGAAAACAGGGGAGGATTGCTCTGCCATCGACCTGGGTGGAGAATTCTGCATCCTTTCCACAGACCCTATCACTGGGGCGGCGAAGGATATCGGCTATCTGGCAGTACAGATCAACTGCAACGATATCTATTCCGCAGGGGCGGAGCCTGTAGGTGTGCTGCTGACGGTTCTGCTGCCCCCTGAAAGCGAGGAAGATCTGCTGGAAGAAATGATGACAGGAGCCATTCGGGCAGCAGAGGAAAGAAATATCGAGATTCTGGGCGGTCATACAGAGGTGACTGATGTGGTCTGCAAGCCTGTCATCTCCGCAGCGGTCATTGGGAAAACAAGGGAGAGAAAGATCCTTTCCACCGGCGGTGCAAAGGCAGGACAGGATGTTGTGATGACAAAATGGGCAGGTACAGAGGGCACAGCCATCCTCGCCAAGGAATGGGAGGAAGGATTGAGAGCCTATCTGACAGAGGAAGAACTGAAAACTGCCCAGGATATGAAGAATTATCTTTCTGTGGGGAAGGAATCGGAGATTGCCTTTGCCCATGGGGCAACAGCCATGCATGATGCTACAGAAGGCGGCATTTTGGGTGCAGTCTGGGAAGTGGCGGAATGTTCCGGTCTGGGGGTGGATGTGTTTGTGGAAAGCATCCCCGTCAAAGAAGAAACAAAGAAGATCTGCAAGGCGATGGGCATCGACTATCTGGGGCTGATCTCCAGCGGGACCATGATCATTGCGGCAGATGATGGTGATAAGCTGGTGGAAAAGCTGCAGGCGGAAGGTATTGCGGCGGCTGTTATCGGGAAGCTGACAGACGGCGGCAAATATATGTTGGTGAATGGCATGAGACTGCCTTTGGCGCAGCCGAAAAGCGATGCCCTGTATGATGCAAAGCTTTGACAGAAGATTTTTATGCAAACAAAAGAGAAGGACTGGAGAGAAGGCGTCAGTGAGATGAGAAATTTTATTGCGAAACATATTGAGGAAATGGAATGGTCGGGGATTCGGAAATTTGCGGATATTGCGGCACAGGTGCCAGATGCCCTGTCCCTTTGCGTGGGCGAGCCGGATTTCAAGACACCGGAACGGGTGCGCCGTGCGGCTATGCGGTCTTTGGAAGAAGGAAAAACAAGATATTCTATGAATATGGGCTTGCCGGAATTGCGGGCGGCGATCGCCCATTACATGGAACGTCGGTTTGGATTGCGATATGACCCTCCCCAGGAAATTTTGTGTACCATTGGGGCTTCTGAAGCCATTGATGTGGCACTGCGGACCATCATCGAGCCGGGGGATGAAATTCTGGTGGTAGAGCCTTCCTATGTGGCTTATAAGCCTGCTATCGCTTTGGAGCATGGCGTTTCCGTTGTGGTGGAGACAAAGGCGGAGAATGACTTCAAACTGCAGCCGGAGGAACTGGAAGCAGCCATCACGCCCAAAACAAAAGCATTGATCCTGCCCTATCCCAATAACCCCACCGGGGCGATCATGGAAAAAGAGGATCTGGAAAAACTGGTGCCTGTGATTTTGAAGCATGATCTATTGGTGATTTCTGATGAGATCTACGCGGAGTTGACTTACGGCGGTAAAAATCACTTTTCCATTGCTGCTTTGGAGGGCATGGGGGAAAGAACCATTGTACTGAACGGCTTTGCCAAATCCTTTTCCATGACAGGGTGGAGACTAGGCTTTGCGGCCGGCCCTGCAGAGCTGATCCAGGCGATGCGAAAGGTACACGCTTATGTGATCATGTGCGCTCCTGCACCCAGCCAGTATGGTGCCATTGAAGCATTGCGGGACGATGCCCTCTGTGATGCCGATATCGCCCGGATGCGGGAGGCTTATGATGAGAGGAGGAAATATTTGTTGGGGGAATTCAATCGCCTTGGGATGACCTGCTTCGAGCCCAGAGGGGCATTCTATGTATTCCCTTCCATCCGGCTGACAGGGCTGACCTCTCAGCAGTTTTGTGAAAGGCTGCTCTTTGAAGGGGGCGTTGCAGTGGTGCCTGGGGATGCCTTTGGGGAAAGCGGCGAAGGCTTTGTTCGTATTTCCTATGCCTACAGCATGGAACAGCTGAAAATCTGCATTGGAAAAATAGAAGAGTTTTTGCGGAAGAGAGGTTGTATCTGATCCCTTGACGCAGGGCATTTTTTGGACTATACTAATATTACTCGTGAGGGAGTAGCAAGCGCAGGAAACTGCGTAGCAAGTCAACATACTGGTCCATAAAGGATCTGGCTTGTTTTAAAATGCGAGACTCATGTATAACTGGAAAGCTATACATGGAGTCTGTCTATAGAACGAACGGCCCAGGTATGGTTTTCACCATACTTGGGCTTTTTTGTTTTAGAAAGAATGGAAAGGCCATATAGGATAGAGGAGGAGCTTTTTATGACGATTGGATTTATGTTCTTTTTCAACAGCGTATTGCTGGGGGTCGGGCTGGCGATGGATGCCTTTTCCGTTTCTTTGGCAAACGGGCTGAATGAGCCCCAGATGAAAAAAAGCCGTATGTGCGGCATTGCCGGGGTATTTGCATTCTTTCAGGCCTTGATGCCTATGGTGGGGTGGGTCTGTATCCATACCATTGTGAATACTTTTCAGGTGTTTGAAAAGCTGATTCCCTGGATCGCTTTGGCACTGCTGGGCTATATCGGTGGAAGCATGCTGCGGGAAGGCCTCAAAGGCGGCGATGAGGAAGAGGAACTGCAAGGGGTCGGTTTCGCTGCGCTGATGGTACAGGGGGTAGCCACATCCATTGATGCCCTGTCTGTAGGGTTTACCATTGCCGATTATGATTTTGGTATGGCGCTGCTGGCAGCGATCATCATTGCGGCAGTGACCTTTGTGATCTGCTTTTGGGGGCTGGATATTGGAAAAAAGGTCGGCACCAAATTGGCGGGTAAGGCCAGCATTTTGGGCGGCGTGATCCTGATTTTCATTGGTCTGGAAATTTTTATCACCGGTATTTTCTGATGGATTTAACAGATTTTTCAGTGATTATTGGTTAAATAGGAATTTTGCGTGACAATGCCATACATATGATGGAGGAAGAATAGACTGGTGTTTCCCTGAAGAAAATTCTGCGAAGAGAGTGTTTTTGTGATATAATGAGAGAAATTGAGAAAGATATGATTGGAGGGGTTCTGATGGATGAAAAGTGGAAACAGTTGAAGAAATGGATCGATGAAAGCGATAATATCGTTTTCTTTGGCGGTGCGGGGGTATCTACGGAAAGCGGCATTCCTGATTTCCGCAGTGAAAATGGTATTTTTCAGGCAATCAATGAATATGGCGTGCGCCCGGAAGTGATTTTGAGCCATACATTTTTTGAACAGAACCCTGAGGTTTTTTTCAAATACTATAAGAAAACACTGCTGTATCCCGATGCGAAGCCCAATGACTGCCACAAGGCACTGGCGAAGCTGGAGAAAATGGGCAAGCTAAAAGCGGTCATCACCCAGAATATCGATGACCTGCACCAGAGAGCCGGCAGCAAAAATGTATTGGAGCTCCATGGTACGCTGTATAAAAATTATTGCGTGAAATGCGGCAAAACCTTTGATTTGGATTATGTGACAGCCGACGAGGGTATCACACGCTGCGATGCCTGCGGCGGTATCGTGCGCCCCGATGTTGTATTGTATGAAGAAGGCTTGGATCAGGAAACGATTTATCAGTCTGTGGATTTTATCAGCAAGGCGGATCTGCTGATCGTTGGCGGGACCAGCCTGAATGTTTACCCTGCGGCAGGGTTGCTGAATTATTACAGAGGGAACAAGTTGGTGCTGGTGAATAAATCTGCGACATCTTATGATAATAAAGCGGCGTTGGTGATCGCAGAAAATATTGGAGAGGTCTTCAGAAAAGTTGTGCTGGAAGGTTGAACCTTATCATTTGATTCATGGAAAAAGCCTTGATTTTCAAGGCTTTTTCGAATTTTGAAATTTTTTTGAAAAAAGTTGAATTTTTTGCTTGACAATATGGAATACCTTTGCTAAAATAATCCTTGCACTGCGGAAGTGCTGTGAACTTTGAAAATAGAATAGCGTACTATGAACACACAACCCATAGTCAATTCAAGCAAACGGAAACGAATGCGAAAGACAGTTTGCCGGTTTAGAAAAATCGGAGTAATTAGCCAGATTAACTGGCTAGCGATTAAACTTTAACATAAGAGTTTGATCCTGGCTCAGGATGAACGCTGGCGGCGTGCTTAACACATGCA
>CAMEBC010000008.1:0-94477 GCA_945912105.1 [Eubacterium] saphenum | reverse complement strand
AAGCACGGTAACGTGTTCAGCTGACCAATACTAATAGATCGAGGGCTTGACCAAATAAGTAGTTGGTGAAGCCAACTGCGAGCGACAACGCGAAGCGTTGCGCCATTTAAGATTGAGATTGTAAAACTTGTGTTCAGTTTTGAAGGTGTTAAGAAAACATCTGAATAAAAAAGATTTCTGGTGATGATGCGCTTGGGGGACACACCCGTTCCCATTCCGAACACGACGGTTAAGACCCAAGCGGTCGATGGTACTTGGTGGGCAGCTGCCTGGGAGAGTAGATGGTCGCCAGAATCCAGTAAAAGCTCTTGGAATTTCCAAGAGCTTTTTTTGATGTTGAAAGGATGAAAAATAGAAACATTTATTTAATGTTTTGTTAATTTCCTGAGAATGTGTTGAAAAAATATATCAACAGAATTATACTGCACATAAAGAAGTATAAACTTCAGAGGAGTTTCGTGTGAGTTAATTTTCAAAGAATAGGATGATAACAGATATCGGAATTTATTGATGGAAAGGATGAGGAACAATGTTATTTCAAAATGGAAAGAAAATCTTGTCGCTGCTGATGGTTTTTGTGCTTTCATTTGCATTATGTTCTTGCGGCGGAAATGCTGCTGATGGAAATGCACCTGCTGATACCACCGATGAAAACGAAGTGATTTCTTCGGAAAATAACGAAATTACGGAAGATATGCTTTCGGATCTGTTCAAAGAAAACGTTTATTGTATGGTAAATGTATTTTCTATCAGTCATCTGCCCTATGATGAGGAAACGATGCAGGACGGTCATATTTGCAAAGTTTCTGATGAAAGGTTTGCAAGCTATGCTGATTTTGAATCCTATATCCGCAGTGTATACTGTGCAGCAGAGGCTGACATGCTGTTAAATCATTACCCTTATGAGGATTCTCCCATGTATTTGGATGTAGATGGTGAGCTTTATATTGACTTGAATTTGGCAGGGGCAAAAGGCTATTATGTGGACTGGACAAATTGTGAGATCACAATCGATTCCGCAGATGCAGAAAGATGCGAATTTACGGTAAAAGGTTCTATTGAAGAGCCTGCTGAAGTTCCCGTACAGGAAGATTATTTTGCAAATGGCACAGCTGTGTTCGAAAATGGCAAATGGGTCCTTGAAAAAATGATTTATTGATGAGCGGCTGATGCAGACCAACAGTGAGATAAGAAGGCTGAAATGATTGGAAGCACTCTGTTTGTGAAAATAGCGAAAGCATTTGACAGACAGGGTGCTTTTCTGCATGATAACGTTTGTTTTTGGACGAAAGAACTCCGATGTATGATAAGGCACATATTTCTTTTTGATTGATAGCAAAAGCATTTTGTCTGCTGACAGTTATGATTGTATTGGATTCGTAAATTTGGTATACTAGATATAGTATAACGAAGGGGGAATCGATATGGCATTTTTGCCTGTAACAAGAGAAGAAATGCTGGAAAGAGGCTGGGAACAGCCTGATTTTGTATATATTTGCGGGGATGCCTATGTGGATCATCCCTCTTTTGGTGCGGCTATTATTTGTCGTGTGCTGGAAAACCATGGCTATAAGATCTGCTTTGTGGCACAGCCCGATTGGAAAAGTACAGAGGATTTTACCCGTTTTGGCGAACCCAGACTGGGCTTTCTGGTCAGCGCTGGGAACATCGACTCCATGGTAAACCATTATACCGTTGCGAAAAAGAAACGAAAAAAAGACTTTTATTCCCCTGGCGGGGAAATGGGGTTGCGTCCCGACAGGGCGACTATCGTTTACTGCAATAAGCTGAGAGAGGTTTATAAGAAAACACCCATCATCATCGGCGGTGTAGAAGCCAGCCTGAGACGTTTGAGCCACTATGACTACTGGGATAATAAAGTGCGCCGTTCTATTTTGCTGGACAGCGGTGCGGATCTGCTGTTGTATGGTATGGGCGAGCATCAGATTGTGGAAATGGCGGATGCTCTTGACAGCGGTATTCCTATCCAAGAATTGACGTTCTTGAAAGGCTCTGTATACAAAACAAAGGATATTTCCAGAGCCTATGACTATATCATGCTTCCGAAATATAAGGAAGTTTTGAAAGACAAGGATAAATATGCCGACAGCTTTTTGATCCAGTATCAGAATACCGATGCAGTGACAGGCAAGACTTTGATTGAAGAGTATGACGAATGGACGGTGGTACAGAATCCACCTTCTCCTCCCTTGCGTACCCCTGAGCTGGACAAGGTATATGCTCTGAATTTTGAACGAAATTACCACCCCATGTATGAGGAAAAGGGCGGTATCCCTGCCATTGAGGAAGTAAAGTTCAGCCTGGTCAGCAACCGTGGCTGCTTCGGCAACTGCAATTTCTGTGCGTTGGCTTTCCATCAGGGCAGAGTGGTAACAGCAAGAAGCCATAATTCCCTTGTGGCGGAAGCTGAAAAAATCACTTGGGACCCCGGATTTAAGGGCTATATCCATGACGTAGGGGGCCCCACCGCAAACTTCCGTGGCCCTGCCTGCAAAAAACAGTTGGAGCATGGTGCGTGCAGAGATAGACAGTGCCTGTGGCCCACAAAATGCCCTAATCTGGATGTAGATCACATGGATTATGTGCGTTTGCTGCGGAAAATCAGAGAAATTCCCAGAATCAAAAAGGTATTTATCCGTTCCGGTATCCGTTACGATTATCTGATCTATGATAAGAATGAAACATTTTTCAACGAGCTGTGCAAATATCATGTCAGCGGCCAGCTGAAGGTTGCCCCGGAGCATGTTTCTGAAAAGGTTCTGAATAAGATGGGGAAACCTGCCGGCGATGTTTACCAGAGATTCGTAAAGAAATATTATGATATCAATAAGAAATTGGGGATGGAGCAATATCTGGTGCCCTATCTGATGAGCAGCCACCCCGGCAGTGACTTGGATGCGGCTATCGAATTGGCGGAATATCTGCGGGATATCCACCATATGCCCGAGCAGGTGCAGGACTTCTATCCCACACCCGGTACCCTTTCCACAGCCATGTATTACACGGAAATGGACCCCAGAACCAAGGAAAAGGTCTATGTGCCCAAATCACCCCATGAAAAGGCCATGCAGAGGGCGTTGATGCAATACAGACTGCCTCAGAACTACGATCTGGTCTATGAAGCATTGAAAAAAGCCCATCGGGAGGATTTGATCGGCTTTGACAAGCATTGTCTCATCCGTCCCAGACAGATGAAACGAGATTTCCAGCATAAAGGCGGCAAGCCCGGTGAAAAGGGCGGTGCAAAGGGACAGCCCAAAGGCGGACAAAAAGCAAATACAGGGAAAAAGAAAACGATCAGAAACGTTCATAAAAAGAAGGGCTGATGATAGAGTTTGTCTGCGCCGTTTGGTGCAGACTTTCTTTTTTAGGAGGAATGAAAAATGACAGAAAAAGAAACAAGAATTGCACTCATTGGTATTATTTTGACCAGCCATGAATCTGTAGGGCAGCTGAATGAATTGCTGAGTGAATACAGCGAATATATCATCGGGCGAATGGGTCTGCCCTATCGGGAAAAGGAAATTTCCATCATCAGTGTAGCCATGGATGCGCCCAATGATGCCATCAGTGCCCTTTCCGGGAAACTGGGGATGCTGCCCGGTGTCAGCACAAAAACGATTTACGGGAAAACGGTTTGATAAAATGCCTATGAAAAAGTTGATCGAAAAACTGGAGAGAGAACAGACCCTGACGAAAGAGGAATGGGTGCGCCTGATCGAAGGCAGAACAGAGAAAACAGATACATTCCTTTTTGAACGGGCGAGAAAAATACGTCAGCAGCACTACGGAAAGGATGTTTATATCCGTGGGCTCATTGAATTCACTAATTTTTGCAGGAACAACTGCTATTATTGCGGCATCCGCAGAAGCAATCAAAACCTGCATCGCTACCGCCTGACGGAGGAGGAAATCCTCGATTGCTGCAGGAACGGATATCGCTTGGGATTCCGTACCTTTGTGCTGCAGGGGGGAGAGGACGGCTGGTTTACACAGGAAAAAATGGTGGACTTGATTAAAAAGATCAAAGGCGAATTCCCTGATTGCGCCATCACCCTTTCCGTGGGGGAAAGAAAAAAAGAAGAATATGAAGCCTATTTTAAGGCAGGGGCAGACCGTTTTTTGCTGCGACACGAAACAGCCAACGAAGAGCATTACAGATTTCTGCATCCCAAAGAACTGAGCCTGCAGGAACGGAAGGATTGCCTTTGGAACCTGCGAAACATTGGTTTTCAGGTGGGCAGCGGCATTATGGTCGGTTCCCCGGGGCAGACGGCGGAATATCTGGCAGAGGATTTGCTGTTTTTAAAGGAATTGAACCCCCACATGGTAGGCATCGGGCCCTTTATTCCCCATAAGGATACGCCTTTTGCCAAAGAAACGGCGGGTACATTGGAGATGACCCTATTCCTGCTGGGGGCAGTGCGACTGATGCTGCCTAAGGTGCTGCTGCCTGCCACAACGGCCTTGAGTACCATCCATCCCGATGGGCGGAAAATGGGTATCCTTGCGGGGGCAAATGTGGTGATGCCCAATCTTTCTCCCAAGGAAAACCGGAAATTTTACAGCTTATATGACAATAAACGCTGCATGGGCGATGAAGCTGCCGAAGGGCTGGCACTGCTGCAGGCAGAAATGGAAGAGATCGGTTATCGTGTAGTATCTGCCCGCGGGGATTCGCTGGTGGAATAGGAGGAACTTATGGGATTGAATAATACGCCTATGGCGGAACGGATCCATATTGGGATTTTCGGCAGACGAAATGCGGGAAAATCCAGCATCATCAATGCTATGACAGGGCAAAATCTGGCCATCGTTTCCGATGTGGCGGGAACCACCACGGACCCCGTCCTGAAAGCCATGGAGCTGCTGCCCTTGGGGCCTGTAGTGATCATTGATACCCCCGGTCTGGATGATGAAGGGGAGTTGGGGAAGCTGCGGGTGCAGAAGGCCTATCAGGTTTTGAATAAAACGGATATCGCCGTAGTCGTCATCGATGGTTCCGTTGGCAGGACGGCGGCAGATGCAGCTATCTTGGAACGCATCCGCGAAAAAAACATACCTTATATTATCGTAAAAAATAAATCTGACCTGCAGGCGGCGGAGCAGGATGAAGAAAATGAAATCTCTGTTAGTGCAAAAACAGGTCAGAATATCTACGAATTGAAGGAACGCATCACCGCCCTTGTGCCCAAGGAAGATATGACACGGAAAATCGTTGGTGATTTGCTGGAACCCAACGATCTGGCGGTTTTGGTGGTTCCCATCGATTCTGCGGCACCCAAGGGCAGGCTGATCCTGCCCCAGCAGCAGACCATCCGGGATATCCTGGAGGCGGGAGCAGTTTCCGTTGTCACAAGAGATCATGAATTGAAGGAAACACTGGCATCTATTGGAAGAAAACCAAGACTGGTCATTACAGACAGCCAGATTTTTGGGAGGGTTTCCAAAGAGGTGCCTGCGGATATTCAGTTGACTTCTTTTTCTATTCTGATGGCGAGATATAAAGGCGATTTGGAGCCCAATGTAAAAGGGGCAAGAGCCTTGGAACAGCTGCAGGATGGGGATACCGTCCTGATTTCTGAAGGCTGTACCCATCACCGCCAGTGCGAGGATATCGGCACAGTGAAGCTGCCTCGCTGGATCAGGGAGCATACGGGAAAAGACCTGCAATTTGCATTTACCAGCGGTACAGAATTCCCCTTGGATTTGTCGCCCTACAAGCTGATCGTTCATTGCGGAGGCTGTATGCTCAATGAAAGAGAAATGAAATATCGCCTGAAATGTGCAGAGGATCAGGGGATTCCCATGACCAATTACGGCATCTGTATCGCCTATATCAACGGCATTCTGGAACGGAGCCTTGTGCCTTTCGGGATTTGAAAAAGTGAGGAATGAAAATGAAAAAAGTTGTTCTTTCGGCCTTGAATGCGAAATATATCCATTCTAATCTGGCATTGCGCTATTTGAGCCGCTTTCAGGATAACAATAAAAAACATAACGTGCTGACACGGGAATTCACCATCAACCAGCGGCTGGATTTCATTGCGGAGGAATTGTTTCGTCTGCAGCCCGATGTGATCTTGTTTTCCACATATATCTGGAACGTGGAGATGCTGCGGCAGCTTTGTCCTTTGCTGAAAAAGATTCTGCCCGATTGTATCCTTGGCTTTGGAGGGCCGGAGGTCAGCTATGAAAGCGAAGCTTTCCTGCGGGAAAACCCTGCGGTGGATATCGTCCTGCGGGGAGAAGGGGAGATTGTGTTCAGCAAGCTGCTGAATCATTTGGATTTTGGTGCGCCTGCATCTTTAGAAGAGATCGGCAGTCTGACTTTCCGCAAAGGGGAGGAAATCATTTCGACCATACAGGAATCACCTTTGGACTTGGCGCTGCTGCCATTTCCCTATGAAGCAGATTTTTCCGATGTGGAAAACCAGATCATCTATTATGAATCCTCCCGAGGCTGCCCCTATAGCTGTGGATATTGCCTGTCATCCGTGGAGCAGGGGGTGCGGTTCGTTCCTTTGGAAAAGGTGCTGCCCGATCTGCAGAGATTCTTGGATGCAGGGGTGCGGCAGGTCAAATTCATCGACAGAACCTTCAACTGCCGCAAAAGCCACGCCATGGCGATCTGGAAATATCTCCATGCCCATGACAATGGCGTAACAAATTTCCATTTTGAAATGACAGCGGATTTGATCGATCAGGAAACCATCGATTTTCTGAAAACCGTGCGAAAAGGGCTGTTCCAATTTGAGATCGGCGTTCAGTCTACTAATCCCTATACCATCCAAGCCATCAATCGAAATGTGGATTTTGAGAAGCTTTCGGGCATCGTGAAGCAAATCAAAGCCGGGGGGAATATCCATCAGCATTTAGACCTGATCGCAGGGCTGCCCTATGAGGATTATGCTTCCTTTGGACGTTCCTTCAACGATGTGTATGCTTTGGAGCCGGAGCAGCTGCAGCTGGGCTTTTTGAAGGTGCTGAAGGGGTCTATGCTGCATCAGAAGCAGAAAGATTTCGATATCGTTTATCACGATACAGCACCGTATGAAGTGTTGACCACCCATATGCTGCCTTATGAGGACACACTGCGATTGAAGTATATCGAAGAAATGGTAGAGATTTATTACAACAGCGGAAAATTCCTGCATACGCTGGCATTTCTTGTACCGCTGTATGAAAGCCCCTTTGCTTTCTTTGAAGCACTGTCTCAATTTTGGTTGGCGGAGGGCTGTCAGTATAAATCCCTTTCCAAGATGGGGCTTTGCGATGTACTTTGGGATTTTGTGCAGAAAAATGAGAAGGTGGACTTGCAGAAATTCCAATGGGCGTTGAAATTCGATATCGCTTTGCATGAGAAGCCGAAAAAATTGCCTGTGTGGCTGAAAGTTGGCGGAAATGGGCAGGAGTATGAGCGGATTACTGCAAAGCTGGTGCAGAAATATATTCCTGGCTATGCCGATGCGGAAAAGAAAGTCCTCATCAAGCAGACCTATCTGGATGTGTTCGGCGAGGAGGAGCCGAAGGCGATCCTGCTGGATTATGGACACAAAGACCTTCTGGGGAATGCCGAATATCTGGTGATCCCCATGGAAGAAGTTCAGGAATTGCTGGCGCAGGAAAGAAAATGAACAAAGAAAAAGGCTACTGTTTTTTGCAGCAGCCTTATTTTTATGCAATTATAACTGTACCGTTGTCCAATCTTCGCAGTTCCACACTTCTGTCACCACATCACGGTAAAATTCCGGTTCGTGGCAGATGAGGAGGATGCTGCCTTTATAGGCTTTCAATGCCCGTTTCAGTTCTTCCTTTGCATCCACATCCAGATGGTTGGTCGGTTCGTCCAGCAACAGTACGTTGGTTTCGTTATTGATGAGCTTGCACAGGCGCACCTTAGCCTGTTCGCCGCCGCTGAGCACCTTTACCATGCTTTCGATATGCTTTGTAGTCAGCCCGCATTTTGCCAGAGCGGAGCGGACTTCATATTGGGTAAAGGAGGGGAATTCCTTCCAGATTTCATCGATGCAGGTCACGTTTTCCGTATATTTCTTTTCCTGTTCGAAATAGCCTGTGTAGAGATAATCGCCCAGTTCTGTTTTGCCGCTGAGGGGAGGGATCTCACCAATGATGCTTTTCAGCAGAGTGGTTTTCCCAATGCCGTTGGCGCCCACCAAAGCGATCTTCTGTCCCCGTTCCATAGAAAGATTCAGGGGCTTGGAAAGGGGCTTATCGTAACCAATGACAAGGTCTTCTGTCTGGAAAATATATCTGCCGGAGGCACGGGCTTCCTTGAAATTGAATTCCGGCTTGGGTTTTTCCTTGGCCAGTTCGATGACATCCATTTTATCCAGTTTCTTCTGTCGGCTCATGGCCATATTTCTGGTGGCAACACGGGCTTTGTTTCTGGCAACGAAATCCTTCAGGTCTTCGATTTCCTGCTGCTGTTTGCGGTAGGCCGCCTCCAGCTGAGCCTTCTTCATGGCATAGACTTCCTGGAATTTATCATAATTGCCGACATATCTGGTGATTTCAGAATTTTCCACATGATAGATCAGGTTGACAACGCTGTTCAGGAAGGGGATATCATGGGAAATGAGAATAAAGGCGTTCTCATAATCAATCAGGTAGCGTTTCAGCCATTCGATGTGGTTTTCATCCAGATAGTTGGTGGGTTCGTCCAAAAGCAGGATATCAGGCTTTTCCAACAGCAGCTTTGCCATCAGCACCTTTGTTCGCTGACCGCCGGAAAGTTCTGTCACATCTCTGTCGAAGCCGATATCCGCCAAGCCTAAGGCACATCCGATTTCTTCTACTTTGGAATCAATGACATAGAAATCATGCTGATCCAGCATTTCTTGGATACTTCCTGTTTCTTCCATCAGAAATTCCATGCGGTCTGGGTCAGCCTCTGCCATTTCCGCATAGTAGGCATTCATTTGGGCTTCCAGATCGAAGAGATATCCGAAGGCAGACTGCAGTACGTCCCGAATGGTCTGGCCTTTTTCCAGAACCGTATGCTGATCCAGATAGCCAACGCGCACATTTTTGCTCCATTCGATTTTGCCTTCATCGGGCATCAGGCTGCCGGTGATGATATTCATAAATGTGGATTTGCCTTCGCCGTTGGCACCAACAAAGCCGACATGTTCGCCTTTCAGCAGGCGGAAGGAAACGTCTGTGAAAATTGCTCTGTCGCCAAAGCCATGGCTGAGCTTCACTACATTCAAAATACTCATTCTAAAACTCCTTTTTGCTCTATGATTTGTTCTAATATTTTTGCTGCGCCGAAATCGTTGCAGTCATCGGCGATCAGATCTGCCGCATTTTTTACGTGTTCTTCCCCATTCACCATGGCAACGCCGACCCCTGCAAATTGCAGCATGGGCAGGTCGTTATCCCCATCGCCCATGGCAAGGGTATTTTCCCGCTGGATGCCCAGCACTTGGCAAAGTTTTTCCAATGCCCGTGCTTTGGTGGCATCCTTCGAGGTGATCTCGATATTTTTCGGGGAGGATGCTGTGACAGAGGCGTGGTCTTTGGACTGCAAGAAATCCCAGGTCTGTTTTCTCAGCTCCATATCACTGAAAACCAGATTGATATTCTCCAGAGCGGATTTGTTTCTTTCGATCTCTCCAAAGAAATCCTGAACAGGAATGCGGGTGGTCTTTATGTAATGGATGTGGCTTTCCGTCAGGTGATAAGGGGAGAGGTCATCGAAAACCTCTTTTGCGATGTATGCCTTGCCGTCTTTGAAAAATTCTATGATGACAGGCAGCTCCTTTGCGATCTCCAAAGTGATATCCACCGCTTCTGGAGTCAGAAAATTCTGCACGATATCATGTTTTTCCTGAGCATCATACACGGAAGCGCCGTTGCTGGTGATGACATATTTCAAAAAGGGCAGGTCTTTTACATCCCGGGGGAGAGAACCGAAGGGTCTCCCCGTAGAAGGGACAAAATAGATGCCCATTTCATCTATATTTTTCAGCGCCTGATATAAACGGGGCGTGATCTCTTTTTTGCTTGTCAATAATGTGCCGTCCAAATCGGAGGCGATCAATTTGATTTTTTTCATAGTCCCACCTGCCTAACATTTTTATTTTACCAAAGAAACAGTGTTCAGACAATAAGCAAGATTTATGGAAGTTACAGTTTCGGTTCAATATACTTATTTTTTGCTGAAACTTTTCTCCCATAAGAAAAATCTCTGCTTTACGGGGAAAGCTAATGGAAAAGCTGGTTTTCTCAGATGAGAAGAGTTGGAATAGGGTATTTTGAATAAAAAATCCTTTGAGAAACAGGTTTCTTGTTTGAAAAATTAGTGAAAATAATGGTATATATTACCAGTGCTGTGCAAACCGCCATAAAGCGAGTGGATACTTTTGTGGTTTTCTACGAAAATGCACAAAGGGGAATTGACAGTGGGACAAAAAATTGCTATCATAAAAATGTACTTTCTGGAAACGTTCCCGGTAACGTTTCTGGAAACGTTTGCAAAATCTATTTTACGAAAGAAAAGAGGTGGGGCACAGTGACAATCAAGGATATTGCAGAACGCTGCGGCGTATCTGTCAGCACAGTCTCTCGTGTCCTCAATCATCATCCTGATGTCAGCGATGCTGTTCGGGAAAAGGTCATGCAGGTGGTGCAGGAAGTGCATTATGTGCCCAATAACAGCGCAAGGGATCTGGTAAAGCCCCAGTCCAATACCATTGGCTTGGTGGTGCGTGGTGTCGGCAATCCTTTCTTTACAGATGTGATCCGTTCGATTGAAAATGCAGTAGAACGGGCAGGATATACTTTGGTATTCCATCAAATTGCCAGCGGAGAGGATGAACTGAGCGCAGGGGCAAGCCTGGTGCAGTCCAAAAAACTGAGAGGGCTCATTCTTTTGGGGGGCTGCTTCGACTATTCCGAGGAGCAGATCGCGGTGCTGCAGGTGCCTTTCGTCTGCTGTTCCTATACCAACAGCTTTGGCGGACTGCAGGAAAACGACTATTCTTCTGTTACCATCAACGACCAGAAGGAAGCCTATAAAGCAGTGGAATATCTCATCCAGCAGGGACATAAGAAAATCGCATTGCTTCTGGATTCCAAGCATGACCATTCCATTGCGGAGCTGCGCTACAGAGGATATTGTCAGGCTTTGCGGGATTACGGCATTGAACCAGATGAAGATCTGGTGGAGGAAACGGAAAGATTTGATATGGAATCCGCTTATGAAGCCATGGGCCGTCTGGCAAAGCGCAGAAAGGATTTCACGGCAGCTTTTGTTATCGCCGATTCTATGGCAGTGGCAGCCATGAAAGCCCTTTCCGATGAAGGCTGGCGGGTGCCGGAGGATTGCTCTGTCATCGCCATCGATGGCATCACCATGTCGGCGTATACGGTGCCCACATTGACAACACTGGTGCAGCCGGCGGAAGAACTGGGCGAATATTCTGTGCAGATCCTTTTGGATATGGCAGAAAAGAAAGCAGGTCATCGCCATCTGGAACTGGAAACTTCCCTGAGAGAGGGCGGCAGTGTCTGCAAATTAAATTGATTTTTATATCCTGAAAGAGGATATGGAAATATATTTTTAAACAAAATAAAGAATGAAAGGGAGATGTAACATGAAAAGAGTATTTGCACTTATGATGTCTCTGGTTATGTGTGCAGGCCTGGCGGCATGCGGTAGTTCTGAAACAGCATCCAGCGACGACACAGCAAGCGTATACTACCTGAACTTCAAACCTGAGCAGGATGCGCAGTGGCAGGAACTGGCAAAAGTATACGAAGAAGAAACAGGCGTGCCTGTAACAGTTGTTACAGCAGCATCCGGCGATTATGAAACAACACTGATGGCAGAAATGGGTAAATCCGATGCACCCACACTGTTCCAGGTAAACGGCCCTGTTGGTCTGAAAAACTGGGCAGATTACTGCTATGACCTGACAGGTACAGATGTGCTGAGCCAGCTGACAAGCGACGCTTATGCACTGAAAAATGAAGATGGTTCCGTAGCAGGTATTGCTTATGTAATCGAATCCTATGGTATCATCACAAACAAAACACTGCTGGAAAAAGCAGGCTACTCTGTAGAAGATATCACATCCTTTGAAACACTGAAGGCAGTTGCAGAAGATATCACAGCTCGTAAAGACGAACTGGGCTTCGCAGCATTCTCTTCCGCAGGTATGGACGGTTCTTCCGACTGGAGATTCAAAACACATCTGGCTAACCTGCCCATCTACTTCGAATATCAGGCAGACGGCATCGGTGCTACAGATGCGATCAAAGGCACATACCTGGACAACTACCGCGCTATGTGGGATCTGTATATCAACAACAGCACATGCAGCCCCGCAGAACTGTCCGCTAAGACAGGCGATGACTCCAGAAACGAATTCCTGGCTGGCAAGGCTGTATTCTTCCAGAATGGTTCCTGGGAATATGGCAACCTGGTAGGCGAAGGCAAATTCACAGACGATGATCTGGTTATGATCCCCATCTACTTCGGTGTTGGTGATGAAGCAAATCAGGGCCTGTGCACAGGTACAGAAAACTACTGGTGTGTAAACAACACAGCTTCCGAAGCTGATATCCAGGCTACACTGGACTTCATGAACTGGTGTGTAACAAGTGAAGTTGGTACAACAGCTATGTGCGGCGGCGAAGGCGCAATGCCCAGCGGCGAAGCAGGCATGGGCTTTGTTATTCCTTTCAAGGGTGCTCTGGAATCCTCCAACCTGTTTGTAAAACAGGATGCTGCAATGACAGCAGCAGGCAAAACACCTGTATCCTGGAACTTCCCTACAATGCCTTCCGAAGAATGGAAAAACGGCGTTGGCTCTGCTCTGACAGCTTATGCTGCTGACCAGACAGACGACAACTGGGCTGCAGTTGTTTCCGCTTTCGTTGATGGTTGGGCAACAGAATATCAGCTGGCAAACAGCTAATATTACCGACGAACGACACATTGTGTAAAAGAAAAAGAGTGGGGGAGCAGCAGCTTCCCCATTCTTTATAAACAAGCATCCCCTGAAATTCCAAAAGAAAGTGAGATGAACTACCGTGGAAAAAGCTTTAAAAAGGTGGTTTCCTATATTTGTAGCCCCCACGCTGGCGGCCTTTTGTGTAGGGTTTATCTGGCCCTTCCTCCATGGTTTATATCTGTCCTTCTGTCAGTTTACGACAGTAGACAACGCCAAATGGGTCGGCCTTGGCAACTATGCGAAAGCATTCGCTGATACATCCTTTATCGATTCCTTCTGGTTCACAGTAGCCTTTGTGATCGTGGCGACCCTCATCATCAATGTGACGGCCTTTGCCATCGCTTTGGCGTTGACAAAAGAGTTGAAGGGCACAAACATTTTCAGAACTGTTTTCTTCATGCCCAACCTGATCGGCGGTATCGTGCTGGGGTATATCTGGCAGACGTTGTTCAATGCGGTGCTGATGAAGATGGGCGAACCCTTACTGGCATTGAATACAACAGCAGGCTATTGGGGTCTGATTATCCTGCTTTGCTGGCAGCAGATCGGGTATATGATGATTATTTACGTTGCCGGTCTGCAGAATGTACCTCCTGATCTGATGGAAGCGGCTGCCATCGACGGCGCCAATAACTGGCAGACATTGCTGAAGGTAAAACTGCCTATGGTTATGCCTTCTATCACCATCTGCCTGTTCCTGACGATCACAAATGCGTTCAAGCTCTTCGACCAGAACCTGTCCCTGACAGCAGGTGACCCTGCTCATACCACAGAAATGATGGCACTGAATATTTATTACACCTTCTATGCCCGTGCCGGTGCAGCCTGGAAGGGTATCGGTCAGGCAAAAGCCGTTATCTTCTTCATTCTGGTTGTTATCATTGGCTTAACACAGTTGAGAGCAACACGTTCTAAGGAGGTGCAGCAGTAATGAACAAGACAAACAAATCCTTGGGCAGTACACTGGGCACGATTTTCTTCTCTATCATCTGCGTGCTGTATATGTATCCCATCGTTATGGTAGTTATGAACTCCTTTAAAAAGGAAACTGCCATTACTACAGCGGAAACCTTTACTCTGCCCAATGCGGAAACCTTCGCAGGCTTTAAAAACTATATCAATGCACTGGGAGCTCAGGGCTTTTTGCAGAGCTTCGGTTACAGTGCTTTCATTACCATCTCCTCTGTAGCACTGATCCTGTTGTGCTGCTCCATGTGTGCATGGTATATCACAAGAGTGAATTCCAAATTGTCCAAACTGATTTATATGCTCTGTGCATTTTCCATGGTAGTACCCTTCCAGATGGTAATGTTCACCCTGTCCCAGACAGCGGACAGCTTGAATATTTTTGGCCTGCGGTTCAATACCCCCTGGACCATCTGCTTTATCTACCTTGGTTTTGGTGCAGGCTTGGCGGTATTCATGTTCTCCGGTTTCGTGAAGTCCATTCCTCTGGAATTGGAAGAAGCGGCAATGATCGATGGCTGCAACCCTTTGCAGACCTATTTTAAGGTGGTATTCCCTCTGCTGAAGCCTACCATGATCTCTGTTGGTGTGCTGGAAACCATGTGGGTATGGAATGACTATTTGCTGCCCACACTGGTATTGGATATCAAGAAATATCGTACTATTCCTATGCTGATCCAGTATTTCCGGGGCAGCTATGGCCGAGTGGAAATGGGCCCTATGATGGCTTGTATCGTTATGACCGTCCTGCCTGTGGTTATCATCTATCTGTTGGGTCAGAAACACATCATCAAAGGTGTTCTGGCAGGTGCAGTCAAAGGCTAAGGAGGGGTGGCTATGGAAAGAAGTTCCGGTATTTTGCTGCCGATTTCTGCATTGCCTTCTCCCTATGGTATCGGTTCTATGGGGAAAGCTGCCTATGATTTCATCGACTTTCTGGTGAAAGCCGAGCAGAAATGGTGGCAGATCCTTCCCGTTGGGCCTACCAGCTATGGGGATTCTCCCTATCAGAGCTTTTCCACTTTTGCAGGCAACCCTTATTTCGTCGATTTGGAGACCCTCTGCAAGGAAGGTCTGCTGGAACAGGCGGAGATCGATGCTGTGGATTGGGGCAGTGACCCTGCAAAAGTAGATTATCAGAAAATTTACGAAGGCCGTTTCAATCTGCTGGAAAAAGCAAAGCAGCGCGGCTGGGAAAAAGATGCAGAAGAAATCAAAAAATTTACAGAAGAAAATAAGGGCTGGCTTCCTGATTATGCCCTGTATATGGCACTGAAACGCTATTTCGGCATGAAAGCATGGACAGAATGGGCGGATGAAGATATCCGACTGAGAAAAGAGGAGGCTTTGGCAAAATATCGTCGGGAACTGGCTGATGATATGGAATTATTCATCTACATCCAGTATCTGTTCTTCCGGCAGTGGAACGCATTGCGGGCTTATGCAAAGGAGAATGGCATCGGCATCATCGGGGATATGCCTATTTATGTGGCTATGGACTCTGCCGATGTTTGGGCAGAACCAAAGTTCTTCCAGCTGGATGAAAAGAATGTACCCCATGAAGTTTCCGGTGTGCCTCCCGATGCCTTCAGTGCCGATGGGCAGCTTTGGGGCAACCCTCTCTACGATTGGGATGCCATGAAGGCCGATGGCTATGGCTGGTGGATCCGCAGAATCGATGGGGCAGCAAAGCTGTATGATGTTTTGCGTATCGACCATTTCCGTGGATTGGAAAGCTATTGGGCTGTGCCCTATGGTGACACCAATGCGAAAAACGGTCATTGGGTGAAGGGCCCCGGCATGGACTTGGTTTCTGTGCTGAAAAACTGGTTCCCCAACGTTTCCTTTATTGCGGAGGACTTGGGCTATCTGACACCGGAAGTACAGCAGCTTTTGAAGGATTCCGAATTTCCCGGGATGAAGGTTTTGGAATTTGCCTTCGATTCCCGTGAACCCAGTGACTATCTGCCACATACCTATACATCCCATTGTGTATGCTATGTAGGCACCCATGATAATGAAACCGTGATGGCATGGAAGGATGCCGCAGCCCCCGAGGATATCGCCATGGCGATCAAATATCTGGGCTTGAACGAGGAGGAGGGCTTCCATTGGGGCATCCTCAGAGGCGGCATGAGTTCCGTTGCGGAGCTGTTTGTGGCACAGATGCAGGATTTCCTGGGGCTGGGCGCAGAGGCACGCATGAATACCCCCAGTACCTTGGGCGGTAACTGGCAGTGGAGATTGAAAGAAGGCCAGATCACGGAGGAACTGACCGCAAAGATTGCCGAAATGACTCGGCTTTATGGAAGGAGCAGTAAAAAATGGCAAGCGTAACGCTGAAAAATATTAAGAAAATTTATCCAAACGCACAGAAAAAGAAGAAAAAAGGCGAACCCGAAAAGAAATCCAATCTGAAGATCACAGCGGAAGGCGTTGTGGCTGTAGAAGATTTCAATCTGGAAATTGCCGATAAAGAATTCATTGTATTGGTTGGCCCTTCCGGCTGCGGGAAATCTACCACGCTGCGTATGGTTGCCGGTCTGGAAGAGATCAGTGGCGGGGAACTGCTCATTGATGGCGTAAAAGTCAACGATGTAGCCCCCAAAGACAGAGATATTGCCATGGTTTTCCAGAGCTATGCGCTGTATCCCCACATGACAGTATACGATAATATGGCGTTTTCCCTGAAAATGAGAAAGCTGCCCAAAGATGAGATCGATAAAAAAGTCCGCGAAGCAGCGGAAATTCTGGATATCACCCAGTATCTGGACAGAAAGCCCAAAGCCCTTTCCGGCGGTCAGCGACAGCGTGTGGCCATCGGTCGTGCCATCGTAAGAAACCCCAAGGTATTCCTGATGGATGAACCCCTGTCCAACCTGGACGCAAAACTGCGTAACCAGATGCGTGCAGAGATCATCAAGCTGCGTCAGAGAATCGATACCACATTTATCTACGTTACCCACGACCAGACAGAAGCTATGACACTGGGCGACAGAATCGTTATCATGCGGGACGGTGTGGTGCAGCAGATCGGCACACCTCAGGAAGTATTCGACCATCCTGCCAATAAATTCGTTGCAGGCTTCATCGGTATGCCCCAGATGAACTTCTATGATGCGGAACTGGTGAAAGAGGACGGCAAATATGCGGTGGTCCTGGATGGGGCCAAGGTGGTTCTGTCTGATGACAAACAGGCAAACCTGGCGAAAAACGATGTAAAACCTCAGTCCATCACACTGGGTGTTCGTCCCGAACATATTCAGCTGAAGGGCGATGCAAGCCAGATGATCCACGGCACAGTGGATGTAAGCGAAATGATGGGCTCTGCCATCCATCTGCACGTGAATGCCTGCGGTCAGGACAGCATCGTCATCGTACCCATGAACGATATCCATGAAGAAGGGATGGATTTCTCCATTGGCGCACCGGTTTCCTTTACCTTCCGCGGCAAAAATGTGAATGTTTTTGATAAAGAAACAGAGAAAAACCTTGAGTTCTGATAAATGCAGAGAAAACCAAGGCATAGATCCGAAAGGGTCTATGACAGTTTCTAAATGATATATGTCTCTTCCTTTTGGCGGGAAAGCTTGTTTTAGGCAGGCTTTGCCGCCCTTTCTTTTTTGTGGAAAAAAATATACAGATGTGATATGCTAAAGGCAGAATGGAGGGATGAAACATGGTATTTACACCATATAAAATCAGGGAATTGGAATTGAAAAACCGCTGGATCATGCTGGCGATGCACACAGGCTTTGCGGAGAGCAATGCATTGACGGAACGGGACTATGCCTTTTATGAAGAACGGGCCAAGGGTGGCGCAGCGGCAGTGACCTGCCTTTTGGCAGTCAATAAAGCAGGTGCTTTAAAAGGCATGTATGATGCAGAGACTGTGGATCGGGAAAGCCTGAAAGCATTGGCAGAAAGAGTCCGTGCCCACGATTGTAAGTTGATCGTGCAGTTATTCCATTGCGGACGCAACGAAAGTGAAAAGAACCATGGCGAAAAGCCTCTGCTGGCTCCTTCTGCGGTGGCTTCTCCCATTTTCAGAACAGAGCCCAAGGAAATGACGACGGAAGATTTGACTGATACAAAGGAAGCTTTCGCAAAAGCGGCGGCTTTGTGCAAGGAGATCGGTGCGGATATGGTGGAAGTGAGCGCATCTGCCGGCTATCTGCTTTCCGAATTTTTCTCCCCTTTGAGCAATCTAAGAGAGGATACCTATGGCTATAAAAATGAAAACGGCATCACCTATCCCTTGGAAGTGCTGGCAGCGGTGCGGGGAGCCGTTGGGGAATATCCTGTTTTGGTGAAGGTTTCTGCGGCCCAGATGGTAGAGGGCGGCTATGAGCTGGCGGATACTCTGCGTTTCTGCAAAAAAGCAGAGGAAGCTGGCAGCATTGACGGCGTGACGGTCACCGGCGGTTGGCATGAATCTCCTATCGAGCAGATTTCCTACCATGTCAGCAAGGGGGCATATGCGCCCTTTGCAGGGGTTCTGAAAAAATATCTGTCTGTACCTGTCATCGCCTGCAACCGCATTCAGGACGAAGAAACGGCAGAGCGGATTCTGGCGGAAGGCCTTTGTGATTTCTGCGGCACAGCCAGAGCATTTCTGGCAGACCCTGCCTTTGTCAACAAGATGAAGAAAGGCAAGCCTTACCTGCCTTGTCTGGGGTGCAACAAGTGCATTATGGATGTATTGAAGGGAAAGGAGCTTTCCTGCGCCTTTAACCCTGAAGCAGGCAATGAACATTTCGAACATCAGCGCAGAAAGATCGCTACCAGAAAGGAATGTGTTGTCATCGGCGGCGGCCCTGCAGGCATGGAAGCGGCAAAGAAATCCGCGGAAAGAGGTTTTAAAACCACTTTGGTCTGCAAAGAGAAGGAATTGGGCGGTCAGCTGCGTTTGGCGGCTCTGCCTCCCAAGAAGGGGGACTTCCTGAAATACATTGATTATATGAAATACACTTTGGAAGAATTGGGTGTGAATATCCTGACGGAAACAGAGGCCACACTGGAGCTTGTGAAGGAAAAGAATCCTTACTTCACTGTTTTGGCAACGGGCAGTGTGCCTGAAAAACAGCCCATCGAAGGATTGCCGGAGGAACAGTATTACACAGCCCAGGAAGTTCTGCAGATGGAAGAAGAAAAAATCGTAGAGCTTTTGAAGGGTGAAGTGGTTATCCTTGGCGGCGGTGCCATTGGTCTGGAAACGGCGGCATTTTTGGCAGAAAGGGCGGAAGAGCCGGAAATCAAGATCATCGAACCCAATAAAAAGATGGGGATGGATATGGGTGCCATGGCCCGTCCTCTGCTGAACGATCTGAAGAAAAAGAACGTCAGCTTTTTGACAACGACCACAGCCGCATTGATGGAAGGCAGAAAGCTCTTTGTAAAAATCGGTGCCATGACTATGTTTGTTTCCGCAGATACGGTCATTTGGGCAGGGGGCAGCGCATCCCATGTGGATACGGAGCTGACCATGTGGCTGATGGATGAACGGATGAGTTATGCCATCGTGGGCGATGCCAATGAAGTGGGAGATGGCGGCAATGCCATCCATGATGCCTATGAGCTTTTTACCCGAATGTATCTTGCATGACAAGAATTGTGAATGTTGTATTTTTTTAATCTGAAAATGAAATATTTTTCATCAGATATTGTCAAATCCATCGCATTGTGCTATATTAAATACAAGTGTTAAATAATTGCCAATGTTGGGAAATGCAGGAGCATTTTTCTGGGAAGAATCGCAGTAAAATTCCCTTGGCAATGAAAAAATACTGGAAAAACGAACCATTTTTTCTTGGAAAGGAAGCGGAATTTATGGATTTTATCAAAAGAACATGGGCAGAAATTGATCTGGATGCACTGGATTACAACATTAAGAGCATCAAATCTAAAATGGCTCCCGAACACAAAGTTATGGGTATTGTAAAAGCTGACGCTTACGGTCATGGCGATGGCTTCGTAGCACGCAAACTGCAGGCTGGCGGCTTCGACTGGTTTGGTGTTTCTAATATCGAAGAAGGTATGAGCCTGAGAAACGAAGGTATCACAAAACCCATCCTGGTTCTGGGCTACACACCCGCAAGCTGCGTTGAAATCCTGTGCCAGATGAGCATCACAAACGCGATCGTTGGTATTGAACACGCAAGAAGCCTGCAGGAAGCAGCGGCAGCAGCAAACGTTGTTGTAGAAGGCCACATCAAACTGGATACAGGTATGACACGTGTTGGTTTCCAGACAGATGACGCAGACTTTGAACAGTCCCTGAAAGATATCATTGAAGTAAGCAAAATGCCTAACGTAAAGATCACAGGTATCTTCACACACCATGCAGTAGCTGACTCTTACACAGGCGATCATCCCGACTTCACAAAAATGCAGTTCGATCGTTTCGACAGAATGGTAAAAGCACTGCAGGATGCAGGCGTAAACGTTGGTATCCGTCACTGTGCAAACAGCGCAACAACCATCGCTTATCCTGAAAGACACATTGATATGTGCCGTTCCGGTATCATTACATATGGTATGCTTCCTTCCGGCGAATGCGAAGGCATGATCGATCTGAAACCTCTGATGACAGTTAAATCTACTATCGGTCTGGTGAAAAAAGTTCCCGCTGGTTCTCAGCTGTCCTACGGCAGAACATACACAGCAGAAACAGAAAGAATCATCGCAACAGTTCCTATCGGCTATGCTGATGGTTACAACAGAGCACTGTCCAACAAAGCAAACATGATCGTAAAAGGTCAGTATGCTCCCGTCGTTGGCCGTGTCTGCATGGACCAGCTGATGATCGACGTTACAGATATCCCCGGCGTAAAAATGGGCGATGAAGTAATCGTTGTTGGTACAGATGGCGACAAACACGTAACATTCGATGATCTGGCAGCTATTCTGGGCACAATCAACTATGAACTGCCCTGCGTACTGACAAAACGTGTTCCTCGTGTTTACAAAGAAAACGGCGAAATCGTTGGTGTTGTAGACCACATTCTGCATCAGTACAAATAAGCAATACAAAAATCAAGGAGCGACATTGTCGCTCCTTTTTCTATGAAAAAAAGACCCTCTGACAGAAAAGTCAGAGGGCATTGTTTTTGTATATCAGAAACCATAGCATTCATATTTTTTTACGAAGCAAACGCCGGTGGTGCCGGGGCCGGTGTGTGTTGCAATGGTGGCACCGATCTGGAAGGGGGGCAGATAGTCCATGGCTACCTTTTCTTTGAGCATTGCTTCAAAGTCTGCCATATCGTCCCAGATATTGGTGGTGCCGGCTGTGGCGATATAATCGGCGGGGTTTTCGCCGCTTTCTTTAAAATGCTTCACAGTCACATCCACGATCTGGGAAAGCCCTTTTTTTCTGCTGCGGCAAATACCGCCAACGCCGATCTCGCCGCCTTTCAGGATGATGATGGGTTTGATCTTTAAAAGGCTGCCAGAAAGGGTGGCTACCTTGCCTACGCGGCCGCCGATCTCCAGATAGCTCAGATCGCCTACCATAAAATTGATGCGGGCATCGACCTTTGCTTTTTCCACATAGGCAACCACATCTTCCATGGATTTGCCGTTTTTCTGCATACGGGCCATTTCCATCAGCAGCAATGCCTGGGCGCCTGTTGCCAACCAGGAATTGATGATAACGATCTTTGCTTGGGGAAATTCTTCTTCCAGCATGGATTTGGCTGTCATGGCGGATTCCAGGGAAGCAGTCAGCGTGCGGGTCATGGTGATACAGAGGATGTCTTTTCCTGCCTCCAAAGCAGGGTGAAAAGCATCGATATAATCTTGGATAGAGGGAAGGGAGGTTTTGGGATAGCCCTTTTCTTCTGTCATATAACGATAATACGCATCCAAAGAGATCTCTAAAATTTCTTTATGGTAGTTTTCGTGGTCGATGGAAACATAAAAGGGAATCAGCTGGATATCCAATTCCTTTGCTTTTTCATAGCCGATATCACAAGCACCATCACTAAAAATCTGATAGTCTGCCATTGTATCCTCTCCTTACTTTTTGCACTGCACTTTTTATTCTGAATACAGGGTTTTCTCTGCAGAAAAATATTTCATTGTCTTACCAAATAATATAGCAAATAAAACTAAAAATTTCAACATCTTGAAACGGATTATATAGTTTAAAATACTACGAACTGTCATCCTTATACCGGATTTGAATATTTTTTTCGAGAATTGGGAAAAATTTGGGAAAGGAGGGGTTCTATGTTTGAACAGGGGCAAAAGATCATCTATCCCATGCATGGGGTGGGGGTCATTGAAAGGATAGAAGAAGGATATTATATCATCCACATTCCACATGGAGATGTGCGCATTCGGATCCCTTTGACCAATGCGGAGCGGATCGGTCTGCGGCCGCTGCTGCAACGGGAAGAGATCGAAGCGCTCCTGCAGGGAATGGCCACCCGCAGAGCGGGCGGAGGGGAAAACTGGAACCAGCGATACAAAGAAAATATCCAGCGGTTGAGATCGGGGAAACTGGAACAGGCGGCGGAGGTGGTAAAGCTCTTATTGGAACGAAATGGGAAAAAGAAGCTTTCTGTTGTAGAAAATCGTCTGCTGGCTATGGCGTGGCAGATCGTTTTGAGCGAGATCATTTCTGTATACGAAATTAACGGGAGGGAGGCAGAAGAACTGCTTGCCAAATGGATGAAAATAGGATAGAATTTCATTATGGTAAAGTAAGGGAAATCTATCCATTTCTCTGTTTTACCCAAATCTATACACAAAAAGGAGGTGAAACGGATGAAAAGAGCATTGGAATTGATCATGAGTTTGATCGTGACAGCGGCTACCTATGCATTGATGCATGTTGTGCTTTTCATGGACTTATTCAATCTTCAAAAAAAATTGCCTGTTTATGTGCCTACAGCCATATCGGTGATTGTCGGATTCATTTTTTATTTTATTTTTTCTTCGCCACTGTCGGAACTGCTTATGAAAAGGATCTCTCAAACGGAGGATCGTTTGTCGAAGATGAACCTGAAGGAGCTGGCCCTTTCTGTAATCGGCTGCTTTGTTGGTCTGGTTTTGGCGAATCTGATCGGTCTGGCCTTTAATGGATTTGGCGCTTTGGGAACTTTTATCGTTGTTCTGCTGAATGTTGTTTTCGGTATTTTGGGGATCCGTGTGGCAAGGCGGAAAAAGGATGACGTCAATGTTCGTTCTCTTAAGGAGGTGCTGATGACGACACCCCCCAGTACTACAGAGGATTCCATCTATGGCAGACCCAAGATCTTGGATACCAGCGTGATCATTGACGGGCGTATCTTAGACCTGCTGCAGACTGGTTTTATCGAGGGGAAGATCATTATCCCCGATTTTGTGCTGGAAGAGCTGCGGCATATCGCCGATTCTGCGGACAGCCTGAAACGACAGAGAGGTCGCCGTGGTCTGGATATTCTCAATGAGATCCAGAAGCAGCTGGCAGTCCCCGTAGAGATCAAGGAATTTACGACAACACAGCCTATGGAAGTGGATTCCATGCTGCTGAAAATGGCAGACAGCATGGATGCTTTTGTTGTAACGAATGATTTCAACCTGAATAAAGTAGCGGAATTTCAGGGTGTTCGTGTGCTGAATATCAATGAGCTGGCAAATGCCATCAAGCCTGTGGTGCTGCCCGGGGAAGAGATGAAGGTGACCATCATCAAAGCCGGCAGAGAAGCAGGACAGGGCGTTGCTTACCTGAACGACGGCACCATGATCGTCGTAGAAGGCGGCAGCAAGCATATTGGTGAAACGAAAACGGTCATTGTTACCAGCGTGCTGCAAACAGCGGCAGGTCGTATGATCTTTACAAAAATGATTGCTGCGGCGTAAAGAAGAATTTGTGAAGGGCTTCGGGGAGATCCTCAGGCCCTTTTTCTATGAAAGGCGGGAGAGGTATGAAACCTATCAGCACAGCTGTCATCGTGGCAGCGGGAAAGGGCAAGCGCATGGGGACAGAGATCAGCAAGCAGTTTTTGCCCCTTGGTGGAAAAGAAATTCTGGCCCATACAGTGGAAAAATTCCAACAGGCGGTAGCCATTCGGGATATCGTTTTGGTGACAGGGATGGATTCCCTGCAGGATGTGCAGGATATGGTGCAGGAATACGGCTGGAAAAAGGTCGTTTCCGTCACAGCAGGGGGCAGGGAACGGCAGGATTCTGTTTATAATGGGCTGAAACAGGTCAGTGAAGATACGGAGATCGTCCTCATCCATGATGGGGTGCGTCCCTTTGTTACAGAAGAAATTATAGAGGACTCCATCGCAGTTGCCATGGAAATGGGCGGCTGTGTGGCAGGTGTGCCGGCGAAGGATACTATTAAGGTCTGCAATGGAGAAAACATCGCCGTTGCTACCCCTGACAGAAGCACTCTTTGGCAGATACAGACCCCCCAGACCTTCCGGAAGGAATTGATCTTACAGGCATACGAAGCAGCCCAAGCGGATGGGTTCGTTGGCACAGATGATGCTTCTCTGGCGGAACACAGCGGCTGTCCCGTGAAGGTCATCATGGGCAGCTATCGCAATATCAAAATCACCACAAAGGAAGATATGCTCATTGGCGAAGCATTTTTAAAGGAGGAGACCCCATGAAAACAGTGACGATCTATACGGACGGTGCCTGTTCCGGCAACCCCGGTGCAGGGGGCTATGGCGTGGTACTGCTGTACGGCGCAGCCAGAAAGGAGCTTTCCGGCGGCTACAGACGGACCACCAATAACCGCATGGAGGTGCTGGCAGTCATAAAGGGGCTGGAAGCCTTGAAGGAGCCTTGCAAAGTCAACCTTTACAGCGATTCCAAATATGTAGTGGATGCCATCGAGAAGGGCTGGGTCGTAAAATGGAAACAAAACGGCTGGATGCGGAATAAAAAGGAAAAGGCATCCAACGTTGACCTTTGGGAACGACTGCTGGTTTTACTGCAAAAGCATCAGGTCTCCTTTATCTGGGTGAAAGGTCATGCGGATAATCCGGAGAATGAAAGATGCGACCAGCTGGCCAGGGCAGCCATCCAGAGCGGGGATCTGCTGGAGGATGAAAATTACGGCATTGCATGAGAAAGGCCTGCAGACTGGTCCCTTCCAAAGGGCGAAAATCTGCGGGTATTGTCGTGCGAATCCCAAGCGGGACGCTAGAAATCTGATTGACACTTGCGGAAATATATGTTAGTATCAGTCTGTAACAAATTTTTATCTATCTATGTAGGAGGATTTTAAAGAATGAAAAAAGGTACAGTAAAATGGTTTAACGCAGAAAAAGGTTTTGGTTTCATCTCCGTACCTGGTGAAGACGATGTATTCGTACATTTCTCCGCAATTCAGGCTGAAGGCTACAAAACACTGGAAGAAGGCCAGGAAGTAGAATTCGAAGTTGTTCAGGGCGCGAAAGGCCCTCAGGCTGCAAACGTAACACGTGCTTAATCGATTTTAATTATAGACCGTAATGCGAAAGCATGCAGATATATACATTTGATTTTGGTTATGCAAAAGAGGCTCTCCGTTTTTTGGGGAGCCTTTCTTTTATTGTTCTCGTTTTCGTGCGCAGATTTTGCAGTTTTTTTCGGTGGAAAGATTGCATGGCGGAAAACTGTGTGATACAATAAAGTGTCGTACGTAAGAGAAATTTGAATGTGAATGGAGTAATCATAGTATGAATCAGAATATTGAAAATATCAGAAATGTTGCCATCATTGCCCATGTTGACCATGGTAAAACGACCCTGGTGGACCAGCTGCTGAGACAGAGCGGTATTTTCCGTTCCAATCAGGAGGTACAGGAAAGAGTCATGGACAGCGGCGACATTGAAAGAGAAAGAGGGATCACCATCCTTTCTAAAAATACAGCTGTAAACTATGGCGATATCAAAATCAACATTATCGATACACCTGGTCACGCAGACTTCGGCGGCGAAGTAGAACGTGTCCTGAAAATGGTAGACGGTGTTGTTCTGGTGGTCGATGCCTTTGAAGGCCCTATGCCCCAGACAAAATTCGTTCTGCGCAAGGCTTTGGAACTGAATCATCCCGTTGTTGTCTGCGTAAACAAAGTGGACAGACCTGAAGCACGCCCCAATGAAGTTATCGACGAAGTTCTGGAACTGTTTATGGAACTGGATGCTAACGACGACCAGCTGGATTCTCCTTTCGTCTTTGCTTCCGCAAGAGGCGGCTATGCCTCCGAAGACCCCACAGCAAGGGAAGGGGACATGAAACCTCTGTTTGAAGCCATCATCAACCATATCCCCGGCCCCAAAGGCGACCCTGAAGCTCCCCTGCAGGCACTGATTTCCACCATCGACTACAGCGAATATCTGGGCCGTATCGGTATCGGCAAGATCGAAAACGGCGTCATCCGTGTAAATGACGAAGTTGTCGTTTTGAATATGCACAATGAAGAAACACAGAAAAGAGTTCGCATCTCCAAGCTGTACCAGTTCGAAGGTCTGCAGAGAGTGGAAGTAAAGGAAGCAGGCGTCGGCAATATCGTTGCCCTGAGCGGTATCGAAAATATCATGATCGGCGATACCATCTGCTCCCCTGAAAAGCCCGAACCTTTGCCTTTCGTAAAAATTTCCGAACCTACATTGTCTATGAACTTCTCCGTAAACGACAGCCCCTTTGCCGGTCAGGAAGGCAAATATGTCACATCCCGTCAGATCAGAGACAGACTGTTTAAGGAACTGAACACAGACGTCAGCCTGCGTGTGGAAGATACGGATAATATGGACAGCGTAAAGGTTTCCGGCAGAGGCGAACTGCACCTTTCCATCCTGATCGAAACACTGCGCCGGGAAGGCTATGAATTCCAGGTTTCCAAGCCTGAAGTTCTGCTGAAAGAGATCGACGGCAAAAAATGTGAACCTATGGAAGCAGTTACTATTGATGTACCCGAAGAATTTGTCGGCAACGTCATTGAAAAGCTGGGCAGCAGAAAAGGCGAAATGACAAATATGTATCCCGCAAAGGGCGGCTATACAAGAATCGAATTTTCTATCCCTGCCAGAGGCCTGATCGGCTACCGCAGTGAATTTATGACAGATACCAAGGGCAACGGTATCATGAACTCTCTGTTCGATGGATACGAACCCTATAAAGGCGATATCGTGACACGTTCTCAGGGCTCTCTGGTGGCTTTTGAAAGCGGCGAAGCCATCACCTATGGTCTGTATAACGCCCAGGAACGGGGCGACCTGTTCATTGGCGCAGGCGTGAAGGTATACGAAGGCATGGTTGTGGGCAGAAACTCCAGATCCGACGATATGGATATCAACGTTTGCAAGAAAAAACAGCTGACAAATACCCGTGCCAGCGGTTCTGATGATGCACTGAAGCTGACACCTCCCATCCAGATGTCTCTGGAACAGTGCATGGAATTTATCAGCGATGATGAACTTCTGGAGGTAACCCCTCATAACCTGCGTATGCGTAAAAAGATTCTGGACAACACACAGCGCAGAAAAGCGAGAAACCGTGCAAATAGTTAAGAAGCATTGAAAGATAAACAGAGGTGCACCATGGCAGCAAAAGCAAAGAAAAAAGGCGGATCATTCATCAAACAGGCGGCGATTTTGGCAGCGGCCAGTTTGCTCGTGCGCTTTTTAGGCTTCATTTACCGCCTGCCCCTGACCAATATGATCGGGGATGAGGGAAATGCTATCTATGCCGGTGGGTATTATATCTATACCTTCCTGCTGATCCTTTCCTCCGCAGGGCTGCCTGCAGCCATTTCCAAGCTGGTTTCCGAGCGTATCGCTTTGAAACAGTATCGAAACGCCCATCGGGTGTTCCAGGCGGCACTGGTCATCTCTACCTCTTTGGGGGCATTTTTTGCTATTCTGTTGTTCCTGACAGCCCATCAGATGGCAAATCTCATTGGGATCCCCGATAGTTATTATTCGATTCTGACCCTTTGCCCGACGCTGGTCATCGTAGCTATCATGTCTGTATTCCGTGGATATTTTCAGGGGATGCACACCATGGTGCCTACTGCCATTTCCCAGATCATCGAGCAGGTGTTCAACGCCTTTTTCAGTGTCTATCTGGCGTGGGTATTCCTGAGTGTCAATGTGCCTGAGGGCTTGACGAAAAATATTCCCTTGGCTTCTGCCGGCGGTACTATGGGTACCGGTATCGGTGCTTTGGCAGGTCTGGTCGTGGTGATTTTTGCCTATAGCCTGATCCGCCCCTATCTTTTGTGGCGGGCAAAACGATGCAGACAGCCCTATGAAGAAAGCAAACGCCAGCTCATCGGCAGGGTGCTGCAGACGGCATGGCCCATCATTGCCGGTACGGCGGTATTCAGCATTACCAACCTGATCGATATGGGCATGGTAGTGAATATCCTGCAGACAACGGGCTTTTCTGAAGCAGAGGCCAGTGCGTTGTATGGGCAGCTTTCCGGCAAATATGTCACATTGACCACATTGCCCGTAACCATCTCCACAGCCATTGCAACGGCAGTTTTGCCCAGCATTGCGGCATCTGTGAAGCTGAAGGAAAAGAAACAGGTACGCAGAAAGATGGCTTTGACCTATCGCATTTCCATGATCATTTCTGTGCCTGCGGCTGTGGGCATCAGTGCCCTTGGCCCCCAGATCATCCAGATGCTGTTCCCCAGAGCCAGTGATGGCGGTATGCTGTTGACCGTTGGGGGCATTTCCATCATCTTCTTAGCTCTTTGCCAGACCTCCACAGGGATTCTGCAGGGCATCGGGCATATCAAGGTGCCTGTGGTGGGGGCGATTTTGGGTGCCATTACCAAGGTCATCCTGAATCTGCTGTTGATCCGTATTCCATCCATCAACGTATTGGGGGCAGTCCTTTCTACCACAGGCTGCTATCTGGTGGCGGCAGTATTCGACGTGATCATGCTGTCCCGCAGAACAGGGACGAGATTCGACTTTATGGGCAGCTTCCTGAAGCCTGTCATCGGCTCTATCGCCATGGCGTCAGGTACATTGGGCAGCTACCATCTCTTCTTTGCCCTCATTGGCAGCAATACCATTGCTACATTGCTGGCCATCTGCGTGGCGATCGCTGTGTATGGTCTGGTGATGCTGCTGATCAAAGGCATCGTGGAAGAAGATCTGCAGACAGTGCCCGGCGGCGGCAAATTGATTCGTATTTTGAAAAGATTACGTTTATTATAAATTGTTGATGATATAAAATAGAGAAGAGAACGCTTTGCAAACATGCGTTTTTATGAGAAACAAAAGGGAGAACCTGAAAGAAAGGCTCTCCCTTTTATACAATAGAGAGGAAAGAGGTGAGTTCTGTGTTTGATATTCAGGAGGAATTGAAAAAGCTGCCCCAAAAGCCCGGGGTCTATCTGATGAAGGATGAAAATGGTCATGTCATTTATGTGGGCAAGGCTGTCAACTTGAAAAACCGCGTGCGGCAATATTTCCAGAGCAGCCGCAACCAAACCGCCAAGACCCGTTCCATGGTGCCGAATATCAAGGAATTTGAATATATCGTGACGGACTCTGAAATGGAAGCATTGCTGCTGGAATGCAACCTCATTAAAAAACACCATCCCTATTACAATATCCTGCTGAAGGACGACAAGACCTATCCCTATATCAAGGTGACGGTGCAGGAACCATTTCCCCGTATTTTCATCACTCGCAGGATGACGAAGGACAAGGCGAAATATTACGGGCCTTTTACGGATGTGTTAGCCATGAAGGAGACGGTGGAGACTTTGCATAAGCTGTTTCCCATCCGCAAATGCAAGAAGGTATTCCCCAGAGATATCGGCAAGGAACGCCCCTGTCTGAACCACCATATCGGTCAGTGCATCGCCCCCTGCAGCGGGAATGTACCCGAAGAGGTCTATCAAGGCTATATCAAGGATGCCATGGATTTTCTGGAAGGAAAGCATGAGGGCATCCTGAAAAAAATGGAGCAGGAAATGATGGAAGCGGCGGAAAATATGGAATTTGAAAAAGCGGCTTCTTTGCGGGATAAGATTCGTTCCATCAAAAGCGTGGCAGAACGGCAGAAGATGTCCAACATGGGCTTGGGGGACGCAGATGTCATCGCTTTTGTCCGTGCTTTTGAGGAATGTCTGGTGCAGGTATTCTTTATCCGCAGCGGCAAGATGACAGGCCGAGAGAATTTCACGCTGACTGCTTTCGAGGAGCAGAGCCGCGCAGAGATTCTGACTGCTTTCGTGAAGCAGTTTTACAGCGGCACAGCCTATATACCCAAGGAGATCATTTTGCAGGAAGCATTGGTGGAAGAGGAAGCAGAGCTGATCGCAGCCTATCTTTCCGAACGGCGGGGCAGCAAGGTGACTTTGACGGTGCCCGTAAAAGGGGAAAAGCATAAGCTGGTGGAACTGGCCCATAAAAATGCCATGCTGATCTTCGAGCAATTCGGAGAAAAGCTGAAACGGGAGGAACAGCGCACCAAGGGCGCCATGGAAGAACTGCGGCAGGCTTTGGGCTTGCCGGGCGAACTGAAACGGGTGGAGGCCTATGATATTTCCAATACCCAGGGCTTTGAATCCGTTGGTTCCATGGTGGTTTTCGAGGATGGACGTTCCAAAAACAGCGATTACCGCAAATTCAAGATCAAAACAGTGGTTGGGCCCAATGATTATGCTTCCATGAAGGAAGTCATCACCCGCCGTCTGAATCATGCCCTGAAAGAAAAAACGGAGGGCAAGACCAGCAGCTTTACCCGTTTGCCCGATCTGATCCTGATGGACGGCGGCAAGACCCAGGTACACGCAGCGGAGGAAGTTTTACAGGCATTTGGCATGGATATCCCCGTCTGCGGCATGGTGAAGGATGATAAGCACAGAACCAGAGGACTTTTGTTCCATGAGGAGGAGATCCACATCCCTCTGACCTCCGAAGGCTTCAAGCTGGTGACCCGTATTCAGGATGAAGTGCATCGCTTTGCCATCACCTATCATAGAAAGCTGCGGGATGAACGGAATCTCCATTCTGTTCTGGATGATATCAAGGGCATTGGGCAGGTGCGCCGAAAGGCTCTCATGCACCATTTTGGCAGCATCGAAAAGATCGCCGAAGCGGAAGTGGCAGACCTGCTGGAGGTGGAAGGCATGACCATCCCTGCGGCAGAGCAGGTATATCTCTTTTTCCATCAGGAGGAATTGCAAAAGGGATGATTTTGGGGTATGCTATACTTAGGAAAAAATTTGGTTTTGATTTTTAGCAAGAAAGGGGGAACCCCATGTATTCTGCGGAATTAAAGAAGATCGTAGAAGCTTTTGAGCTTGAAAATATGCTGCCCGAGCTGGACTTAGAGGGGCGATCTGTCATTCGAAAAGAGATCAATCGCCCTGCTCTGCAGCTGGCAGGGTTTTATGAACGTTTTGACAGCGACCGTCTGCAGGTCATCGGTCGGGTGGAATACAGCTATCTGCTGAGCCTGAGCGAGGAAAAACGCAGGGAAGCCATCCATCATCTGTTTCAGTATCGGATCCCTTGTCTGATCGTCTGCAAGAATCTGGAGATTTTTCCGGAAGCGTTGGAATATGGCAGAAAATACAACGTGCCCATCTTCCGTACTGCCCAGACGACTACCGATTTTACGGCGGAGCTGATTTTTTGGCTGCGGGAAGAACTGGCCGACCGTGTCATGATGCACGGGGTTCTGGTGGATATCTACGGGGAAGGCGTTCTCATCACCGGTGCCAGCGGTATCGGGAAAAGCGAGACTGCTCTGGAGCTGATCAAAAGAGGACATCGTCTCATTGCCGATGATGCAGTAGAGATCAAACGGATCGCCGACAGACGGCTGATCGGTTCCTGCCCGGAAATCATCCGTTATATGATCGAATTGAGGGGCATCGGCATCATCAATGTAAAAGAACTGTTTGGCGTTGGTTCTGTCAAAGACCAGAAGACTGTCGATCTTGTCATCAAGCTGGAGGTTTGGGACGGCAAGACAGGCTCCTATGACAGGCTGGGGCTGAATGAAGAATATATGGAAATTTTGGGGAATAAGGTGCAGTTGAACACCATTCCTGTGCGCCCCGGCAGAAACGTGGCGATGATCTGTGAATCTGCCGCCATGACAAATCGTCAGAAAAAAATGGGGAAGAATACGGCACAGGATTTTGCGACCCGCATCGGGAAATGAAAAGAAGGTGAAATGATGGAGAATTTGATACAGGAACTGCAGGCAAGGCTGGGTGAAGAAGGCTTGAAGCTGCAGGAAATGATGAAAGAACATACGACCTTCCGTGTGGGCGGCCCTGCGGATCTTTTCCTGCAGCCAAAGGATGCGGAAGAACTGAAGGACGCCATCGGGATCTTAGAAAAATATCAGGTGCCTGTGCTGGTCATTGGCAATGGCAGCAATCTGCTGGTACGGGATAAAGGCATCCGCGGAGCAGTGATCCAGATCTACAATCGTATGGCAGATATCTCTGTAGAGGAAGATATCATCGTGGCAAAAGGCGGCGCACTGCTCAGTGCGGTGGCAGCGAAAGCAGCAGATGCATCCCTGACAGGGCTGGAATTTGCTTCCGGCATCCCCGGCAGTGTCGGCGGGGCTGTGGTGATGAATGCAGGGGCCTATGGCGGTGAAATGAAAGATGTTCTGGTTAGTGTAGATGTGCTGACAAAGGATCTGGAGATCAAAACCATTCCTGCAGAGGAATTGGAACTGGGCTACAGACACAGCATCGTGCCGGAAGCGGGGTATATCGTTCTGGGTGCCAAGCTGAAGCTGCAGAAGGGCCAGGAAGTAGCCATTCGCGGACGCATGGCAGAGCTGGCAGAGCAGAGAAGGGAAAAACAGCCTTTGCAGTATCCCAGTGCAGGCAGTACCTTCAAACGCCCTGAAGGCTATTTTGCAGGAAAACTGGTGCAGGATGCAGGGCTGAAGGGCAAAACTATCGGTGGTGCCCAGGTCTCTGAAAAGCATTCCGGTTTCCTCATCAACATCGGCGGGGCAACAGCACAGGATATTTTGGATCTGATTGCTTTCTGCCAGAAGGAAGTCAAAGAACAGTTTGGCGTAACGCTGGAAACTGAAGTGAAGATCGTTGGGGAAGTATAATAAAAAAGAAAAAGAGAAGGGCTGGTGAAAGATCATGAGATTTGTAATCGTTACGGGGATGTCCGGCGCAGGGAAAACCTCTGTGCTGAAATTTTTGGAAGATATCAATTTTTTCTGTGTAGATAATCTGCCGCCTGCATTGCTGCCCAAATTTGCCGAATTGTGCTACGAGCAGGAAGGGGAGATCGAGAGAGTTGCCCTGGGCATTGATATCCGCGGAGGGAAGCTGTTCAACGACCTCTTTCAGGTGTTGTCCAACCTGCAGGAGAAAGGCTATGAATATGAAATTCTTTTCTTAGATGCTTCTGATGAAGTGCTCATCAAGCGGTATAAGGAGACCAGAAGAAGCCACCCTCTGTCCAGAAATGGCTCTATCCAGGAAGGCATCCGCAAGGAAAGGGAAATGCTGAAGGATGTAAAAACAAAGGCGACTTATATCATCGATACCAGCCAGATCTTGACCAGACAGCTGAAGGAGCAGATCAACCGCATTTTCGTGGAAAACCAGTCCTATGAAAACCTTGTCATCACCATTCGCTCCTTTGGGTTCAAATACGGGATCCCTGCGGACAGCGATCTGGTGTTTGATGTGCGCTTTCTGCCAAACCCCTTTTATATTCAGGAATTAAAGGAAATGACGGGCAATGATGAGCCTGTCAGCAGCTATGTCATGGGCTTTGAAGAAAGCCAGACCTTCCTGAAAAAACTGGTGGATATGGTGGAATTCCTGATCCCTCTTTACATCAAGGAGGGGAAGAACAACCTTGTCATCAGCATTGGCTGTACCGGCGGCAAGCATCGTTCTGTTACACTGGCCAATGCCCTGTATGCATCCTTGGATAAGGACAAGCACACCCTGCTGCTGAAGCATCATGATATCGAAAAGGATGCCAGACATAAAAAGTAAGAAAAAATTTGAGTTTGAAATGGGAACAGAAAGGGGGGGCAAATTTGTCATTTTCGTCTAAGGTTAAGGGTGAGTTGTCCCTTCATTTTGGAAATGGGCGACATTGTGAAATTGCAGAAACGGCGGCCTTTGTCAATATCTGTGGACAGACTGGGGCCTTTGGAGAGGATTTTTGTATAAAAATCCAAACGGAGAATTTTTTTGTCGCGAAAAAGTGCTTTACATTATTGCAAAATACTTTTAATATTATAGCGGATGTATCTGTACGGACCAGCGGGCTGAAACGACAAACAAGAGTTTATACGCTTTTTGTAAAAAATCCCGCCCAGGCGGAAACAATTCTTCGGGCAACGGGGATGTTGTTTGAAGAGAATGGACAGAAAAAATTGGTGAAACGGATCTATGGGCCCGTTGTCAGCAGCATTTGCTGCCGCAGGGCGTATATCCGCGGGGCGTTCATCTCTGTCGGTTCCGTAAATGATCCGGAAAAGAATTACCATCTGGAATTCGTTCTGGCAGATATATCATCCGCCGAACAGCTGCGGGATCTGATCAATGCCTTTGGACTGGATGCGAAGGTGGTGGAACGAAAGGAACACTACGTTGTCTACCTGAAGGAAGGCGAGCAGATCGTAGACCTGCTGAACGTGATGGAGGCGCCTTTGGCATTGATGGACTTGGAAAATGTCCGCATTGTCAAGGAAATGCGCAACGACATCAACCGCAAGGTCAACTGCGAAACGGCGAACCTGAACAAAGTGGTCGGTGCAGCTGTGAAACAATTGGAGGATATCAATTTTATCGAAGAGACCATTGGTCTTTCCCAGCTGCCGGAACAGTTGGAAGAGGTGGCAAGGCTTCGGTTGGAATATCCCGATAAAAGCTTGAAAGAACTGGGTTCTTTCCTGATGACGCCTGTGGGAAAATCCGGCGTCAACCATAGACTGCGTAAGATTAGCAACATTGCTGAAACGCTAAGAGAGGGTAAAGGTGAGGTAGAATGACACAAAAATCAATTATCATCAAAGCACCCCTGGATGCAAGACAGGCTGCGTATTTTGTGCAGACAGCAGGCAAGTTTGAATCTGAGATCCAGGTGAGCATTGATGAAAAAAGAATCAATGCCAAAAGCATCATGGGCACCATCGCCCTGAATATGCAGGAAGGTCAGACAGCATTGATCACAGCAGAAGGTGCAGATGAGGCAGCCGCAGTGGAAGAACTGGCAGCTGTACTGGCATAATTTCAAACCGCAATCATACATATATTTTTTTATTCTGAAAGAAAACCCCGCATCAGCGGGGTTGTTTTGTTTTAAAAACTGTGATATAATAAAATAGTTAATTGCATGAAACGAGATGTACCTGCGAAGGATACCAAAAACGCCAAGGATATCCCACCATCTCGTAAAACAAAAAACAGGAGGCTTATTTTTATGGAAAAAAACAGGGTAAATACAAAATTTTTAGTTTCTACGGCACTGATCGCAGCGGTCTATGTGGTGATGACTTTGGCTATCGCACCACTGAGCTTTGGGATGGTGCAGGTGCGCTTTTCGGAAATGCTCATGCTGATGGCATTCATCGATAAGAAATATGCGCCGGGGCTGGCTTTGGGCTGCTTTATCGCCAATTGCTTCAGTCCTTTTGGCATGATGGATATTGTCTTTGGCACCACATGTACAGTGGCAGCCCTTTGGGGCATCACCCACTACAGCAAAACTTTATTTGGTGCCAGCCTGTGGGCGGTGTTCTGCAATGCTTTTATCGGCATTGAGCTGTATTTGTTCGGCAGCCCACTGCTGTTGAGCATGGCCATGGTAGCAGTTGGGGAATTCCTTTCCGTTTCCTGTGCAGGCTATGTGCTGTTCCGCCAGCTGATGAAAAATCCCATGCTGCTGGAAAAATTAAAAATTGCTCAAATTGGATGAAAAAAGGGGACTTTCCACGGAGGAAAGTCCTTTGTCATTTTGGTATTGACAAATGAAATCATCGTGCTATAATCAATATATCCAAAGAGAAAAACCAGTGATTAAGAAGAGTAGCCTTTCAAATCAGCTTACAGAGAGTTGTGGATGGTGGAAACACAACAGCAGGAGGTCAGGTGAATGGACTTAGGAGGGCGGCCGAAAGCGAAAGCAAGTAGAAGCCGACGGGGAACGCACCCGTTATCAGCGCGTGACTGTATGGCTGTACAGTGAAAAGAGCGGATGATTTTTCATCAATTTGGGTGGTACCGCAGGATATCAAGTCTTGTCCCATAGAAATATGTGGACAGGGCTTTTTTTGTAAAAGCGGAGAAAAGCATTTCAGTTCCTGCATTGATTAGCTTTGCTTCCAAGGAGCAGTCAATGCAAGGAATGAAAGAGATTTGCGGAGCAAATCAATGAGTAAGGCGGAGCCTTACGAATGCTTTTTAGCGAGAAACAAGCGGCGGTACTTCGTTCTGAAAACAGCCAAGATGAGACGAGACAAGAAAGAAGAAACAAAACAAGATTAGAAAAGGAGAGAGTATTATGAAAAAATTTATGGCAATGACAATGGCAATGGTAATGACAGCAATGGCACTGACAGGCTGCGGCGGCGGTGCAGCAACAGACGAGAGCGCAGCCGGCGGCGATGTGCCTGTGATCGGCATCAACCAGTACGGTCAGCACGCATCTCTGGATAACTGCCGGGAAGGCTTCCTGCTGGGTCTGGAAGAAGCAGGTCTGGTGGAAGGCGTTGACTACACCATCGATTACCAGAATGCTGGCTTTGATGATAACGTAGCGACACAGATCGCTCAGAATTTCTCTGCAAACAATGTTGCACTGATGTGCGCCATTGCAACCCCTTCTGCAACAGCCTGCTACGCAGCGGCAGAAGATAAAGACATCCCCGTGATCTTCACAGCCATCACAGATCCTGAAAAGGCCAAACTGACAGGTGGCAACATCACAGGTACCAGCGATAAGCTGCCCATCGAAGGCCAGTTGCAGCTGATCCGTGAAATGCAGCCCGATGCAAAAACCATCGGCATCCTTTACACAACAAGCGAACCCAACTCCGTTTCTGCAGTAGAAGAATATCAGGCAAAAGCAGCGGATTATGGCTTTACCATCGAAGCACTGGGCGTGACTTCTCAGGCAGAAGTAAATCAGGCAACAGATACTCTGATTTCCAAAGGCGTTGACTGCTTCACAAACCTGACAGACAATAACGTAGTAGGCGTACTGCCCTCTATTCTGGAAAAAACAAATGATGCAGGCATTCCCGTTTACGGCAGCGAAATCGAACAGGTAAAACTGGGCTGTGTTGCTTCCGCAGGTATCGAATATGTAGCACTGGGCAAACAGACAGGTATGATGGCAGCAAAGATCCTGAGAGGGGAAGCAGCTGCAGCAGATATGCCTTATGAAACAATTACCGCATTTGAAATCTATGTAAATCCCGATGCAATGTCCGCACTGAACCTGAATGCGGCAGTGGAAAATGCCATCGATGTAACAGCAGAATGATCTTGCTGTGATAGAAAGAGGTTAAGCTATGTTTGATCTGATTATCAGCACGTTGACGCAGGGCTTTATTTATGCCCTGTTGTCTTACGGCATCTATATCACCTATAAAATACTGGATTTTCCTGACCTGACCGTAGATGGCAGCTTCCCTCTGGGGGCAGCGATCGCTGCGGTGCTTCTGGTGAAGGAGGTCAATCCCTTTGTGGCACTGTTGGCGGCCATCGCCGTAGGCGCAGTGGCAGGGCTGGTGACAGGTGTGATCCATGTCAAATTTGGCGTGAGAGACCTGCTGGCAGGTATCATCACCATGACAGCACTATTCTCCATCAACCTGCAGATTGCAGGCTCTAACCTGGCAGTGGAACGGGCAATCGACACCATTTTCACCTCCGGCCCTATCATGGCTGTCATGGGAAATGCTTCCCTGATGATGCGGAAATTCGTCATGTCTCTGGCAGTGGCATTGATCTTCAAATTCATTCTGGACTGGTATCTGAGTACCAAAAGCGGTATGCTGCTGCGTGCCGTTGGCGATAATAGCACATTGGTAACGACACTGGCGAAGGATAAAGGCATTGTAAAGATCGTTGGTCTGGTCATTGCCAATGCTTTGGTGGCATTGTCCGGTGCTATGGTCTGCATGGAGCAGAGAGCTTTTTCCAGCACTATGGGTACCGGTCAGATGGTATTCGGTCTGGCAGCAGTTATCATCGGTACCACTTTGTTCCGCAAAGTAAGCTTTGTAAAAGGGACGACAGCTGTTCTGGTAGGCAGTGTGTTCTATAAAGCGTGTATCCAGATCGCTATCAGCCTTGGCTTGCCCGCAAATCTGATGAAACTGGCAACAGCGGTGCTGTTCCTGATCATCCTGATTTTGGGCAACAGACAGAAAGGCGGTGCGGAACATGCTTGAGCTCAAACATATCAAAAAAATCTATAATCCCGGCACGATCTCCGAAACACTGCTGTTTGAAGATTTCAACCTGAATGTGCCTGATGGGGAATTTGTTTCCATCGTCGGCAGTAATGGTTCCGGGAAAACATCTATGCTGAATATCATTTGTGGTAGCATTCCCATTCAGGGGGGCGAAGTGCTGATCGGCGGCAAGGATATCGCAAAGATGAAGGATTTCCAGAGATACCGCACCATTGGTCGTGTGTATCAGGACCCTTCCGCAGGCACATGCCCCAATCTGACCATGCTGGAAAATATGTCCCTGGCAGATAATAAGGGGAAACCCTTTGGTCTGGGCAGAGGTGTCAATAAAGCAAGAGAAGATTACTATAAAGAACAGCTTTCCATTCTGGGGCTGGGCTTGGAAAATAAGATGAATGTGAAGCTGGGGGCTCTTTCTGGCGGTCAGAGACAGGCAGCTACATTGATCATGGCGACCCTGACCCCTATCCAATTCCTGATTTTGGATGAACATACTGCAGCCCTCGACCCTAAGACAGCAGATATCATTATGGAACTGACAGACAAGGTCGTAAAAGAAAAGAAGCTGACAGCTATGATGGTAACCCATAACCTGCGCTATGCCACGGACTATGGCAGCAGATTGATCATGATGGATAAAGGTCATATCGTGTTGGATAAGGGCGGCGAAGAAAAAGAAAAGACAAAGGTAGACGATATTCTGGATCTCTTCACATCCATCAGTATTGAATGTGGTAATTAATGTAGTTCAACGAAGTTGAACTGCGGGCAGCTTTTCGAAGAAAAGTGCCATCCGCCGGAGGCTTTTTCGGGAATTGCGACTACTCTTCACAGAAGAGTACATCCCGCCCGGAGGTCTGTAGTGCAACGAAGTTGAACTGCAAAAGAAAAAAAGAATCCCCAAACCATTTGGTCTGGGGATTTTCTTATGTCATTTTATCTTCTGCGATTGCGTCTGGTGCGTCTTCTGCGCTGTTGTCTGCGTTTCTTTCTCTGATAATGTCCGATGGTACGGGTGATACAGATCAGGATGAGGAAAGCCAAAATGACAACAACAACGCCGATACCGACTTTTTTCAGGATGCCTGAAACGGAGGATTTGTCCAGCTCTGCTTTCTGTTCATCGGTCATCGCATCCACAGCGTTCTGCGCTTTCAGATCCACTGTTTTGATGGTTTCGCCGCCTAGGGAGACTTTCAGTGTGCCTACGGTCTGTCCCTCTGTGACGGGGGCTTCGATGGTTTCCGGGCAATCTGTTTCCACTTTGATCTGGGAAGTATCTGTGCCCTTGGGGAGCGTATGATATACATCCTCTGCAGGGGCTGCGGTGATGGTACCCAGCTCTACAGGTTTATCGTTATAGGTTTCCGTAACTTTTACTGTAGTCGTATGGTCTGCGGCGGAAAGCAGTTTGACGGATTCGTAATTTTCGAAACCATAATCGAAGAGGGCAGCAGTATCGGTATAATGCTCTGCGCCATTGCATTTCATCACCACGGCGATTAGCTCCATACCATCCCGTTCCGCATAGGTCACAAGGGTATTCAGGGCTTCGGAGGTAAAACCGGTCTTGCCGCCGGTGGCATATTCATAATAATAAATGGAATTGGGATTCAGCATCTGATGCTGCCCATGGAGATAGCGAGTTTCCGTCTGTTTATTCGTCGGGGGGATCTCGTAATAGGTTTCGCTCATCATGGAACGATATTCTTCGTGGGTGAGCAGTTCCTTTGCAATGAGAGCCATATCATAAGCTGTTGTATAGTGGTTTTCATCATGCAGCCCATTGGCATTGACAAAATTCGTGTTTTTGCAGCCTAATTCCTTGGCACGCTCCGTCATGTGCTTTGCAAAGGCTTCTACGCTGCCGTCCACATATTCCGCTGCGCCGTTGGAGGCTTCATTGGCAGAGCGCAGGATGATGGCACGAAGGACCTGTTCCAATGTCAGGGTTTCCCCTTCCATAATGGCGATATGGGCACTGCCCGGTTCAATGTTGTAGACTGCATCGTGGGAAAAGGTGATCTCGTCGGTCAACTTGCCGTGTTCCAAAGCCAAAAGGATGGTCATCAGCTTGGTGATGCTGGCAGGGTACATCTTCTGGTCTGCATTTTTTGCATATAATACTTCCCCGCTGGCAGCATCCATCAGAACGGCGGTTTCTGCGGCAAGGGTAAGGTCAGATGTTTGGGTTTCGGCGGTAATATTCTCTTCCGGGACAGTTTCCGCTTCTTCTGCAAAGGCAGAAAAAGAAGGGAATATCAGGGAAAGTGCCATCAGGAATGGCAGAAATCTTTTTTTCATGGGATTCTCCTATCTGTTGATTTGAAAAAATTCTATTTCTATGGTAAGATATAATTCGCAAGCAAAGCTTGCTCATACCATGCTTTGGAAAAATAAATGTCGGCTGTGCCGCCGCTTCCTTTTCCTGCAGACATGGTAAATAAATCAGATATGCAATCAAAATATTGTGATGAAATGAAACACAACGTATTCCATTATATCAGAAATGAAAATGAAGAAAAAGAGGTTTAGATGAAAGTTGCATGAAAAAAGCGTTGAAAAGAAATTTGGAATAGAACGGCTCAAGTTTTTGGCGGTTGTGGTTTTCTTTTTGCTGAGCGGCATCCTCTATAGCCACAGCTTTTATGGAGGGGAACTGGATATGGGCACGCCCATTTCCCCGGAGGAGATCGGCGCAGGGGAAGAAACGACGGTTTACGCAGAAGAAATGATGGGCAAACTGGATATCAACACCGCCACAGCGGAGGAACTGATCCGCCTTTCCGGCATTGGGGAAAAGCGTGCGGCAGATATCATTACATATAGAGAAAGAAACGGAGGCTTTTCCTGTATTGAGGATATCATGAAGATATCCGGAATCGGGGAAAAGACATTCGAAAACATAAAAGAAGAGATCACGGTGGGAGAATAGGAGGCTGGAAATGGCTTATCAGATTTTGGTAGTAGATGATGAAAAATTGATCGTGAAAGGCATCAAGTTTTCGTTGGAACAGGATGGCATGGAAGTAACAACAGCATATGATGGGGAAGAAGCCCTGCAGTATATCAAAGAAAAGAACTTCGACCTGGTGGTGCTGGATGTGATGCTGCCCAAGATGGACGGTTTGGAAGTTTGCCAGCAGACAAGAGAATTTTCTCAGGTGCCCATCATCATGGTGACGGCAAAGGGCGAAGATATGGATAAGATCATGGGGCTGGAATACGGTGCCGATGACTATATCACAAAGCCCTTCAATATTTTGGAACTGAAAGCCCGTATCAAGGCGATCCTGCGCCGCAGTGTGAAGAAGGCACCCGCAGAAGCCGCGGCGAAAAACGTGCTGAAGGCAAGAGATTTGGAGCTTTCCTTCGACAGCAGAAGAGTATTCATCAGCGGCAAGGAAGTGAACCTGACAGCAAAAGAATTTGACCTGCTGGAGCTGCTCATGGAAAACCCCGGCAAGGTCTACAGCAGAGAAAAACTGTTGGATACTGTATGGGGCTATGATTATCCCGGCGATGTGCGTACCGTAGATGTACATGTACGTCGTCTGCGGGAAAAGATCGAAGCAAATCCCAGTGAACCGAAATATATCTTTACAAAATGGGGAGTTGGTTACTATTTTAACTAAGCAGAAGGAACAGAAAAAACTCCCGTTCATCTCTCTGCGCTGGATCCTGCTGGGGGCCTATCTGGTAGCCGGTATCGTGCCTCTGCTTTTGCTGGCCAGCACCATGCTCCATTCTGTACAGGGATATTTCGTGGAAGAAAGAAAAAAGGAACTGCTCAGTCAGGCCAATGTCATTTCGGGGCAGGTGACTTCCTCCGGTTTTCTCTATCATGATGAAAACCGCAGCGATTTGGAGGAAGGCATTCTGAAGACCAGCCAGGATGAGGATTATCGCGTGCTGATCCTGGATGATTCCTGTACAGTGATTTATGATACGGGGTATGAGGATGTCGGGAAAACCTTCCTGCTGCCGGAAGTCATTCAGGCTTTGCAGGATAAGGATACCGCAAAGGAACAGAAGGATGGGACCGTTTATGCGGCGGCATCTATCGTAGGTGCGGGAAACAGCCGTGTCGGTGTCGTTCTGATCGCCGACGGCTTGACAGATGTACACAGCATCATCGGTGATATCGGGAAAGAAGCATATTTACTGCTGGGGGCACTGGTATTTTTGGTACTGGTGATGATGATCGTGATCTCCAAGGTTTTTACAGAGCCTGTCAAAAGCCTGATCGGTATCATCCAGAGAATGTCCGAAGGGCATTTTGAACAGCGGGTAAAGGTCAGCGGAAAAGTCCATAATGAGATCGTTGATCTGGCCATTGCCTGCAACCAAATGGCGGATCAGCTGGAAAAGGTAGAATCCACCAGACAGCAGTTTGTATCCAATGTGTCCCATGAATTGAAAACACCCCTCAGTTCTGTAAAGGTGCTGAGTGAATCTATTTTGCTGCAGGAGGATGTACCAAAGGAAATGTATGTGGAATTTCTCCACGATATCAATTCCGAGGTGGACCGTATGACGGCCATCATCAACGACCTGCTGACCCTGGTAAAGCTGGATCAGAAGGAGATCCCCCTGAATTTCCAGGAAACGGATCTGAACCACATGATGGAGGATATCATCAAACGGCTGCAGCCGCTGGCTGATGCAAAGGGCGTTTCTCTGCAGTTGGAAACCCAGAAAGAGGTACACGCCGATGCGGATGAAATGAAGCTTTCCCTGGCCATCTCCAATCTGGTGGATAATGCGGTGAAATATACCCCCGAGGAGGGGACAGTCAAAGTATCCCTGGATGCAGACCATCAGAATGTTTTCATCAGCGTGGCAGATACGGGCATTGGTATCCCCGAGGATGAAGTGAACCGTATCTTTGAACGCTTCTACCGTGTAGATAAAACAAGAGACAGAGAGACAGGCGGCACAGGCCTTGGTCTTTCCATCACCCATAGCACCATTATGATGCACAAAGGCAGCATCAAGGTAAATAGCAAAGAAGAGGAAGGTACGACGATCTTGGTGCGTATCCCTCTGAAGCAGAGTGCAGCACAGTAAGGAAGGAGGAAATTCATGGCAAATCGAGAGAAATTTTTTCGCAAAGCCATTGCGGTGATCATTGTATTGATCATATTGATTCCTTGTTCCGTGTTGCTTTATGATGCAGCCATTGCATCGGGAGAGGAAAAGGTCGAATTTTACTATATGACAAGCGACGGCAGCATGAAGCCTGTGGAAAAGAATATCCGCGGCGAAAATATGGAAGATACGCTGGTGACCGTTTTGCATACCCTGAAGGAAGGGCCGAAGATAGAGGGGGTTTCTCCCTCTGTTCCCGAAGATGTGGATTTCCTTTCTGTGGGGCTGGTAAATAATATTGCCATAATCGATGTTTCCGAAGAATATCGACATATGAAGAATATAGAAGAAGTGATCTGTCGTTCTTCCATCGTCTGGACGCTGACTTCATTGGACGCTGTAGATGGTGTGAAGATCACAGTTGAAGGAGCGCCTCTGCTTTCCGGCACAGGGGAAGAACTTGGCCCCATGAATCGGAATAATGTGGTCATCCATGGGGGCGAGATTTCCGCGGAACTGACAGAATATGCGATCCTGACGCTGTATTTCGCCAATGCAGACGGCACGGATCTGGCTGTGGAAGAACGGGTGGTGGAAGTAAATTCCAATCAGACCCGGGAAAAAACCATTCTGGAACAGCTGATCGCCGGGCCTGTAGAAAAGGATTGCGTGGGCACGATCCCTGCGGAAACGAAGATCAGAGATGTGACGACGACTAACGACGGCACCTGCTATGTAAACCTCAGTGAAGACTTTGTTGTGAAGCATGGCGGTGGGAAAAAGGAAGAATTGCTGACGGTTTATTCCATTGTCAATTCCCTTTGCGAACTGGATCATATCGATCGGGTACAGTTCCTCATTGAAGGGAAGAAGCTAGATGAATTTAAGGGGAATCTGCAGTTCAAAACACCATTTACTGCAGTCAGCAGTTTAAAAACAGTAGAAATGCAATGATTAGTGGTAAGATAATAGGGGTAAGGTAACATGAGGCGTCCGGCCCTTTGGGCAACAATTTTCACAATATGTGGCATTTATATGAGACTAGGCATATCAGAAATGATGTGTCTGGTCTCTTTTCTTTTTATTGCGGTTTCCATGTTATATTTCGTGACAAAAGACAAAAACGGGAGATATTTGTTCCTGCTGTTGTTTGTGGCATTTGGGTTTCTGTCTGCGGGATATCATTGGGAACAGAACTCAGACGAAAACATACCAGTCGGCATGGTGCAGGGGGAAGGTGTTATAAAAGACACGGGACTGACTGCTTCCCAAAATCAGAAGCTGACGATCCTCTGCGATCTGGAGGATGAAAGGGGAGGGACTCTGCAGGATGTGAAGCTTTATGTTCTTTGGAGGGGGGAAGAACGGTTCGAGGCAGGGGAAAGAGTCAGCCTTTCCGGAGAACTGGTTCCCTTTTATACGCCCTCCTATCCCGGCGGTTATGATGAAGAACTGTCTCTGACGACAAAGGGCTTCGATTATAAAATGTATCCTGATGCAATAGAACATCTGGAAGAGGATGCTTCCTGCTCTTCTGCCTTGGCTAGGGGGCGGGCACGTTTCCGTGCTGTTTTGGACAGCATCCTTCCTGGGGAGGAAAGCGGCATCATAAAAGCCATCCTGACAGGGGAAAAGGACGATATCCCCGATGATTGTTACGAATTGTATACGAAGGCAGGGGTCGTCCATGTGCTTTGCATTTCCGGTCTGCATATGTCCATCCTTGCTATGTATCTGTCCTTTTTTATGGAAAAAGTATTGGGGCGGAGCAGAAGGGCCTCTGCCGCAGTCACGATCCTGACAGTCCTTTCCTTTTTGCTCTTCATCGAACCATCGCCTTCTTCTGTGAGAGCGGCGGCAATGATCTGCATTGTCATGGTGGGGAGGATTTGTTTCCGCCTTTCCGACCGAATGAACAATATTGCCTTGGCAGCTTTGCTGATTTTGAGCATACAGCCTTTGTATCTCTTCCATGTGGGCTTTCAGCTTTCCTTTATTACCGTCATCGGCATTTGCCTAGGCGCAAGCAAACTGGAAAAGAAGAAAAAGAAAGACAGAGGACGCTTCCATTGGCTGAAGGAAGGCGTTCTGATTTCTTTGTATGCTTCCCTGTTTAGTTTTCCTATGGTAGCCTATCATTTTTATTCCGTTTCCATAGTGGGCATTTTGGCAAATCTCATCATCGTGCCATTGAGCGGGTTCCTTTTGGGCTTTGGCATGCTCAGTGGAGTATTAGGACTGTTTTCTTTGCCGGCAGGGGTCTTTGCGGCGGGCAGTGTGTATGGCATTTTACAGATATTCAAAGGGATATGCTCTGCATTGACCCAACTGCCTTTTGCCTATACCTTGGCAGGGCGTCCTTCGCCTTTGGTCATTCTGCTGTATTATGGCATCCTGCTCTGGTTTATGGAATTTGGTGGGAAAAAAGGCAGCTGGAAGGTGGGCGTGGTTCTCTGCGGCGCCATGTTCTGTGCTGTTTTTGAAAATGCGATCTTCCGAAAGGAAACTACGGTGGCCTTTCTGGATGTTGGACAGGGGGATGGAGCAGTCATTTCCACATACGACGGGAAAACCTATCTGATCGACGGCGGCGGTGTTTATGGCAAGGAAATGGGCAAAAATGTTGGCAGGAATGTTGTGCTGCCTTATCTGGAATCTCTGGGGGTTTCCAGACTGGATGGTGTCTTCCTTTCCCATCCGGACAGCGACCACATGACAGGCATGCTGGAAGTTTTGGAGGAAATTCCCACAAAGGGACTTTATCTTTCCGATTATTCTTTTTCGGAAACGGAGGATACCCTGCTTTTGAAAGAAATGGTGGAAAAAAACCAAGTTCCACTGTATACTGTAAAGGCGGGCGATGGGTCTGATGGGTTCCGTTGTCTGTATCCCCTGGAGGGCGTGACCTTTCGGGATGGAGATGACAACCACGGCTCTATGGTGCTGAAATATGGTTATAATGGGACAGAAATTCTCTTTACCGGGGATATTTCCGCGGCGGATGAACGGTTCCTGCTGGAACAGGAAGCGGATGTTTCGGCGGATATCCTGAAAGTGGCCCATCATGGCTCGAAATATAGCTCTGATATAGATTTTCTGGAGACAGTCTCGCCTCGGGCGGCAGTGATTTCCTGCGGTGCAGGCAATCTGTATGGGCATCCCCACGGGGATACCTTGGAACGGCTGCAGGCTGCCGAAGCAGAAATTTATCGTACAGATACGGAAGGGACTATCCTTGTGAAGCTGAAACGGGATGGCACATTTGAAATAGAAACCATGACGGAAAGGAAACCGTTTTATGAAAACGTTAAAGAAAAATTGGAAAAATCATGAATTTAGCCGCTGCTATCTGTTTTATGGCGCCGAAACCTATCTCATCCGGGAGTATGAAGCTGCTCTGACGAAGGCGATCCTGCCGGAAGGGGCAGAAATGATGAACCATGATATTTTCGAGGAAAAGCGGGCCACGGCGGCAGCCATCATGGATGCGGCAGAGACTCTACCTTTCCTGAATGAAAAACGGTTGGTGACCGTGCGAAACAGCGAATTTTTCCAAAAGGCAGGCCGAAAGGAAGAAGGCGAGAAGCTGAAAGCATTTTTGGCTGACCTGCCGGAGACCGTATGCCTGCTGTTTATCGAGGAAAAAGCGGAAAAGACCAATGGCCTCTATAAAGCCGTTGCAAAATACGGACAGGCAGTGGAATTTAAAAAGCCCACGGAAAAAGACCTGGGAACATGGATCAAGAAACGCTGCAAAGAGAATGGCATGGAAATGAGCGAAGGTGTTTTGAACCTCTTTTTGCAGACTGTTGACCACGATATGGAAAATATCGATGGGGAATTGCAGAAGCTGATGGCCTATAAAGGGGAAGAAAAGGAGATCAAAGCGGAGGATATCCGTGCGGTGTGTATCGTTTCCTTAGAGGCTCGTGTGTTTGATCTGGTGCGGGCAGTGGCGGAAAAACGCCCCGAAAAAGCCGTGCAAATTTATCGGACGCTGCTTTCTATGAAGGAATCTCCCTACATGGTGCTTTCCCTCATCACCAGACAATTTCGTCTGATCTTGGAGACGATGCTGCTTTCCCAGAGCGGCATGACCAACGATGCCATTGGGGCAAGGCTGGAGATCCGAGATTTTGCCGTGAAAGAATATCTGCGGCAATCCAAGCGTTTTTCCGCCGAATGCTGGAAACAAGCGGTACGGGACTGTTTGCAGGTGGATTTGGATATCAAATCGGGCAAGGCGGCAGAGGAAACAGCAGTAGAATTGTTGATCATGAAATACAGTGGACAAAGTGCCGTAAGATAATCAAAAAAGCATGGAACCTTTCCTAAAAGGGTTTCATGCTTTTCTTATTTTAAGATGTGGTTGTTGATTTTCAGCTTCCCGCCCTCATAGGCGCTTCCGTCTCCGTTGGCAAAGGTGGAACGGCGGACGGTATTTTTCCCGTATTTCAGGCGAAGGGCATCCATGGCGGCATCGGCTTTTTTCTGTTTGCTCCAGTCTTCCTCCAGAATGGAAAGCTGCACGCAATCCTCTTCGCAGAGCTTTCCGGCACGAATGCCCAAAAGACGCAAAGGCTCCTGCTTCCAGACTTCATCGAAAATGTCCTTTGCGGTTTCATAAACAGCGTTGGTGCAGTCGATGGCGTTGAGCAGCTGTTTCTGGTGGGAATAGACCTTGAAATCGGAGGATTTCAGGGTAACGGCGATCTCCTGAGCGCAAAGCTTGCTGCAGCGCAGGCGCATAGAAACATTCTCTGCCAAAGCCAGCAGGATTTTATGAGCTGTTTCTCTGTCCGTCACATCATGGGGCGTGGTGGTGCTGTTGCCGATGCTTTTTGTTTCATAGGTTTCGGTGGCGGGGGCCACAGGGGTATCGTCGATACCGTTGGCATAGGCGTGGAGCATCCGTCCGAAGCTTTTGAATTCCTTTTCCAGCAAAGGCTGAGGATATTTCGCCAGTTCCCCGATGGTGCGGATACCAATTTTTCGCAGACGGGGCGCCGTTCGCCTGCCCACCATGAAAAGCTCTTCTACGGGAAGGGGCCAGAATTTTTCCGGCATTTCTTCGGGAAAGAGGGTAATGAGTTTATCGGGCTTTTCCAGTTCTCCTGCCATTTTTGCCAGAAGCTTGTTGGAACTGACACCGATATTCACGGTGAAGCCCAGTTCTTCCCGGATACGGGTACGAATCTTTTCTGCTGTTTCCAGAGGAGGGCCAAAGAGACGTTCCATGCCTGTGTAATCCAGAAAGCCTTCGTCGATGCTGAATTGCTCGATGCGGTCGGAATATTCGGAAAGGATATCAAACATGGCATGGGAGCAACGGGAATAAAGAGGAAAATCCGGCGGAACCACCATCAGTTCCGGGCATTTCTGCAAGGCCATGTTGATGGGTTCCCCGGTGGTGACACCATATTTCTTGGCAGGAGTGGATTTGGCAAGGATGATGCCGTGGCGGTTTTCCCTGCTGCCGCCGATGGCAGAAGGAATGGTACGCAGATCCAATTCCTCACCCTTTTTCAGGCGTTCTGCAGCAGTCCAGCTCAGGAAAGCACTGTTGACATCGATATGAAAAATGATTCTGCCCATGGAAACACCTCCTCTCTTTAAAATCGAACATACTTTCTTATATGGTATCACGTTATTTGTCATCTTGCAACGGAAGAAGGGGAATTTCTGCCCTGCTGTCCATTGAAAGAATGTGAGTTTCCCTTTATAATGAAGAAAAAAGAAAAAGCAGGTGATACCATGAAATATAAAAGAACCATCGGCTGTATCTGCGGGGGGCTTCTTTTGGGAGCCTTTCTCTATTGGCAGAACGATGGGCTGATGCTGACAAAAATGACATACTACGGGGATATTCCCGAAGGTTTTGACGGATACAGGATCTTGCAGGTGGCAGATCTGCAGAATAAAGTCTTCGGCAAAAATCAGGAACCCCTCCTTCGCAAGATCGAGCAGTCTGCGCCGGATATCATCGTTTTGACGGGGGACTTGCTGGATCGAAATAGAACAGATGTGGATGCCGCTATGGAATTTATCAAGGAGATCGTGAATATTGCTCCTGTGTATTTTGTTTCCGGCAACCATGAACATCAGTCCGGCGAATGGGAAAGACTGTCCGATGAAATGGTGGAGGCAGGTGTGACCATTTTGAATAATGGCAAATCCATCATACAGCGAAAGGGAGACACCATCACATTGTTGGGGCTGGCGGATAAAAGAGTCAACCCCCATTATGATAAAATCTTGCATACATTGATGGCAGGGCAGGGGGACAGCTTCAATATCCTCCTTTCCCATAGACCTGAGCTGTTTGAAACCTATGTGGCAGAGGGGGCAGACCTTGTTTTCACAGGCCATGCCCACGGCGGACAAATTCGTATTCCTTTCCTGAAACAGGGCATCTTTGCACCCCATCAGGGCTTCTTCCCCCAATATACGGAAGGAATGCATGAGAAGGACGGCACGGTGATGGTGGTGAGCCGGGGCTTGGGCAACAGCACTTTTCCCTTCCGCATTTTCAATCGCCCTGAGCTCATTGAACTGACATTGCGGATGGATCAGGAATAAAGACTGTACGAATGTTTGAATTTATGATAAACTGATTAAAATATACGGAAGATTTCCGCAAATATGAAAAAGAAAGGAAGATTCAGATGAATCCTATCGTAACATTTGAAATGAATGATGGCAGCATCATCAAAGCAGAACTGTATCCCGAAATCGCACCCAACACAGTAAACAACTTCATCTCTCTGGTGAAGAAAGGTTTCTATGACGGCAAAATTTTCCACAGAGTCATCCGTGGTTTCATGATCCAGGGTGGCTGCCCCGAAGGCACAGGCATGGGTGGCCCCGGCTACCACATCGCAGGTGAATTCAGCATGGCTGGCTTCAAAAATGACCTGAAACATACAGCCGGCGTTCTGTCCATGGCTCGTGCAATGCACCCCCACAGCGCAGGCTCTCAGTTCTTCATCATGCATGAAACAAGCCCTCATCTGGATGGTCAGTATGCATCTTTCGGCAAAGTGATCGAAGGTATGGATGTTGTAAATAAAATCGCTGAAACAAAAACAAACCGTCAGGATCGTCCCCTGGAAGATCAGGTGATGGTGAAAGTTACAGTAGATACTTTCGGCGTAGAATATCCCGAACCTGAAAAAATGTAACAAAGGAAAGAAAAACGTTTCCACTGGGCAGGCACGGCATCAAGTTACAAGGTGCAGTGCCTGCGCCGGTTGAAAAAAGATTTGTACGGCGGATTTATAAAATAAAAAAATTGCTTGCATTTCTGATTGATTTGTGATAATATATTCAAGCAGTTGATTTTGCGGCTGTGGCGGAACTGGCAGACGCATCAGACTCAAAATCTGACGCTGGTGACAGCGTGTGGGTTCGAGTCCCACCAGCCGCACTGTAAAAAAGGATCTTGATTTTTCAAGGTCCTTTTTCTTTGCCAATAATGGATGATTTTTCCTTAATGCTGTTCTAATGAAACTCTCAGCAAAAACAAGAATTATTCATGCAGCGTTCACATTTCGTTCAAATTCGTGCAGTATAATGGCAACATAAAGAAATTGAACAATGATAAATGCATTGGAGGAATAGATATGTATGATTTTGATGATGTAAACCCTAAAAAAAATGAAAACGAAGAACAGGAACAAGAATGTATCGAAGGTTCCGCAGAGGAAGAAAAGAGCGAACCCTTGGAGGACGAAGCATCCATCGAAATGGAAGCAAACGTAATTTCCGCGGAAGAAGCAGAAAGCGAAAAGGCGGAAACCCTGGAAGAACAGGCAGAAACGCAGGAAGAGACCAAAGAAGAAATGCCTCGTCCCTCTGTGAGAGAATATCACTACGAAGAAAAGGTGAAAAAGACGCCTAAGAAGAAAAAAGGCTGGGCGAAATTTATTGCCGGCTGCCTAATCGTCAGCATCGCCGGCGGTGGCTCCATCGGTGCAGGCTATGGTGCAGTGCAGCATTATTTCCAGAAAGAAAGCGGCGTGCAGTCAACAAATGTAACGGATACAGAAAAAATATCTTTTCTGACCGATGGCCTTTCCACGGTGGATATTGTGAAAAAGGTAAAGCCTTCTGTTGTCAGTGTTTCCACTACGGTAACAGGCACAGCCAAGTATTTTGGTAAATATGCAGTACCCTATGAATCCGAAGGGGCAGGCAGCGGTGTGATCTTCTATTCCGATGACAGCAAGGTGGCTATCGCAACGAATAATCATGTGATTGAAGGGGCAAGTTCCATTTTTGTTACCTTTGAAGGCAATATCAACGTATCTGCCAAGGTCATCGGCACAAAGAGCGAATCTGACCTGGCGGTATTGTCTGTATCCTGGGATGATTTGAAGGCGGCAGGCATCACCAGCGTGGCAACGGCTACATTTGGCGATTCTGATGCCCTGGAAGTTGGCGAATATGTCATCGCCATCGGTAATGCCATGGGCATGGGACTTTCCGCTACAGATGGTATCATCAGCATGAAAGAGCAGACCATTAATGTGGACGGCAACGCCCTGAAAGTATTGCAGACCAGCGCAGCCATCAACAGCGGCAACAGCGGCGGCGCACTGGTAAACAGCAAAGGTGAGGTCATTGGGATCAATACGGCGAAGTATAATTCTTCCATGGCGGAAGGTATGGGCTACGCTATCCCCAGCAACTATATCAAGCCGATCGTTGAGGAATTGCTGGAATCCGGTACACAGCCCAAACCTTATATCGGTATCACAGGTACAAGCATCACAGAGGAAAATGCTTCCCTGTATAAACTGCCCGTAGGCGCACTGATCATGGAAGTGACGGAAAATGGCCCTGCGGCAAATGCAGGCCTGCAAGTGGGCGATGTCATCACCCAGTATGACGGCAAAACAGTCATGGATATGGATACCCTGGTAGAACTGGTGAATGGTACAGAGATCGGCAAAACGGTAGATGTCCATGCAGTGAGAGACGGTCAGAAGAGCATTGATCTGAAAATCAAGATCGGTGATAAAAACGCGTGAGAAAGCAAAGAAAAGCTTACGGAAATTGAAAAAGAGATTTGCGGAGCAAACCCATGGGCAGCCAGAAGGGCTGGGGAGAAACATTTTCGGCAGAAAAATTTATATAAATAGAAAACCTCGGTTCAAAGGAATCGGGGTTTTTCTTTTTGGATGGAGGATTGCATTTTTGGGAAAGATGCTGTAAAATATAAGAACAAATGTTCTTGTCTTGAAAGGGGAAAGGAGGAGAGCGGTATGTCCGATTGCATCTATCTATGTATCGATTTAAAAAGCTTTTACGCTTCCGTGGAATGTGTGGAACGGGGGCTTGACCCCATGACGACCAATCTTGTGGTAGCAGACGCCTCCCGCACAGAAAAAACGATCTGCCTTGCTGTCTCTCCGGCTTTGAAGTCTTTTGGTGTTCCCGGGCGGCCCCGGCTGTTTGAAGTGGTGCAAAAGGTGCAGGAACTGAATTATGCAAGAAAGGGGAAGGCACCGGGGAAAGTGTTTCGGGATTCCTCTTACGATACAGAAGAACTGCAGAAAGACCCGTCTCTGGAGCTTTCCTATATCACAGCTGTGCCCAGAATGGCCCATTATATGAAGTATAGTGGGGGGATCTATGAGATCTATCTGAAATATATCGCACCGGAGGATATTCATGTATATTCCATCGATGAGGTTTTTATGGATTTGACGTCCTATTTGGATTTCTATCACCTATCTGCCCGTGAATTGGCTTCCAAAATCATGAGGCATGTGTATGATGTCACCGGCATCACTGCAACGGCTGGCTTGGGGACCAATCTGTACCTTGCAAAGGTGGCTATGGATATCATGGCAAAGCATATGCCGGCGGATAAAAAGGGCGTGCGTATTGCAGAGCTGGATGAGATGTCCTATCGGCGGCTGCTTTGGAGCCATCAGCCCATTTCGGATTTCTGGCGGATAGGCAGGGGCTATACCAAAAAGCTCCATGCCCTTGGGCTGTATACCATGGGTGATATTGCCCGATATTCCCTTGACCCCCGGGGAGAAGATCAATTATATGGGTTATTTGGCGTAAATGCGGAGCTTTTGATCGACCATGCCTGGGGGTGGGAACCCTGCTCCATGGCGGATATCAAAGCCTATCGGCCGGAAAGCAGCAGTCTGGGCTCGGGGCAGGTGCTGCCCTATGCGTATCCTGCGGAACAGGCGAAAATGGTCGTGCGGGAAATGACGGATATGCTGGTCCTTGGCTTGGTGGATAAGGGGCTGGTGACAGACCAGCTGACGCTGACGGTGGGATTTGATGTGGAAAACCTGACAGACCCGGAATTTCGGAAGCAGTATACAGGTGCTGTTGTGACAGATCATTATGGCAGGAAGATTCCGAAGCATGCCCACGGGACAGCGAACCTGAAAGGGCATACCAATTCTGCCAGACAGATCATCCATGAGGTCATGGATTTATATGATCGTATCGTAGAGAAAAATCTGTTGGTGCGAAGGGTCAATATCACAGCAAATCATATCACAGGGGAAAAAGACGCGATAGAAGAAATGAAATATGAGCAGATGAATCTGTTTACAGATATAAAGGCGGAGGAGAAAAAACGGGAAGAAGAAAAAGAAGCTCTGGAAAAAGAAAAGCAGCTGCAGCAGGCAGTTTTGCAGATACAAAAGAAATATGGAAAAAATTCCATCCTGAAAGGTGTGAATCTGATGGAAGGAGCAACAACAGTGAGCCGAAATGGACAGATCGGCGGGCATAAAGCATGAGAAAGGAGTGATTTGATGAGGGAAAAATTTCAGGATACCCATCAATATGATGATATCATCCATCTGCCCCATCCGCAGTCCTGCCGTCATCCTCAAATGCCTGTTGCGGATCGGGCGGCGCAGTTTGCGCCATTTTCCGCATTGGTCGGATATGATGAGATCATAAAGGATGTGGCAGAAATCAGAAGTCAGGAAACATAGAGCAGATTGGATGAAAAAGAACACAATCAATGGAACGATCATAACCACACCGTATAGGCGTGGTTATGTATATTTTTAGGAAGAAATTCGTAAGTCTTTCTGCTGTTTGACGCTATATAATACATCGTGATATACTAAAACATACAATAAAAACTTACCAAAGGAACCATCATTTTTATTTTTGAAATATTTGTACGTTATAATAAAATTTTTGTTTTATAAAACGGTCAAAAAGGATTGACAAGTCTGATATTGGGTGCTAAATTAACCTTAGAGATGCGTTATAACGTACGCATTTGAACATAGGAGGAAACTTATGGATGCAATGAGCAGTATGATTTCTGCAAATCTGAAGCGAATTCGTAAAGAAAAAAAATTAAGCCTCGACGCGGTGGCTGAAATGACAGGCGTCAGCAAAAGTATGCTGGGGCAGATCGAAAGAGGGGAATCCAGCCCAACGGTTGCGACTCTTTGGAAGATCGCCACAGGCCTGCATATTTCCTTTACGGCATTATTGGAAGGGAAAGTTGAGGAGACGAAATTCATTCCCAGAGAGGATCTGCAGGCTCTTCTGAGTGATGAAGGACGGTTTCGTTTATACCCCTTTTTCCCTTATGATGAGAGCAGAAGATTTGAAATGCTGTCCATTGAAATGGAACCGGGTTCTCGTTCGGAATCCGTTCCCCATGAGGAAGGTACAGAAGAATATGTACTTGTTTTTGAAGGAACGATGAAACTGACCGTGGATGGAAATGAATATTTGATCCATGCGGGTGATGGTATCCGCTATAACGCATCAAAAGCGCATATTTATGAAAATCCAGGCAGTGTTCCTTCCAAATTGTGCATGGTCATTTGCTACAAAAAATAATGATGACTATATTGAAAGGTCAGGTGAGTTTATGAGCGTTACACCCAGAGTGGAAAAGATCCGCCAGAATTATCTGAATGAAAAACCCCATATTTCTTGCGAAAGAGCAAGAATCTGGACAGAATCCTTTAAAAGAACAGAAGGTCTGCCCCAGCAGATCCGCACAGCCCAGGCCTTTTACGATGCTTGCCATGAACTGCCCGTAACTATTTTTGAAGGGGAGCTGGTCGTTGGTGCTAGCGGTGAATTCCGCAGATGCGGTATTCTGACTCCGGAATATGGCTGGAAATGGGTCGATGATGAAATGGATGATTTTGCGACCCGTCCCCAGGACCCTTATGATATGACAGATGAACAGAGAGAATTTTGCCGCAAGGAAATTTTCCCTTATTGGGCAGGCAAATCTGTGGAAGATACTTTCCTGGCACGGGCTTCCGAGGAAACAAAGAAGATCGGCGTGGATACAGGCTTCCTGGATACAGACTCCAAATGGCGGGGCGGCATCGGTGAAATTTCCCCTGACTATGTTGATCAGCTGTTCCCTAAGGGCTTCGGCGGCATCAAGAAGGAAGCCATGGCATATATGGAAGACCTGAGCGAGACCGACCCTGCGGATATGAAGAAAAGAGATTTCTACAAATCCATCCTCCTTGTATGTGACGGTATCATCGCATTGGCAAACCGTTACAGCCAGAAGGCAAAGGAAATGGCGGCTGAGGAAGCGGATGCAGTCAGAAAGGCTGAACTGGAAGAGATCGCCGCAGTCTGTGCTGCTGTTCCTGAAAATCCTCCCACTTCCTTCCGTGAAGCCATCCAGTTTGCATGGTTTGTAGAATTGGGCGGCATCATTGCGGAAAATCCTTTGGCATTGAATGTTGGCCGTTTCGACCAGTTCATGTATCCTTACTATAAAGCCGATGAAGGAGCAGGCAAGATCGATTATGATACCGCTTTGGAATTGGTTGAATGCCTGTGGCTGAAATATTCCGAATGGGTATGGGTCATTTCTTCCAATACCGCCGGTTTCTTCGCAGGCTATACAAACTTTGAAAATCTGACCGTTGGCGGCACAAAGGCAGACGGTACCAACGGGATCAATACCATTTCTTACATGGCAATTCAGGCTACTAAGGAAATTAAAACCCACCAGCCTACTTTGAGCTGCCGTATCCAGCCCGACTGTCCTGCCGAATTTATGGAAGCAGTAACAGAATTGGTATCCACAGGCTGTGGTTTCCCTGCCATCCACAGCGACCGTGTGGGCTATCAGATGCTGAGAAATCTGGGCTGCGAACCGGAAGACGCAAAGGATTGGAACAACTGTGGCTGCGTTGTGCCCCATTCCAGAAAAACCTTCGAATGGACTTCTTCCTGCAATATCAGCTTCACTGCTGCTCTGGAATTTGCCCTGAACGAAGGGAAAAGCAGACTGACGGGCAAACAGGTGGCACTGCCTGAAAAGGACCCTAAAACCTTTACATCCTATGAAGAAATCAAAAAGGCTTACTTTAAACAGTTCTCTTATATGGTAAAACATGGTGTCATCAGCCTGATCACCGCACAGGAGATTAATCAAAAGAAAGCACCTCGTCCCTTCCTGTCCGCATGTAATGAATACTGCCTGAAAAACGGCGCAGACTTGGTTGACGGCGGCGCAAAATACAATATCGGCCCTGTATTCACAGGCTGTGGCCTTGCTGTTACGGCGAACTGCTTCGCTGTGATCAAGAAGCTGGTATTTGAAGATAAAGTGACGACCATGAGCGAACTGATCGATGCCTTGAATGCAAACTGGGAAGGCTATGAAGAACTGCGAGCAAAAGCCCAGGCTGTGCCCAAATACGGCAATGACATCGACTATGTAGACAGCATCGCAAAAGAACTGGCAGATTATTACTACCGCGATGTAACCTCCTACAAAGACTATTATGGTCATACCTTTACAACTGCTTTCATGGGCATCTCCAACTATCTGCCCACAGGCAAGGTGCTGGGTGCTACACCCGATGGCAGAAAGGCAACAGAACCCATCACAGAAGGGGTATCTCCTTACACTGGCTCCGATACTTCCAGTTGTCTGGCGGCTCTGCGTTCTTCTGCAAAGATGGGACATGATATCCATGCCGGCGGCACCCTTCTGAATCTGCGCCTGAACCATGACCTGGTGGCAACCCCCCGCGGACGGGCAAATCTGGGCGCAATGCTGCAGTCCTACTTTGCTCTGGGCGGCTTCCATGTACAGTTCAATACGGTTTCCAACGAAGTCCTGAAGGATGCCCAGGCACATCCCGAAAACTATAAGGATCTGCTGGTTCGTGTGGCAGGCTACAGCACACAGTTTGTAAACCTGTCCAAGTCTATGCAGGAATCCATCATGGCAAGAAATGCCCATGAATCCTTCTGATACATTAATGCTTTGTTTGAAAAATGGAAGGTGGAGGAATGATGTCTGTGAAAGGGTATCTGATGCAGCTGCAGCCTTTTTCTGTCAACGACGGAGATGGCATCCGCACAATGATTTTTCTGCCGGGCTGCCCTCTGCGCTGTAAATGGTGCGCCAATCCGGAAGGCTTTCAGCAAGCCCCTTTGGTTGGGTTTTATCACAGGCTTTGCATCGGCTGCGGTGCCTGTGCAAAGGCTTGCCCCAAAGGAATTGGGATCGACCTGAATCAGGAAAGAGAAAAATGTATCAGTTGTGGTGCTTGCGTGGCGGCTTGCCCCAAGGGTGCCAGAAAACAGCTGGTCTCCTATGCGGATGCGGATCAGATCATTGCCGATGCGGAGAAGCATAGTATGTTTTATCAGGCATCCGGCGGCGGTATCACCTTTTCCGGAGGAGAGGCAACTTCTCAGCCGGAGCTTTTGGATTATCTGAGCAGACGCCTGTATGATATGGGCTTCAGCTTGGCCATTGAAACCTGCGGATGGTTTGATTTTGACAGGGTATTGCCTGTTTTGCAACGGATGGACTTGATTTTTATGGATTTGAAGCATATGGACAGTCAGATCCATCAGAAATTCACGGGAGTACCCAATGAAAAGATCCTGGAAAATATGAAGCGACTGGGAGAAACGGGCGCAGAGATCGTGATTCGTATCCCTGTGATCGAAGGGGTCAATGCCACGGAAGAAAACATTCGGAAAAGTGCCATGTTCGTAAAAGAGCATTTGCCAAAGGCGAAAATGGAACTGCTGCCATATCATAAATTCGGTTTTGGAAAATATGAGGCTTTGGGGCTGCCTTTGCCTGCGGATAAATTTGCAACACCAACGAAAGAGAGAATGGAACGTTTATTTGAGATTCTTTCGGATGTGGGTGTAGAAAGAGTTGAATATCGTTAAGGAAATATCGTTGCTATCACCACCTGGACAGGAATGTCCAGGTGGTTTTTATATGAAATCATATTTTTTATGCCAATAGAACCAGATGTGCGGAAATTTTGGCATCTTTACCATTTGCTAAACCGTTTTTCCAGCAAGACAATGGCTTGATACATTACCGCTGCCAGGATGGCAAGAATGATGACACTCATCATGACCCAATCCAGTTTGAATAGCTGCACACCCCCGCAGAGAAGAGAGAAAAGCAAGGGACTATGGGGCTATACAGCCTTTCTGGGGGCAAGGGACTGTTTCCTCTTGGGGATAAATGCAGAGATTGTTCACACAAAGCCTGGGAAACTATGGTATGATAAAAGGCAGATAGTATATCGCCATGACATCTATAGAATTGACACATTTCACTGGATTATCTGCCTATATTTGAAATAGTATGCCGGCTACAATATCAGTAAAGGAGTGAGAAATATGCTGCGAATGGAGATCGCTTTGTTCCTGATTCTTGCCTTTGTGGCTTTTGTTTATTTTTCCGCTGGGCGAAAACACACGCCCCTGCACAAAATATTTTCTGTCCTGCTGATCGCCATGCTGGTGCATCTGGCATTTGACGGTGCCACGATCTATACGGTCAACCATCTGGATACTGTGCCGCTGCCTTTGAACAATCTGCTGCATCGGCTCTTTATCGGGTCTATGGTGCTGGTGGTATATCTGTTTTATCAATATATTGCCATTCTGGTGGAAGAGGAGACGGGAAAGTCCAGACGCCTTGACCTTGCCGCAAGGATCTATCTGGCGGCGGCAGAACTGGGGGCAATGCTTCTGCCGGTTCACTATGCCATCACAGAGCAGGGGAATTATTCCGACGGGATTCACGCCAATGTCTGCTATGTCAGCATGGCCTTCTATCTTTTTCTTTGTGTGTGGCTGCTGCTGCGCAGCTGGAAGCAGATCGACCGAAAGAAGAGGTTTGCCATCGGTGTAGCCCTTGCCATCGAGGTATGCGTGTCTTTCCTGCAGGGGATCAATCCTACCTGGCTCATCAGCGGCATGGGATTGACATTGATGACCCTGTCCTTCTATCTGACTCTGGAAAATCCAGATATCCTTCGGGCAGAACTGACAGAACAGAAAATGTCCATGCTGTATCTAAAAAGTCAGGTGAATCCTCATTTTCTTTATAATACCCTGGACACCATCCGCATCCAGGCTCAGCTGAACGATGACAAACAGGTAGCTGACCTTCTGATGCAGCTGGTGGACTTTTTCCGGCTGAGCGTGAAGGTGGATCGGCAGATGGTGGCGCTGGATGATGAACTGGAGCTGTTGGAGGCTTATATGGAGCTGATGTGTTACCGATATCCGGAACTAGCCTGCAGCTACGATATCGACCCGGACTTGGGCGACGTTCTGGTCCCCAACTTTATCCTGCAGCCTATTGTGGAAAACAGCCTGCTCCACAGGCTGAAAAACAAAGGCTATCGGGGTGAGGTGCGCATCGTGGCACAAAAATCGGAGCAGCACCATGACCGTATGGAAATTCAGGTGGCTGATACGGGCAGCGGCTTTGCCGAGGGGGCAAAGGCAAAGATTGAAGAACTGCTCCTGCACTATGACAAGCAGGCACCAAAGCTGGAAGGCAACAGCATCGGCATTTTGAATGTGCAGAAGCGGATCAAGCTGCTCTGCGGCCGGGACTGTGGTCTGTGGTACACTGAAAATGCGGCAGGCGGTCTGACTGCCCATCTGCTGCTGCCCATCACCGAGGAGGAGGGAGAAAAATGAAAAAGCTGAGAGTATTGCTTGTGGATGATGAGATCATGATCCGCGAGGGGTTCAAGCGTCTGTTCGACTGGGAAGCCCACGACTGCGAAGTGGTGGGGGAGGCTGCCGATGGCATGGAGGCTCTGGCTCAGATCGACACCCTTCGCCCGGATATCGTCATTATGGATATCAACATCCCCATTATGAGCGGATTAAAGATCATCCAGCTCAGCCGCATCAAGCATCCCCAGATTGCCTATGTGATCGTGTCGGGCTATGATGATTTTTCCTATTGCCAGCAGGCATTGCGGCTGCAGATCACAGATTATATCCTCAAACCTGTGAATTACGAGGAATTTGGAACTTGTATCGATAATCTGAAAATCTCTCTGTTTGAACAGCGGATCGCCACTGCAGAGGAGCCGCAGGAGCAGGCAGAGCGGGCCATCACGGGCATCACCCGGTATCTGCAGGAGCATCTGGCAGAGGAAGTCAGCCTTTCCATTCTGGCGGAGGAATTTCACCTGAATCCTCAGTATATCAGCCAGCTTTTTAAGAACGAGATCGGCGTGGGTTTTCTGGCCTATCTGACCAATATCCGTATGGAAAAAGCGAAAAAGCTCCTGCTTTCCACCTCTTTTTCCGTGGCAGTGATCGCAGAACAGGCGGGTTATGGGGATTATCGGGTGTTTACCAAGGCATTCAAAAAGACGGAAGGGATCACCCCCTCTCAGTACCGCAGAGAGTTTTTGGACGGAGGAGAAACGAAAGAACGATAAATCGGAAACAATCGAAAGGTGTGAATGAGGTGTGAAAACAATATGCGGAGCGGATTGCAGCAAATGCAGTATGAAGGAAACTTGCAAGGGATGTGTGAAAACAGAGGGGCATCCTTTTGGGGGAACGTGTGTCGTGGCTGCATGCTGCCGGAATAAGGGATATGAATACTGTTCCGATTGCACAGAATCCGTCTGCCAATGCAAGGCACAGCTGATGGAGGAATGCAATGCCTTAGGGATCGAAGATATGCCCCGGGTGACAGAGCTTTATCCGTTGAATGGTTCCTTTATCAATCTGGAATATACGCTTCCCGGCGGACAGCGTGTAAAGTTCTGGAAAGACAACAATATTTACTTGGGAACCCAGCTCCTGAAAAATAACAGTGATCGATGCTATGGAATCACTGCCGATGAGGAGAATCTTTTGGTATGCGAATACGGGGAAAATGGAACAGCCCCCCAAATCATTGCCTTCAAAAAAAGATAAAGGGATAAATGGGGTTCTCCAGAGGTAACCTTTGTTTTATGGCACAAGGACTATCGGCAAAAGAAAGGGCAGACGGAATGGATATCCCTGGGGAGTTTTGGAACAAGGCGTAACTTCCACTTTAGATACATAATTGCAGAAAGATCGGACGCAGAGCTAGGCTGGAAAAGAAGGGCTCTGCGTTTTGTTTTGCCTGCCAACCTATAAAACTGACACATTTCTCTGCAAAATCAGCCTATCAGTCAAAGGGAAACTTTTATAAAATATAAGCAAATAGGAACACAGAGAGGATCTGATACAGAAATGGAAAACGAACATACAACATCCACACTGTTGACCTGCGCCGGTGCCCTGATGGCTGTGTCCGGCATCTTGATGGCTGTGTGCGCAGGGCTTGCCTACGGCGGCATCCTATGGGCGGCGGCATCCTGCATGTTTTTTGCCGCCAGCCATTTCAGACTGGCAGAAAACAAAAAGAATGAAACAGAGAAATCTGAAGAGGAATGAAGGAGGAAATCATATGAAAAACCTGGATACCATTCAAAAAGCGTTTAAGATATTTATGACTTTGTCTCGAATTGCCATGATCTTGTCCTTTATTTGGGCAGGCGTGACATTGGCAGGCACATTCTGTGCCATTGCCTGGTATTGCGGCGGCACAGTAATGGGAATGAACCAGGAAACGCTGCTGTCCTTCCCTTTGCACGTCGAACCGAACCAAATGCTGGGCGTACTGCTTTCTGAAATGATATTTGCCCTGACAAATGGCGTTCTTCTGCTGTTTGCGTTCCGCTATTTCAAGGCGGAGCAGGAAGATGGGACACCCTTTACCCACAGTGGCGCCGACCAGATCAAATGTCTGGGGATCCAGACCATTGCCATGCTCTTTGTAGCTGCCATTCTTGCCTCTTTGGTTTTCGAAGGTTTTGATCTGTATTCTGCCCCGGTAGTGGAGTGGGACAATATGACCGGCGTGGCGCTGGGCATTGTGATGATCCTGGCATCTTTCGTCTTCCGCTATGGTGCGGAGCTGGAAGAAAGCTGTGCTTATGATATTTCTGTTGGCTCTTTATTGAATATGGCTGCGAAAGAAAGCTGCGGAAAGGAACAGTGACAGTCATGAACCCAAACGCGATCGTATACACATCGAATACCGGTTTTACCGAACAGTATGCCAGATTACTTGGGGAAAAGACGGGCTTGCCCGTATACTCACTTTCCGAAGCCGAAAGAAAAGTAGCCACGGGAAGCAGTATCCTTTATCTGGGCTGGATCATGGCAGGCAAAGTGCAGGGCTATGAAAAAGCCGCAAAGGGATATCGGGTGGAGGCTGTCTGCGGTGTAGGCATGGGGGCTACCGGCTCTCAGCTGCAGGAATTGCGGAAAACGAATGGTTTTCCTGCCGGTCTGCCTGTCTTTTCCTTGCAGGGCGGTTTTGAGATGAGCAGGCTCCGCGGTGTTTATAAATGGATGATGACCATAATGGTGAAAACAGCCGGAAAGGGTCTGGCAGAAAAGAAGGACCGAACCCCTGAAGAAGATGTCATGCTGGAACTGTTGATTCATGGGGGCAGCTGCGTCAGGGAGGAAAATCTGGCGGATGTGCTGGAATGGTACAGGAAGGAGGCCTGAGGGAGCGGGAATCAGCACCAAAGACCCACCGTAACGCTCTCAAAGGGAACACGTTATCTGCTCTGTCAATCAAAAGAACGGTTTTTAGAGGTCCATGTAGGATGCAATGCATCACAAAATGGACTTCTTTTTTTGTGACAGATCTTTCCTGTGTCAAAGATGGTGAAAATGGCTTGTAAAAGTTTGGGTTTCCGGTATACGAAGTATGTCAAAACGTGTTATAATAAAAAAATATTTGATGCACTGTATGTGCTGGATTTTAGAAAAAAGTTTTTGACGAATGAGATAAAAAACGTTGTTTATCTGCTTAGGAAAAGAAAATACCGAGATTTTTTTGTCACTCCTTTTTATAAGGAGAAGCGGATCAGACGATATATACGGGGGAAATGCGATGGATAAAGAAAAAATCAAAGAAGGCGTAAAACTGATTCTGGAAGGAATTGGGGAAGATATCCAACGGGAAGGACTTCTGGAAACACCGGACAGGATCGCAAAGATGTATGAAGAACTGGCTGCCGGTTATACGGATGACGCAGCAACACATCTGCAAAAAAGGTTTCATGTAGATCAAAATGATATGGTCATGGAAAAAGATATCCAGTTTTATTCTTTCTGTGAACACCATATGCTGCCTTTTTATGGAACGGCTGCGGTAGCCTATATTCCCAATGGAGAAGTGGTGGGGCTGAGTAAAATTGCCAGAACCATTGAAGTTTTTGCGAAGCGGTTTCAGCTGCAGGAACGCCTTACTGCACAGGTGGCGGATGCTTTCATGGAAGAGTTGAAGCCCCAGGGGGTCATGGTTCTGATCGAAGCGGAACATATGTGCATGACCATGCGCGGCATTAAAAAACCGGGGACAAAAACAGTTACGGTGGTCACCAGAGGGGTATTCGACGGCAATGAAAAATTGCAGAACAGTTTTTACCGTATGTTGGAGCGGAGGTGATCGGCTCGATGGAGAGAGTAAATCAAATCTGCAGTCATCCCCTTTGGAAGGACAGCCTGGAAAAAATACAGGAGCTGGAGCAGGACCGAATTTTTTGCCGCCATACCATAGAACATTTTTTGGATGTGGCGAGGATCGCTTATATTGAAAATCTGGAAAAAGGTCTGCATTTTTCAAAAGAGATCATTTATACAGCAGCCTTGCTACATGATATTGGCAGACATCTGGAATATACCCAAGGTATCCCCCATGAGGAGGGAAGCTTTCAGATAGCAGAAGAAATTTTGAAAGTATGCGGATTTGAAAAAGAGGAGCAGGAAAAGATCCTCTCAGCCATCCAAGGTCACAGAAGGCAGGAAACTAGTCTTGCCGATGACCTGGCGGGGATCCTTTACCGGGCGGACAAGAAATCCAGAAACTGTGCGTTTTGCCCTGCGTTTCAGGAGTGTAATTGGGATAGAGAGAAGAAAAATCTTGTCATTACTGTTTAATAGAGAAGCTGTATGCTGCTTCGTTTGATTTTGGAGGAGAACAATATGATGAAAATTGGGAACCGCATGTTTGATGTGGAAAATGACTGCTATATCATGGGGATTTTGAATGTTACCCCGGATTCTTTTTCCGATGGTGGCAAATGGAATGACCTGGAAAAGGCAAAAAAACATGTTGCGGATATGATAGAAGAAGGGGCTTCTATTATTGACGTGGGGGGCGAATCCAGACGACCCGGCCACCAGCAGATCAGTATACAGGAGGAGACCGAACGGGTGGTGCCTGTCATTGAAATGATCAAAAAGAATTTCGATATTCCCGTTTCCATCGACAGCTATAAAAGCTCTGTGGTGGAAGAAGCATTGAAAGCAGGTGCGGATCTGGTAAATGATATCTGGGGACTGAAATATGACCGAAAGGTGGCAGATCTGATCGCCCGCTATCAGGTACCCTGCTGTCTGATGCATAATCGTGAGGCTGCGGTATATGACGATTTTCTGGAGGATATGTGCCGTGATCTGAAAGAATCCGTTTCTATCGCAAAACAGGCAGGCGTTGCCGATCAGCAGATCATTCTGGACCCGGGGGTCGGCTTCGGCAAAACCTATGAACACAACCTGATGGCCATCCATCATCTGGAACGTCTGGTAGATCTGGGCTATCCGGTACTTCTGGCAACTTCCAGAAAATCTGTCATTGGTCTGACCCTAGACCTGCCTACGGATCAGAGAGTGGAGGGAACACTGGTAACAACTGTGCTGGGTGTGCAGAAAAAGGCTGCATTTATCCGTGTCCATGATGTAAAGGAAAATATGAGAGCCATCCGCATGACCCAGGCGATTTTGAGAGAAGGCAGAAAAGAATGAGATCCAAATATTACGATAAAATACAAATTAAAAATCTGGAGGTTTTTGCCAATCATGGCGTATTTCCCGAGGAAACACGGCTGGGACAGAAATTTCTGATCTCCCTTGTCATGTATCTGGATACCAGAAGGGCTGGAAAAGCCGATGATCTGGAAAAATCGGTGAATTATGGAGAAGTGAGCAGCTTTATGACTGCTTATATGAAGGAACATCCCTGCAAATTGATCGAGGCTGCGGCGGAAAGCTTGGCGGAGGAATTACTGCTGCGCTATTCCCTGCTGGAAGGGATCACCCTGGAAGTAAAAAAGCCATGGGCACCGGTAGGGCTTCCTCTGGAAACGGTTTCCGTAGAGATCACAAGATTCTGGCACAAGGCATATATTGGTCTTGGCTCCAATATGGGCGATAAGAAGGGCTATCTGGATCAGGCAGTAAAAGCTCTGGATGAAACCAGGGGGTGCCGGGTGGAAAAGGTGTCTTCCTATCTGGTGACGGAACCCTATGGCGGTGTGGAGCAGGATGACTTTTTAAATGCTTGCATGATTTTAAAGACCTTTCTTCCTCCTCAGGAATTATTGGAGCGGCTCCATGAAATCGAGCAGGCAGCCCATAGAGAACGGGTGATCCGCTGGGGCCCCAGAACGTTGGATCTGGATATCCTGCTCTATGATGATGAAATTTTGGAAACAGAGGATTTGGTGATTCCCCATGTAGAAATGCACCTGCGGGAATTTGTGCTGAAGCCTCTGAGCGAAATCGCACCCAACAAACGTCATCCCATATACCAAAAGACCATTGCCCAGCTGGCGGCAGAGGTATGTGGGCAGAAATAATTATGTATCGATGATAAAAGCGTTTTTGTTTGACTGCGTCGAAAAGACGTAAGAACAGGAACGCTTTTTTATTTGGAAGAGAAATATTGACAGATAAGTGTATTATTGCTATGATACACTTAAGAAGTGTACTACAGGAATAATACAGCTAGAGGGGAGGGAATGCAGAGGTGCTGGATTTTAAGAAATTGGAATTAAACCCATCGGAACCGGTGTATTTGCAGATCGTTTCCTTTGTGAAGCGGCAAATTTTCATCGGGATTGTAGAACAGGGAGAGTCCCTGCCTTCTCGCAGAGAAATGGCAGCACTTTTGAAGATCAATCCCAATACGGTGCAGAAGGCATTTCGCCTGTTGGAAGAAGAGGGGCTTGTGGTGACACCGCCCAATGCCGTCAGCATTATCCATTGGGATGAGGAGATTTATGCAGCCATCCAAAAGGAGCTGACAGCGGGATTGGTAGTGGATTTTGTGGCGCAGGCAAAAGCAAATGGACTGACCTTGGATATGGTAATGGCATTGCTGAAGGATGCATGGGCAAAGGGGGATGAAAGATGAAGAATGTATTCAAATTAAGCAACTATCTCTTTTCCTGGATGATGAAAAAAGGCGGGAAAGGAATTTTGGGCGGATGCATCGCCTTTGGCGGTATCTTATTGTTGGCAGGCTCCTTTACACAGGCTGCCACAGAACTGGACAGAAGTCATTTTCCCAAGGCATTTTTGCCCTATGAGGAGATCATAGACAACAGCGGCATCCCGATTTTGTTTCTGGCAGGTTTAGTTGTTCTTTTTGTCATGATCTTCTGGCAGGCAAAAAGCTTCTATATCAATAACAAAGGGATTTATACCCTGCTGACCTTACCCATGAAACGGGAACAGGTTTATTTTGCCTTCCTGCTTTCGGGAATGGCCATGCTCCTGCTGTATTTTATGGCATGGCTGATTTTGATTGTGGCGGCATATTTTCCTGTGATGGAAAGTCATACGAAGGTTGCGGCGGAGGAAATTTTTTATGTGACACCTGAAGTGACCGTGAAGGGGTTGTATGCTGCCAGAACAAATGGGTTGTATCTGGCCTTTCAGCGGAGTGTTTTCTTGTATGTAGCCTTTCCCGGGAGCCTCGTTAGAGGACTGTCTTTGGCTGGAGGTCTTTTTCTGATTTTAACAAGCATCCTCTATGCAGGGCTGCATCATGCAGAACCCTTTGCAGCAGGAGCGCTGGCTTGTGTCGGTACTTTGATCGGCGGTTATACGATGGTTCTGGCATTGCTCTGGCGAGAAGGCATCCTGCAATATTACTCTTATGCAAAGACTATGACAGGGACGGGCATCGTTATGGTCGTGCTTTGTGTGGTACTGTCCATCGGTGTGGTTTTGCTTTCTGTAAAAGATATACGGAAAAAATATGTGGTATAGAAAGGGGGAAGAGATATGAAAAAAAGAAGTTGGGTCATGGAAGTCATTCTATGTGCTATTGTTTGTTTTGTTGCCTTTGGGGTCTATATGATGCAGGCAAAGGATAATGGAACTTTTCAGCTGGAGGACTTGGAGGGGGACAGGGCATATCTTTCTGATTTTCCTCTGGAAGGTCACGGCGGTGATCGGGTGAGCAGTTTCCGTTTCTCTATTTTAGATGGGAATCTGGAAACGGCCTTTTATCCCTGCGGCGTTGCGGAACTGGAAACGAAGATGAAAGGGGAAAAATATGGTCTTTCCTCGCTGGAAGCAAATTTTGTTTCTACTCTGCCGGAGGAAGAATATTTTGACCAGACGGTGATCGTTGCCGCAGAAGGAGCCAAGGTGGAAGAAAAAGACACATCCTCCATGTATCTTTTCGAAGGCAGAAATGGCATCGAAGGGATGACAGGGCAGACTGTCACCATGGATGCGGCTGAGGTTTTCTGTGAAATCGACCATTGGAAGTATTTGAAGAGAAAAGGCAGCGGATGGCAGGGAGAATGGATCGGCGCACGATATTCTACGGGGCTGATCCTTCGGGATAAAGAATATTTTTATACTGCGGATGAGGAACATTTTTTCATGGATAATTATAATTATGCTGCGGATGGGCAGGAAGGCAGGAGATTGCGCACCTATCTGGCAGAAATCGGAGACGATGTTTATGCAGTGACAGCCCCCGATGAACGCTGCCAGGGGCAGACCTATGTGTTTCGATTGGCTCTTGATGATTATGATTCTGTAAATGGGGAACTGTTTGTGAATACGTATGAAGAAAAAACATTGGCAGAAGCTGCCCGGGACAGAACAGTATTAGGGGAGGCTGTTCCGCTGATCCCTGTTCCTGATCCGGCAGAAAGCAAAGTGGTGGGGCTGGAATCTGTTGCAGAAAAAGACTTGTTGCTGCTCTATCGCACAGAAGGGGACACCTTCATTGCGGATGTTTATGATACCGCAGGGAAGCTGTTGGGCAGGGGCAGCACACAGCTTTTGGATGAATCCGAGCAATATAAAAAAGATATGACTTATGTATATAGCGATTTCCGCATCGCCGATGAAGTTGCATCCAATATCGTTCCATGGGAAGAAGGAACTTCTGTGGAGATCGATGTGCGGGGATTTCTGGAGGCAGAAGAAAACGACCAGCATTATGGCGGGGCCAGCATGATTACAGGAAGTATTCTTCTTTGGATCGATCATGCAGGAACAGTTGAAGAAGTTTCTTTCGACGGGAAAGGAGATCGGGCGATCGTCCGTGGGGACAGAGTGCTGTATTTCAACAGCAGAACTGCGGAAGAAGGAAAACAGATCGAGGAAGTGCTGGGCTATGGCACACCGGAAACAGAGTATCTGGAAGTTTATGAGAAAAACAGCGGAGAGCTTCTCTACCGAGGCAGGCTGAAAACAGATTTCTGGCAGGATGACCTGAAATTCCTTGCCGGCGTAGACAATGCGCCAAAGGCAGGCTATATCCGAAAAGAAGAGGTGGTCGCATCCGGTGATCATACCTTGAACAGATATATGCAGTGTTATATCGCGGGCAATTGGAAGGAGGGAAGCAGATGGTAGAAGTAAAAGACTTGAAGTTTTCTTATCTGGTTGGAATGGATATCCTGAAGGAAGTATCTTTTCAGGTGGAAACAGGAGAGATCGTTGGGGTGCTTGGTGCCAATGGCGTTGGCAAGTCTACGCTATTGAAGCTGCTGGCAGGTATCCTGACCCCCAGAGGCGGAAGCATTTCCATAGAGGGAAAACCTGTGCAGGAATCCTATGGGAAGGTGGCATATATCAGCGAAGCAGGCAGCTATTTCAAGGACCTGACACCAAAGGAATTTGGGGCATTTCTGCTGGATTTCTTCCCTGATTTTGATGTGAGCTACTATGAAAAGCTGGTAGCCTATTTCCAATTGGAGGATAAGCCCATCAAAAATATGTCCAAAGGGCAGAAGGCCAAAGCAGAAGTGGCAGCCGGTATGGCGAAACGGGCAAAATACATGATTATGGACGAACCTTTTATCGGCAAGGATATGTTTACCCGACAGGATTTCATGCAGGCACTGGCAGGCAGCCTGACGGGGGAAGAAACCATTTTTATCACCACCCATGAGATCGATGAGATCGAAAACTTTATCGACAGGGCTTTGATCATCCATGATAAAGTGATTGTGGCTAATGTTACGATGGATGAATTACGACAGCAAGGAAAAAGCTTAACGAACTTTATGAAAGAAATAACAGGCTATCAGGACGGAAATTTTGCCGGATTGATAGAATAAGGGGTTTATAGCAGATAAAACCTCCTTTGATATATCGAAAATGGTTTCCCAACCGCTTTCAAAATCAAAGGAGGTTTTATTATGAATGACATTAGAAATTTATCATATTCAAAATGGAGATGTAAATAAACTTTTGTACTTTTGATGCGGCGGGCGAGAATGACTTTTGGAGGAAATGATCAAATGCATTCATTTTAGTTTAGAGTTACCATTTCGTAAAACGTTTTTCCAGCAGGGCAATGGCCTGATACATCACGGCTGCCAGGATGGCCAAGATGATGACACTCATCATGACCCAATCCAGTTTGAAAACCTGACCGCCATATATGATGAGGAAGCCCAAACCATCTTGAGCCACCAGAAATTCCCCGACGATGACGCCCACAAAGGAAAGCCCCACGTTGATCTTCAAAGCATTGAGAATACAGGGGATATTTGCAGGAAATACAACCTTTGTCAAAACCTGCCACTTTGTGCCGCCGAAAATCTGGATCAGCTTGATGCGTTCTTCATCCACCTGCAGAAACCCATTCAGGACAGAGAGGATGGTAACCACAATAGAAGTCAGCAGAGCCACCAGAATGATGGAGCTTTGGTTATTCCCGAACCAAACAATGATGATGGGAGCCAGAGCAGTTTTTGGCAGAGAATTGAGGACCACCAGATAGGGCTCTGCCACATCAGAGATGAAACGATTCCACCACAGGAGGACTGCCGTCAGGGTACCCAGAATCGTCCCCAAAAGGAAGCCGGCAACGGTTTCCCAAAGGGTGGTGCCGATATGCAGAAAGAGGGTGCCGTCCCGCATCATATCCATGGCGGAAGTCAGCATACGGGTGGGCTGGCTGAACAGGAAGGGGTCGATCCATCCCTGTCTGGCGGCAATCTCCCAAAGAAGGAAAAAGGAGATCAGCAGGATGATCTGCAGAGCCAGTACGGCTGTTTTTCGCTTTTGTATACGGGAAAGAAAGTCTGCCTGTTCTTTGGAGACGGCTTTCAAATCATTTTTATGAAACATGGACATCCAACTCCTTCCAGATCGCGTTGAAATAATCTTTGAATTCCGGGGCTTCCCTTGCCTGCATTGGGGTATGCTCTGCCATAGAAAAGCGGATGGGAAAAATTTTCTTCAGTTTTGCAGGTCGTTTCGTCAGCACAACGACACGGTCGGAAAGGCTGATGGCTTCGGAGATATCATGGGTGACCAGAATGGCGGTCTTGCCTTCCTTGCGGATGATGGTGCCGATCTCGTCGGAAACGGAAAGACGGGTCTGATAATCCAGAGCGGAAAAGGGCTCATCCAACAGCAGGATATCGGGGCGGATGGCAAGGGTGCGGATGAGGGCGACCCTTTGGCGCATGCCGCCGGAAAGCTGATAGGGGTAGCTTTCCTTGAAATCCCCCAGACCGTATTGTTCCAAAAGGGCATCCACATAGGCGATTGTTTCCGGGGTCAGTTTTTTCTGTATTTCCAGCCCCAAAAGAGCATTGGAGCGGATGCTGCGCCAATGGAGGAGATAATCCTTTTGAAGCATATAGCCGATATTGCCGTTGACTTCTATGTGTCCTTCCGAGGGAGCCAGCAGCCCTGCCAGCATGGAAAGGATGGTGGATTTGCCGCAGCCGCTGGGGCCGACGATAGATATGAATTCGCCTGATTGGACGGTGAGGTTCAAATGGGAAACCGCAGGCGTCTCCCCGCTGATGCTGTGATAGCGCAGGCTGACGTCCTCTAACGAAACGATGGGGCGCATGGGAACGACCTCCCTTGGGAATTTAGATACTTTCAATATATTGCAAAAAGGACAAATGGTGCTTTTCCCTCTGGAAAGAAACGATAGTCAGAAAAGAAAAAATATGGTATATTTTTAGAAACATGATCGTGAAAGGGGAATGGAAAATGGATTGGAAAACAACGGCTTTGGTCGTGATCGATATGGAAAATGCCTTTATCAGTGAGGAATCACCTTTGTGCATCAAACAGGCGGCAGCCAGCGTGCCTGCCTGCGGCAGAGTCATCCAAAAGGCGAGAGAACGGGGCATCCCTGTTTTCTTTGTAAACCGTATTTACCGCAAAAACGGCAGTGATGTGGAATTTACCAGATATGACAGCTGGGCAGGGGGCGGCCGCTACCTTGCACCCGGCAGCACAGGGCCTTTGTCCATCGATGTGCCCAAGGAATTTCAGCCTGTGGAAGGGGATTATACCATTGTAAAACCCCGCTTTTCCGCTTTTTTCCAGACAGAATTGGACCTGATTCTGCGGAGACTGGGGGTAAAAACGGTGATCCTGACGGGGACAACTACACCAAATTGTATCCGTACTTCCTGCTATGACGGCTTGTCTTTGGATTATAATATTCTCATCATCGAGGATTGCTGTTCTTCTAATACGGAGGAAATTCAAAGAGTGAATATGGAGGACATGGCAAGGGTCGGCGCAGTTATCACTTCTTCTGGGGAATTTTGTGCAGAAGGCTTTGCCGTGGTAGACTTTGCAGGAGAAATCCAGAGAAGAGTACAGAAAGACGGAACAGCACCGGAGTAAAACATGAAAAAATAACGAAAAAGCAAAAGTAACATTGTATTATAATAGGGGGATTATTGTGAAAAGAAAAACGGTTGGATTGTTGGGAATTATTTTCGGAGGACTTACGTTATCTCTGGAACTGTTCCTGTTGCGGATGATACAGGGAATGGATATGGTAAGGGGCCAATGGTGGGAGGATGCCTGGAGATATGCATTGGAGTTTCCCTGCAACTGGGCACTTCTGCTGACAGTGGCCATCCTGATCCTTTCCTTGGTCTTTATTTTTGATAAAAAAGAGGATTAAAAGCAAAAAAGGAGCAACAGGCAAGAACCTGCCGCTCCTTTTTTGATGAAAGAAATAAAACTGAGTTACTGCATGACTTTTTCAGAAAAATCCGTCACAACGATATCCTCATAGGGAATAGCTTCTGCCAATTCGCCGCCCTCCATCATGATTTCCTGGATCAGGGCAAAGCCTTCTTCGGAAACGGTAGGGTCGGTTTTCCAGGTATCCTGAGCTTTGTAGCGTTCGATGATGGTGGTGAGAGTTTCGGCATCGCTGTCGGGAAACTGGGGCAGGATAACTTCCGCAATTTCAGCAGAGGTATGGCTGTCTACCCACTGCTGCCCTTTATAGATGGCACGGGTGAAGGCTTCGATGATATCGGGATGCTCTGTCATGAAATCATCCCTTGCCATGTAGACCGTATAAGGTACATAGCCGCTGGCTTCCCCCAAAGAAGCTACGATATGCCCGGCACCGCTCTGTTCCAGTGTGGTGGCTGCAGGCTCAAATTCTACGGTATAGTCGCCCACATTCCCAAGGAATGCCCCGGCGGTGGAGGAGAAATCAATGTTGTTGATAATTTCCATATCCTCCCCGATGGTCATGCCGTTTTCCTTGATGACATATTCCAGAACCAGCTCCGGCATACCGCCCAATCGCCCGCCGATGACAGATTTTCCTGCCAGATCTGTCCACTGGAAATCAGGTTCTTCTTCCCTGGAAACCAAAAAATTGCCTGCCCGCTGGGTCAGCTGGGCAAAGGTTTTCGGGTAATCCTCTTTCCCTTCGGCGCAGACATACAAGCCCGCTTCTGTACCCAAAAGGGCGATATCCGCAGAATCGGAAAGGAGGGCGGTCATGGATTTATCGGCACCATTGCCCACCGCTACCGTCACATCCAGCCCTTCTTCAGCAAAAAAGCCTTTTTCCAGAGCCACATACTGGGGCGCATAAAAGACGGAATGCACCACCTCGTTGAGACGCACCGGAGTGAGGGCATCCTCTGTGGGCTGTGAACTGCAGCCAACCCCTGCGCCTAAGCATAACAGCCCCGCCAGAGCCAAACTGATCTTCTTTTTCATATTACTCCTCCTGAGAGAAAATGATTTCTTTCAACTATATGCAACTGGAACGAAAAAAGTATATTGTCTGGGTATTTTTTTCTGTTCGAAGATAGGTTTTTTCTCGGTTTTGGTGTATAATGAAATTTAATGTGGAGTCTTACGCATTTTTGCTTTAATATATTCGGAAAGGTGAAAAAAACAGCGGGAAAAACGCTTTTCGCTTTCCAAACTATGAAATTTAGGAGGCTATTTTTATGGCTGAAAAAATCATGCTGATCGATGGGAACAGCATCGTGAACCGTGCCTATTATGGGGTTCCGCTGCTGACCAATGGGGAAGGCCGCTATACCAACGGGGTATACGGTTTTCTGAATATTTTGTTTAAGCTGCTGGACGAAGAAAATCCCGATTATCTGGCGGTGGCCTTCGACCTGCACGCACCTACTTTCCGGCACAAAACCTTTGACGGATACAAGGGCACAAGAAAAGGGATGCCCGAAGAACTGCGGGAGCAGATGCCCCTGCTGAAAGAGGTACTGCAGACCATGCACATCCCCATTTTTGAACAGGAAGGCTATGAAGCCGATGATATTCTGGGGACGTTGTCTGCCCTGGCGGAGAAAAACGGCGTGCTGCCTGTGGTGGTATCCGGTGACAGAGACCTGCTGCAGATCGCAGGGGAAAAGCTGAAAGTCCGCATCCCCAAGACCAAAGGGGGACGCACGGAAACAGAGGATTACTACGCGGCAGATGTTGTGGAAAAATATGGTGTGACACCTACGGAGTTTATCGATATGAAGGCCCTGATGGGAGATGCCTCCGATAATATCCCCGGTGTGCCCGGCATCGGCGAAAAAACGGCGGCGAAGATCATCCAGCAGTATCACGATATTGAAACTGCGATCGAACATGCGGCGGAGATCAAGCCAAAAAAAGCATCGGAAAATCTGGCAGAATTTCAGGAACAGGCGAGACTGAGCAAATTTTTGGCGACCATCGTAAGGGATATGCCCCTGGAATGGAACAAAGATGGGCTGAAAATCAACGATATGTTCAACGCCGAAGCCTATGAACTGGTGAAACGGCTGGAATTCAAGAGCATGTTCAGCCGCTTTGAGGGGGCTGTTGCCGCTGCGCCTAAAAAAGAAGAAAAAACTTGTGAGCTGATCGCCGACAGGGAAGGTGCAGAAGGCATCATGGCTGCCCTGGAAAAAGGCGAAGCGGCTTATATTTTCATTTATGATAACGATGCATGTCAGGGGCTTGCGCTGTATCAGGAAAAGCTGGGCGGTGTGTTTGTGGAAGCATCCATGCAGCTTTTGATGGATGATATCCTGAAAATCTTCAAGGATTTCTTCCAAGATCCTGCCTACAAAAAAATCGGTCATGATGTAAAGCGGGATATCAAGCTGCTGCGGGGCTATGGCTACGATGGCTTCGAAGCATCCTTTGATACCGCCATTGGAGCCTATATCTTGAATGCTACAGGCAGTTCCTATGAATATGACGATATCGCCAATACCTTCCTGAACGAGACCTATCCCTCTCAGGAGGAAGTGCTGGGCAAGGGCAGAGCCAAAAAGGCGTTTGCATCCTTGCCTGAAGGGGAAAGAACAGTCTTCGCCGCCAGACAGGCGGAGATCTCCTTCCGTGCCAAGGCTGTGATGGAAGAAAAACTGAAAGAAAACGGACAGGAAAATTTGTTCTACGAAATCGAAATGCCTTTGATCAATGTATTGGCGGATATGGAAAAATACGGCATCAAGGTGGACAAAGAAGCTTTGCTGGCTTATCAGAAACGACTGGAAGAAAGCATGGACGGCATGGAAGAGGAAATCTATGCCCTGGCAGGGGAGAAATTTAACGTAAATTCCCCCAAACAGCTTGGGGTGATCCTCTTTGAAAAACTGGGGCTGAAGGGCGGCAAAAAGACTAAGACCGGTTATTCCACGGCAGCAGATGTACTGGAAAAGCTGCGTACCGAACACCCTATCGTGGAACATATCCTCAACTACAGACAGTTGGCAAAGCTGAAAAGCACCTATGCCGATGGGCTTCTGGCGGTGATGGATATGAATACAGAGAAAATCTACTCCACCTTTAACCAGACCATCACGGCAACGGGTCGTATTTCTTCTACAGAGCCCAATCTGCAGAATATCCCTGTTCGTCTGGAACTGGGCCGTGAACTGCGAAAGGTTTTCATTCCTGAAAGCGACGATTACTGCTTCCTGGATGCGGACTATTCCCAGATCGAGCTGCGGGTCTTGGCTCATATTTCCGGGGATGAAACCCTCATCGATGCCTTCAGAAACAATCAGGATATCCATAGACTGACGGCTTCTCAGGTGTTCCATGTGCCCTTTGACGAGGTGACCCCTTTGCAGAGAAGCAATGCCAAGGCGGTCAATTTCGGCATCATCTATGGCAAGGGTTCTTTTACCCTTGGGCAGGATTTGGGCATTTCCCGAAAGGAAGCGGAGGATTATATTTCTGCCTATTTTGCAAAATATCCCAAAATCAAGACCTTTATGGACGAGACCATCAAAAATGGTGCCAAGGAGGGCTATGTTTCTACCTTGTGGAACAGAAGACGGGCTATGCCGGAACTGCAGAGCGGAAACTTTATCCAGCGGGCAGCCGGGGAACGGGCAGCTATGAATATGCCCATTCAGGGCTCTGCGGCGGATATCATCAAGATCGCCATGGTGAAGGTGCATAAAGCACTGAAAGAGGGCGGCTATCGTTCCCGTCTGATCCTGCAGGTACACGATGAACTGCTCATTGAGACCCACAAGGACGAAAAAGAAGCCGTGGCGAAAATTTTGAAGGAAAATATGGAACAGGCAGTGGAGCTTGCCGTTCCTTTGGATGTGGATGTGCATGAGGGCGCATCCTGGTTCGAAGCGAAATAAAAAGAGGTAGAAAGCTATGAAAGTAATTGGTTTGACAGGGGGCACAGGCAGCGGCAAAAGCGTTGTCAGCAAGAGCCTTGCGGAAGCGGGGGCAGTCATCGTAGATGCGGATCAGATCGCCCATGAGATCATCCTGAAGGGCGAACCTGCATATCAGGAGATTATCGAGTACTATGGTACGGGCATTTTGGACGAGGATGGTAATATCATCCGCAAAAAATTGGGCGAGATCGTGTTCAACGACGGGGAAAAACTGGCATTTCTGAACCGATGTACCCATAAATATATCTGTGCAGAGGTAGACAGACAGATCGCTGCAGCAAAAGCAGCAGGCACAGCCACAGCCATCGTTCTGGATGCGCCTTTGCTTTTGGAAGCTGGATTGGAACAGGTCTGCGATGGGGTCTGGGTGGTCTATGCCGACCCGGAAGTCCGTGCCCAGAGGGTCATGGCACGGGATGGTGTGACCTATGAACTGGCAAAGGCCCGTATCGCCAACCAGAAAACCTGGGAGGAATACAAACAGGCGGCGGATACTGTCATTGATAACAGCAAAGATCTGGCATATCTGCAGGGACAGCTGTCTGAACTTTTGAAAACAATATAAAGGAAGCTAACGACAATGATTCGATTCATAAAGAAATTGTTTACGCTGGCGGTGTCTTTGGTACTGCTGGTGACCTTCGGCTATTGCGTGGTGCTTCCCCGTGTCCTGCCTTTGAAATATCAGGATATGGTGGAGAAATATGCTGCCCAGTATCAGCTGGAGGAAAGTCTGGTCTATGGTGTCATTTTTTGCGAGAGCCGCTTCGAGCCAGAGGCAGTCTCTTCCGCCGATGCCGTGGGGCTGATGCAGGTAACGAAAGAGACCGGCTGGTGGGCGGCGGAGCAGATGGGATTAGACCCTTCGGCTATCGATCTGACCGACCCGGACACAAATATCCGTATCGGCTGCTGGTATCTGCACTGGCTCTATGAAAAATTTGATGGTGTGCAGGAGACTGCCTTGGCAGGATATAACGCAGGCCATGGGAATGTGGCCCGATGGCTTGCCGATGAAGAAATGAGCCGTGACGGCATCACGTTGGATGAAATACCCTATGGAGAAACGAAAAGCTATGTGAAGCGGGTGGAACTGGCGGAAAGGATATACCGCTTTGTGTATCGCCTGTGATGGCTTTTGAGAGGATTTGAAGAACTATGAAAAAAAGGATTTGGCTGCTTCTGCTGACCCTTTGCCTGAGCCTTTCCGGCTGCGGGCAGGGCGGACAAGAGCAGACAGAAGAAGATTTTACCGCAGTGGGCGGGGAAAATATACAGGAGGGGGAGACAGACACATTGAATCTTTCCATGCGTATCCCGGAAACCCTGAACCCCCTTTTGAATAGAGAAGAAACGGTAGACCGTATCTTAAAGCTGATATATCTGCCCCTGATGGAGTTTGATGAAAGCGGCAAAGCCTGTCCCGCTGTGGCGGAAAGCTGGGAGATCAGCCCCGACGGCAGAAGCCTGACTGTGCAGCTGAACCAAAACCTCCTTTGGCAGAATGGCGGCAGAGTGACTGCCGATGATGTAGTCTATTCCCTGAACACCATCAGAAATGCCCCGGAGGATGCAGTTTATAAAAAGGTGCTGAATTATGTCAGCGGATGCACAAAAACAGGAGAATATACGGTTGTGTTTACCTTCCATGATACTTTCAGTTCCAATATCTCTGCTCTGCGCTTCCCTGTCATTTCCGCAGCCTATTACGGCGGACAGAATGACCCTAAGGCGGAGATCAACCTGAAGCCCATGGGCAATGGGCCCTACAGCCTGGTTTCCTATAAACAGGCAGCAGAACTGATGCTGGAAGCAAACCCTTCCTATCATGGGGAAACGCCCAATATTTCCCGTGTCCGCGTGAAGGTGACGGCAGGGGAAGAAACAGATATCAATGCTTTCGAGCAGGGCATGACCGATGTTTTGGTGACAGATGCCATGGAAGCAGGCAGATATGCCGATGAAGGGATCTCCGGCATGTATCAGTATACCTCCAATGAATACGATTTTATTGCTTTCAATTTCAAACGGGAACTCTTTCAGGATAAATCCCTGCGGCAGGCAGTGGCGTATGCCCTGCCCAAGGAAAGCCTGATGGAAAGCGTTTATCTGAACTATGGCGTGATGACCAATACGCCCATCAACCCCAAAAGCTGGCTCTACGAGGAAAATGTTGCGCTGTATGGATATAACCCTACTATGGCGTCAACTTTTCTGAAAAACGGCGGCTGGGCAGATGCAGACGGCAATGGCAGGCTGAAAAAAAACGTCAATGGCGTATCCAAGCCCCTGCAGGCGACGATTCTGGTCAATCAGGAAAATACAGGCAGAGTGCAGATCGCTTCCAAGATGAAGGAAGAACTGACTGCCATCGGCTTTGAGATCACCATTGATAAGCAGCCCTTTGCAGTATATCAGGAAAAATTCATCAATGGACAGTATGACATCATCGTGGGCGGCTGGAAATGCTCCGAGGTGACAGACCTGGCACCGTTTTTTGGCACAGGCGGCAGCCTGAACTATATCGGCTACAGTAATCCTGAGGTGGATCAGCTTCTGGAAGGGGCGAAAACAGCCGTGGGCGAGGGGCAGACTTTGCTGGCCTACAGCAGCCTGCAGAAAAAACTGGTGGAGGAATTGCCTTATATCAGCATTGCTTACCGCAATCAGGCAGTATTCGCTTCTAAAAATATCGGTGGGGAGATCAGCCCTGTGGAAAGCAATGTTTTCCGGGGCATCGAAAAATGGACGTATCAGAAAGGGGAATGAGAATGTCTGAATTCAGAACAAATCCCTTCACGGGAGAAATGACGCTTTATGCGGAAAATCGAAAGAATCGCCCCTATGAATTTGTCCATAATACCAAGGCGAAAAATACGAATAATGAAAACTGCCCCTTCTGCGGCGGCCATGAAACATGGACCACAGATGCAGTCTATCAGGATGGCCCTGACGGGGCATGGCAGATGCGGGTGTTCCCCAATATGTTCCCTGCGGTGAAGGAAGACTGCGGCGAGGTGGAAGGGGAAGCCTTTTATGAACAGACAGCGGGCAGGGGCAGGCATGAAGTGCTGGTGGATACCCCTGACCATAATGAGACCATCGATGCCTTCAGCGTAGAACGCATCGAAAAGGTGCTGCATGTATTGCAGGACAGACTGAATCATTTCCGCATCCGCCAGCATACACAATATGTACAGATTTTCAAGAACTGCGGCCCTTCTGCCGGCATGAGCATCCGCCATTCTCATTGGCAGGTGATGGGTCTGCCTGTGGTGCCCAGACGGGCGGCGGCTATGGCGGAAAAAATGCAGGGGGCGGATTGCCTTTTTTGCAAAATGCTGGCTTACGAAAGGACGCAGGGCAAGCGTATCGCCGGGGAAACAGAGCATTTCCTTGCCATCACCCCCTATGCGGGCAGATTCCCCTATGAGGTCTGGCTGGCACCGAAGCTACACCAGAGGGACTTTGGGGATATGGACGATGCCCAGAGAAAGGACCTTGCCCAGCTTTTGTGGGAGACTCTGCAAAAGGTCACAAGGCTCAAGGAGGATATCGGCTATAATATCTGTGTGATGGATGGCCCCAGAAATACAGATTTCCATTGGCATATCGAGATTTTGCCCCGGATCGGCGGTTTCGCAGGCTTTGAATATGCCACGGATTGTTTTATCAATATGGTAAACCCGGAAAGAGCCGCTGCCTATTACCGAGGCGAGGATATAGAGAAATCATGAAAAAACTGCTTACATAGCAAAAGCCGCAGGACACAGCTGTCTTACGGCTTTCTTTTTTTGTTTTATCGATTTGGTTTGGAGATGGTTTTGCCATACAGGCTTTTTATGCAAGGCATTCCCAGCGATCTTCCAGGATTTTTTCCAGCTTTGCAACGGCATCCTGTATCAAAGCAGACATGGGTAGATTGGAAACACCTGCGATCAGGTTTTCGCATTTATTGACAGGGATGAGGATACGGGTGGCATCGGCCTGACCCACTGCGGCTGCCATAGCCGGAGTCACTTCCCCCAACATGGCATCTGCGATGACGATACCGATGGGCCCGATGATGACGTCAGCTTTGCGGCAGGCAACGATGACAGGGTTTTCCCCTGTGGCGGCCTCCTTTGCCCCGGCTTTCAGCATGGCTGCGGTGGCAGTGGCATTGGTTCCCACGGCTATGATGTTCAGCTTATCCTGATATGCCTGCAGTGCTTTGATGAGCTGACTGCCTAGCTGACCGCCCTGGCCATCCATGACCAGAACGTGCAATCTCTGTTTTTTCAAGGGTATGACCTCCTGTTTTTACAGCAGTTCTTCATAGGAACGAATGCATTTATCTGCCAGTTTTTTGATCTTTTCGATCTCGTTTTTACGGATGGAATGGTCCAGAACAGCATAGACGGTAAACCCTGCGGCTTTGGCGCCTTTGACAGCATAGCCCGCATCTTCAAAAACAACGGTTTCTTCCAGTGTGCCGCCCAATTTTTCCATGGCTGTCAGATATGCCTTGCCGTCCTCCTTATATTCGTCCAGTTCCGTACAGGTAAGGATGCAGTCGAAGTATTTATGGATATCCAGCCGATCCAGCGCAGGCAGGATATAGCTTGCTTCCGAAGCGGTGAGGATGCACATTTTCACGCCTTTTTCCGCCATGGCTTCCAGATAAGCTTTTGCGCCTTCCTTCAGGGGAATGGTATGGCGATAGGCATCTTCCACATAGGCGATGATCTCGTCTACAATGGCCTGGGGTTCCATGGGGACGCCCAGTGTATCGCGGAAATATTCCGCAGACTGATATAATGTCTGGCTTTTTACCACATCCAGCAGATTTGCAGGAACGGGGAAGTGATGTCTGGTGAGGAAGGTCTCCCCTGTGCCGCGCCAGATGGGCATGGAATCGATGAGGGTACCGTCCAGGTCAAAAATGATGTATTTCATAGTTCTTTTCCTTTTTTGTTCCAATGGTTTATCTGTATTTGTCGATTTTTTCGTTGATGGTGAGAACACCTGCGGGGTTGTGGAAGATCTTCACATAGGCTTTGGTGGAGGGGGCGCCTTCTTCAATGGGGATTTCCTGGCAGCGTTTGATGATCTCCATCAGCTTGTCGAAATCGCCTTCTACTACTGTTTCAAAGGGTCCAACCTCGTGATGACAGCCTGTGCTTTCAATATAAGCGATGACTTTATCTACGATAGCGCAGACAGTTTTGATATCGGAAACATCAGGCAAAACCTGAATGGCAATGCTTGTAGTATACATGATTCATTCCTCCTTGTCTGAGTTTTATAGGATCTTATGAAGAAATTCTAGCATTTTTTGCAGGAAAAGACAAGTGCGCTTGCAGGCCGGAGACGGGAGTGCTACAATAACAGACAATGGGGAACACTCCGGAAAAGAAGAACATCCCTCTATAGGAAAAAGAGAACAAAGACCAGAAGAAGATACAAAGGAGAAGGAACATGGAATATCGCATCGAGAAAGACTCCATGGGCGAAATGAAGGTGCCCGCAAATGCCTATTGGGGCGCCCAGACCCAGCGAAGCTATGAAAATTTTAAGATCGGCATAGAAAAAATGCCAAAAGAGATCACATATGCCTTTGCTATCCTGAAAAAGGCGGTGGCACAGGCAAATTGCCGATTGGGCAAATTGGATGAAAGACGCTGTGCCATCATCGGTCAGGTCTGCGATGAGGTACTGGCAGGCAAGCTGGATGACCAGTTTCCCCTGGCGGTATGGCAGACAGGCAGCGGCACCCAGAGCAATATGAATATGAACGAAGTGGTAGCCAATCGGGGCAACGAGATCGCCGGGGAAAAGCTGCTGCACCCCAATGACCATGTAAATATGAGCCAGAGCAGTAATGATACTTTTCCCACAGCCATGCACATTGCCGCTGTTTTGGAAACAAAGAAGAAACTGATCCCCGCCATCGAAAGAATGATCCAGGAACTGCTTCGTCTGGAACAGGAAAATGCAGGTATTATCAAAACGGGCAGAACCCATTTGCAGGATGCGACCCCTATCACGTTTTCTCAGGAGATCAGCGGTTGGAGAAATATGCTGGAAAAAAGCAAAAAAATGATCGAAATGAGCCTTGCCGAAGCGGCGGAACTGGCTTTGGGCGGCACAGCCGTCGGCACAGGGCTGAATGCCCCTGGGGGCTTTGGGGAAGCGGCAGCGGAAGAGGTTTCTAAGCTGACAGGCATTCCTTTTATTACAGCGGATAATAAATTCCATTCTCTGACCGCCAAAGATGAGATTGTATTTGTCCATGGTGCCCTGAAGGGACTGGCGGCAAATCTGATGAAGATCGCCAATGATGTGCGCTGGCTGGCCAGCGGCCCCCGCTGTGGTCTGGGCGAAATTTTCATTCCTGAAAACGAGCCCGGCTCTTCCATCATGCCCGGCAAGGTGAACCCGACCCAGTGCGAAGCGGTGACTATGGTGGCGGTACAGGTCATGGCCAATGATGCAGGCATCGGCATCTGCGCTTCTCAGGGCAATCTGGAGCTGAATGTTTTTATGCCTGTGATGATCTATGAATTTCTCCAGTCTGTCAGACTGTTAGCGGATGTGCTGGATTCCTTCCGTATAAACTGCGTTTGCGGCATCAGGGCGAACAAAGAAAAAATGGAAGAAAACCTGAACCGCTCCCTGATGCTGGTAACCGCCCTGAGCCCTTATATCGGCTATGAAAATGCGGCAAAAACTGCGAAAAAAGCCCATGTGGAAAACATTTCCCTGAAAGAAGCGTGTATCGCTCTGGGCTTCCTGACAGAAGATAAATTTGATGAAGTATTCCATCCGGAAGAGATGGTATAAAGGGGAGATCAAGGCATGAAAACCCTTGCATCGTCTGCCTGCAGGCGGATGCAGAGCGGAATGCATTGTGTTTCTCTGCCGAACAAATGAAAAAGGAGCAATTTTTATGGATATCAACGAAAAAGCACTAAAGCTGCATTATGAAATGAACGGGAAGATCGAAGTAGTTTCCAGAAAGCCTGTGGAAACAAGAGAGGATCTGTCCCTGCTATATACCCCCGGCGTGGCAGAGCCCTGTCGTGTCATTGAAAAGGACTATGAGGAATCCTTCCGCCTGACCAGACGTTCCAATCTGGTGGCGGTTATCACAGACGGTACAGCTGTTCTTGGGTTGGGGGATATCGGCCCTGCGGCGGGTATGCCCGTTATGGAAGGGAAATGCGTCCTGTTCAAGGAATTTGGCGATGTGGATGCATTCCCACTGTGTATCGATTCCAAGGATGTAGATACCATTGTCAATACCATCTATCTGATCTCCAAAAGCTTTGGCGGCATCAATCTGGAGGATATTTCCGCTCCCCGCTGCTTTGAGATTGAACGGAGACTGAAGGAAATATGCGATATCCCCGTATTCCATGATGACCAGCATGGCACAGCCATCGTGGTAGCGGCGGCTATGCTGAATGCTATGAAGGTGACAGGTAAGAAAATGGGAGAAATGAAAATTGTTATCAATGGCGCCGGTGCGGCGGGCATCGCCATCGGCAAGCTGCTCATCAGTATGGGCTTTGGGAATATCGTTATGTGCGATAAAAACGGCATCATCTGTGAAGGGGATGCAGGACTGAACAGCGGTCAGGAAGAAATTTCTCACATCAGCAATCTGCACCATGAAAAAGGCCTGCTGGCAGATGCGCTGAAGGGAGCAGACGCTTTCGTTGGCGTTTCCAGACCCAATATGGTGACGAAAGAAATGGTAGCCACTATGGATCGGGGCATTGTTTTCGCCATGGCGAACCCTGTGCCTGAAATCATGCCCGACGAAGCCAAGGCAGGCGGTGCAGCGGTAGTTGGGACAGGCAGAAGCGATTTCCCCAATCAGATCAACAATGTGCTGATCTTCCCCGGCATTTTCAAAGGGGCATTGGCAGTGCGTGCCAAGGAAATTACGGAGGGCATGAAGCAGCGGGCGGCATATGCCATTGCTGCAATGATCCCCGAAGAAGAACTGAGCGCAGAAAATATTATTCCTTCTGCGCTGAATAAGTCTGTGGCCGATGCGGTGGCAAAGGCAGTGGCGGATGTTGCCGTCGAGGAAGGCATTGCGCGGATCAAACCTGAATGAGAAAAATTTTGTAAAAAAGGCCCTATCCAAACGGATAGGGTTTTCTGCTTTATGCATGTTGTTTTCCTCTTTCGATGGCTCTTTCCAGTGCGGCAAGAAATTTTTCATCATCCTCTTTTGTCCGCTTGCGGATGTGGCCGCCGCGAGATTTTTTCTGGCGCCGCATTTCCCGGGAAAGGTGACGCTCAAAGAGCATCCGGTCGATGTTTTCCTGGGTATAGAAAAAACCGTTGGGGTGGAGGACGGTGGCTTTTTTCGCCAGCAGGAGGGAGGCTAAGCCATAATCCTGGGTGATGCAGATATCTCCCTCTTGGGTGCGGTTGGCAATGGCAAGGTCTGCACTGTCTGCCCCCTGATCCACTGTAACGATGGTGACGAAATCTTCTTGATAAAAAAGTATATGGGCTACATCGCAGACCATGATAACTTCCAGACCATGTTTTTTGGCACAGCCGATGATGAGTTCCTTTACGGGGCAGGCATCGGCATCTACCATGATTTTCATAGGTTTCCCCCTTTCAAAAGAAAACCCCTGCCAATCTGACAGGGGATATATTTTTCTTAATAGCCCAGTTCTTCGCCAATGAGAATGACTTTGATTCTGCCTGCGGGGCGGCAAACTCTTGTTATCAGCACCTGATTGCAGATACATTCGGGGGAGGTGCAGTTGTGGCAGGTGCCGTCTACGGCGCAGGGGGTCTTGCCCATGAAACGCATACTGTTGACGGGAGCAGCATAGCCTCTTACTCTTTTGATGGCTGCATCCACATCCTGTGCCACTTTGTTCAGACCGCACATGACGATGACATTGTTGGGGCCGAAGCAGATGGAAGCCACACGGTTGCCTGTGCCGTCAATATTCACCAGCACACCATCCTCGGAAATGGCGTTGGTGCTTGTCAGGTAGTAGTCTGTTAAAAGACCCTGACGCATCATTTCACGCATTTCAGCGGGGTTTGCTGCTGTGTCTCTGTCGATAACATTGTAGTTGCCTTCCTTGACAGCCTTTGTCAGACCCATGTCACGGATGGTCATGGAGCCGCCCCATGTGATGCTGCTGCCTTCAGGGATCAGGGACAGGGCTTTTTCTACGGCTTCTGCTGCTGTGGGGCAGTAGTAGGCTTCAAAATGGCGGCGTTCCAGTTTTTTTATCAGAGTCGCGCTCAGAAGTTCTTTTCTTTTTTCCTGTGGTGTCATAATGGATCACTCCTCTTTGTGATATTGTTTTCTCTCCTGTACAAATCATATCATAAAACTTGGAAAGTTGCATCCTTTTTCTTGCAAAGGGCTAGTTTCTCCTTTATCATAGGAGAAGAGGTGATACCATGAAAAAAATCGAGAGCCGGGACAATAAATGGGTGAAACGGCTGAACGGATTGAAGATAAAGAAAAATAGGGATAAAGAGGGCGTTTTTGTGGCGGAAGGGCTGCGTTTTATCAACGAAGTGCCTGCTGACTGGGCAGTAGAAGCCTATGCCGTCAGCGAGACCTTTGCGGCGGAAAACGATTTGAGTGGATATAAAAAAAAGGCGGAAGTGCTTTGCCTGCCTGATGGGCTGTTTGCGACGGTCTGTGATACAGAAAACCCTCAGGGGATTTTGGCAGTCTGCAAAAAGCTGGAATGGGATGAAGGGGCTGTATTTTCCAAAGAGAATCCTTTCTTCCTGCTGGCAGAAGAACTGAACGACCCCGGCAATCTGGGAACGGTCATCCGTACGGCAGATGCCTGCGGTGCCGATGGGGTGTTCCTGTCCAAGGGCAGCGTAGATCTTTATAATCCTAAGGTGCTGCGTTCTACCATGGGTTCTTTGTTCCATGTGCCTGTATTTCAAAATGTAGATTTGAACGAAATTTCTGCAAAGCTGAAAGCAAATGAAATTCCTCTCTATGCGGCACACCTGAAAGGGGATAGGTTTCCTTATGATTTGAACCTGAAAACTTCCTGTGCTTTTCTCATCGGCAACGAAGCCAGAGGGATAAGTGAGAAAGCTGCTGATCTTTGCGACCAGTGGGTGAAAATTCCTATGCCTGGGCAGGCAGAAAGCCTGAATGCATCCATTGCGGCAGGGGTGCTGATGTATGAGGTCGTAAGACAGCGACTGAAATAAAGAAAAAGCGATATTCCGGAAAAGGAGTATCGCTCTTTTTTGTATCAGGATTCGGCGGTTTTGGGGATTTGGCGCCCTTCGTGGTCCATTTCGAAGTTGTCACGATGGATCAGTTCAGAGATAGGGACGATCTCGAAGCCCTTTTCCTTCAATCCTTTCAAGATGGTATCCAATACTTGAGGAGTGTATTTGGCATCATTGTGGAAGAGGATGATGGAGCCGTTGCCTAAGTGCTTGTGATTCAGGACTTGGTTGATTTCCGCCTCGGCACCGTGTTCTTTCCAGTCTAGGCTGTCAACACCTGAAACAAAAGTAAAGGCGGTCAGAACCCTTGATTTTTCAAGGTTTGTGACCACCTTTATTTATTTCCAATCGATATGAATACCATCCTCGGAGAGGACAACCGTATTGACCATGGAGCGGGCGATATTCCTTTTTTCCTCGAAGGAAGTGACTTCCCAGTCGGCAGCGGAAAAGGGGCGGATCTCGATGGTATTGTATTCCTCCACGGCTTCGGCACACTGATGCAGGATCAGCTGCTTTTCTCGGTGGATGGCTTCGATGCGCCGGTTGATGTATTCCGCTGAGATATTGCTGACGGATTCCAGAGAAAAGAGCAGGTTGTCTATCTTGGCATCCAGTTCCAGCAGCTTCTTTTGCTTTTCCTTGACGGAAGGATCCTCTTTCTTATCCCTTGCCAGATGATAATTCTGGGAACGCTCCACCAGCTTCGCCTGCACATATTCTTCCACATCCTTGACCCGATGGGTCTGCTTGGCATCGCAGGCCTTATGTAAGTATTTGCCGGAGCAGGTGAAATAGGGGATGCGTCCGTCTTTTGTGTTGCTGAAACGGACGGAGAAGGAATAGCCGCAGTGCCCGCATTTGACCAGTCCCGTCAGCCAGGAATATTTCCCCTTGAAGGAGTTTTTGATCTGCCTGTTCTGGGAAAGCTTCTGCTGGCAGAAGAGAAAAGAAGCGCTGTCCACGATGCCTTCATGGTGCCCGATGGCCAGAAGGTGTTCGGAAACGTCTTTGTACTTCCGTTCGCTGGCATCCCGTTTGCCCACCAGGATACAGCCGTGGATGCCGTCGAAATCCTCCGGTTCGTTTGCCATGACAGCCTTTTTTGATTGGTAGTAGTTGTATATGGAGATATCCGCCTGCACATAGGCGGGATTCTTCAGGATAGAGGACAGCTTGACGTTATCGAAATTCACACCCCCGGAGGACAGCACACCGTCCTGAATGAGCTGTTTTTGCACGTCCGCCAGACTGGTGTATGGCTTGGAGTATAATTCGAATATGCGCCGCACCACTTCTATTTTCTCGTTTGGCTGGCAGATGGTCGCCTTTTTGCCGTCGATGGTAGTCCGTACCAGGTCGAAGCCGAAAGCCGCAGGACCGCCGCCCCAGGCACCTTTTTTCACTCTTGAATAGTAGTTGTCCCGCACACGTTCGGCGATGGTCTCCCGTTCCAGCTGGGCGAAAACCACGATGATATACAGCATGGCCCGTCCCATTGGGGTGGAGGTGTCAAATTTCTCCGTGGCGGAGACGAAAGAGATCCGGTTGGATTCCAGCACATCGATGAAATCAGCAAAGTCCATGATGGAACGGCTGATACGGTCCAGACGGTATACCACGACCTTCTCGATGGAGCCGTTTCGGATATCTTCCATCATCTGATGGAAGGCGGGGCGGTTGGTGTTCTTTCCGGAATAGCCGCTGTCCTGATAGACCCGATAGTCCTCGGAGAAGATCTCTCGCTTTGCATACTCGATTTGGCTCTCGATGCTGATGCTGTCTTTTTTCTCGACGGATTGTCGTGCATAGATCGCGATCATAAAAAAAGACCTCCTTTATTTGATTTTAGGGTATGCAAATAAAGCGGTCTTATGATATAATCTGCTTGTCGAGGGCGAGTTATACCACGGTATGACCGCTTTAATCCTCTTTCCTGCGCCAACAGGAGAGGGGATTTTTTTATTTATTTCTCAATAAAATACTGAGAAAGTTCTTTCAAAATGGAAACATAATCATTCTGAATACGGGAGAAGATCTCATCTGCGGTTTTTTCATCGTACACATGGGAAGTCAGGTTTCTATCCGTCAGGGCGTTGATCCAGATTGCTTCGTCATTCAGGATACCGTAGGAATATGCTTCTCGCATGACTGCCTTGGGGCTGTTGATATCCACGAAGCCCTGATCCAGCAGATATTCACGGGTCGTTTTCCATGCCAGTTCCATGCAGAATTCAAAACGCTGGATGCCGCCGTCACGAACGGAATCACTGTGGGTTTCTTCGTATTCTTTGATGGTTTCCCGTAAGCGCTGCACTGCCTTTTCCAAATTTGCTGATTTTTTATGAAAGTCGCTCATAAAGTGTCACACCATCCTTTTCAATATTTTTCACCAGCTCTGCATCGGTGTCCTCATCTACATGGACTAGATCGAATTTGAGCAAAGTGGGGAGATCATCGATATCCGACCAGAAGAGGGCTTGCTTATCCTTGGGCATGCCGTAGATAGCAAGGTCGATATCGCTGCGTTCTTTATTATCCCCTCTGGCGCGGGATCCGAAGAGGACGATTTTTTCAGCTTTGTATTTTTCGCCAAGTGAGGCGATAAGAGCATATAGTTTATCCATTGGTGACCTCTTTTCTGAAGGAATTATCCAACACATTTCTTACAGGGTGTCAAACCGCGGGCAAGGGCTTCATCCAATGTAGAAGCAATGTATGTTCCTCCGTTGCAGGAATTACTATAGTGATATCGTTTGCCAGTAGGAGTAACGTAAACTGTGCGGCTGTTCGACTGCTGGGCTTTCTGGGATGCAGCGGCGGCAGCAGCCTTTTCTTCGGCAGCTTTTTGTTCTGCGGCGATACGCTCTGCCTCTGCTTTCTTCTCGGCGGCAATACGTTCTTCTTCAGCTTTCTTTTCCGCGGCAATGCGTTCTTCCTCGGCTTTTTTAACATCAACTACTTGGAAAGTAAGTTCATTACTTTCAATAGAACCACATTTTGCAAGAAGAGTAAAGTTGCCTTCGTTTGCCAATGTGTTTAATGCAATCTGTCCATTTCCTGTCAGTTCAGCATCAGCCAGAGTAGTATCTGACAGTTCGATAGATATATCGGATGTATCTGCATTTTCCGGTTCATAAGAGAAAGAAATGAGTTGTTCATCGTTGATATCCATAGTTTCCTGAGAAGCGGAAATCGTGATGGATTCAACATCCGGAGCAGATGGCGCCAACGTTGCAAAACAACCAACTATGGAAAATACCAGAAAACAACAGGTGCGTATCGTAGACATCTTTCGCTTTTTATCGTCAAAAATGGAATTTCTGACGTGGAACATATGGATGATACCGGCGAAAAGAAAACTTGGATAAAATAGATTATCGTTTACTGAGCTTGATACAAAAATGATAAGGAAATATAACAGCCAGCGAAGGATGCGTTTCGGTCCTTTTCCTTTGTTCGGGGTGGAATTTCCTATATTATCGGATGGAGGAATATCATTGCCACCAACAGAACTGTTTGCAATATTATTTGCGTAGGCAACTTTATGTTTTGGACTGCTGGGCGAACTTCCTAATTTACTGGTTTTCATATAGGAAATTCCGGTACCAGGAATGCCAACAGATTTTGTGACGCGCCCATTGGAATTAACAGAAACGCGGGCTCCTTTTACGCCTGCACTAACACCGATGCTATTCTTACCGAAATTTAGCTTCACGCCGGGTGCAATTTTGATACTTTTACGAAATCTAAGACCCATAATATACCCTCCTTAATTGACAAAAGTTCGCAAATTGTGATATCGTAACTCTCGGAGGGCTGTTAGGAAACAATCTTCTATATTCCCCTTGCGGTATTAGCGGTACTGCAGGGGATTTTTTATTTTATACAGAAACCATTATCACAAAATGTAATGGTTTTCCCATCGTATGTGTAACTGTGTCCATATCTTTTTTTGAAAACATCTAAAGCTTCCAGGAGAAACTCCTCGGTCACTTCCAAAAATTCAGCGATTTCAAAGAGGGTACCGCAAGGCTGCTCTGCAGCTCGGAAGATATCCTCTATGGAAATCATTTTATCAACAGCCCATTTTCGGGCGATCATTTCTTGCTTTCTATTGCTTGTGTTTCTTTGGTCAGTGATATCTCCGACTGTAGTATGGAAATGTCCAATTTCCTCTGCTAGAACACAGGCTTTTTCGTTCAATGGCATATCCTTTTTAATGCCTATTTTTTTTCCATTACAAAGACCTCTTGCGTTAGATTCAAATTCCTTTTCGATTACTGTGAGACCTACCATATCTGCGTCATGCAGAAGCTGTTCGTAATTACACATATAATAGACCTCCTCTCGATTAAAGGTTGTCTAAATCTCGCTTCATGCGTTCCAGCTCATCTGGATCATCAGCATAGTCATTATGAGCTGCTACAGGCATCAAATACGCAGATGCTGCATTTTCGCAGCGATCGAATTCTTTATCTAAAACCAAATTAACCATTTCTTTTCCGTGAGAATCAAGTTTACGGTATTTTTTCGACATCTCTATTATTTCTGCAGAAAATGTACTTTTATCAGAATTTTTCTCATCAGATGTTTCCAATTCAGCAAATCCGGCTTCGATTAAAGAAAGGATAGCTTGCGTTTGGTTTTTGCATCTATGTTTGAAACGATATTCTTCGATTTTATCAAACTGTTCAGAATTCATTGTAATTGTAACACGTGGTTTCATTGTAGGCATATGATGCACCTCCTTTTAATCAATATATCATCAGTTCATCACTTGTGCAAGTGAAAGTTCATATAATTTTACACAAAAAATAGTTCAGAACTTTATGCAAAAAGAGTATGAACTTTGTATTGACTTTGCATAAGTTCAGAACTATAATCGAATAAACGGAAAAGTTCTGAACTTATGAAAGGAGAAGTTATATGACAGAAATGAGAAGGGTAACAATTTCACTGCCTGATGAAATTGATGAAAAAGTTCTGGAATTAAAGAAGCAAGATAGATTTGTAAGATGTTCTTATTCAGAGATTATCAGAATGCTTCTTCAGGCAGGTCTGGAAGCGGAAGATAAGAAAGAAGCGGTCTAAGGAGGTGATCCCAATGAAATTTGTAGTCATGATGCTTATAGGAATGCTGTTGTATGCGGCATCAAAATGGGCGATTTACAGATTAAGTGTAATGGCGATACTTCTGTATTTTGCAGAGCTGAGGATGGAACTGCCTGATGCGCAAACAATACAGAAGTATCGAATTAAAGTAGTAAAAAAAATAGTAGGCATTAAAGAATGTTGAAATGGGATTTAATCATGGCAGATGCGCAGTGCGTTGCAATTTGAACGATATCGTTTAAGGAGTTAAGACCTAGTTCTTTTCCGATATCCTTAACTTTATTGTAGAAGGTATCGTTACGCATATTGGCAATGAAATCATGACCTGCAGGGGTTAGATCGCTAATGAAGGTACAATAAACATTGGAATCTTCGCATTTAACAATCAAATCGCAATCGACACAGTACTGCACATGATAAGCAAGAACATCATTTGAATACTTTTCAAGAAGTGCTTTTTGGTAGTCAGCAGGTTCTTCGGGTTTATCAAAAACATAAATTGCAGTAGGTGTATAGTGCAGATCAAGGAATCGGCAATATCTTCGGAGATCTGTATTTTCTTCAACACAGAGAAGAATATCACGGACACAATCCATATTCAAACGCATAAGCATTCCTCCTTTCGTATATACTCGGCTGCTGCAACAGCCTGTACATAAAGGATAGGAAAAAGGTCGGAAAAAGTCAAGGAATAGGACAAAATCATGTTTACATACCATGCAACAGGAGGTGTTGACTATGGCAAAAAGAAGAGCCCCGAAAGAATACAAGGTAACCTGTTCTGTACAGGAATGTTCCCCGGAAGAAAGAGCCAGAAGAGACAGAGAAATCACTGCTGTACTGCTGGAAGCGAAGCTGAACGCCATGAAGCGGCGGGAGGAACTGGGTATCAAAGAAGCATAGGGGCTTTGCCCCATGGATGAGACAAGCTGTCTTATTGCGGGAGAAAGCAGAGGAAATAAATATGAGAGACGCATTAACCCGGACAGGCTATCCCAAAATCAGCCTGCCGAAAATCGAAAAGCTGCAGAAAGGTGTACTGCTCAGATCTGATCCGCTCTACTGGCTGACATACCGAAGGGAGTCAGACGGAGAGGCCTTCATCGAAGAAGTGACAAAGGATGAAATACTGAAGATTCTGGAAGCGGGAGGAATTCAACTGATACATCTGGAAGCGGCTGTTGATGGAAACGGAAAATGGAAAAAACGGGAGGTGAGATTATGAAACAGAAAAAACGCAGACGATTGCGGAAACCAATCCGTATTGCTCTGAAAATTATTACATATGTGGTCATTGCAGCGGCGATGGATTTAGCAACGATCAGCACGTTTCTGTACTGGTACGGAATCGGATACATGTTGTACGGCGTCGGGACAAGCCTGCTGATAAATGTAATTTTGGAATACCTGTTTTTCCGCAATGAAATGTGTGAGGGGAGTACGGGTAAATGAAAGAACCAGGATGGAGCATCTATCCTAATCTGGAAACATGGATCTATATAAACTGCAAATCGGTTTTAGACTTTGCAACGAAGATAGGCGTAAGTCATGCAACGTTAAGCAGATTCATGAGAGGAGAAGGAGGATGCACAAAATATGTCATTGACCTGATTTTGAAGGAAACAGGTATGACATACGAAAAATGTTTCAGAGAAATAGAAAAATAAAAATCCCCTTTGACGCTGGCACGTCTCGGGGGATCGGATAAATTAGTCACTTACATAGTAGCAGAAATCAAGGGTTTTTGCAATATGAAAACATGGCTTCTCGAAGCAGCATCCCCGGGATGTTGAAATAAAAGTGTGGCGTAGAAGATTAGTTTTCTTCTCCGTGGAAAAAAGCGGTTGACACATTAAGCACGCGGGCGATTTTAGGAAGGTTGTCGTGGCGTGGCTTATAAACTCCGTTCAACCATCGTTGAACGGTTGCATGAGAAACACCTGTCTGGATGGCAAGTGTGTTGGTATCCATATCCATACTTTCCATAGCGTATGTTAGACGCTCGGAAAACAGATTAGGAAAATAAAAAAAGAAAAAGAAATAGAAAGCAATCACCTCCTTTGACCGGGGATGTTGCTTCGAGGAGCCATACAGTTT
>CAMEBC010000007.1:0-145342 GCA_945912105.1 [Eubacterium] saphenum | reverse complement strand
CGAAACAGGGGTTAGCTCTGTTTTTCTGTGTGCGGCGGATTCTTCCGGCGCTTTTTTTCGTGAAAGCGCATGTGGATACAGTCTATTTGGGAGGTGCTTGACAATTACTGAATTAATGATTAACGAACAAATTAGGGACAAAGAAATCAGACTGATCGACGAAAACGGCGAACAGCTTGGTATCGTTTCCTCTAGGGAAGCCCAGAAAATCGCTGACGAAAGAAAGCTGGATCTGGTAAAGATCGCACCAACAGCGAAACCCCCCGTATGCCGCATCATGGACTACGGTAAATACAAATTCGATCAGGCAAAGAAAGAAAAAGAAGCCAGAAAGAAACAGAAAACTGTTGATGTAAAGGAACTGCGTTTGTCCCCCAGCATCGATACACATGATGTTCAGGTAAAAGTCAAAAAAGCAAACGAATTTTTGAAGGACGGCGACAAGGTTAAAATCAGCATCCGTTTCAGAGGTCGTGAAATCGGTCATTCCAAAGTTGGCATGCAGATTATGGAAGATTTTGCAAAAGCAACAGAAGAATTTGGCGTAGTAGATAAACAGCCCAAAATGGAAGGCAAGAGCCTGGTTATGTTCCTGGCACCAAAGAACTGATCCGCAAAGCGGAAGGAAACTATCACAAAACATTTTTAGGAGGATAATACAATGCCTAAGTTGAAAACAAAAAAAGCAGCAGCAAAAAGATTTAAAATCACTGGCACAGGTAAACTGAAAAGAAACAAATCCAACACACAGCACATCCTTGGTAAAAAGTCCAGAAAGAGAAAAAGAAACCTGAGACATGCTACAACAGTTGACAGAACAGTTGAAAACAAAGTGAAAAAGACACTGCTGCCTTACGCATAATCAAGCAGTCTTGGGACAACTATTTTTCGAGTATATTTAATTAGGAGGACTTTACAATGGCAAGAGTAAAAGGCGCGCTGAACGCTAGAAAAAAACATAAAAAAGTACTGAAGCTGGCTAGAGGCTACCGTGGTGCTAGAAGCAAACAGTACAGAGTTGCAAAACAGTCTGTAATGAAAGCAATGGCATTTGCATTCGCTGGCAGAAAACAGACAAAGAGAGAATACAGAAGCCTGTGGATCGTAAGAATCAATGCAGCAGCTAGACTGAACAACATTTCTTACAGCAAACTGATTCACGGTCTGAAAGTAGCTGGCGTAAACATCAACAGAAAAATGCTGGCTGAACTGGCTGTATCCGATCCCGCTGCTTTCACAAAACTGGCTGAAACAGCAAAAGCAAACATCTAATTCATTTTTATGAATGAAATTAAGAAGGCTTCCTTTCAAGGGAGCCTTTTTCTTTTACAAAGGAGGAACTGCTTTTGGAAACTGTTTTAGTCAAAGCCTTTGGCTTTTTATTTATGATCGCATTGGGCTTTGTGCTGAAGAGAGTTGGATTATTCTCTTTGGATGACAGCGGACTTCTCAGCAAGCTGGTATTGAAGATCACACTGCCCATGGCTATCATCAGTAATTTTCGGGGACTGGAGCTGAACCGCAGCTATTTGCTGGCCATTGGGGTCGGCTTTGGGGTACATATCGTGGCAATTGCCGTAGTCCTTTTGCTGACGAGGAAAAAATCTCCCGCCCACAAAGCTTTCTATATCATCAATACATCAGGCTACAATATCGGGCTTTGCACGCTGCCCTATATGTCCAGCTTTTTTGCGGCAGATGCGGTGGCGTTGGTCTGTATGTTCGATGTGGGCAATGCGATCATGTGCTTTGGTATTACCTTTACCATTGCTATGATGATCGCAAAGGGGAAAGAGGGTATCAATGGGAAGGAAATCCTTAAAACACTGTTTTCTTCTATGCCCTTTGTGACTTATCTGGTGATGATCCTGCTTTGCGCGGGAAATATCCAGCTGCCCGAACCTGTTTATACGGTTGCAGGGATGATCGGGCAGGCAAATGCTTTCTTGGCGATGCTACTTATTGGCATTCTTTTTGAACCAAAGATCAATAAAAGTGAATTGAAAGACATGACAGGGGTATTTATGCTGCGTATGGCTCTGGGCATCACGTTTGCGCTACTGATCTACTATTTCCTGCCTGTACCATTGATGTACAGACAGATCTTAGCGATTATCGTTTTTTCGCCCATTCTCAGTGTTGCACCCATCTATACGGAACGCTGCGGTTATAATCGCTCTGTGGCGGCAGTATTGAATTCCTTTATGCTGCCCTTTAGTATGGTGGTAATGACAATACTGCTGATTCTTTTGCAGGTATATTGAAAATGATTTGTTCTCCTTATCACTTATTTTGATTCTTCTTATGGAAACAATCAATTTCACAAATAAAGGGGAGTATGGTAGTATAAGGGTGTAAAGAAAAGTAAGGTTCCGGAACCTCCTTTTACAACATTACAAGGCAGCATAAAGGGAGGACTTACCATGAAAAAAATTAAAGTTGATAAACAGTGGTGGAGAGAGTTTTTAGCAGTATGTCTATTTGTTGTGGCGATGTGTATTGTTAGTACAGTCATTAACAATATAGGATATGTGCCGGTGCGCACGGTATGGTAAGAGGTATGGAAAGAAAAGTCCGGTCATTGACCGGACTTTTCTTGTGTGGCTAAATGTGAAAGAAATGCTTTCGTAGTTTCTGTAAAGTACTTCATGGCAGGAGAAACCCATTTCTGACGATGATATAAAATTTGCAGATTCATTTGAATTTCAAAGCCTGCTACAGTAAAGAACGCAAGATTTTTTTCCTGCAGGGAAGGCGGAACTGCATAATCGGGTAAAAAGGAGACGCCAAGATTTTTTTCTAAAAAAGAAAGAATAATGGCTAGATTGGAGAGTTCCTGCGTTTTTTCAAAAACAATGCCATGTTCCATAGCTAATTCATCAAATACCTGTCGATAATTGTTATTTTTTTCGCTAAGGAGAAGGGTTTCTTGTGCCAATCTTTCTGGAGACACATTCTTTTGGTTTGCCAAAGGATGGTCACCGGAAGCAATGAAAGGAACGGAAGCAGGAGTGGAGAATACCGTTTGTAATGCAGAACGATAAACGGGACGATCCAGAAGGAAAATTATGTCTAAACTGCCTTTTTCCAATTGATTGTATAATTCTAACGTAACACCACAGGTTATTTCTATGTGAATTTTAGGATACTTTTCTAAGTATTCTTCTAAAAGCTGCGAAAAAAAAGAACTGGCGATGGTTTCAGTGATTCCGATGCGAAGCACACCGCAAGGGGTATCATTTTCTGAAACGGATTCCAAAGCTTCCTTCTCCAGCTTCAGCATTTCATTGGCATAAGCAAGAAAGGAACGGCCTCTTTCGGAGAGGGTGACCCGTTTGCCGATACGGTCAAATAAATTGACCCCAAGCTCTTCCTCAAGCTGCTGGATTTGGATGGTAATCGTAGACTGGGCATAGCCTAATGCTTCAGCTGCTTTGGAAAAGTTTTCAAATTCTGCAACTTTGATAAATGATTTGATATTGCGCAACTCCATTTTTGTCACTCCTTACACTTTCTGGTTCTATCTTACGAAGAAATTCCTAAAAAGGCAATGGGAATTTTGATTTATCAGAAAGAGATGTTTTCGTTGAAAAGACATCGATACCTGTAGTATAATACAAAAAATGAAAGGAGATGGCCAATGTGATAGGAGAAAAAATTAAATCAATCCGCATGGAAAAGGGAATCACAGCAAAAGATCTGGCAGAAAAAGCAGAAGTTACACCGGGTTATATTTCTCAGATAGAAAGAAACCTTATTAGTCCCTCGCTTTCCGTATTAATGCGCATTGCGGAAGGGTTAGAAATTCCGCTGGTCTCTCTTTTTTCTCAGGAAGAACAAGAGGAAGTCACTGTTATCCCGAAGGATAAACGAACAAAAATACAGTTTGCTGATATCAATATGGAGTATCAGTTTGTAACGCCCTATAGCCGTTCAAAAAATACTTGTACACAAATGGAAATGATTTGCTTCCGCCTTGGTCCAAAAAGCTGGGGCAGCACTATAGTGCAGTTCCATGATGAAGCAGGGGAATGTACATTGGTGCTGAAGGGTACTTTGGAATATCACATCAATGACAAGGTCTATACTCTCCATGAGGGCGACAGTATCTATGTGCCTCCGAAGACCTATCATCAGCTTTATAATCCCAGTGAGGAAGAAGTGGAAGCAGTGGCAGCCATTTCTCCAGCACTTTACTAATACTAAACATAGCCTGACAAAATTGTTTGTTGGGCTATTATTTTTTTGCCTTAAATCATAAAGAATAGATATATTTTTATAAATTATTTAATTATAATAAATTTTATTTAAATTTTTATTGACAGACAAGATGATTTAAGATATAATATAACTAAATTAAATTTAATTTAATTTCTTCGTTGTGATTTGATGCAAAACAAAAGATAAAGGTCGACAGATGAAAAAGGTATTATAAAAGACAAATGAATTTTTAGGGAGGGAAAGTCTATGAGTATCTTAACATCGAAAAAATTTCAAAAATACTTCGTTCCTGGTATTGTTTTCCAGTCCTGCGTTATCGCTGGCGGCTACGGCACAGGTCGTGAATTGGTAGAGTATTTCATGGGCTATGGTCCAAAGGGCGGCATTTTGGGTATGTGTATCGTATCCCTGTTGGTATGGTCCATCATCTGTGCAGTATCCTTTGCATTTGCACAGATTTTTAAGAAATATGACTACAAGAGCTTTATGAAAGAATTGATGGGGCCCGGTTGGGTTATCTTCGAAGTGGCTTATATCTGCTTTATTGTAATCGTATTGGCAGTTGTATCTGCTTCTGCCGGCTCGATTCTGCATGAATTATTTGGTTTGAACAAATGGATCGGTGTCATTGGCATGTCTGTTGCAGTATTTGCACTGGTTATGAATGGTTCTGATCTGATTGAAAAAGTACTGTCTGCGTGGTCCTTCGTGCTGTATGGCGTATATTTCCTGTTTTTGGTTTTGGTATTTGCAAATTTCAGCGACCAGATTTTGGCGAATATTTCTTCTGTTCCCGTAACAGGCAACTGGGTCATCGGTGGTTTCCAGTATGCATTCTATAATCTGGCTATCATCATTGCTGTTCTGTATACCATTAAACACAGTGAATCTACAAAGGATGCGGCTATTGCTGGTATTATCTCTGGTTTCATTGGTATCCTGCCCGGCATCATCCTCTTTATCGCGATGTGTGGTTTCTATCCTGTGATCATCGATCAGGAATTGCCTATCGACTATATTCTGTCTCAGATGAATATGCCTTGGCTGCGTTATGTATTCCAGATCGTACTGTTTGGTACGCTGATTGAAACAGGCTCCGGTTTGATCTATTCCATTACAGACCGTATTGATGAAGCATTCAAGAATAAAGGTACAGAAACACCGAAATGGACAACACCTGTGGTTGCGGTCATTCTGCTGGCTGGTACAACAGCGATTTCTTCTTTTGGTCTGACAGGGCTGATTGCAAAAGGATACGGCACACTGGCGTGGGTAATGTTCATCGTATATGTAATTCCTATTCTGACATTGGGCTTGTACAAGATTTCGAAAGCTAAAAAAAATTAACGCGAATTAAACAAAACCCTGTTGACAAATTTTTTCAGAGTACTATAATAGGTTCTAAATTGTTTCTATATTTATACAACAAAATACAAAAGAACTATTTTTGACATACTTTGTCAAATAGAAGTAAGGAGTGGTATCAATGGCTTTGAATACTGAAAAATGTAATGCTTTGGTGGAAAGAGACAAAAAGGTAATGGCACCGACCCAGCACCTTTCCTATTTTCCTATGGCAATTAAAAAAATCGATCAGGATGTAATCTATGATGAGGACGATAATCAGTTTATCGACTTCCTGACCAGTGCATCCTCTTTGAATCTGGGCAGCTGTCATCCCGTAATCACAGCGGCCGTAAAAGAACAGTTGGAGAACTATTCTCAGTATACAATCGCCTACACATATGGTAAAAAGAGCATTGAATATGCAGAAAGACTGACTTCTGTATATCCCGGCGGCATTCCTGCGAAAATCGTTTTCGGCAACTGCGGTTCCGATGCCAACGACGCAGCAGTGAAATTTGCAAGAGCTTACACAGGCAGAAGCAAGATCATCACATTTATCAATGCTTACCACGGCAGCACATACGGTTCTATCTCCATGTCCATGGTAACAACACGTATGCGTGCAAAAATGGGCCCTATGCTGCCTGATATCTATTGCTTCCCTTACTATGATGCATCTTATGACGATGAAACATGCGAAAAAGAATGTATCGCAGATATCGAAAGAGCATTTGCAACATACCTGCCCGCAGATGAAGTTGCAGCAGTCATCATCGAACCCGTTCAGGGTGATGCCGGTCTGTTGGCTGCCCATCCAATCTTCATGAAAAAACTGTATGAACTGTGCAAAAAACATGGTATCCTGTTCATTTCTGAAGAAGTTCAGCAGGCATTCTATCGTACAGGCAAATTCTTCGGTATCGAACACTTTGGCATCGTTCCTGATGGTATCATCATGGGGAAATCCATCGGTGCTGGTTTCCCTCTGGGCGGCTTTATGGCCAGAGCTGAAATCATGGATTGCCTGCCCGCTCCTGCCCATCTGTTTACACTGGGCGGCAACGCAACAGCATGTGCAGCCGGTGTAGCAGCCTTCGACTATATGCAGTCTGAAGAATTCCAGAAAATCATGGCAGAGAATACAAAACTGATGCAGGAATGTTTGGATGATGTATGTGCTACATTCCCCGAGGTTGCTACAGGCACAAGAGGGATCAATATGTCCAGAGGCTTGGTTATCACAAAGAAAGACGAAAGCGGCAACAATGTTCCCGATGCGACAGGCACATATAAGATCCTGTATCGTGCATATGAAAGAGGTCTGTTGGTAATTTCCCTGGCAGACAATATCCTAAGAATCCAGCCTCCTCTTAACATCAAGCCTGAAAACCTGAAAAAAGGCTTCGAAATCATCAAAGCATCTATCCAGGATTATCTGAATGGTGATATCCCCGATGATGTTATGAAATTCCGCGCAGGTTGGTAATTTAGAAATCCTTTTTACAAAAGAATAATAATGGAAAGAGCCGCTCGGTTTACCGGGCGGCTCTTTCATTTACATGGTATGAAATTATCTGCAAAGAAGAAGATAAATATCGTTAACATTGGTACCTGTCGGGCCTGTCATCAAAAGGGCATCAGCTGCTCCCAAAGCACGATTGGAATCATTATCTGCCAGAATAGCGGAAATGGAGATTCCTTTGCTCTCCAAAATAGATTTGGTATTGCCGTCTACAATGCCGCCTGCAGCGTCTGTAGGGCCGTCTGTGCCGTCAGAACCTGCTGCCGCTACCACAACACCTTCCATGCCAGCGATGCTTTCTGCGGCGGAAAGGGCAAGTTCCTGATTTCTGCCGCCTTTTCCCTTGCCGGTGATGCGGACGATGGTTTCGCCGCCGCAAATGATCGCACAAGGAGGTTTCAGGGGAAGGCCATCTTTCCGGATCGTCTTTGCAATGGATGCCAGAAATTTCCCGGATTCTTTGGCTTCGCAATCCAGCATATTTGTTAAGATCGTAGGGGTATAGCCTAATTCTTTTGCTGTGGCTGCTGCGTCTTGGCAGAGCTGAGTCACACTTCCGGTGATCTCCATAGTTACATTAGAGAGAAACTTGGGTGTTTCTTTGGCAAGCTGGGCCTTCATTTCCTCTGTCAGCTGCAAATTATATTTTTCTACTACAGCGAAGGCTTCTGCGGAAGTAGATGCATCGGCACAGGCAGGGCCGGAAGCGATGGAATCGGGTCTGTCACCCAGAATATCGCTGAGGGCGATACAGAAGACCTTTGCGGGAGCACACAGCTCTGCAAATCTGCCGCCTTTTACCGCGGAAAGGTGCTTGCGGATGGTGTTGATCTCTACAATATCGGCACCACATTTTAGAAGCTGATCGGTGATATCCAGAAAATCTGTCAGTCCAAGGCTGCCCGCGGGTTTTTCAAAAAGGGCAGAGCCGCCGCCGGAAACCAGGAAGAATACAGTGTCTTTTTCTGTCAGATCAGATACGGCTTCGATGATCTTTTTTGTGCCGCTGATGGTATTTTCATCGGGGAGGGGATGTCCCGCTTCCAAAATGGTAAAGCCAGGGATCTCTCCCTGAGAATGGTCATATTTTGTCAAAACAATGCCAGCATCGATTTTGTGGGGAATATTTTCCGCTGCTGCTTTTGCCATGTTCCATGCAGCCTTGCCGATGGCGATGACGATGACTTTGCCTTGGAAATCAAAATTTTTCCCGTAAATGGCTTTTTTCACTGCTTCATCGGGGAGGGAAGCCTGAATGGCATCGTGGATGATTTTCTTTGCATCGGATAACATTTGATCCATAGGAGCACCTCTTTTCGTAATCTTTGTTATAATTTTAACATAGATTGATGGATATGACAAGAGAAATCTAATGAAATGTGCTCATAAAAATACAATAAAAAAAGCACCCAGGGTAAGGTGCTTTTTCAGTAAAAAGGGGAGGGTATGTATACTATGTAATATTTGTCCTCTTTCTTTTGGACATCTTTATCATAACTTGTCAATATGAATTGGGTATGACTGAATTGTGAACAAAGTGTAAACATTCGAAAAAATTCTAAAAAATACTGTAATTCTGCGGTTTTTGCGGTAAAATGATTCGGGAAGGAGTGATGGAAAATGTATGGAAAGCAGGAAATCAGAGCCTTTTTGGATGAAAAAGGTTTTGCGTATGAATGGGTAGAGCATAAAGCCGTTTATACCATAGATGAGATGGAAGCATTGGGGCTGGAGGATATGGAGGACATAGCAAAAAATCTTTTTCTGCGGGATCAGAAGGGGAAACGTCATTTCCTTATCGTGATCCGTGCGAATAAACAGGCGAACCTGAAAGAATTGGGAGAAAAGCTTGGAATCGGCAGGCTGTCCTTCGCTTCTGAGGAACGTCTGGAAAAATACATGAAGCTGAAAAAGGGCTCCGTGACACCCCTTGGTGTGTTGAATGATGAGACCTGTGCTGTAGAAGTTTTCTTTGATGAGGACTTCCTGAAAATGAAGAAGATCGGCGTACATCCCAATGAAAATACGGCTTCCGTTTATCTGGCAACAGAAGACCTTCTGCAAATTATCCGTCAACATGGCAACCCTCTGGAAATCGTTTCTTTTGCGTAAGTTTCTCAGAAAAATCATTGAGAAAGACTTGAACTTATGTTATAATAAACTGCATTTTCATGCAGTTCAAACAGCTTCGCTGCTTGGTTTGCAGCAAGCTGCAAAATGATAGGATTCGCAGGCAAAGCCTGCTTAGGATGTGCCTTGAAAAAGCAAATGTCAGCTTTGCTGCCGCTTTCTTTTTCTGTGGTCACACCTTATACTAAACCGTACTTGTGAAAAGAGTCCCTTTTCGCAAAATGAATACGTTTTGAGAGGAAAAAACTATGGAGATCAAAGCTGGAACTGCTGTCAAACCCGGCGATTTAGAGCTGGCAAGACAGCTGGAATATATTCGTGCCATTCGTGAGCAGAATGATGCGTTCGAAGCGGAAAATGGCCGCAAAAAGAAATTTTATTCTTTGGCTATGGGGTGCCAGATGAACGCCCATGATTCCGAAAAACTGGAAGGCATGCTTTCTGAAATGGGCTATGAACGGACAGAGGTGGAAAAGGAAGCAGATTTTATCATCTACAACACCTGCTGTGTCCGTGAAAACGCTGAACTGAAGGTATATGGCAAGCTGGGCTGGCTGAAGCATTACAAAGAATCCAAAAACCCCGATGCCATCATTGCCTTGTGTGGCTGTATGATGCAGCAGGAAACGGTTCTTGCGACCCTGCGTCAGAAATATCGCCATGTGGATATCGTTTTCGGCACATTCAATCTGTATAAGCTGCCCGAACTGGTGGCAACTCGTATGGAAACAGGGGAAACGGTCTATGATATTTGGCAGGAGCATCAGGAAGTGGTGGAAGACCTGCCCGCTATCCGACATTTCCCTTATAAAGCATCTGTCAATATCATGTTTGGCTGCAACAATTTCTGTTCCTACTGCATCGTGCCCTATGTACGCGGCAGAGAACGCAGCCGTACGCCGGAGGATATTCTGGCAGAAGTACGGAAACTAGCAGCAGACGGCGTAAAAGAAGTCATGCTGCTGGGTCAGAATGTAAATTCTTACGGAAAGAATCTGGAAAATCCCGTTTCCTTCGCAGAACTGCTGCGGATGATGAACGAGGTGGAAGGCATCGAACGCATCCGTTTTATGACTTCCCATCCTAAGGATCTTTCTGATGAATTGATAAAAGCCATGGCGGAATGTGACAAAGTCTGCAAATATCTGCACCTGCCCGTACAGAGCGGTAGTGACGAGATTTTGAAACGCATGAACCGCCACTATACAAAGGAATCCTATATGGAACTGGTACGTAAGGCGAAAGAGGCTATGCCCGATATCACCCTGAGTACGGATATCATTGTAGGCTTCCCCGGCGAAACAGAAGAAGATTTCCAGGAAACCCTGGATGTCATTCGCCAGTCTCGCTACAGTACAGCATTTACCTTCATCTATTCCAAGCGGACAGGCACCCCTGCGGCCACCATGGAAAACCAAGTGCCCGAGGATGTGGTGAAAGACCGTTTTGATCGGATGCTGGATGTGCTGAATCCCATTGTTCATGAAGTACATCAGGAACAGGTGGGCAAAGTGATGACTGTATTTGCGGAAGAGACAAGCAAACAGGATAAATCCATCCTGACGGGCCGCGCCGACAATAATATGTTGGTGCATTTCCCCGGTACGGAAGATTTGATCGGGCAGATGATTCCCGTTAAAATCATCGATAACAAAACATTCTATTTAATTGGTGAAAGGATCTAAGGTGAGAAATTATGGCAACAGTATTTGAAATGGCAAGAGCATTGGGCGAAGAACTGCAGAAAACTCCTCAGGTAGAAGCACTGCTGGCTGCAAAAGAAGCATATGAAAAAGACCCTACAATCGTAAAACTGGTAGAAGAATACACAAAAATGCATTATGATTTTGAAGCAAAAATGCAGGCTGGCGGTATCCCTGTAGAAGAACAGAGAGAATTCAACGAGAAAATGAAAGCAAAAGGGGAAGCAATCAGAACAAATAAACTGGCTTCCGATCTGTTTGTTGCAGAACAGAACTTCAACAACTTTATGAATTCTGTATTCAATATCATCACAGCAACACTGACAGGCGAAGAACCCGAAGCTGCCGGCGGCTGCGACCCTAGCTGCTGCTCTTCCTGCGGCGGCGGCTGCCACTGAGGCTAAGATTTCATTTATAATGTTTTTTTACCCGAATGGGGGAAAGTGCGTGCATTTTCCTCTATTCGGGTTTGCTTGTAAAAAAGGGAGAAGGAGGAAGTTCATCCATGGCGAAGATCACACCCATGATGCAGCAATACTTTGAGATCAAAGAAAATTATAAGCATTGCCTGCTTTTTTTTCGTTTAGGGGATTTTTATGAAATGTTTTTTGAGGATGCCGTTATCGCATCCAAGGAACTGGAGATCACCCTGACGGGAAAAGACTGGGGGCAGGAAGAAAGAGCCCCTATGTGCGGCGTGCCTTTCCATTCCGCAGATGGGTATATTGCCCGCCTGATCGAGAAGGGCTATAAGGTGGCGATCTGCGAACAGGTGGAAGACCCTAAGGCAGCCAAGGGCTTAGTAAAGCGGGATGTTGTCCGTGTCATCACCCCCGGTACTGTCGTGGACAATACCGTTTTGGATGAAACCAAAAACAACTATATTCTCTCCGTTTACAGCAGTAATAGCGGTTATGGCATTGCAGTTTGTGATGTCACCACCGGTGAATTTCAGACAACGGAATTCGGAAGCATACAGGCGGCGGCAAAAATTCTGGATGAAACGGCTCGCTTTTCCCCTGCGGAGCTGATCTGCAACGGGGAATTCCTGAATAGCCCTCTGGCGAAGGAGATCGAGCAGAGATTTCGTTTATATCTCAACGATATCGACAGCCGTATGTATGATTACAATACCGCAAAGGATACCCTACAGAAGCATTTTAAGGTTAAGACTTTGGAAGGCTTTGGTCTGAAGAAAAAGCTGATGGCTGTCTCCGCTTCCGGTGCTTTGATGTGGTATCTGAATGAGACACAGAAAAATGACCTGAGCCATATTTCTACGTTGAAGTATTACACCACAGGGGATTTCATGCTGTTGGATGTTTCCAGCCGCAGAAATCTGGAACTGACGGAGACCATGCGGGAAAAGAGCAAAAAAGGCTCTTTGCTGAGTGTGTTGGACAAGACCCAGACGGCTATGGGCGCAAGACTTTTGCGGAAATGGGTGGAACAGCCCCTCCTTTCCAAGGACGAAATCAATAAACGTCTGGATGGGGTGGCGGAACTTTACGATGATTTGTTCCTGCGGGAGGAAATCAAGGAGATCCTTCGTTCCATGTACGATTTTGAGCGTATCATGTCCCGTGTGGTCTATCAGAATGCCAATGCCAGAGATTTGGCGGCACTGAAAAATTCCATTGAAAATCTGCCTCTGCTGAAAGATATTTTGAGCCGCTGTGAAAGCCCTTATCTGACGGAGCTCCATGAACAGCTGGATCCTCTGGAAAATATCCATACGCTGATTTCTCAGGCTATCGTGGAAGATCCTCCCTTTTCTGTACGGGAAGGAGGCATGATCAGGGAAGGTTTCCATGACGAATTGGATACTTACATAAAAGCCAAGGAAAACGGCACTACATGGATCAAACAGTTAGAAGAAGAGGAACGAGAGAAAACAGGCATCAAAAACCTGAAAGTCCGCTATAATAAGGTTTTTGGCTATTATATCGAAATCACAAAAGCCAATCTGGAAATGGTGCCGGAAACCTATATCCGCAAGCAGACCCTTGCCAATGCGGAACGCTTTATCACCCCTGAGCTGAAGGAACTGGAAGAACTGATTCTAGGAGCGGAAGATAAGATCACCACATTGGAATACGATATGTTCTGCGAAATCCGCAATGCAGTTGCAGCGGAAGTAGAACGCATCCAGTACTGCGCTTATATCGTTTCTGTCATCGACTGCCTGCAGTCTCTGGGAGAAGTCGCCCAGAGCATGAATTATACAAAGCCTGTGGTGGATGATGGAGATGTCATCGAAATCAAAGGCGGCAGACACCCTGTGGTGGAAAAAATGATGGACGGGCAGTTCATCCCCAATGATACCTATTTGGATCAGGAGGATACTCGACTGGCCATCATCACAGGCCCCAATATGGCGGGAAAATCTACATATATGCGGCAGACGGCTCTGATCGTTTTGATGGCGCAGATCGGCAGCTTTGTTCCTGCGGAGGAAGCCCATATCGGCATTGTAGATCGTATTTTTACCCGTGTGGGTGCTTCTGACGACCTGAGTGCAGGGCAGAGTACCTTCATGGTGGAAATGACAGAGGTAGCCAATATCCTGAATAATGCCACCAGCAAGAGCCTGCTGATTTTGGACGAGATCGGCCGTGGTACCAGTACCTTCGATGGTCTGTCCATTGCATGGGCAGTTCTGGAATATATTGCCGATACGAAGCAGATTGGGGCAAAGACTTTGTTTGCCACCCATTACCATGAACTGAGCGAACTGGAAGGCAAGCTTTCCGGTGTGAAAAATTACTGCATCGCTGTGCAGGAGCAGGGGGAGGATATCATCTTCCTACGGAAGATCCAACGGGGCGGTGCAGACCATAGCTATGGGGTGCAGGTAGCCCGACTGGCAGGCCTGCCCAATAAAGTCATCCGTCGCAGCGGTCAGATCTTGAAACAGCTGAACGCAGCGGATATTACGAAAAAAGCGAAAAAAATCGCTGTAGAATCCAAGGAACAGATGGAAGAAACAGCGAAACAGATAGATATGTTCAACATGGCAGAAACCCAGCTGGCGGATGAACTTTCCAAGCTGGACGTCATGGCCATGACCCCCATCGAAGCCCTGCAGACCCTTTTTGAACTGCAGAAAAAGGCCAAGGGGATGTAAGTTTGAGGAAGGAGGAGACACATGCAGAAAATTCGACTGCTGGACTCCAAAACCATCAATAAAATAGCGGCAGGGGAAGTGGTAGAATCCCCCAAATCCGTGGTAAAGGAACTGACAGAAAACGCCATTGATGCCGGTGCCAGCAGTGTGACGGTGGAGATCAGGGAAGGCGGCATTTCCTATATCCGTGTGGCGGATAACGGCTGCGGTATCCCCAAGGAACAGGTGAAGTCCGCATTTCTGCGCCATGCCACCAGTAAAATGAGCCAGATCGAGGATTTGGAGCATATTATTACGCTGGGGTTCCGCGGGGAGGCGTTGGCCAGTATTGCGGCTGTGGCACAGGTGGAAATGCTGACAAAGACTAAGGACGAGGAAACAGGCACCCGTATCTGCATCAATGCAGGGGAGATTGAAGTTCTGGAAGATACTGCCTGCAGAGAAGGCACATCCATCACGGTCAAGAATCTTTTCTATAACGTGCCTGCCCGCAGAAAATTCCTGAAAAAACCTGCCACCGAAAGCGGTCATGTCTCCGATTTAGTGAACAAGATCGCCTTGGGGCATCCCGAAGTGGCAATCCATTATATCAACAATGGCACAACGGTGCTTCATACGGCTGGGAATAATGACCCCAAAACGGCGGTGTTCTATGTATATGGCAAGGAGGCGGCGAATAATATGCTGCCCATTGTCTACAAAAAAGGAGAATACGCCGTCAGCGGTCTGATCGGCAAGCCGGAGCTTTGCAGAGCCAACCGCAACTATGAAAATCTCTTTATCAACGGCAGATTTATCAAAAATCAGGTGGTTTCCTCCGCAGTGGAGGATGCTTATAAAACAAAGCTTCTCATCGGCAAATTCCCTGTGTTTGTACTGAATCTGGAGGTGGAGCCTGCCTTGGTGGACGTAAACGTACATCCTGCCAAGCTGGAAGTTCGCTTCAAAAACGATGATGAAGTATACGAATTTTTTTATACGGCGGTTTCCAAGGCATTGCAGGAAACGGTGCTGATTCCCAAGGCAGTTTTGGAAAAGAAGCCCAAGGAAAAACAGCTGGAACCGGAACAGCAGACGTTGGCAGATGTACCAAAGAAAACGGAACCGACGAAGGAACCGCCCAAAACCTCTGAAAGTACAGAGGCGAAGTCGAAACAGGAAAAACCGAAATTCGATAATTTCAATCTGACCAAAGCTGAACAGCCAAAAGCGGAAAAAATTGCGGAATCTGCAAAGCCTTCTTTGGCTGACAGAACCTCTTTGGGCGGCGGCAGAAGTGTGGACGAATTGCTGAAGCGGAAAGCTGCTTCCAGCGGTGTTTCCCAGACGGCTGTGCCTTATCGGAAAGAGGAACCTTTGCAGGAAGAAGTAACAGCGAAGGCAGAACCGAAAATAGGAACAGAAGTGCAAAAACTGGAAGAACCCAAGAAGGTTGATGAAATAGACAAAGAAAAGGCTGAAAAGAAGCCTTTTTTCCAGAATTACAGAATCATCGGTCAGGTGTTCCGAACCTACTGGATCGTGGAGCAGGGGGAATGTCTCTATCTGATCGACCAGCATGCAGCCCATGAACGGATTCTTTACGAAGAATTGATGAACCGCTTCAAAGAGGAGCAGGTGGTTTCCCAGCGGATGCTGACCCCTCTGATGCTGAACCTGACACCCATGGAAACCGAGGTTTTGAAGGATAACAAAGAACTGCTGGAAAGCTTTGGTTTTGAATTGGAGGATTTCGGCGGAAAATATGCTCTGCGGGCTACGCCCTATCTGCTGCAGAACCCCAGCAGTATCGGTTTCTTTACGGATATTCTTGACAGACTGGCAGAGGAACGTATCTCAAACGTATATGATACAAAAATACTGGCGGTAGCCACTATGGCGTGTAAGGCGGCGGTAAAAGGCCATGATGTGCTGAGTATGCGGGAGGCGGAAGCCCTCATCCATCAGCTGCTCAAGCTGGAACATCCCTTTACCTGCCCCCACGGCAGACCGACCATCATCGAATTGACAAAATATGAAATGGAAAAAATGTTCAAACGTATTCAGAATTGAACGGATTCCAGAAGAAAAAGGTGAGTTTATGAAAAGACCACTGATCGTTATTGGCGGGCCCACCGCCTGCGGCAAAACAGGATTTTCCATCAAGCTGGCGAAGGAGATCGGCGGGGAGATCATTTCTGCAGATTCCATGCAGGTATACAGATATATGGATATCGGGACGGCAAAGGTGACCCCCGAGGAAGCCGACGGCGTGCCCCATTATCTCATCGATGAATTCGATCCGGATGAGGAGTACAACGTGATGATCTTCCAGCAAAAGGCGAAAGCCTATATGGAAGAGATCTGGGCGAAAGGGAAAATCCCTATCCTTGTTGGCGGCACAGGCTTCTATATCAATGCTCTTTTATATGATAATGACTTCACGGAAACGGAGAATGATACTTCCTATCGTAAGGAATGTTACAAACTGGCAAAGGAGAAGGGGGCGGAAGTCCTTTATGAAAGGCTGCAGGAAATCGATCCTGAATATGCCGCAAACATCCATGCAAATAATGTGAAGCGTGTCACCCGTGCTTTGGAATATCATTACCTGACAGGGCAGAAATTTTCTGAACATAACGCAGAGCAAAAGGAGAAGGAAACGCCCTACGATGCAGCAGTCATCATCCTGACTATGGACAGGGAAAAGCTTTATGAGCGCATCGAACTGCGGATCGATCTGATGATGGAGCAGGGGCTGCTGGAGGAAGTGAAGGGTCTGCTGGACAGGGGCTATACGCCTGATCTGGTTTCCATGCAGGGCATTGGTTACAAGGAATTCATTCCCTATTTTAATGGGGAATGTACCTTGGAAGAAGCTGTGACACAGCTGAAAACCAACACCAGGCGATTTGCCAAACGGCAGCTGACCTGGTTCCGCCGGCAGATCGATGGTCTTTGGATAGACCTGAGCAAGGCTACGGGCGAAGAAGCCTTGGAGGATGTGCTGGACTATTTAAAGGAAGGGAACATATTGTAACATACGGGGAAATCTATTCGCAAAGAAGGGATTCGTATGTGGTCGACCCTTTGGTTCGATTATACTTTTTTTGAATTATATGCTTATTTTATGATCTACAGCTTTCTGGGCTGGGCCATGGAATCGGCTTTTGTTTCTATTACTACGAAAAAATGGGTCAATCGTGGGTTTGTCAATGGTCCCATGTGTCCCATTTACGGCACAGGCGCATTGCTGATCATCCTTGCCCTGGGTCCTGTGGCAGAAAGTATCCCGCTGTTGTTTTTGGGTGGTTTTCTTATTGCCACTGTGGTAGAATACTTGATTGGGGCAGCCATGGAAAAGCTGTTCCATGCCACATGGTGGGATTATTCGGAAAAACCATTCAACATCAAAGGACGTGTCTGTCTGGAACGTTCTCTGGAATGGGGCATCATATCTGCTTTTGTGATGCGGGTGGTGCAGCCTGCCATTGCGGGCTTTGTAGGGGCAATCCCCAGAACCTGGGGCGAACTGGCGGGGACGCTGCTTCTGGCGTATCTGGCAGTGGATACCACGATCACTGTGCTGCATGTGCTGCGGTTCAATGAAAAACTGGCAGCCCTCAGCGAAGCCCATGACCATCTGCGGGAAAAACTGGAAGGCACCAAGCTCTATGGTACCCGACAGGAGATCATTGCTCACTTTGAAAATATGCCCGCTGTGGAAATGCTGCGGGAGCTGAAGGAACGCATCGCAGAAGAAGACGAAGAGATCAAGCTGCTGCGGGAAGAAGAACGGCTTCGCAGAGAATACCTGATGAACGAGATCAAAGAAAAAATGGAAAGCCGTGTCAATGCCCTGAATCGAAGCAGTTTGATCGAACGGCGTTTGATGAAGGCCTATCCCGGACTGCGTTCCAAGTGGTTTGATGAAGAATTGAAAGCCCTGAAACGGGAACTGGAAGAGAAGAAAAAATGGAAAAAGCAGAAAGGAGTTTCGAAATGAAAAGATCTTTCGCAAAATATATTGCTTTATTTTTGGCGGCAGCGGTAGCCCTTGGTGCAGCCGGCTGTGGAAAAGATCAGGCAGAGCAGCAGGAAGAAAATGCTGTGGTAAGTGAAGAAAATTTAGATACAGAGGACGAAAACAGCGGCAATGACGCTGCATCCGCAGGTGAAAACGGGGAGAGCGGCGAGGACGCAACCCTGCCTGTGGCGAAAAAGAATGATCTGCAGGATGCCGTTCTGGCTGCCGACGGTGCGCCCAGCGTGGAAGCATCTGCGGCTATCCTGATCGAAGCATCCACAGGGACGATTTTGTTTGAAAAAAATCCCGATCAGAAGATGTATCCTGCCAGCATGACAAAAATGCTGACTGCTCTGGTGGCTTTGGATTACTTCGAACCCGAAGAGCTCATCAAGGTCGGCACCGAGATCAACGAAGTGTCTCTGGACTCCAGTAAGGCAGGCCATCAGCTGGGGGAAACCCTGACTATGAAAAATGCCATCAGAGGACTGATCATTCCTTCCGGGAACGATTCTGCCAACGTTGTTGCCGCCGCGGTAGCAAAAAGAGCTGAAAATGATGAAAGTCTTGGTTTTGCCAAATGTGAAGCTGTTTTCACAGATCTGATGAATCAAAAAGCGGAAAAACTTGGGGCAACGAACAGCCATTTTGCCAATGCCCACGGCTATCATTCGGAAGATCATTATACTACAGCCCACGACATGGCACTGATCGCCAGAGCTTTCATGGAAAATGAAACACTGGCGGAGATCGCCAATGAAAAGAGCTTTTCCGGCAATGGCGCGGATAATATGTTCGAAAGCAATGAAAACATGAAGACCCAGGAATACGCATGGCGCAGCCATAACCTGCTCATTACGGATGGTGAGTATAACTATCCTTATGCAACAGGCATCAAGACCGGTTTCACAGATGAAGCTGGGGATTGTGTAACGGCGGCAGCGGAAAAAAATGACGTGCAGCTGATCGCGGTCGTTTTCCATTCTGAAGATCCTAACCGTTGGCTGGATGCGAAGAACCTTTTTGAATATGGCTTCAACAACTATCAGAAGATCGAGATTGCAAAAGCAAATGCTGCCATTGAAGAGGTTCCTTTAACCAAACATAAAAAATCCGAAGGCGATACCCTTCCAGTGGTATTTAAAGAAGATATGGTTACTTTCCTGCCTACATCTGCCGGGGATAGCCTGAAAGCAACAGTAACCTATGATGAAGCCTACGCAGTAACCGACAAAGAAGGCAACGTTTCCCTGAAAGCACCCATCGAAAAGGGGGCAGAAATCGGTGTAGTTTCCTATGAAGTAAAGGGCAAAACGGTTCTGGAAGCACCTGTTTACGCAGGCAGAGACGTATCCAAGGGTACGATCTTTAGTTCCATTGGATATTTCTTTAAAAACCTGTTTACCCTGAAGGGGATTCTGACACTGGTTGGCATCATCGTGGTGATCGCTGTTGTCATCCTTGTCATCAAATTCATCGGCAATCGCAGAAACAGCAGACGTAGAGGCGGCTACAGCTTTGGGTCCGGTCTGAACATGGGCGGAAGTGGCAGAAGAAGACGTAGAGGTGGCAGAAGAAGATTTTGAGTATAAATAAAAAGAGTCCGAAATGTAGTGGAGGCTTAAAAAAACATACTTTTTGTTTTTATTGATTTCTTAAGCCCCACTGCGAAGATGTCCACCAATAAGAAAACATTTTGTAAAAATGAAAAACCGAAAAAAATCTTGATTAGCAAGATTTCTTTCGGTTTTTTGTTTTCTTATCGGGACTCCTCTGAGGACTCTTTTTGTTTGCTTATTTTTCAGGATTTTCTTTTCTGGGCGGGCGAGGGCCTTCAAACTGATAATAGTCTGTTTTGATACGCCCATTAAAGAGCTTTCTCTTTCGGTCCGCTTTTCTGCCGAAAAGGGATTCGAAATATTCCATGGAAGTGATGACATAGGTAGACCATGTGGTATCCGTTTTCATGGTGGCACCCAGAGCACGATACATATTTTCAACTTCCTTCAATTCACCAATACGTTCCCCATAGGGTGGGTTGGAGATCAGCACGCCGTATTTTCCAGGCAATACCACATCCTGAGAGGGTTTCACTTCAAAGGTGATGCAGTCATCCACGCCGGCCAGCTCTGCATTGGCTTTAGCCAGTTCGATGGCGGCAGGGTCGATATCACTGCCGTAGATTTCAGGCATCACATCATAATCGATGGCCTGATAGGCCTCTTTTCTTGCCTGTTTCCAAAGATCTTTGCCGACGCGTTCCCATTCTTCGGAAGCAAATTTACGGTTGATGCCGGGGGCAATATTGCGGGCGATCATGGCTGCCTCGATGGGAATGGTGCCGGAACCGCAGAAGGGATCCAGCAGGATACGGTCTTTTCTCCAATAGCTCAGTTGGATCATGGCAGATGCGATGGATTCCTTCAAAGGAGCATCCAGGGCATTGGCACGGTAGCCCCTCATATGCAGACCGGAACCACTGGTATCGATAGCCAATGTGACGACATCTTTTAAGATGCCTACCTGAATGGTATAGGATGCACCTGTTTCATCAAACCAGTCTGTTTTGTATTTTTCCTTCAGCTTTTCAACAACAGCTTTTTTTACGATGGCCTGACAGTCGGAAACACTGAACAGGGTGGATTTTACGGATTTCCCCACAACGGTGAATTTCCCGTCTTCGGGGATCCAATCGCCCCAGGGCAGGGCTTTTGTCTGGTCGAACAGCTCTGTGAAGGTCACGGCTTTGAAGGAACCCATTTTAACCCAGACACGCCCGGCGCATCTGAGCCACAGGTTCGCCTTTACGATATCTGCTTCTGTACCAGTGAATTCTACTTTGCCGTCGGATGTTTTGATATTCTGAAACCCGAGAGCCTGACACTCTCTTTTGACTACGGCCTCCAGGCCGAAGGTAGTCGTTGCGATCAAATCGATGCTCATGTTTTATCTCCAATCTTTTTGTCAAAACTAAAATACACATTCATTCAACAGTCTACCATTTTTTTTGCAAAAAAGGAAGAACCCCTTGAAGAAAAGCGGAAAAAAAGGTATCATAAAACAGATTGAAAATTTTGATAAAGCGAGGATGATTATGTACAAAGTATTGAAAACATGCGGCAGAGCAAAACGTGCCGAATTCCATACACCCCACGGCGTGATCCAAACTCCTGTATTCATGAATGTGGGTACTGCAGGCGCCATCAAGGGGGCTGTTTCCACAGAAGATCTGGAACAGCTGAAATGTCAGGTGGAGCTTTCCAACACATATCACCTGCATTTGCGTCCCGGTGACAAGCTCATCAAGGAAATGGGCGGTCTGCACAAATTCATGGTTTGGGACAAGCCTATTTTGACAGACTCCGGCGGCTTTCAGGTGTTCTCTCTGGGGCTTTTGAGAAAGATCAAAGAAGAGGGCGTTTATTTCAGCTCTCATATCGACGGCAGAAAAATCTTTATGGGTCCCGAAGAAAGCATGCAGATCCAGTCCAATCTGGGCTCTACCATTGCAATGGCTTTTGACGAATGTATCGGTCTGCCTGCGGAACGGCCTTATGTGGAAGCATCCGTAGCAAGAACCACCCGTTGGCTGGAACGCTGTAAAAAAGAGATGGCAAGGCTGAATGCTCTTGATGATACCATCAATAAACAGCAGATGCTTTTCGCTATCAATCAGGGCGCAACCTATAAAGATATCCGTATCGAACATGCAAAAGTGATCTCCGATATGGATCTGGATGGCTATGCCATCGGCGGTCTGGCAGTAGGGGAAAGCCATGCGGAAATGTATCAGGTGCTGGAAGATGTTGTGCCTTATCTGCCTCAGGATAAGCCCACATACCTGATGGGCGTCGGTACACCGGAAAACATTCTGGAAGCGGTAGAACGGGGCGTAGACTTCTTCGACTGTGTATTGCCCGCAAGAAATGGCCGTCATGCCCATGTTTATACCAATAAAGGCAAGCTGAACCTGCTGAATGCAAAATATGAAAAGGATGATACTCCTATCGATGATACCTGTGGCTGTCCTGCCTGTAGAAGATATACGAAGGCATACATCCGCCATCTGTTCAAGGCAAAGGAAATGCTGGCCATGCGCCTTTGCGTAATGCATAATCTGTATTTCTTCAACAGCCTGATGGAAGAGATCCGACAGGCCATTGAAGAGGATCGTTTCCCTGAATACAAGAAAGCAAAACTGGAAGGGTTTAAGCAGAACGGCAAATAAGATCGTTGCCATACTTGACGGAAAATGAAAAATTATATATAATTATGTACTGTATGAAATCAAATCCATAAAGTTAGGAGAGAAAAAAATGGTACCATTCTTACTTGACACAGTTATCACACCCGGCGGTGAAGCAGCGACAGAAACAGCTACAAAAGCAACACAGAGTTCAGGACTTTTCGGCACATGGATGGCAGATCATCCCGTTATGCTGATCGTTATCTACTGTGTAGTTCTGCTCCTGATCATGTATTTCCTTTCCATTAGACCTACTCAGAAGAAAGAAAAGAAACTGGCTGAATTGAGAAATGCCGTTGAAATCGGCGATTCTATCGTTACAAACAGCGGTTTCTACGGTAAAGTTGTTGATATGACATACGACTGCGTGATCGTTGAATTTGGTCTGAACAGAGGTGTGCGTATCCCTGTTGCAAAAACAGAAATTTTTGGTGTAGCGGAACCTAATATGTCTAATGAAGCACCTCCTGTAGAAGAAGAACCTAAGAAAAAAGGTCTGTTCCGCAGAGGCTGATCATGAAAAACGAAGTCTCAATCACAAAAAAGTGGTTGAGACTTTTTTATCATATGGCGGAAGCAGCCAAATTCTATAAGGAGATATCAATATAAATAATATACCTTTTATTCTCTATTGCGATCCCGCTGTAGAAAAAAAGATATTTGACCTGACAGGAAAAAATGAACAATGGAAAGAGCTGGGAAGCATTTGAAGCATAGACGCTGTTATGTTATACTTTATTAAAAGAGATTCGGATGAAAGAGAAAATAATTTCTCGCTGACAGGGGGATATTCTGAAGAGATCAACGGGAGAAGCCTGGCAAAAAGACGTATTGAAAAAGAGTAGTGGAAAAGATCGACGAAGGGGGATTTTGAGATGAAAAAAGTATTATTTGTAGATTGCTGTATCCGCCGAGAAGGCTCTCGCTCCAAGGAGCTGGCAGATCATTTCATCGGTGAACTGGAAAAAACGGGTGAATATGAGATCGAAACGATTTGCCTGATGGATGAAAATCTGTCCTACTTTTCCGATGGATTCTTCCTGCAGAGAGAACGGCTGCTGGAAGCTGGCGAAATGGATCATCCCCGTTTCCGTTATGCCCATCAGTTTGCGGCAGCAGATAAGATCGTCATCGCAGCACCTTTCTGGGATCTGAGCTTTCCTGCCCTGCTGAAGGTATATATCGAAAATCTTTGTGTAGATGGCATTACTTTCCATACTGGTGCAGAAGGGCTGGTTGGGCTGTGCAAGGCGGATCACATGGTTTATCTGACAACCAGAGGGGGCATTTACACCGATTCTGATATGGAAATGGGTTCTGCTTATCTGAAACAGATGGCTATTTTCTTCGGGATAGATCAATACGACTGCGTGGCAGCGGAAGGTTTGGATATCGGCGTATGGCCTGTAGAAGAACTGCTGGATCAGGCAAAGGCAAAAGCAACAGAGGTTGCGAAAACATTCTGAAAAAGAAGGCAGAGATGCTGACCATAGATTCGAAGCGGTATGGCGAAAGTTGTACCGCTTTTTGTTAGGAGGGATCCCATGAAGTTTTTTCATATCAGCGACTTGCATCTGGGCAAGCGAGTATATGAATTTTCTATGCTGGAGGAGCAGAAAGAGCTACTCCGCACCATATTGCAAAAAGTCGAAGAAGAAAAGCCCGATGCCCTTTTGATTACAGGGGATGTGTACGACAAGCCTGTACCGCCGGTGGAAGCGGTGCGCCTGTTGGATGATTTCCTGACAGAACTTTCTGCACGAGATCTGCATACTTACCTGATCGCAGGCAATCATGACTCTGCCCAGCGGCTGGAATTTGGGAAGGATATCTTCGGGAAAAATAATATCCATATTGCGGGCAATATCAGCGCAAAAATGGAGCATTTCACAGTAAAAGATGCCTTTGGCCCTGTGGATATCTGGCTGCTGCCTTTCTTCAAGCCTGCCCACGTCAACGGGGTGCTTGTGGATCAAACTTTTTCTTCCTACGGGGAGGCGGCAAAAGCATTGCTGGACTGTGCAGAAATCGACTTTTCCAAGAGAAATATCGTTCTCGCCCACCAATTTGTGACCTGGAAGGGCACAGCGGAGCGCAGCGACTCGGAGACCATGTCTCTGGGTGGGGTGGATGAGATCGATGCAAGCCTGTTTTTCCCCTTCGATTATGCGGCTTTGGGGCATCTTCACAGTCCTCAGCCAATGGGGAAAGATACGGTGCGCTATGCAGGCTCGCCCATGCCTTATTCCTTTTCGGAAATCCGCCAGAAAAAGGGCATTACTGTGGTAGAATTGAAAGAAAAAGGTGATGTCACCTTTGATTTTATCCCTTTGGAAACAAAACGGAAATTTCGGGAGATCAAAGGGCCTTTGCAGGAACTGCTGAAAGCGGCAAAGGCGGAGGGCGGCTCTGAGGATTATATCCGCTGCATCCTGACAGATCAGGCGGCATTGCTTGACCCTATCGGGCAGCTGCGAAGCGTTTATCCCAATTTGATGACCCTGGAATTTGCACAAAAAGAAACGGCATACGAACAGGAGATCATTGTTGACACGGAGGATATGAAACCGGATGAATTATTCTCTCTGTTTTTTGAAAAACAAAACGATAAAAAAATCAATGAAGCACAGCAGAAACTGCTGCAAAAAATCTGGAAGGGATTGGAGGAAGAAGCATGAAACCATTATATCTGACTATTTCTGCCTTTGGCCCCTTTGCGGAAAAAACGGAGATTTCCTTTGAAAAACTGGGGGAACAAGGGTTATTCCTCATTAGCGGGGATACCGGTGCCGGGAAAACCACTTTATTCGATGGGATATGTTTTGCCCTCTTTGGTGAGGTCAGCGGTTCCAATCGTGGAATCGATAGTATACGCAGCGATTTTGCTTTGCCCGGTACGAAAACCTATGTAGACTTTGTGTTTTTCCATAGGGGAAAGAACTACCGGGTGGTACGAAATCCTGCTTATCAGAGACCGAAGCTGCGGGGAGAAGGCATGACGACGGAAACGGCGGAAGCATCCCTTTATCGGGAAGAAGGCGGAGAGAAGGAGACCATTGTTACAGGTTTTACCCCTGTGAAAAATGAGATCGAAAAACTGCTGGGGGTAGATGCCAAGCAGTTCAAGCAGATTTGTATGATCGCTCAGGGAGAATTTCTGAAGCTGCTCTATGCTGACAGCGGAGAGAGAGGCGGCATTTTCCGCAAGGTTTTTCATACTGATCTGTATGCAGATTTCCAGAAGCAGCTGAAGGAAGCAGAAAAGGAAAAGCGTGTCGCTTTGGAGGACAGCGAAAAGCGTCTCCTGCAATATCTGAAGCAGATGACAGGGGAAGAACTGGATAAGAACGACCTTTTTCGTGGGGAAGAACTCCTTTCCCAGCAGGAAGAAATTCTGAAAACCATGGAAGAAACCCTGGGGAAAGCCGATGGTGAATTAGCGGATATGGAAAAAGAACTGCATCGACTGGAGCGGGAGATTGTCGAAGGAAAAGAAACAGAGCAGCTTTTGGCAAGAGAAGCTGCTGCCCGGGAAAATTGGCTGAAACAAGATGCTCTGACAGAAGAAAAGCAGGCAGAAGGGGCGCAGCTCAGAAAACAGCGCCTTGCTCTGGATATCGTCTATCCCTTGGGACAGGCTTGGGAAACTGCAAAATCGGCTCACAGAAACTGGAAAAAGACCTTTTCCGAAAATATGGAAAAGCAGAAACAGGCGGAAGAAAAACTGGCAGAGCTTTCCTTGGAAAAGCAAGCTCTGGATGGGAAAAAGCCTATGCTGGAAGAAAAAAGAAACCAGCTACGTAAGCTGACAGAAGAACAGGAACGCTATCAGCAGAAGGAAGCTTTGGAACAGGAACTGCAAACGCTTTCCGAAAAGAAAACGACCTTGGAAAAAGAACTTTCCCGAAAAAAAGAGCTGCTGACCCAACAAAAAGAACAGTTGGAAGTATGGCAGAAGTCTCTTTTGGAATTGGATAAATTGATTGCTGAGATCAGACTGCAGGAGCAGAAAGTCTCCCAAAAAGAAGAATATATCGAAGGAATCGAAGTGCTTTTAAGGCAGAGAACGACTATCGCTCAAAAAGAAGCTGAACTGGAAAAAATGGCTCGGATATACCTTGCAGTTGAAAGAGAATGGAAACTTGCCAAGGAGGATGCCGATCTGGCAGAGACTCTTTTCCTGCGGGAACAGGCAGGTTTTTTGGCGGAAGGACTGGAAGAGGGCGTGGCCTGCCCTGTTTGCGGTTCTATCCATCACCCTGATAAAGCAAAGCTGACAGGCAATGCACCCACGGAAGCGGAATGGAAGGCAAAAAAAGCTGTTTTGGAGGCTGTCAGCCAAAAAAGGCAGGAGCTTTCCGAGCAGGGCAAGGGGGAAAGGGAAAAACTGAATCTGATGCAGGAGACTTTCCGTGGGGGCTGTGAAAAGATAAGCATTCCTGCAGAAGGATTGGTGGCGGAAAAAGAAACGGCCGAAGCCGCACTGCGTCAGGAGAGAGAGACACTTTCCAACCAGCGCAAAGCAGTTGCATCCATCGAAGCCCTTCGCCACAAAAAAGAAAAGCTGGAAGCAGATATCACCAAAACAGAAAAATCTGTTATGGAGCTGGAGGAAAATACAGCAGAGTTGATTGCAGTTTTCCGTCAAAAACAGGGGGAGTTTGGCATTTTGCAGGAACAGTTGGGAGAAACTACAGCAGCCCAATTGCAGGAAAGATGTGCTGTTTTGCAGGGGGAACTTTCCCGGTCGGAAGAAACAGAATCCAGACTGAACGAAGCATTGCAATCTTATAGAGAAGAAAAAGAACGGGCGGTCGCTCTGAAGGAGCAGGCGGAAAGGAAAGCCGCTGAAGCAGAGAAAACAGTAGAAGCTGCAGAAAAAAAATTCCTGCTGGCGCTGGATGAAAATGGTTTTGAAAGCCAGAAGGAATACGAGCTGACCGTGCCGGAACGTTCCGTTTTGGAAAAAGCAGAAGAAGAAAACCGCAATTTTTTTATGGATCTGGCACTGCTGAAACAGAAAGCGGAAAATCTGCGTCAGGAATGCGCAGCCAAAGAAAAAAAGGATATCACTGCTTTGGAAGAAGCAAAAACAAAGCTTTCCGAAGAAAAGGAAACCCGTAAGCTGGCGGCAGATGAAGCCCGCAAAAATGCAGCGGTTCTGGGCAATCATCTGCAAAATGCCAAAAAGGAACTGGAACAGCGAGAAAAAGCGGCGAAGGAATTTTTGCCAATTTCCGAGCTTTCCAAAACAGCCAACGGCGAACTGGCAGGGAAGGACAAGATCGCTTTCGAGCAGTTCGTACAGGGATTCTATTTCCAGAAGATCCTGCGTGCGGCAAACCTGCGCCTGAAAGATATGACAGAAGGACGATATCTGCTGCTCCATGTCCAGAAAGCGGCAAATAAACGCTCTCAGGCGGGGCTGGAGGTTGAAGTATTGGATCATTATACGGGAAAAAGCCGCTCCGTCCGTTCTCTTTCCGGCGGGGAGGCATTCAAGGCATCCCTCTGCCTTGCGTTGGGCCTTTCTGATGTGATACAGGCCCATGCCGGCGGTGTCCGCATCGATGCCATGTTTATTGACGAGGGCTTTGGCTCTCTGGACGACCATTCCAGAGAACAGGCTGTGGAAGTGCTGCAGAAGTTGTCCTATGGGGACAGGCTGGTGGGTATCATTTCCCATGTATCTGAATTAAAAGAGACTATCGATAAGAAAATTATCGTTAAAAAAAGCAGTGCCGGCAGCACTGTGGAGATAAAAGCATAAGGGATAAAAGGAAAGCTCTGTGCAATTTGCACAGAGCTTTTTGTATCAAGATTCATTTTGAATAAAGAGCAATCCGCAGACCAGAAGCAAAAGGATATTGCAGTAGACTGCTGCAAAATTGCCGCAATGCTTTGTCACCAAAGCGCCGATACCGGCACCAAGGATAAAGAACAGAATCACGCCATAATACTTTATGCTTTTGTGTCGCAGTTCCTTATCTTTGCTTTGGGTATAGCGGAAGAACAGTTCTGTCCCGCTGCGGAGATTGCCGGTACACATGGTGGTGGCATAGGGCATACCATGAACCTTACGGAAGCTTTGCACCTGCATGGAGCAGACGAAGGAAACAAGGGTATTGGCGATCAAATCGTTGGTACCGCCCAAAGGCAGCCATGCAACGACGAACAGGATCAAAACTTCGAATAGAAGGACGATCTGCCGCCAGTGTATCTTCGGCAGGGGCAGAACGATTTTTTTGATCCATTCATCGACGAAGATCCCCAACACGAAAGCTGCGATGGGAATGAAATAGGAGAGTGCCGGGATCCATTCTCCCTCCGCCAGATGCAGCCCGAACAGAACGATATTGCCTGTCTGGGCATTGGCGAAAACATGCCCCCTTGCAACATAGGTATAGGCATCCAGAAAGCCGCCAACGATAGCCAAAAAGGCGGCGATGAGGAATGAATCGGACATTTGCCGCTTAGAATATATCATCAGAAGGGCCTCTTTTCTTTATAATAAATATTTTCTGTCCAATGAACGATACTGCAGAACCTCCAGCAGATGCTTCAGGGAGATCTGTTCTTCTCCTGCCAGATCGGCTGCGGTGCGAGCCAGCTTTAGGATTTTGTGGTAAGCTCTGGCGCTGAGCTCCATCCGTTCAAAAGCGGTGCGGAGCACTTCTTTATCCTTTGGCTGCAGGGGACAGTATTTTTCGACCTGGGCTGCATTCATTTGAGCGTTGAAGAAGATACCCTCAGTTTTGAAGCGTTCCAGCTGTATTTTATGGGCACGAACCACTCTTTCCTTGATAGAGGCAGAGGATTCCGCAGGGGTGGTGCTTTCTAAGTCTTCATAAGCCACAGGGGGCATTTCCACCATCAGATCGATACGATCCAGCAAGGGACCGCTGATCTTTCGATGATATTTCATGATCTCGTTGGCAGAGCAATGACATTTCTCGCTGTTGCCCAGATAGCCGCAGGGGCAAGGGTTCATGGCTGCCGCCAGCATAAAATCGGAAGGGAAGGTCAATGTACCGTTGACACGGGCAATAGTCACTTTCCCGTCTTCCAAGGGCTGACGCATGACTTCCAGGGCATTTCTCTGAAATTCTGGTAATTCATCTAAAAACAGAACACCATGATGGGCCAGAGAAATCTCCCCGGGTCTGGGGATGCGTCCGCCGCCGGTCAGGGCAGAGGCAGAAATGGTATGGTGGGGAGAACGGAAGGGTCTTGTTTTCACAAGGGCATTCTTCTCTTTCAGCAAGCCAGCCACGCTGTAGATTTTCGTGATCTCGATACTTTCTTCAAAGCTCAGATCCGGCAGGATAGTAGGCAGACGTTTTGCCAGCATGGTTTTGCCGGAGCCGGGAGGGCCAATGAGCAGGATATTATGACCGCCTGCTGCAGCGATCTCCATGGCCCGTTTGGCATTTTCCTGTCCTTTTACGTGGGAAAAATCCAGTTTTTCCAGTTCCTCTTCCTTCTGGGAAAGAAGCAAATCGTTTGTTTTTTGAAAAGGTGTGATCCGCTTTCCGCCGGAAAGGTGATTTACCACTTCCTGTATGGACTGAACGGGATAAACGGTCATCCCTTCCACTAGCGCTGCTTCAGGGGCATTTTCCGTAGGTACATAACATTGCCGAACGCCTCTGCGATAGGCATCATACATCATAGGCAGGACGCCATTCACAGGGCGGACAGAGCCATCCAAAGAAAGCTCCCCGGTGATGATGGCGTCTTCCGCCTGAGCGGCGGAAAACAGATTGCAGGCGGCTAAAATCCCTAAAGCAATGGGCAGGTCGAAGGATGCCCCTTCTTTTTTTGTATCGGCAGGGGCAAGGTTTACAGTGATTCTTTTTACCGGAAAGGAAAAATTGGAATTGCGGATGGCAGTTCGCACCCTTTCTCGGGATTCCTTGACAGCAGAATCGGGCAGACCAACGATATCAAAGGCAGGCAGACCATTGCTCAGGTCTACCTCAACATCTACAGGATAGCTGTCGATGCCCAGAATGGCGGCAGATTTTATGATGGAAAGCATTTTTTCAGCCTCTTTTCTCTAAAATTTGTTTTTATCATATCAACTTTTACTAAAAAGTGCAATCAGATGTCAAAATTCCTACTATATAATAAGGTATTATTGCTGAAATTTTGAAGTTCAAAAAAATTTGGTATTGAATTTTAATACGAAAGGATTTATAGTAAAGGGCGTAACTCAGAAAAGGGGAAGGAGTGTTCGCATGGAAGAATTTTATCTGATGTGGTTGTCCCGTGTTGAGGGAATCGGCTTTAAACGGGCGAACCAGCTTCTGGAACACTTCGGCAGTGGGGAAGCCATTTGGTATGCAGAACCTGAGGAGATCAGACAGGTCCTTCCGGATAAAATGGGAGAAGTACTCCTTACATCCAGAGATGAAAACCAGCTGAATGATTGGATCATCGAACTGGAGGAGAAGCAGATCGATTTCTATTCCTACTGGCATCCCCGTTACCCGAAACTGTTGAAGGAGATCTATCATCCGCCTATGGGCATATATGTGCGGGGGGAACTGCCCGATGATGAGATCGATACCGTTGCCATCATTGGTGCAAGGAAATGTTCCCGCTATGGGGCGACGGTGGCCTATGAGATCGCAAAGGATCTGGGTAAGACCAATGTTATCGTTGTCAGCGGTATGGCCCGTGGGATCGACAGCGAAGGGCATAAAGGTATTTTGGACGGCGGCGGCAAGACCATTGCGGTTTTGGGCTGCGGTGTAGATATCTGCTATCCCCCTGAAAATCGGGAATTGATGAAGCGTATTATGGAAAACGGCTGCATCCTTTCCGAATATCCACCGGGGATGCCGGCAGTTCCCGGCAATTTTCCTGCCAGAAACCGCATCATTGCTGGTTTGAGCAAAATGGTAGTCGTTGTGGAAGCGGGAAAGAAAAGCGGTACCCTCATCACGGCGGATATGGCACTGGAATGCGGCAGGGATGTCTATGTGGTTCCGGGAAATGTCACCAGTGCGCTGAGCTATGGAACCAATGCCCTGATCAAACAGGGCTGTCCTATCATCACAGAGGGGAAAGATATCCTGATTTCATTAGGGATCGCTTACAAAAAAGAAGAAAAAGAAAAGTTTAAGAGCAAAGTTGCGGAGAATATTTCCGCAGAGGAGAAAGAAGTTTATGACCTGATCGAAGAGGAAACGCCCATTTCGGCGGAAGCCCTGTGCAGAAAGCTGCAGAAAGAGATCCAGGAAGTGCAATATATCTTATCTCTGCTGGAGCTGTCCGGGTATATCGTAAAGATTCCCCAGGCAGGCTATGTCAGAGCAAGTTAAAATAGAGGTGATCAGTTTGGCAAAAACAGCCACAACAGAAAAAAAGAAAACAACAGAAAAGAAACCTGCAACGAAGAAAGCAACGGCGAAAAAAGCTGCGAAAACAGGAAAGAAATATCTTGTGATCGTAGAATCTCCTGCAAAAGCTGCCACCATCGGCAAATTTTTAGGGAGCAATTATAAGATCGAAGCTTCCATGGGGCATGTTCGCGATATACCGAAAAGCCAGATGGGCATCGATTTCGAGAATGATTTTGAGCCAAAATATATTACGATTCGCGGGAAGGGGGAACTTTTGAGCAAGCTGCGCAAAGATGCAAAAGCTGCTGATAAAGTATACCTGGCAACTGACCCGGACCGTGAAGGGGAAGCCATTAGCTGGCATCTGCTTCACGCTCTCAACCTTGGCGATGAAAAGCCCATCAGCCGTATCACATTTAACGAAATTACAAAAACAGCAGTCAAAAAATCTATCACAGAAGCCAGAGACATCGATATGGATCTGGTAGATGCCCAGCAGGCACGCCGTGTGCTGGACAGAGTGGTGGGCTATACCATCAGTGATCTGCTTTGGAAAAAGGTGAAAAAAGGCCTCAGCGGCGGCCGTGTGCAGTCCGTTGCCCTGCGCTTGATCTGTGACAGAGAAGATGAGATCAGAAATTTCATTCCCGAAGAATACTGGACACTGGGTGCAAAACTGAAGGATGCAGATGGCAAAGGGTTCGAAGCCAAATTCTACGGCAAAGGCGACGAAAAAATGGAGCTTTCCAATGAAGGGGAGACAAAGGAAGTGCTGGCTGGTCTGGAAGGCAAAGATTTCCAGATCACAGAAGTAAAAACTGGCAGCAGACAGAAAAAGCCCGTTGCACCTTTTACCACAAGTACCATGCAGCAGGAAGCCAGCAAGCACCTGAACATGGCGACCCAGAAAACCATGATGATCGCCCAGCAGCTGTATGAAGGCGTCAATGTGAAAGGGGAAGGCACTGTGGGTCTGGTTTCCTATATCCGTACAGACTCCTTCCGTATCTCCGATGAAGCATACGAAGCAGCAGTAGCATTCATCAAAGACACCTACGGTGAAGAATTTGTGAATCCCGAACGGATCGTTTATAAATCCAAAGGGAAGACCCAGGATGCCCACGAAGCCATCCGCCCCACAAATGTAAACAGGACGCCCGACAGCATTAAGGATTCTTTATCTAAGGACCAGTATCGTCTGTATAAGCTGATTTGGGAACGCTTTGTTGCCAGCCAGATGAGCCCGGCTCTGTATGATACCCTTTCTGTCAAACTGACAGCAGGGGATTACAGCTTCCGCGCCTCCGGTTCCAGACTGCGCTTTGCAGGTTTCCTGGAGGTTTATAACAAAGGGGAAGAAGAGGATGAAAAGGTCATCCCCAAATTGTCTGAAGGGGATAAGCTGCAGGCAGAAAAACTGCTGCCAGAGCAGCATTTCACACAGCCCCCTGCAAGATATACCGATGCTTCTCTGATTAAAACACTGGAAGAGATCGGCGTCGGCAGACCTTCTACCTATGCGCCTACTTTGACGACTATCCAGGCCCGCCATTATGTGACAAAGGAAGCGAAAAACCTTTTCCCTACAGAATTGGGCGAACTGGTGGATGATATCATGAAAGGCTATTTCCCTGATATCGTGGATATCGATTTCACAGCGCATATGGAGGAACGATTGGACAACGTGGAAATGGGCAAGGAAGAATGGAAGCAGATCATCCGTGATTTCTACCCCGGTTTTAAAGAAAGCGTGGAAGCTGCTGCGGAAAAACTGGAAAAAATCGAGATCAAGGATGAGGAAAGTGATGTCATCTGCGAAAAATGCGGCAGAAACATGGTCATCAAATACGGCAGATATGGCAAATTCCTGGCATGTCCCGGTTTCCCTGAATGTCAGAATGCAAAGCCTTATTTCGAAGAAGCAGGAGTAAACTGCCCCGAATGCGGCGGTAAAGTTTTAATCAAGAAAACGAAAAAAGGTCGTGTTTATTACGGCTGTGAACATAACCCTGACGAATGCAGTTTCATGAGCTGGAATAAGCCCACCGGAGAAAAGTGTCCCAGATGCGGCGCTTACCTGGAAGAAAAGGGCAGAAAGAACCCCAAGATCGTATGTTCCAATGAAAAATGCGGCTTTGTGCAGGAAAAACCTGCGGAAGAAGACGCAGAGTGATCCGAAATGAAAAGAACAACTATTTTTTCTCAAATTTTTTCAAAAAACAGAGAAAAAGTAGTTGTTTTTTGGTTTTAACTGTGCTATAATCCCATAGGTAACTTTTAGTACACACGTATCCTAAGAGAGAGGATTGGTGCTGACAAGGGTCAGTTATCCTGCTGAAAGGATGCGGAGGATTAACCAATAGGAGGTGCGCTATGAGCGTAATTTCAATGAAACAGTTATTAGAAGCTGGTGTACACTTTGGTCACCAGACAAGAAGATGGAACCCTAAAATGGCTGAATACATCTTCGCAGAAAGAAACGGCATCTACATCATCGACCTGCAGAAAACAGTAAAAAAGGTTGATGAAGCTTACGCAGCAATCTGCAACTGCATCGCAGAAGGCGGCGAAATCCTGTTCGTAGGTACAAAGAAACAGGCACAGGAATGCATCCGTGAAGAAGCTGAAAGATGCGGCATGTACTACGTTAACCAGAGATGGCTGGGTGGTATGCTGACAAACTTCACAACAATCAAAACAAGAATTGCAAGACTGAAAGAACTGGAAAAAATGCAGGAAGACGGTACATTCGAAGTACTGCCCAAAAAAGAAGTTGCAAAGCTGATGCACGAAATGGAAAAACTGCAGAAAAACGTTGGCGGTATCAAGGAAATGAAAAAAGTTCCCGATATGATGTTCATCGTTGACACAAGAAAAGAAAGAATCGCTGTTCAGGAAGCTCACACACTGGGTATCCCTACAGTAGCTATCGTAGATACAAACTGCGATCCCGATGAAATCGATTACGTAATCCCCGGTAATGATGACGCTATCCGTGCGGTAAAACTGATCGCTTCCAAAGTAGCTGACGCTGTTCTGGAATCCAAACAGGGTGAACAGGAAACAGCTGAAACAGTAGAAGCTGAATAATTTTAAAAAGGCATTTGCCCGAGCTTCAGCCTAAAACGGGCTGAAGCTCTTTCTTTTTTGAATAAAGCTCCAAAATTGATTTGCGGAGCAAATATCATAGTCCGAAGGACTGTGAACCCGTAAGGGCAATTGGAGTAAGGCGGAGCCTTACGAATACTTTTTCATAAAACAACTGGAATATGGAGGGAAAAAACATGGCTATTACAGCAGCAATGGTAAAAGAACTGAGAGAAATGACAGGCGCAGGCATGATGGACTGCAAAAAAGCTCTGACAGAAGCTGACGGCAATATGGAAAAGGCAGTAGAACTGCTGAGAGAAAAAGGTCTGGCTGCATCTGCGAAAAAAGCTGGCCGTATCGCTTCCGAAGGTATGGTTGAAGTATTCCTGAGCGATGACAACAAAGTTGGTGCTATCGTAGAAGTAAACTCCGAAACAGACTTCGTTGCAAAGAACCAGGTATTCAGAGATTATGTTGCAGCAGTTGCAAAACAGGCTTCCGAAACAACAGCAGCAGATATCGATGCTTTCTTCGAAGAAAAATGGGCTCTGGACCCTCAGTTCACAGTAAAAGAAGCTCTGTCTCAGCAGGTAGCTGTTATCGGCGAAAACCTGAATATCAGACGTTTCGAAAAATATGAAAAAGCACAGGCTGGCAAACTGGTTTCCTATATCCACGGCGGCGGCAGAATCGGTGTTCTGATTGAACTGGCTTGCGAAAACGAAGCAGACGAACTGGTTGAACTGGGTAAAAACGTTGCAATGCAGATCGCAGCTCTGAACCCTAAATTCATCGCAGAAAAAGACGTTCCCGCTGATTTCATCGCAAAAGAAACAGAAATCCTGACAGTACAGGCTAAGAACGATCCTAAAAACGCTAAGAAACCTGACAATATCATCGCTAAGATGATCGAAGGCAGACTGAAAAAAGAACTGAAAGAATTCTGTCTGGTTGAACAGCCTTACGTAAAAGATACAGATATGTCCGTAAAACAGTACATTGATTCTGTAGCAAAAGTAGTTGGCGCTCCCATCGAAATCACAAGATATGTTCGTTTCGAAACAGGCGAAGGCATGGCAAAGAAAGAAGAAAACTTTGCTGATGAAGTTGCAAAAGCAATGAACTAATCAGTAAACTGATACGCTTTTAAAAATGAAAAGGAAACGCTTATGAGCAGTGCGGCAAAGCCGACACCCCAAGCGTTTCCTTTTTTACAGGACTTTTTCCATACATTTGGGTCGGAAGAGAAAATAAGGTGGAAATTTTTTGTGATTTGTGTTACATTAGAATGGTAAGGAGGCTGTGAAAAATGTATAAGAGAATTGTGCTGAAATTGAGTGGTGAAGCATTGGCAGGCGACAAGAAAGGCGTAACCTTTGACGATACAGTGATCTGGGGGCTGATCGATCAGATCAAAGCTGTAATGGCAAAGGGGACACAGGTTTCTCTTGTGATCGGCGGCGGCAATTTCTGGAGAGGCAGAAGTGCGGATTCCAATATGGATCGTACCAAAGCAGACCAGATCGGCATGCTGGCAACTGTTATGAATGCCATCTATGTGGCTGATGCATTCCGTCAGAATGGCATCAAAGCATTCGTACAGACACCTATTATGATCGGCACGATGACAGAACAGTTTTCCAAAGAAAGTGCCATTGCACATCTGGAAAAGGGCGAAGTAGTCATCTTCGCAGCTGGTATGGGTCATCCTTTCTTCTCTACAGATACGATCACAGCTTTGAGAGGCGCTGAACTGGATGTAGACGGTCTGTTCTTTGCAAAGAGCATCGATGGTGTGTATGATGACGACCCTGCCATCAACCCCAATGCAAAGAAGATCGATATCATCAAAGCGGAAGACATCGTGAAAAACAACCTGAAAGTCATCGATATGGCAGCCGCAAATCTTTGCTTCGAACGCAAGATCCCTGTTATTATCTTCGGCTTGAATGAAGAAAACAGCATCATCCGTGCGGTGAGCGGCGAAAAGATCGGTACGATTGTAACCGTTTAAAGATTTTGTTATCACAGGAGGAATAGAATTATGGCATCTGAACTGACAAAACCTTATGAAGAAAAAATGAAAAAAACACTGGCAGCTTTGGACAGTGATTACAGCACAATCCGCGCTGGTCGTGCAAACCCTCATGTTCTGGATAAGATCACAGTGGAATATTACGGTACAGCTACACCCCTGAACCAGGTTGGTAACATTTCCGTTCCCGAACCTCGTCTGCTGCAGATCCAGCCTTGGGATACATCCCTGCTGAAAGCCATCGAAAAAGCCATCAATATGTCTGAGCTGGGTATCAACCCCAACAACGATGGTAAAGTGATCCGTCTGGTATTCCCTGAACTGACAGAAGAAAGACGTAAAGAACTGACAAAAGACGTTAAGAAAAAAGCAGAAGCTTCTAAAGTTGCAATCAGAAACATCAGAAGAGACGCTATGGATTCTTTTAAAAAGGCAGAAAAAGCGAAAGAGCTCACAGAAGATCAGCTGAAAGATCTGGAAGAAGAAACACAGAAACTGACAGATAAATATGTTGCTGAAATCGATGCAAAAGCTGAAGCAAAAAGTAAGGATATCCTTACAGTGTAATCATTGGAATATCCATGCCCCTCTTCTTTGGAGAGGGGTTTTGTTACAGGGAGGCAATTATGTTTTTTGGAAAAGAAACCAGCTCCTACGAGCTGAATCCCGATAAAATGCCCAAGCATATCGCCATCATCATGGATGGCAACGGCAGATGGGCAACAAAACGTTCCCTGCCCAGAAAGGCAGGCCATAAAGCCGGTGCGGAAGCATTGGAAAAAATCATTTACGCAGCGAAGGATATGGGGCTGGAGCATCTGACTGTGTATGCGTTTTCCACAGAAAACTGGAAACGTTCCGAAGAAGAAGTCGGCGCCATCATGGATCTGCTGCGGATGTATCTGAAAAACTATTTCAAGAAATTCCTGAGGGATAACGTTCGTATGGATGTCATCGGCGATATCACTCGTTTGGACAAGGATATTCAGGAAAGCATTCTGGAAATCGAAGAAATTTCCAAAGAGAAAACAGGTCTCTTTGTCCATATCGCTCTGAACTACGGCGGCAGGGATGAACTGCGCCGTGCTGTAGGAAAGATCGCAGAAGACGTGGCAGCAGGCAAACTGGCTCCTGCGGATGTAACAGAAGATGTTATCACAAATGCACTGGATACTGCAGGTACGCCAGATCCTGAGTTGATGATCCGTACCAGCGGCGAGGAACGCATCAGCAATTTCCTGTTGTGGCAGATCGCATATTCCGAATTCTACTTCTCTGAAGTGCTTTGGCCTGATTTCGATAAAAAGGAATTGGAAAAGGCAATTTACTATTATCAGAACAGAGAACGTCGGTTTGGCGGCAGGCTGAAATGAGGTGACGCTATATGAAAACGAGAATCATTTCTGCACTGGTGGCTTTGCCTCTGTTGATCTTTATCGTTGTCAGCGGCGGCAACTGGCTCCATGCCGGCATCGGTATCTTGGGGCTGATCGGGATGCGTGAATTTTACAGAGCATTTTCCAAGGAAACAAAGGGCGCATATGAAATAGCTGGTCTATTTGGTGTGTTTTATATGGTTTTCATAGACGAAATCATCTATACGGGCAATCTTTTCAGTGTCTTTGTTTCTGCTTTTTTGCTTGCTCTGCTGATTTATAGTGTGCTGCGCTATCAGCATACCAATAACAAAGAGATTATGACGGCATTTTTTGGCTTTTTTTATGCCTGCTTTTTGCTGTCCCATGTGTATCTGATTCGGGAATATACCCATGGGAAGCTGCTGATCTGGCTTGTGTTCATTACTGCTTTTGGCTGCGATACAGGGGCATATTTCACAGGGTATTTCTTGGGCAAAAATAAGCTGTGTCCTGCCCTGAGCCCCAAAAAGACCATCGAAGGCTCTGTCGGTGGTGTGATCACAGCTACAGTATTGGCTATCCTCTATGGTCTTTGGATCAATAGATACTATCCTCTGGATGGGGTCAATGTACTGCTTCTTTGCGGTCTGACCGGGTTCTTTGGTTCTTTTTTGGCGCAGATCGGCGACTTGGCGGCATCTTCCATCAAACGGCAGACAGGCATCAAGGACTATGGCAATCTGATGCCCGGGCACGGCGGTGTACTGGATCGATTTGACAGTGTCATCCTGACAGCGCCGGTGCTATACTATATCATGTTGTTCCTGATTCAGGTATAAACAATAAATGAAGGTGTAAGAATGAGAAAAATTTCTATTTTAGGGTCTACCGGTTCCATTGGCACCCAAACCCTGGAAGTAGTTGAAAATTTAGAAGATATTAAAGTCATGGCAATCACTGGCAACAGCAATATCGATCTGCTGGAAAAGCAGGCGAGAAAATTCCGCCCCGAACTTGTGGCTGTCATGGATGAAAAAAACGCGATAATCTTGCAGGACAGACTGGCGGATATGAATATTCGCGTTGTCAGCGGTATGGATGGTCTGGTGGAAGCGGCTACTTACGAGGGCGTGGATACGGTTGTAACATCCGTTGTGGGCAATATTGGTCTGAAGCCCACCTTTGAAGCCATTCGTGCAGGCAAAAATATTGCTCTGGCCAATAAGGAAACTTTGGTTTCCGCAGGTCAGCTGGTCATGGACCTGGCAAAGAAGCATAAAATTAATATTTATCCTGTGGATAGTGAACATTCTGCTATTTTCCAGTCTTTGCAGGGAAATGGGGAGAATAAAATCCAGCGTATCCTGCTGACTGCTTCTGGCGGTCCTTTCCGCGGGAAAAAAAGAGAAGAACTGGAAAATGTGACTGCGGCGGACGCATTGGCTCACCCGAACTGGAGCATGGGCAAAAAGATCACCATTGATTCTGCAACACTGATGAATAAAGGTCTGGAAGTGATGGAGGCAAAATGGCTGTTCGACATAGATGTTGACCAGATCGAAGTCCTGATTCATCCCCAGAGTATCGTCCATTCTGCCGTGGAATATGAGGATGGTGCCATTATAGCACAATTGGGTGAACCTGATATGCGCGTACCCATCCAATATGCGCTGACCTATCCGAAGCGAGTGAAAAATCCTTTTCCCCGCGTCGATTTTGCACAGCGCAGCAATCTGACCTTTGATAAACCTGACATGGATACATTCAAATGTCTGTCCCTGGCCTATCGTGCCCTGAAAACAGGTGGCACTTTGCCTGCGGTGCTGAATGGTGCCAATGAAGTGGCAGTTGCCCGCTTCCTGAAGGGAGAGATTTCTTTCCTGCAGATTCCCGCATTGATAGAACAGACGATGGATGCATATACTGTCAAATATGAATATACTTTGGAAGATTTGCTGGAAGCAGACGCATGGGCAAAAGCCTATGCCAAACAGGTAAGCTTTTGATAAATCTATTTGGAGGTGAGGAAGATTTCCTCGTTATTGATTACAATTATTCTTCTTAGTGTTTTGGTCGTTGCCCATGAATTTGGACATTTCATCGTTGCAAAGAAAAGCGGTATCTGGGTGCAGGAATTTGCCATTGGCATGGGCCCGAAAATTTGTTCCCGCAGAAAAGGCGATACGGAATATAGCATTCGTGCGTTGCCCCTGGGCGGTTTCTGCCGTATGGAGGGGGAAGCGGAAGAAGGGATCGCCCCCAGTCCTACGTCTTTTCTGAGCAAATCCATCGGTGTGCGGCTGGCTGTTATGGCAGCAGGGCCTTTTATGAACTTTATTTTGGCGTTCATTATGATTTTTGGCCTGACCTGTACCAGCTTTACAGCAACACCGGAAATCCGAGAAGTTTTGCCGGATTCCGCAGCAGCGGAGATCGGATTGGAAGCAGGGGATGTCATTCAAAAGATCGATGGGAAAACCATCCATATCTATGACGAACTGCAATATATCCTGCAGCAGAACCGTGGCGAAGCCATCATTCTGGATATCATCAGAAATGACGGTCAGCACTACAGATATGAACTGCAGCCGAAACTGGATGAAGAAACCGGTCGGTACCTGATCGGCTTCAGCCCTCAGATCTACAGTGGTCTTTTTGCCGAAGAAGCAGATGGCTACGAAAAAATGAGCGCTGGCGAAACAGCCCATTACAGCTATTTTGCTATGATCAACTATGTAAAAATGACTGCGGAAGGCTTGCTGCGGGTATTCACATTCACAGCGGACAGCGATGAATATGGCGGCCCCATTGCCATTTTCAAAATGGTGGGGGACAGTTATGAAGCCGGCTTGGAATACAGCCTGAAAGCAGCGATCCAGAATGTGGTTTATATCGGTACGGTATTAAGTGCCAATCTAGGCGTGTTGAATCTATTTCCCATTCCTGCATTGGATGGCGGACGTATTTTATTCCTGCTGATCGAAGCTATCCGAAGGAAGCCGATGGATGTGGAAACAGAAGCGAAACTGCAGTTCCTTGGGTTTATGTTCCTGATGGGGCTGATGGTGTTCGTCATTCTGGGAGATATCTCAAAATTTATCATATAGACAGAAAGAACGCCTAATGAGAATTAGGCGTTTTCTGGATTCTAAAAATGTAAGGATAATAAGAAAGTTTCGACCTTGAGTTTGTGTTCCCAAAGGATATACAAGGATATTCTCTGGAGACAGTAGGAGGCAAAAAAATGGAAAGAAAACTGACAAGAGAAGTCAAAGTAGGAAATTTGACACTGGGGGGAAAGAATCCTGTTATCCTCCAGTCCATGTGCAACACAGATACAAGAGATGTGGATGCCACAGTGGCGCAGATCCTGAAACTGGAAGAAGCCGGCTGCGAACTGGTGCGTGTGGCGATTCCCGATATGACGGCGGCAAATGCCGTTGGGGAGATCAAAAAACGCATCCATATCCCGCTGGTAGCAGATATCCATTTTGACTACAGACTGGCACTACGCGTGATGGAGCTGGGTATCGATAAAGTACGTATCAACCCCGGTAATATTGGTGAGGAAGACCGCATCCGTCAGGTGGTGGAAATGGCGAAAGAAAAGCATATCCCCATCCGTATTGGTGTCAACAGCGGTTCCCTGGAAAAGGAACTGGTGGAAAAATACAGCGGTGTAACGCCCCAGGGGCTGGTGGAAAGTGCCCTGAAGCACGTGCGTATCCTTGAAAAATATGAATTTTACGACATTGTGGTTTCTATCAAAGCATCCGATGTGCCTTTCTCCATTGAGGCTTATCGCCTGCTTTCCGAAGCCATTCCCTATCCCATCCATGTGGGCATTACCGAAGCAGGCACGCCCTATGCAGGCACCATCAAATCTGCCGTTGGCATCGGTACGATCTTAGCCATGGGCATTGGCGACACCATTCGTGTTTCTCTGACAGGCGACCCTGTGGAGGAGATCAAAGCAGGCAGAGAAATTCTGAAAAGCCTTGGACTTAGAAAATTCGGCATCGAATTTGTATCCTGTCCCACTTGTGGAAGAACAGAGATCGACTTGATCTCCATTGCCAATGAAGTGGAAGAAAAATGCAGACATATTGATAAAAACCTCAAAGTAGCCGTCATGGGCTGTGTGGTAAATGGCCCCGGTGAAGCCAGAGAAGCTGATCTGGGCATTGCCGGCGGCAAAGGCGTTGGACTGGTGTTCAAAAAAGGGGAAATCATCCGTAAGGTGAAGGAAGACGAACTGGTTTCCGCTTTGATGGAAGAGATCGAAAAGGCCTGATGATGGTTAGATTGTTAATAAAAAGAAAGGAGGGAGAGCATGACCGCACAAAATTTTGAAAACGTATTTCAGAAAATTTCATTATCTCTGGCTGTACAGGAAGCCTTTCAAGGGACAGAAGTTCGAAAACTGACGATCCATAAAAAAGAACGTACTGTCAGCATGGAAATTGCGGCAAAACAGCTCATCCCTCTGCAAAAATGGAAAGACCTGAGAGGGGAACTTCTGAAAAACTTGCCCGGCATCCGCGAAGTGGATATCGATATTACATACGAATTGGGAGAACAAAGCCCCGAAGCCTTGGCGAAGGGCTATTGGGAAAGCATCAAAACATTGGTGAGCCACGAAAGCAAGGTCTGCGCCGGTGTGATCGCCGATGCGGAGTGGAAGATCGTTGAGAACAAGATGCAGATTCTCGTGAAAAATAATATGGCTTACTATCTGGCCCAGAAACATCTGGATGATGCCATTATGAAGATGATCCAGACGGAAACAGGGCAGAATCTGATGATCCAATTCAAAAATGTACAGACCACAGCGGAAGAACGGGCTTTGTTTGAACAAAAACAGCAGGAAAAGCTGGAAGAATTGAGCCGACAGATCGTCACCACGCAGACAGAAGTAGTCAAAGAGAAGGCCAATGCGGAAGTGGCGGCTGTCTCGTCTTCTGTTTCCAAGGGCATCCTGCTGGGTAAAGAGATCAATGGCAGCAACATGAAGATCATCGACACGAAGATCGTTGGGGAAAATGTGATCATTGAAGGCAGTATCTATAATATCGAGCCCAGAGAGATCAAGGGCGAAAAATACATTGTTTCTTTCGATATTACCGACCTGAGCGATTCTACCACAGTCAAATTCTTTGTGAAGAAGAGTGTGTTCGATCAGGAATTAAGCGATAAAATTAAAAAAGGCAAGTATCTGCGGGTGCAGGGGGAAGTGCAGTTTGATAAATACACGAAAGAAATCGATATCATGGCAAAAAATATCATGACTGCTTCTGCACCTGCTCCTCGTATGGATGATGCCGAGGAAAAACGGGTGGAACTCCATCTGCATACCCAGATGAGCAGTATGGACGGTGTAACTCATGTCAAAAAATATATCGAACGTGCCATTGCTTGGGGGCATAAGGCCATTGCCATCACCGACCATGGTGTGGTGCAGGCGTTCCCCGATGCCATGAATGCTGTCGGAAAGTCTGACTTGAAAGTAATTTATGGCGTGGAAGCTTATCTCATCGATGACTTGGGCAGTGTCGTAACCATGCCCCGGGAACAGTCTCTGGATGATACCTTTGTCGTATTCGATATTGAAACCACAGGTCTTTCCAGAGAAACAGAGGGAATTACGGAAATCGGTGCCGTAAAGGTGAAGGACGGCAAAATCATTGACCGCTTCAGCACATTCGTCAACCCCGAAAAGCCTATTTCTGCGGAAATTACCAAGCTGACAGGCATTACCGATGATATGGTTGCTGAGGCACCTGTGATTCAGGATATCCTGCCGAAATTCTTGGAATTCTGCGGTGATGCGGTTTTGGTTGCCCATAATGCTAACTTTGATACAGGCTTCATCCGTGTGAATGCAGAGCGAAAATGCGGCATTGAAGTGAAAAATACTGTTCTGGATACCCTGGAATTATCTCGTTCTTTATTGCCGGAACTGAATAAACATAAACTGAATATCGTTTGTGAGCATTTGGGTGTTTCTTTGGAAGGACACCACAGAGCGGTGAACGATGCGGAGGCCACAGCAGAAGTTTTCCTGCGCTTTATTGATATGCTGGTGGAAAAAAAGATTTATCGTGTAGACGATATCAATGTTTTTGCCAGCCAGACTGTCAATTATAAAAAACTGAAAGCCCACCATGCCATCATTTTGGCACAGAACTATACCGGTCTGCGCAATCTGTATGAGTTGATCTCTTTGTCTCATATCGATTATTTCTTCCGCAGGCCTCGTATCCCCAAAAGCAAGCTGATCCAGCATCGGGAAGGGTTGATTTTGGGCAGTGCCTGCGAAGCGGGTGAGCTTTATCGTGCCATTTTGGAGGACAAGCCCAAACAGGTCATCGAAGAGCTGGTAAATTTCTATGATTATCTGGAGATCCAGCCCTTGGGCAACAATAAATTCATGATAGATTCCCCCAGGGTGGAAAATGTAAACTCTATGGAGGATATCATCAATATCAATAAACGAATCGTCGCTTTGGCGGACGAACACAACAAACCTGTTGTGGCTACCTGCGACGTCCATTTTATTGACCCTCAGGATGCGGCATTCCGTAAGATTATCATGGCGGCGGAAGGCTTTGCCGATGCGGATAATCAGGCACCCCTGTATTTCCGTACCACAAAGGAAATGCTGAAGGAATTCAGCTATCTGGGGGAAGAAAAAGCCAAAGAAGTCGTTATCACCAATACCAATAAAATTGCAGATATGATCGAAAAGATCAAGCCTATTCCTGATGAAACCTTCCCCCCGAAGATTGAAGGGGCGGATGAGGAACTGCGGCAGATCTGCATGGATAAGGCCATTTCCATTTACGGCGATCCGCTGCCGGAAATTGTGCGAGACAGACTGGAAACAGAACTGAACTCTATCATCAGCAACGGCTATGCGGTGCTGTATATCATCGCCCAGAAGCTGGTATGGAAATCCGTTGCCGATGGCTATTTGGTAGGCTCTCGTGGTTCTGTAGGCTCCTCTTTTGCGGCAAATATGGCAGGTATTACGGAGGTTAACTCTCTGCCGCCTCACTATATTTGCCCCAACTGCAAATATTCCGATTTTGAATCGGATGTGGTGAAGGCTTATGCCATGGAAGAGGCCAGCGGATGCGATATGCCCGACAAAGATTGTCCTGTCTGCGGCACAAAGCTGCGTAAAGACGGGCATGATATTCCCTTCCAGACCTTCCTTGGATTTGAAGGGGATAAGGAGCCGGATATCGACCTGAACTTCTCCGGGGACTATCAGCAGCAGGCCCACGCTTATACGGAAGAATTGTTCGGCAAAGGGAAGGTATTCAAAGCCGGTACCATTGGCACATTGGCGGATAAGACTGCCTATGGTTTTGTAAAGAAATATTTTGATGCCAGAGAGATCACGCCCCATAATGCGGAGATCAACCGCCTGACAGAGGGCTGTACAGGGGTCAAACGAACCACTGGGCAGCACCCCGGCGGTCTGATGGTCGTTCCCAGTGACCATGATATCCATGAGTTTTGCCCCATCCAGCGCCCTGCCAACGATGTGAATTCCACGGTAACGACGACCCATTTTGATTATCATTCCATCTCTGGCCGTTTGCTGAAGTTGGATCTGCTGGGGCACGACGACCCTACGGTCATTCGTATGCTTTATGACCTGACAGGGGTGAATCCGCAGGATGTACCCTTGGGCGACCCTGAAACTATGTCTCTCTTTGAATCCCCTGCGGCATTAGGGGTAACGGCAGAGGAAATCAACTGTAAAACCGGGACATTAGGCATCCCTGAATTTGGTACGAAATTCGTTCGAGGGATGCTGCTGGATACGAAGCCAAAGACCTTTGCGGACTTGCTGCGTATTTCCGGCCTTTCCCATGGTACAGACGTATGGCTGGGCAATGCCCAGACCCTGATCGAAAATGGCACCATTACCCTGAAGGAGACCATTTCCACCCGTGACAGTATTATGATCTACCTCATCAATAAAGGGGTAGAAAAAAAGAAGTCCTTTAAAATCATGGAAAAGGTTAGAAAAGGGAAGGGCTTGACAGAAGAAGATATTGCAGATATGAAGGCAGCGAACGTACCGGATTGGTACATCGAATCCTGTCAGAAGATCAAATATATGTTCCCGAAGGCCCATGCAGCGGCATATGTCATGATGGCGTTCCGCATTGCATATTTTAAAATCAACTACCCCGAAGCCTATTATGCTTCTTATTTCTCCGTGCGAGCCTGTGATGACTTTGACTATTCCTGTATGTGCAAGGGCATTGATGTAGCCAGGGAAGCCATCAAAGAGATCCATGCCAAAGGGCAGGAAGCTACTGCCAAGGATAAAAGTAAGCAGACGGTATTGGAAATTATCGTCGAATTTTATGCCAGAGGGTTCAAATTCTGTCCCATCGATCTGTATAAATCCGATGCAAAGAATTTTATTCCCACAGAAGACGGACTTCTGCCGCCCTTCAGTTCTCTGCAGGGCTTGGGCGTCAATGCGGCCCAGAGTATCGTGGAGGGCAGAAAGAATGGGGAATTCAAAACCTTGGAAGAATTGAAGGAGCGCACTTCTTTGGGGCGTTCCTTGATCGATCTGCTGAAAGAAAATGGCGTATTGGATGGTATCCCTGAAACCAACCAGTTAAGTTTGTTCTAAATAAAAAGACCACCGAATTTTCGGTGGTTTTTTTTCATCAAAAATAGGAATCCAGTGCGTGTTCTGCCAGCTGCTTTTCCGTATTCGCACGGATCGTCAAAGCCAATACCAACAAAATACGTTTCAATTCATCATCCTGATATTCTGTCAGGATATCTCTCCCATAAAAAGATTCATCGGGCTTGCCTTCTGCTGCATTTGCCAGATAGGTATTTGTGATCTTTTGCAGCGCCACAAAGCCTGCATAAATCGTTTCGATCTGTTTTGCCTGCTTCTCCCTATCCGGTTCCTCCAATGCGGACTGGAACAGAACGCCGATATCCTTGATGGAAAGGATGGATTTCAGATGGTAGATCATGATCAAGAGCATCAGATGGGCACGACTGTATTTTTTCTTCACTGGGGGAGGGAAGATCTTTGCCTTGGTATAGTTGTTGATCATGGTCTTTGTCAGGATCTTATCCTGTTCATTACGTTTATATTGAGCCAGACCTTTGTCCATAAAAGTTGTTACCTGATCCATGTAAAGGTCGATATTGGGGATATCTTCGATCTCAATGACATCGGATGAACGGATCTGAGCGGCATAGCGATCTACCACTTCATTGAATGTGTTCATACTTCTTCACCTCGAAATTCTGAAAAATTTAAACTTCTCAACTTCATCATTATATAGTATTTTAAACTATGTCGCAAGTTTTTATCGAAAATTTCCCTTGAAATAGTAGGAATAATGTGTTAACATATCGATATAATAATATGTAGTATTAAAAACTACTTGTTGTGAAGGAGCTGAAAGTATGGAGATGGTAATGACGAAAAGAGAAAAATTTCAGGTGAAGGACCCCCTCAGTGCATTGACACATTTTATTGGTTTTCTAGCGGTCATCCCTGTATTTATCATTTTAATGGAAAAAGCAAGGGCGGAAGCAACGATGATGCACGTGATCGGCTTTGCGGTGTTTGGTGTATCTTTGCTTTTGCTGTATGGCGCAAGCACGATCTATCACACCCTGCGCCTGTCCCCTGAAAAAACAGCAGTGCTGCGCCGCATCGATCACATGATGATCTTTGTGCTGATCGCCGGCACCTATACGCCTGTTTGTCTGGTGACACTGCAGGGGGTATGGGGAACAGCCATGCTGATCGGCGTTTGGGGAATTGCCATTTTCGGCATTTTTATGAAGATTTTTTGGATGGGAGCGCCCCGTTGGCTTTCTACGCTGATTTACGTAGTGATGGGCTGGATCTCTATTAGCGCATTCGTTCCCCTGAAAGCAGCTACAGGCTGGGGCGGCTTGGGAATGCTTTTGGCAGGTGGTATTGCTTATACAGTTGGCGCATTGATCTACGCATTGAAAAAACCCAATCTGGCCATACTGAAAAGCTTTGGCTTCCATGAGATCTTCCATGTGTTTGTGATGATCGGCTCTGCCTTTCATATTGCATTTATGTTCCTCTATGTGCTGTAAGCACAAAGAATTTAATCTTACTTTAATTGACAATCCTTTTATATATGTTAAAATAAAATAGTTAGGCATCTACCTTTTAGATGCCTGACTTTTTTTGATGAATTCATTTGTTCGAGAGGTGAAAGTATGAAAAAAATATGGGAATATATGAAACCCTATCAAAAACTGGCCATATTGGCTCCATTATTGATGCTACTGGAGGTTTCAGCTGAATTGGCAATGCCCAAGATCATGACATATATGATCAATCAGGGGGTAGGTATGGGAAACACGGCTCTGATCGCCAAAACAGGCGTTGCAATGCTGATCATTTCTGTCATTGGTATCTTTGGCGGTATCGGCTGCTTGATCTGCGCCAGCATCGTCAGTCAAAGAACAGGTACAGATTTGAGAAGATCAGCCTTCCAAAAGATCCAGGAATTCTCGTTCCATAATATCGACACCTTTTCCACACCTTCCTTGATTACAAGGCTGACCAATGATATTACACAGATCCAGTTGGTGATCATGATGTTCCTGCGTATGCTGGTGCGTTCCCCTTTGCTTTGCATAGGCAGCATCGTTATGGCATTCAGCATCAATGCGAAGATCGCATCCCTGTTTATCTTCGTCGTGCTTCTGCTGGCAGGGGCAGTTTTTCTGATTTTGAAGGCGGCATTGCCCAAATTCAAGATGGTGCAGGAGAAGCTGGATAAAGTAAATACGGTCATGCGGGAATGTCTGGCTGGTATTCGTGTCGTAAAGGCCTTTGTACGAAACGAATATGAAATGGAAAAATTCACAAATGTCAATGAAGATTATAAAAATACAACCATCAGTGCTTTTAAACTGATGCTTTTAATGATGCCAATTATGATGATCTTGGTCAATGGCACGATCATTGCAATCCTCTGGTTTGGTGGGCTTCAGGCGTATGCAGGCTCCATGGCAGTAGAGGAAATCATGGCCTGTATTACATATCTGATGCAGATGATGATGGCGACCATGATGTTGGCAATGAGCTTTATGTTCATTTCCAGAGCAAAGGTATCTACAGACCGATTGACGGAAGTTTTAGACACAGTAGTGGATATTGCAGACCCTGCGGAGCCCAAACTGCCTTCCATTGCAGCGGGCAGGGTAGAATATAAAAACGTATCCTATCGCTATAAAATGGGCAGCGGTGACCCTGTTTTGGAAAGTATCTCTTTTACAGCAGAACCGGGGCAGACGATTGGTATTCTGGGGGAGACTGGCTCTGGCAAATCCACACTGGTGAACCTGCTGCCTCGTCTATATGACGTTACAGAAGGGCAGATTCTGGTAGATGGCGTGGATGTCAGAAACTATGCCATCAAAGACCTGCGGAAGCGTGTAGCGGTCGTTCTGCAGGAAACCATCCTGTTTTCCGGCACGATCAAAGATAATATCAAATGGGGCAAACCAGATGCCACAGATGAGGAGATCATCGCGGCAGCAAAAGCTGCACAAGCCCACGACTTCATTATGGAACTGCCTGAAAAATATGATACAGAACTGGGACAGAGAGGGGTCAATGTTTCCGGCGGGCAGAAGCAGCGTATTTCCATTGCCAGAGCGTTGATCCAAAATCCCGAAATCATTATTTTCGATGATAGTACCAGTGCCGTTGACTCCCTGACAGAAAAGAATATCCGTCAGGCCATGAAGGAATCCCATAACGGCTGTACAAAATTTATCATTGCTCAGCGCATCAGCTCTGTAAGGGATGCGGATAAGATTCTAGTTTTGAGCGGCGGCAGGATCGTTGCAGAAGGTAACCATAATTATCTTATGGAAACAAGCAAAGATTATCAGGAAATTTTGGCATCTCAGATGAAGAAAGGGGTGATGGGAGATGAGTGAGGTTAAAACGAGAAAACCTATGGGGCCTCCCCATGGCGGACCCGGTCCACATATGGCGATGCATGGCAAACCCAAAAATACAAAGAAAACTTTGCTTCGCCTTTGCAGATATCTGGGGAAATTCTGGCCTTTGATTCTGATTTCTGTGATCTGTATCGCCTTTACCACATTAGGTACTGTTTATGCCACAAGCCTGATCGGTGTAGCCATCGATGAATATATTTCTGTATTCGACTTTCCAGGTCTTTGGAAAATCTGTTTCACGTTGCTGTCAATATACGTTGTTTCTTCTATCGCTACGTGGCTGTATAGCTATCTGATGCTGAAAGTAGGGCAGGAGACCGTAGCCACATTAAGACGAGAAATCTTCGAAAAATTCCAGAAGCTTCCGTTGAAATACTTTGATAAAACCACCCACGGGGAACTGATGAGCCGTGTCACAAACGACGTGGACAACGTTTCCATGTGTCTGAACAGCAGTGTTTCTCAGATTTTGCAGAGTATCCTGACGGTCATTGGCACATTCTGCATGATGCTGTATCTGAGTATCCCTTTGACGATCGCCACAGTGGTGACGATTCCTTTGATGCTTGCCATGACAAAATGGGTAACAAAACATTCCAGAAAGTATTTCAAGGATAAACAGAACCGATTGGGTGCTTTGAACGGGCATATTGAAGAGATCATTTCCGGGCAAAAGGTCGTAAAGGTTTTCTGCAGAGAAGAGGAAGAAATCAAGGAATTTGAAAAGCTGAACGATGAATTATTGGATAAAAGCGTTCGCGCCGAGATTTTCTCCGGTGCCATCGGCCCCATTATGACTGCCATCAATAATATGACTTATGCCATCGTCGTTGCCACAGGCGGCATCCTGATGGTCGTTGGCAGTGGCATGACACTGGGTATCATTTCCAACTTTATTATCTATTCCAAGCAGTTTGCAAGACCCCTGACAGAACTGGCAAACCAGGCAAACACAATCATGTCTGCCATTGCCGGCGCAGAGCGTGTATTCGAAGTGCTGGATGAAACGGAAGAAGAGCCTGATGCACCAGATTCCTATGACATGGGCGAGATCGAAGGGGATGTTGTACTGACAGATGTGAATTTTTCCTATGAAAAGGGGCATCCTATTCTGAAAAACGTGAATCTGTATGCGAGACCCGGTCAGACCATTGCTTTTGTTGGCCCTACCGGGGCAGGGAAAACAACCATCATCAATCTGCTAACTCGATTTTATGATATCGACAGTGGTTCTATCACCATTGATGGGCATGATATCTATAAAACAAAACGAAACAGCCTGCGTTCTGCTTTGAGTATCGTTTTACAGGATACTTATTTGTTTACAGATTCCATCAAAGAGAATATCCGCTACGGCAGACTGAACGCAACAGATGATGAGATCATCGAAGCGGCAAAGCTGGCAAATGCCCATGAATTTATCCGCAGACTGCCCGATGGCTATGATACCATGCTGACAGACGGCGGCGGAAACCTGAGCCAGGGACAGCGTCAGATGATTTCCATTGCCAGGGCAATTTTGGCAAATCCTTCTGTACTGATTTTGGACGAGGCCACCAGTAGCGTTGATACCAGAACAGAAGTAAAGATTCAGGAAGCTATGCACAATCTAATGAAGGGCAGAACCAATTTCGTCATTGCCCATAGATTGAGTACCATCAAGGATGCGGACCTGATCGCCGTAGTAAACCATGGCGAGATCATCGAAAGAGGCAATCATCAGCAGCTGATGGAGAAAAAAGGATTCTATTATAACCTGTATACAAATCAGTTCGACCAAAATGAAGCGGTTTAAACAGAATTTGGGATAATGTGGATTGTATTCTTTTAAAAGTTTCCCAAAAATACTTGATTTATTTTGGTAAATATGATATAAATGTTCTTGTGAAAAGACATTGAAGAGGAAGAGTATGCTTTTGAACCCTTTTTCAGAGAGCTGTCGGTCGGTGCGAGGCAGCAAAAGGAGAAAGCAGAACTGGCCTTGGAGTTCTGCACCGAACGTGGATATACAAGTAGGATGCAGCGGCAGCCACCGTTATAGGCTTTGAGTGTGCCCGGGAAACACATGGGCAAACTAGAGTGGTAACACGGAGTGTCCCTTCGTCTCTAACTGAGACGGAGGGACTTTTTAGTTTTCACGAAAAGATCAAAAAACAAAAGTTTTTTAAGGAGGAATTTGCTATGGAGAGTCGCTATGATTTCAGAACCATTGAGAAAAAATGGCGTGCGGAATGGGAAAAGAACCCCATCAACAAAGAAGACGATGTAAAACCCAGATTTTACTGTCTGGATATGTTCCCTTATCCTTCCGGTTCCGGTCTGCATGTAGGCCACTGGAGAGGGTATGTATTGTCTGACGTAGTCAGCCGTTATAAAGTGCTGCAGGGTTATCAGGTGCTGCACCCCATGGGTTGGGACGCATTTGGTCTGCCTGCAGAAAACTATGCGATCAAAACAAACACACACCCCAGAATTTCTACAGATGCCAATATCCAGAATGCAAAAAGACAGCTGCATGAGATCAGTGCCATCTATGACTGGGATAAAGAAGTAGATACAACCGACCCTAAATATTATAAATGGACACAGTGGATCTTTGTGCAGATGTTCAAAAAAGGTCTGGCTTATGAAAAAGAAATGCCCCTGAACTGGTGTCCCAAATGTAAATGCGTACTGGCAAATGAAGAAGCTGCCGGCGGTGTCCATGAACGTTGTGGTTCCGTTGTTACAAAGAAAAACCTGCGTCAGTGGATGCTGAAGATCACAGCATATGCAGACAGACTGCTGGAAGACCTGAACAAACTGGATTGGTCCGAAAAAGTTAAAAAAATGCAGACAGACTGGATCGGCAAGAGCTACGGTGCAGAAGTTGACTTCAAAGTGAAGGATTCCGATGAAGTGATCACCGTTTATACCACAAGACCTGATACCCTGTATGGTACTGCTTGTATGGTACTGGCACCCGAATACAAAGGTCTGGATGCTCTGGTAAAACCTGAATGCAAAGCAGAAGTAGACAAATATTGCTACGAGGCTTCCACAAAATCTTCTGTAGACCGTATGACAGATAAAGAAAAAACTGGTGCTTTCACAGGTTCCTACTGCATCAACCCCGTAAACGGCAAAGAACTGCCTATCTGGGTTGCAGACTATGTACTGGCTGATTACGGTACTGGTGCTGTCATGGTAGTAGCGGCTCACGACCAGCGTGACTTTGAATTTGCGAAAAAATTCGGCATGGATATCATTCCTGTTATCTCTCCCGATGGCAAAGATATGGGCGAACTGGAAGAAGCATATACCGGCGAAGGTATTGTTATCAACTCCGGCGACTGGAATGGTATGACAGTTTCCGAAGCAAAAGAAAAAGTACCTTTCATCATGGAAGAAAAAGGCTGGGGCAGAAAAACAGTCAACTACAAACTGCGTGACTGGGTATTCTCCAGACAGAGATACTGGGGCGAACCTATCCCCATCATCCACTGCGAACATTGTGGTGCAGTTCCTGTTCCCGAAGATCAGCTGCCCGTATTGCTGCCCGATGTAGAATCTTATCAGCCTACAGATACCGGCGAATCTCCTCTGGCACATATCGATGAATGGGTAAATACAACATGTCCTGTTTGCGGCAGACCTGCAAAACGTGAAACAAACACAATGCCTCAGTGGGCAGGTTCCAGCTGGTACTTCCTGCGCTATACAGACGTTCATAACGATAACGAACTGGCTAGCATGGATGCTCTGAAGAAATGGGCTCCTGTCGATCTGTACGTTGGTGGTATCGAACACGCTGTACTGCACCTGCTGTATGCACGTTTCTATACAAAATTCCTGTATGATATCGGCGCAGTTCCTTTTGATGAACCTTTCCTGAAACTGTTCAACCAGGGCATGATCACAAAGAACGGCGGTAAGATGTCCAAATCTCTGGGCAACGTTGTTTCTCCCGATGAACTGGTAGAAAAATATGGCTGTGACTCCCTGAGAATGTATGAACTGTTCGTAGGTCCTCCTGAAATGGATTGTGACTGGGACGACAGCGGTATCGATGGCGTATTCCGTTTCCTGAACAGAGTTTGGAAGATGGTTTACAACTATAAAGATGCACCCAAGGCTGCAACAAAAGAAGAAGAGTTCATTGTAAACAAGATGATCGTAGACGTTACAAACCGTGTAGAATCTCTGGCAATGAACACCATCGTAAGTACCTTCATGGAATCCACAAACAAACTGCTGGATGTTGCGAAAAAAGAAGGCGGCCTGTCCAAAGAAACTTTGGAAACAATGATCGTTATGCTGGCACCTTTTGCACCTCATATCGCAGAAGAAATGTGGCACGAAATGGGTCACGAAGGTTCTGTATTCGATGCCGGCTGGCCCAAAGCAGATGAAAGCAAACTGGTTCAGGATACAGTTGAGATCGCTCTGCAGATTGGCGGCAAGCTGAGAGGTAAAATGGAAATCTCCAAAGATGCAGCAAAAGACGATGTTCTGGCACAGGCAAAAGAAGTACTGGCTTCCAGAATCGAAGGCAAGACAGTAGTAAAAGAAATCTATGTTCCCGGCAAGATCGTGAACCTGATCTTAAAATAATCTAAAAAAGCATCATAGAAGGCAGGGTTGATTCAACCCTGCTTTTTGTGCTTGCTTGTATCAAAAGAAAGGAGGGCAGCAAATGACAAAAATTCTATATATGAATGTGAATTTATTCGAACAGGAAGTATTATTTGAAAAAGGGATGTCTATGGTTTCTGCGAAAAGAAGAGAAAAAATAGAGAAATTCAAAAATCCTATGACTGCCAGACTTTCTTTGGGGGCAGAAGTATTGCTCAAGCTTGCCTTAGAGGAATCCGGTCTAGGTGATAAAATGGATCAGATCGAAACAGGGGCCCATGGGAAACCCTATTTGAAGCAGACAGACTTTCATTTTAGCCTGTCCCATTCTGGTCACTACGCAATTTGCGCATTTTCCAGCGCACCAATCGGTGCGGATCTCCAGCAGATCAAAGAAACGCTGCCCAAGCGCACAACACGAATTTTATCTGATTCAGAAAAAGAATATTTGGAGAACCTAACGGATATAGAGCGTGTTCAGGCGTTTTACCGCCTTTGGGCCAGGAAAGAAAGTCTCATCAAATTGGATGGCCGTGGTCTGCATTTGCCGATAGAACAGCTTTCTTTTGTGCAGGATGGTGTTCTTGTGGATACAATCCCATTCGAAGGGAAATTGCTGTACTTTCGAGAATATCAGGATCTACTTCCCCAATATGCGATTTGTCTTTGTAATGAAATTGGTATTTTTTCGAAAAAAATCGTTGAAATTACTGCTAAAAACTTAAAAAATCCTTAAAAAACTCAAAAATCATTGAAAATAGGGGGATAAATCTTTATAATAATAAAGTAAAATAAAAGTAGTATGAGGTTTTGACCATGAAAAAAATGAAAAAATATATATGCGCTGCATTGGCTGCTGCGGTAGCTATCACAGCTATTCCTACCTATAGTACAAGCGCTGCTACAATTTCTGAATTGCAGCAAAAACGTAAAAATTTAGCTTCCAGTACAGAAAAGGCAAAGCAAGAAATCCAAAGCATTAAAAACAAGCAGCTTTCTGCCGAACAGGAAATGGAAGCCATGGATAAAGTTCTGAACAGTATTCAGGCAGAATTGGATGCCGCAACAGAAGATTTGAATATTCTGACAGCTCAACTGGCAGCTGCGGAAGCAGAATTGGAAGAAGCTACAAAAAAAAGAGATGAGCAGTTCGAATTGCTTGGCAGCCGTATGCGCTTCCTGCAGCAGAAAGGCTCAACCGGTTATCTGGAGATTCTTTTTGAAGCAGAAAGCTTTTCAGACCTGTTCCTTCGTATGCAGTATGTAAATGACATCATGGGATATGATAAGGAAATTTTGGATGAACTGCAGAAAACCCAGGAAACCATTCAGGCTAAGAAAGAGGAAATCGAAGAAAATCATGCAGAGCAGGAAGAAGTTGTAAAACTGCAGCAGGAAAAACTGGCAGAACAGCAGGAAATCGTGGATGAAAAGAAAGCTTTGGTTGCATCTTATCAAAACGATGTAAAGAAATATGAACAGATGATCGCAGCAAATGAAAAAGCCGATAAAGAAGTTCTGAATCAGATTGCAAAACAAAGCAGCAGCAGTAGTAGCTCAAAGGTATATTATACCGGCAATGGTTCGTTAGGTTGGCCTGTACCGGGATATTCTAGAGTCAGCAGCGGTTTTGTTACCCGTGTCAGCCCGATCACAGGCAAAACAGAATCCCATAGTGGTCTGGATATTCCAGCAGCTTATGGCACACCGATCGTTGCAGCAGAAGCGGGTAAGGTTACATATTCTGGTTGGATGAATGGGTATGGTTATACCATTATCATCGATCATGGCGGCGGCCTAAGCACGTTATACGGACATAACTCTTCTTTGGTTGCGAGAGTTGGTCAGGTCGTCAGCCGCGGACAGACAGTCGCTAAATGCGGCAGTACCGGTTGGTCTACAGGTAACCACTGCCATTTCTCCGTACTGAAAAATGGCGCATACGTAAATCCTAGCAATTACTTGTAAGCCTAAAAGAATGGAAACAGCAGGATGATGTCAAAAGATGTCATCCTGTTTTTTTCATCCATTTATCATCAATAGGTGAGATAAAACTATCAGATTACCATAATAATATTATGTAAATTAAATATGGATTTCAGATCAAATCTACATGAAGATGGATAAGATGCCTGTACAGATGATTCAGTTTTTGCAAAATGAACTTAGGATATGTTTCAAAAATCTGAATGGATACCAGATGCACAGGTGCATTGGAAGATAAAATGAGATTTAAAAAGCATCATGATACAATCAAAATACAATCAAATAAATATAGCAAGAACACGAGAAGAAGTGCGGAAACATTGTTAATGAACAAATGGATCGTACACAGGAATTGCTATAGCACTTACTTTTTATTTTTCACATAAAATTTCGTAAAAGTATCGTTTTGCGAATAAATATATCCTTCCCCTTTTTGAGAAATCTGTTCAGAATAAAAACGAATTTAGATAGTTAAAATGAATTTTGCTATAGCACTTGTGATAGTTTTTTATACTATAAAACTGAAAATAAAAGTGTTTGAGTTTCTTTGTCTCAAACACTTTTTTTATTTCTATGTCATCAAACAAGAGGTTCGATTTTTGTAAATGTATCTGCATTGGTTTTGATTTTTTGTTCATTGCCGATACTGCAGATATTTGCACAGTCGATGCATTCCAGGAGATTTTTGCAGCTGCGGATGTCTTCAGCTGTTGTATGCAGAATTTCCAGACGTTCCTGAATCAAGTCTTCCTCTATGATATTCTTATAGAATTTGCTGATGGCTTCGTTCAGCAGATCCATATTGGTCTTTGGCTGATCCAATCCATTGATGGTCCCTAGGATAAATTTTGTCATTTCGCGTGTATCAGCTTTGAAATTCTGGATTTCCTTATATAGCTTCTGATAGATATGATAGGTTTCTGTCAGATTCGGGTCACGGTAGGAATAAAAATAACTGAAGCCGCTTCTCATAAATTTGCATCCGCAGCCATAGGCCCCACCCTGCACGCGGATCTGGTTCCAAAGATATTCCAGATTGATGATGGTTTTCAGCACCTGATATTTTCCGTGAAAATCAATACCATATTTCTTGTAATCAAAGGAGGTGATATTGTATAATACCCCGCCGCTACTGGTGAAAGCAGATTTTTCTGGCTGAATATCAAAGTGGTACATAGCGTTTTCCTGTTCTCTGGAAGGCAATTTTGCCTGAAAAGCAGCGAGCTTTTCCTGTACCTCTGCCTTATCAGCCCTTTCACTGCCCAGAGCAACATTTATATTTTGCCGTGTGATGAGGATGGATGCAGTCTCTTTCAGCTTTTCGATGACAGGTGCAGGGTCTCTTTCTAACTGTGTGTCCGTCTCACAAAGGAAACGATAATAGCGAATGCCGCTGGTGATATCTTCTACCCGTTGACCTGGGAACAAATTGCTGCCGCTATAGAAGATGGCGAAATAATGAGAATTGTTCAGTAGCTCATTTTCTCCTTTGATTTTTGCAGATTTTACGATTTTTTTCATGCTTTCTACGGAGTCAAATTTTGTGCGGAAGAGAATTTCTTCTGTCATGGAAATGGCTGCATCCAAATCTTCTTTCAGAAGTTTTTCCTTTACTGTTACAAAGGAACGATACGTAGATTCATCTATATTATAGATATTGTTGTGCAGAGAGAAACCGCCAAATACCTGATTTTTCACTGTTGACAATTCCTGATAGGAATAGCTTTCTGTATCTAGTTTCCCCAGTAGATCTGTCAGAAGGCCCGTATATGGCAGCAATTCCTGCGGCACAGCAGAAGTATCGAACATCAGTTTCAGATAAAGGATACCATTGCTTTCCAGGGGAACATGAAGAAGCGAATTACCAAATCCCAGTGTTTCCTTCTGGTATCCTGTCAGCTGAGGTTTTTCATCGATCTCAGAAATTTCCAGCAAAGGAATCTGCTCCAGGATTTCAGGAGAATCTTCCTGTTTCTGGAACGCACTCAGTTTTTCTACATCCACTTTAAGCTCTTCAAAATCCGCATGGGTCATAGATTCTTTTCGCTTTGCCATCTTTGCGGCAAAGGCTTCGGCTTCCTTCTGCGCTTTGCCTTTTTCCGGCGTGAAAACCACATAAGTCTTATCTATATTATTTAAGAAAACATCCTCCATCAGTTTTTCGAAATAATTCTCACCGCTGCCCTTTTTTAGCGTTTCTATGATTTCCAGCAGACGCAGGCTATCACAGGGATCTTCACCGTGAAGCCAGCGTTTCATCAGTCTGGAACAATAGATTAGCCCCTTTGGTGTGGAGCCATAATCCTCTTCCCGCAGGAGAAAATCGTATTTCCGCAAAGCCCCCTTCAGTAAATCTTTGGGCAGACCTTCGGTAATCAGACGCTTCCATTCCTCTTCGATGACACGGATAAATTCGTCAGCTTTCTCTGCATCGGCATTTTTTGCAACGATGCTGAATACCATTTCATATGTGGAAGAATCGAACCAGCCTTCTGTTTCCTGGCAAATCTGCCCTTCTATCAAAGCTGTTTTCAAGGGAGAAGCGTTGGTTTCCAGCAAAATATAAGATAAGATCTTCAGTGCCATGATCCGCTCAGGGTCGGTGCATTTGCCGACTTTCAGATTATAGGTCAGGAAAGTACCACCCTCTTCCCCCTCTTCCGCGGCAGGGTAGGTTTCATGGACAATTTCGCCCCTTTTCACACATTCCGTTTCACGGATCACAGGCAGTGCAGTACTCCGTGCGAATTCTTTCAAAAAACCTTCATCGATATGGCGCAGGCAAGCCAAAGGCTCCATATCCCCATAGAGATAGAAATAGGCATTGGAAGGATGATAATATTTTCTATGGAAATCCAAGAAGTTTTCGTATGTCAAATCTGGGATGGCAGCAGGATCGCCGCCAGATTCAAAGCCGTATGTGGTCTTTCCGAAAATAGAACGAGAAATCACGCCACTCAGCAGGCTTTCAGGATCAGAGAGTGCCCCTTTCATTTCATTGTAGACCACACCGGTGACTTCCAAGGGGGCATCTGCGTCTTTCAGAAGATATCGCCAGCCCTCCTGCTGGAAAATTTCTTTTTTTTCGTAAATTTTAGGGAAAAAGACTGCATCCATGTAAACATCCATCAAATTGTGGAAGTCCTTTTCATTGCAGCTTGCAATGGGATACATAGTCTTATCCGCATAGGTCATAGCGTTTAAAAAGGTATTCAAAGAACCCTTTGCCAGTTCATTGAAAGGGTCTTTTGCTTCATATTTTCTGGAACCGCAGAGAACAGAATGTTCCAGAATATGAGGTGTGCCGCAGTCATCGGCAGGCGGTGTTTTGAATGCCACATTGAAAACTTTATTGTTGTCTGTATTTTTCAGATAGAATAAACGCGCCCCGCTCCTTTCGTGCAGGAAAAGATATGCAGTACTGTGAACGTCGCTGATCTCTTCTATTTTTTCCAGTGTAAACCCATGATAGGTCTGGTTTAAGCTAAATTCAGCCATAAAGCACCTCCTTAAAGTACAATAAAATAATTATACCATAAAAGTTCTTCATTTTTCACAGAAAATAAATATCCACCGGCCTAGCCGGTGGTTTTTCATTTGCGGGCATAGCTCTGCTCTCAGAGCATATGCCTTAAGGCATTACATCAACCTACGGCTACCGCGTGCACTCTGTTACTTGCTACCCTTAAAAGGGTCTTCTACATCTAGCATCAATTGCTCAGTCTCTTGGTCTTCCTTTAGTTGATTTACTATGTACTCTTTTATCTTCTTCGTATTCTTGCCTACTGTATCTACATAATACCCTCTACACCAGAATTCTCTGTTTCGATATTTGTATCTTGCGTTTGCCCATCTTTCAAATATCATCTGGCTACTTTTTCCTTTTAGAAACCCCATAAATCCCGATACACTCATCTTGGGTGGAATTTCTACTAGCATGTATATGATCTACGCATACCTCTGCCTCTATTATTTTTACTCCCTTCCACTCGCATAGTTGTCGTAAAATCGCTCCTATTTCAAGTCTTCTTGAATCATAAAAAGCCTTTCTCCTATACTTAGGTGCAAATACCACATGGTATTTGCAACACCATTTTGTATGTGATAAACTATGTAAGTCATCTGAATATTGTTTGTTCATTTGACATTCCTCCGTGTTATCTATTTTGCAGTTGGCAGCCGCAATTCTATTGTAACACGGAGGTTTTTCATTATCACTCCGCTAAAGCTTGTACTGACCCCCAGACAATCTGGGGGTTTTTTGACATACAAGAAAAGGACAGGAGTTTTCTCCTGCCCTTTGAAGATTCCTATGATTATTTGAAGTATCTGTTGTACAGACCCAGGAATGCTTTACCGTGTCTAGCTTCGTCACGAGCCATTTCATGAACTGTATCATGGATTGCATCCAGGTTAGCAGCTTTTGCTCTCTTAGCCAGATCGAATTTACCAGCTGTTGCGCCGTTTTCAGCGTCGATTCTCAGTTCCAGGTTTTTCTTTGTGGAGTCTGTTACAACTTCACCCAGCAGTTCTGCGAATTTTGCAGCGTGTTCTGCTTCTTCGTAAGCAGCTTTTTCCCAGTACAGGCCGATTTCAGGATAGCCTTCTCTATGAGCAACTCTTGCCATAGCCAGGTACATACCAACTTCGCAGCATTCGCCTTCAAAGTTAGCTCTCAGGTCTCTCATAATATCTTCGCTGGAACCCTGTGCAACGCCAACAACGTGTTCAGCTGCCCATTCCATTTCGCCGGATTTCTGTTCTACGAACTTATCAGCGCCAACATGGCAAACGGGACATTCTGCGGGAGCAGAATCACCAACATGAACATAACCACATACAGAACATACAAATTTTTTCATAATCTTTTTCCTCCTTAAAACTCTTTAAACTCTATTTTTAAATTGATAAATTGTTGTTATCTGATAATTATTATAAATTAGACTTCCTACTTTGTCAATAGAATTATGATAAAAAAACTAGGAATATTATGTTAAATCTCTTTTATCAAAAAATAAGGAAAGGAGCCTGTATGTTCGTTTGTACAACATCGGCTCCATTTCATTTATTCCTCTTCTCTGCCCCAAATTCCCTTTACATCTGTCAGGTCTCTGGTACTGAGCATATACTTTTCTACCATTTTCAGGGGATTATAGGAACGTTTTGCTTTTCGCATCCCTTCGATGCCCATATCCTCTTCCCTGTTCACCAGTTCCACTCCTTCACATTCATGCAGGATGTACTGCTGATTGATCATGGGAAAAATACCTTCGTATTCTGTATTTGCTTTTTCGATATGGATCAGCTGGATATGAGGATGCAGTCGTTCGCCGACAGTAAAAGCACACAGCTTACCATCGATATAGATGGTGCCGCCGGTCAACCCCAGTTCTTCCATATTGTGCAGCGCCAGCTGAACAGATCTCTTTTCATCCTCCATAGATTTTGATTCTTTTTCATCCTTTTCTTCGATCCACTGATCGTACAGGGCGATACAATCTTCGATCATGGATTTGTCCAGTTTTCTGTATTCAAAATCAGGATACTTTGAAAGGAATTTATTGATATGGTTGCGTTTCCCATGCAGCTTTTTGCCTTTCAGAGTCGCCAGGCTTTCTCTGGAATAAACATAATCCCAGGCAATATCTGTAGGGACGGAGAACAGCTCGGGGCAGGCTTCCAGCATTTTATCCCGAAAAGGTGTCCAGACGGAACGGAAGGTAGGCTCTGTGCCAATGCTTCTCATATATTCGATACCGTCATAAATTGCCTTACGATAATCCACTTCTGCACCATACATAGGGATGGGTGCCCAAAGAAACACAGGCACGCCTTCAAAATCCAGTTTGATATACAGCACCTGGTCTTTTTCCGCATATTCCATCTTGCCGTCGGCACCCCAAATAAAGAGATTGGCAAAGGAAAGATCGGAACATTCCAGCTTCCAGGGCTTTGTATAGGAATCGATGGTTTTCTTTATATCAAGAGTAATGGGCTTGAAAACCAGTTCCGCTGTATTATTTTCTATTTTATTTTTTTCACATTCCAAACATCTTGGCATAAAGATTGCCTCCATTTTTTAATATTCATCTATAATATAACAATTCTGCTTCGGCAAAAGAGCATTGATTCTGTCGAATTTTTCTTTGTCGAAGACTACAATTTCTTTTTCTAATTCACGAAGGGAATGATACCCTACCAAAATCTGCAGAAGATGACCTGCGGAAATCTCAAATACAGGATCGCTTGCATAGTGGTTTCCCTGAAAATCAAAGATGCCATTGTTTTCCGGAACCACATGGTCATTCATTTTAAAGCCATACGGAATTTCCAGATCAAGAGCTTCCAACAGTGCAGGCCCATTGCAAAGTCCCATGACCCCTTTCTGCTTTATTGTCAATTTCCCAAAGGGAAAAGAAAGATATAATTCCGGCGGAAGCTTCGCAGAAAACGCCAACCCCTTGCCACAGGCGAGCAGCCCTTCCATCAGGCTATGATAATATCCATCCTCTGCTGCTGCTTCTACGCAAAGGAGCATTTCCTCTGTCTGATAATAAAAGGCATAGCCTTTGATCTCGTTATTCTTAATATATGCAGCACATTTTCCGCCGTCCGCAGCATAGTCTGCAGCTTTCCGAAGAAAATCTTCTTTTGTGCGCCAAATAATGCCGCTATAGTTTGCCGCAAAACGTTCATATAAAGGAAACAGCTTGTCCCAATCCTTTTCTTCTATGGAAACCAGTTCTACGGAAGTTTCAAAGGAAGGAACACATTCACATTCCAGATATTTTGCATCTGCTACAGGCAAGTGCCCAAAGGAAAAATAGCTGGGCAGCACCGCCGGGGTATGGGGCGCAACAATGCAGTTTTTTCCTCGCAAATGATTCATTTCATAACTGAAAATCTGCCCCATAAAGCCCTTTTTCCGATGGCTGGGGTGGGTAGAAACGCCGCAGAGCATCGCCCCGGGGACTTCTTTCCCACGGATACGCAATGCATAAGGGAATGCCTGCATACAGCTGGCAACCTCCCCTTCCGTTTCCAAAACGATAGAATAGGCAGGTGCAAAGCGGTTTTCGAAAAACCAATGGCAGAAAGCATCGCTGTCACCAAAGCAAATCTTCCACAGCCTGTAAAAGTCAGCTTTATCTTCCATTTTAGCCACTCTGACGCAAGTCATGCTTGTCCCTCCTTATCCTATCTTTTCTCTATGACTTATTTATTATACTCTGTTTGAAAACAAAAAACAACCGATAATTATTCTTATTTAACAATCTTTTTGATGATTTTTTTGTGTATTGTGCTGAATCTATTTTCCTGAAAAAATGTTTCAGTCATGCCCCATTCTTTCTATCCCTTCCTGCCAGATTTTTTTGAATGCAGAAGGTAGTGCAAAGGATGCTTCGGCTTCTTCCTTTGTCAGCCACAGCAGATCGGAATCTATTTTCTTCAATACTTTTACAAAATAACAGTCCATGTGCCATTCCACATGGGTGAAAATATGTTTCTGATTTTTCATGGGGATCAATTCTGCCTGCAGGATACCCATTTCCTGCAAAATCGCTAGAGGTGCCATATCCCGCTTTCCATTAGGCAATTCCCATAAACCGGAAAGCAGACCTTTTTTAGGACGTTTGCCAATGGCGATTTTGTTCCCATCTACACAGAAAAAGACATTCAGATATTCTAATGTGCGAGCTTTCTTTTCTGCCTTCACAGGATACAACATGGTCTGATTTTTGCGATATGCTTCGCAATATTTCCGCATAGGGCAAATACCGCATTTCGGTGCGCCGTTGGGCAAGCAAACCGTTGCACCCAGTTCCATTAAAGCCTGATTCATGTCTCCGGGGCAATCTGTTGGCATAATCTCTGTCAATCGTTCTTCCCATTCCTTTTTCGTTGCCTGCAAAGAAATATCCGCTGCATCAGCAGTGATTCTGGACATGACACGCAGAACGTTCCCATCCACCGCGGGGATGGGCAAAGAAAAAGCAATAGAGCCCACTGCCCCAGCCGTATATGGCCCGATGCCTTTCAGCTTCAGCAGGGCTTTCTGATCAGCGGGAAAGGATCCGCCGTGTTCCTCCATGACCTGTATGGCAGCTTTTTGCATATTGCGGACACGACTATAATACCCCAAGCCTTCCCAAAGCTTCAGGATCGTCTCTTCATCAGCTTCTGCCAGATCCTTCACCGTAGGCAAAGTCTGCAGAAACCGCTCGTAATAGGGCTTTACCGCCTCTACTCTCGTTTGCTGCAGCATAATCTCCGATACCCAGATACGGTAAGGGTCTTTCGTCTGCCTCCAGGGCAGGTCTCTTTTATTTTCATGATACCATTGCACCAAAGGTTCCACGATATGTTTCAGTTCTTCCATAAATCTCCTTTTCAAAAGAAATGGGAGACTTTGTGTCTCCCTTTTTCTTATCTTATCTTAAATACTTTCAGGTATACCGGAATCAGCATACCGCCTACTGCATTGCCCAGTGTCATTACAATGATAGCTGCCAGACAATGGGCACTCCATGCGCCAGCCAAGCTGAAATAAAACATATTTGCAATTACGTGTTCAAAGCCGCTCAGGATAAAGACCATAACAGGAATGAATACACCGATGAAACGCAGTGTAGAACCCTGCACATTGCGGAAACAGTCTACGGCAATAAACATCAGCATACCACAGAAAATTGCCAGAAGGAAAAGGCTGAGAAAATTATCTGCCAATTTGACTTCGGCAATGCCAGCCACTCTTTCAGCCATCCCCTCATAAATGCGGCTGTTTCTTACCATACATGCCGTGATCCCTGTCCCAACCAGGTTCCCCAGCCATGTGATCGCCAGTTCGATCAGATACACAGGCTTCTGGAAGGGGGTGTAGCCCACCTTGCCGGTGAAAAGATGCAGCTGGAATACAACGATCGTAAACAGACCGATGGCAAACAAGAAGCTGCCTACCACAGGATTGGACTGAGAAAGAAACACAGTTCCACCCATACCGATCAGCATACCAGCCAGGATCGCAGAAAAAAATTGCCTTACTCTTTCCATAAAAAGACCTCCTTATTAAATTGTAAAAAACTTTTCATCATTTTTTTATTTTACAGGTTTCGACTTTTCCTGTCAATCCTTGAAAAATCAAGATTTTTTCATATTTTTACATTTATCTTGCAGAGGTGAATTTGATATGTTACTATTAAAATACAACCTATGATCATAAAGGAGGCATATTTTATGAGTAATGAACTTTGGAGCAAGGTGAAAAACGTTGACCTTTTGAAACAGGTTTCAGAAGCCAAAGAAGTTGTTTGGATCAATGAAAACCTGGAAAAAACAGATGATGCTATGGCAAAGATCAATATCACTATGGCTGATATCGATGATGCAGAAGCAAGACTGGCTCGTTTCGCACCTTTCCTGATGAAAAAATTCCCTGAAACAGTCCCTACAAATGGTCTGATTGAATCTCCTCTGACATATATCCCTAACATGCAGAAGAAATTGGAAGAAGAATATGATACTTCTATCCCCGGCAAGCTTTTCCTGAAACAGGACAGCCATCTGGCAATTTCCGGTTCTGTCAAAGCCCGTGGTGGTATCTATGAAGTTCTGAAACATGCTGAAGATCTGGCTCTGGAACATGGTATGCTGAAGGAAGGCGATGACTACAGCGTATTTGCTTCCCCCGAATTCAGAGAATTTTTCAGCAAATTCAAGATTCAGGTTGGTTCCACAGGTAACCTGGGTATGTCCATCGGTATCATGAGTGCGGCTCTGGGCTTCCATGTTATCGTTCATATGTCTGCTGATGCAAAACAGTGGAAAAAAGACCTGCTTCGTCAGAGAGGCGCAGAGGTTGTTGAATATGCAGATGACTACAGCAAAGCCGTAGAAGTTGGCCGTAAAAATTCCGATGCTGACCCTACAAGCTATTTCGTAGATGATGAAAACTCCATCACTCTGTTCCTGGGCTATGCAGTAGCAGCAAAACGTATTGTGAAACAGTTCGAAGAAAAAAATATCACAGTGGATGCTGACCATCCCCTGTTCGTATACATCCCCTGCGGTGTAGGCGGTGCACCCGGCGGTGTTGCTTTCGGCTTCAAGAAGCTGTTTGGCGATAATGTACACATTTTCTTTGTAGAACCTACACAGGCACCTTGTATGCTGGTTGGTATGGCCTCCGGTCTGCAGAATGAAGTATGCGTAAAAGACTTCGGTCTGACAGGTCTGACCCATGCAGATGGTCTGGCAGTTGGCCGCGCTTCCGGTTTTGTTGGCGGCGTGATGAATAACCTGCTGTCCGGTGAAGTGACTCTGGAAGACTACCACCTCTATGATCTGATGAGAGACTTGGTTGCAACAGAAGATATCTTTATCGAACCCTCCGCATGTGCATCCTTCTGGGGTCCTATCATGCTGAAGGATGAAAAAGTACAGGCTTACATCAAAAAAATGGGTCTGGAAGACAAAATGGCAAATGCCACACATATCCCTTGGGCTACAGGCGGCAGCTTAGTTCCCGATGATATTCGTGAAGAATACAAAAACACACATCTGAAATAAGAAATAAGAGCAGAAAAAGGAGTTGGAAATTCCAACTCCTTTTTCTTATGCGAGGATTTCTTTCATTATTTATCGAAAAGACCTGTAAAGTCAAAGGTTGCAAAATAGTCTGCAGGGGTTTCGGCTCTGCGGATCATTTCCACGCTGCCGTCTTCTTTCAGCAGCAATTCTGCGGAGCGCAGCTTGCCGTTGTAGTTGTAACCCATTGCGTGACCATGGGCACCTGTATCGTGGATATAAATGATATCGCCGATTTCGATTTCAGGCAGCATACGGTCGATGGCAAATTTATCATTATTCTCACACAAACCACCTGTAATGTCATATTTATGGTCACAAGGAGCATCTTCCTTGCCCAGAATGGTAATATGGTGATAAGAACCATACATGGCAGGACGCATCAGGTTTGCAGCACAGGCATCCAGACCGATATATTCTTTGTGGATATGTTTTTCATGGATAGCCGTTGCCAGCAGTGCACCATAGGGAGCCAGCATGAAACGACCCATTTCTGTGAAAATAGCTACATCATCCATGCCTTCGGGCACCAGTACCTCTTCATAAACCTTTCTTACCCCTTCGCCGATGGCCATAATGTCACAAGGAGTTTCTGTAGGTTCATAAGGGATGCCAACACCACCGGACAAGTTGATGAATGCGATATGGATATCCAGTTCATTTTTCAGTTCTACTGCCAGTTCAAACAAGATCTTAGCCAGCATAGGATAATAATCATTGGATTTTGTGCTGCTTGCCAGGAAGGAATGGATACCAAAGTGCTTTGCACCCTTTTCCTTCAGCATTTTAAAGGCTTCCTTTATCTGTTCCTTTGTCATGCCATATTTTGCGTCACCAGGATTGTCCATGATGCCGTTGCTCACCTGGAAAAAACCACCGGGATTGTAGCGGCAGCATACGGTTTCGGGAATGGCAGCCAGCTTTTCGAAGAAAGGAATATGTGTGATATCGTCAAAATTGATGATGGCGCCCAATTCCGCTGCTTTCACAAAATCCTCCGCAGGTGTCACGTTGGAAGAAAACATGATATCATGTCCTTTATACCCTACTGCTTCGGACATGACCAGTTCTGTATAAGAAGAGCAGTCTGCGCCGCAGCCTTCTTCTTTCAGCACCTGCAGGATGCCGGGCGTAGGGGTAGCTTTTACTGCGAAATATTCTTTGAAACCCTTATTCCAGGAAAATGCTTCATTTACCTTTCTTGCATTTTCGCGGATACCCTTTTCATCATACAGATGGAAGGGTGTGGGGTATTGTTCGATGATTTTTTTTGCCTGTTCTAAAGAAACGAAAGGTTTTTTCATTTGCGTATATCTCCTTTACTAAAAATTGCAGCATTCTTGAATATTATAACAAACTATAAAAGCCTTTGCAATGCAGCATTTTCTCTTTTTCATCTTATTTCGTCGGAATTTTCCATGCTGCCTGATGCAATCTTTAGAACTTCTTCATTCCTTTTCTCTGTAATATGTTGTATAATATCTTAATAACTTTTCATACAGATTGGGAGAATACCTATGAAAAAACGTATTAAAAGATTCTTAAACAATTTTGATAGTTTGGCATTGTTTCTGGATTTTACCCGGACGCTTCTTGTATATATGATCGCCACCTGCTTTGCCCTTTTGCTGAATCAGGCATCTGTCATGAATGACAATATTTTTGGCGTATATATGTTGGGGGTTGCTCTGATCTCTTTTATGACCAGTGGTTATCTATGGGGGATCTTGGCTTCTATCGGCGGTGTTATTGGGGTAAACTTCTTCTTTACCTTCCCTTATTTTGCCCTGAACTTTACCATCACCGGCTACCCCATCACATTTTCCATCATGCTTTTGATGTCTGTTCTGGTCAGTGCTTTGACAGCAAAGGTAAAAAAAGCGGCGGCTATTTCTGCCACAGGCAAAAAAAGAGCGGAAACATTGAACGAAATGAGTACAGCTATTCTAACGGCTGTAGATGTAGATACCATCATCGGTATGGCAGCGGATTCCTTCCATGAGGCAAACCAATGCAGTGTCGTGCTCTATCTCGGTTCTCCTATGGAGGATATCAAGCATGTGGTACGGGCTTCCAATGAGAAAGATGAGCAGTTCTTCTCCAGTATTTTGGAAAAACAGGTCGCTTGCAGAGCTTTTGAAGAATGTCGCCCCGTTGGTGCGGAGATTGAAAATGCCACACGGAACTGTAAGGGAACTTACTTCCCCATTGCCACAGAAGAAAAAAAATACGGCGTAGTCGGGCTTATCTTTGATGATACCAAGCTGCTTCTCGATGATACATTCAGTTTTATCAATGTCATGATCTCTCAGACTATTTTAGCTCTGGAAAAGCAGCAGGCAAATGAAAAGGCACAGAAAATCCTTTTGGAAACAGAAAAAGAAAAAATGCGAAGCAATCTGCTTCGGGCTGTTTCCCACGATCTGCGCACTCCACTGACCGGCATTATTGGTTCTGCTACAACGTTGCTGGAAAATGGCGACGAAATTGGCGAAGAAACAAGCAGAAAAATGCTGACAGATATCCAGCATGATGCGGAATGGTTGGTCCATATGGTGGAAAATCTGCTTTCTGTCACAAGGATCAGCGGCGGTACAGCAACCTTGAAAAAACAGGAAGAGATCATAGAAGAAGTCGTCAGCGAAGCGGTTTCCCGTATTCGCAAGCGTTTCCCCGGTTCCTGTATCAATGTCGAAGTGCCTGAGGAAGTACTGCTGGTGCCTATGGATGCAACTTTGATCGAACAAGTATTGATCAATCTGATGGAAAATGCCATTCGCCATTCCGGCAGCACCCTGCCCATCAGTCTAAAGGTTTCTAAGAAAAAAAGCGGTGCCGTCTTTACCATTTCAGATCATGGCAAAGGGATCGATCCTTCCCGTATTCCTGATATTTTTGATGGGAACCCACAAAAAGGGTCTAGCGATTCCACCCGTGGCATCGGTATCGGTCTTTCTATCTGCAAATCGATTATTTTAGCCCATGACGGCAATATTTTTGTGAAAAATAATTTGGATGGCGGTGCAAGCTTTTCCTTTGTACTGCCCATGAAAGGAGGCAAAGAATATGCCGAATAAAATCAAAGTAATGATCATCGAAGATGAAGATGCCATCTGTAACTTCATTGCAACGACATTAAAAGCCAATACATATGCGCCTCTGGTGGCAAAAACAGCCAGTGAAGCCCTTTCTATGATCCCATCCCATTGTCCGGATCTGATCCTGCTGGATTTGGGTCTGCCGGATATGGATGGCATGGAGATCCTGAAAAAAATCAGAGAATGGTCGTCTGTTCCTGTGATCGTAGTTTCTGCCCGTGGGGAAGAATCTGATAAGGTAGAGGCATTGGATCTGGGCGCAGATGACTATATTTGCAAACCTTTTGGTACATCTGAATTATTGGCACGTATCCGTACAGCTTTGCGCCATAGCGCAAAAAATAACAACGGTGCCCCCACCAGTGATGTCTTTTCTACAAAAGGCCTGACCATTGACTTTGGAAAACGCCAGGTAACAGTAGATGGCAAAGAAGTTCATCTGACGCAGATTGAATTCAAGATCGTATCTTTGTTGGCGAAAAGTGCCGGTCGTGTTCTTACATATGATTTTATCATTACAGAACTGTGGGGTCCCTATGCGGTCAAGGATAATCAGATCCTTCGGGTAAATATGGCAAATATCCGCAGAAAACTGGAAAAAAATCCTGCTTCTCCTGAATATATTTTTACAGAAGTTGGCATTGGCTACCGTATGATCGATGAACCTTGAGGATATTGATATGATGAACGGAATTTTTGTAATGCTGGGCGGCGGCATTGGTGCTCTGCTGCGCTATTTGATCAGTTTGATGCCCTGCCGCATCTCCTTTCCGCTTTTAACACTGGTGACCAATATTTTGGGTGCCTTGCTTATTGGTTTTCTGGCTGGCATGGTGTTGAATGGAAAAAAGATTTCCAGTCACACGATGCTGTTCTGGAAAACTGGTCTTTGCGGTGGCTTTACCACCTTCTCTACTTTTTCTTTGGAAGCCTTTCAGCTTCTGGAAGGCGGACAGACCTTTGCAGGTATCTTTTATATTCTGCTGAGTGTGCTTAGCTGTCTGGTCGGTATTTTCATCGGACATTCTTTGGCGAAAATGATTTGAATACAAGAAAGAGCCTTGATCCACAAAAGGAACGATGGCTCTTTTTATCGCTTGTGCGGTGAAAATAGTTTCCCATTCGCCCTTCCAACAAAAAAAGAGTCCTTATGTAGTTCCGCTTAAGAAAACATTGATTTTATGATTTGTTGATTTCTTAAGTGGAACTGCGAGCGACATTTCTTAGAAGAAAATAAACATTGAAAAAGAATGAAGGGATAAATCCTTAAAATATAAGGATTCATCCCCTTTTCATGTTTTTTTCTAAGGATGCGCCATTGCGGACTCTTTTTTATATTGCGTTAATTATTTGTTGTCTACTTCGTACATATGAGCGATCAGGTCAACAACTTTGTTGGAGTAACCCCATTCGTTGTCGTACCAAGCGATCAGTTTTACAAAGTTATCATCCAGGATGATACCTGCTGTTGCGTCGAAGATACATGTGTTGGAATCACCCAGCATATCGGAGGAAACAACTTCATCACTTGTATATCTTACGATACCTTTCATGTATGTTTCGGAAGCTTCTTTTACTTTTTCGCAGATCTGTTCGTATGTAGCAGGTGTTTTCAGTCTGGCTGTCAGGTCAACTACGGATACATCGTTTGTGGGAACACGGAAGGACATACCTGTCATTTTACCTTTCAGTTCAGGGATTACACGGCCTACAGCCTTTGCAGCACCTGTTGTGGAAGGAATGATGTTGTTGAATACGGAACGACCTGTTCTCCAGTCACGGCCGGCACGGGCGTCAACTGCTTTCTGTTTTGCTGTTGCGGAGTGGATTGTGCTCATCAGACCCTGCTCGATACCAAAGTTATCGTGTACGATCTTAACCAGGGGTGCCAGACAGTTTGTTGTACAAGACGCATTGGAAACGATGTCCATATCCTTTGTGTATGTTTCGTGGTTTACACCCATAACGAATGTAGGCATGATTTCATCTTTGGAAGGTGCTGTCAGGATCACTTTCTTTGCACCGCCGATCTTATGCAGAGCAGCTTTTTCCATTGTGTTAAATGCACCTGTGGATTCAACAATATATTCTGCGCCACATTCTGCCCAGTTAATCAGGGAAGCATCGCTTTCGCTGAATACGTGGATTTTGTGACCATTTACGATGATGCAGTTTTCGCCGATTTCGATATCACCTTCAAAACGACCAAAAATGGAGTCGTATTTCAGCTGATATACCATATAGTCCAGTTCTGCATTTCTCAGGTTGATGCCGCAAAGCTCAAACTGATCCTGACGCTGCATCAGAACTCTGAATACAACTCTACCGATACGACCAAAACCATTGATGCCAACTTTAATTGCCATTGGATTCTTCCCCTCTCGTATATAAAAATTGGAATGACTAGTTACGTTTACCATATTATTTTACCACAACAAAAGGAAAAAAAACCGCGAAATTTGCAATTTATCATTTTTCAGAAGTCTACACAGGAAAAGATTGGAGAAATGCGACTGGATTTATACAAACTGGTCATTTCTGTGGGACGAAAAACGTCCCTTTCGTGATTCTGGACAAAAAAGTGGGACAGATTTTGTCCTATTTTTCTGCTTGACTTTTTAATAACATAAAATAAGCCTTAGACTCGTAGAATCTAAGGCTATATTTTCTCGCTAGCTGCTTTCGTCCGATCCATTTCCCTGCTCCTGCAAGCAGTTTCATTGAATATCATCTTCGAAAGCCTTTTTATGCGAAACTTCTAATCATTCGTTGTCAACTTTGTACATGTGTTTGATCAGATCCAGTACTTTATTGGAGTAACCCCATTCGTTGTCGTACCAGCAAACCAGTTTTACGAAATGATCGTTCAGGGCGATACCGGCTTTTGCATCGAAAATGGAAGTATGAGGGTCTGTCAGGAAGTCTGTGGAAACCACATCATCTTCAGTATAATCCATAATACCCTTCATTTCATTTTCGCAGGCTTTTTTAATGGTTGCTTTGATCTCATCATAAGTTGCGGGTTTTTCCAGACGGCAGGTCAGGTCAACTACAGATACGTCTACAGTAGGAACACGGAAGGACATACCTGTCAGTTTGCCAGCCAGCGCAGGGATAACTTTGCCTACTGCCTTTGCAGCGCCTGTGCTGGAAGGGATGATATTTGTAGCAGCTGCACGGCCGCCTCTCCAGTCTTTTCTGGAAGGACCGTCTACTGTTTTCTGTGTTGCTGTGATGGAGTGTACTGTTGTCATCAGACCTTCCACGATACCGAAGTTATCGTTGATGACTTTAGCCAGAGGTGCCAGACAATTTGTTGTACAGGATGCGTTGGATACAATCTTCATATCTTTTGTATATGTTTCATGGTTCACACCCATTACGAACATAGGCGCATCTGCAGAAGGAGCGGAGATGATAACCTTTTTTGCACCGCCTTCAAAGTGCTGTGCCGCCTTTTCCATTGTAGTAAACAGACCTGTAGATTCCAGAACGTATTCAACGCCTGCATCTTTCCAAGGGATATCTTTGGGGTCCATGCAGTTATAAACGATGACTTCATGACCATTTGCGATCAGTTTACCGTCTTTTTCTTCCAGCTGGCCCTGGAAACGACCATGGGCAGAGTCGTATTTCAGCATATAGATCATGTAATCCACATCAATGAAAGGGTCATTGACTGCAACGATATTCATATCGCCCCGTTCCAGTGCTGCGCGGAAAAACAGACGACCAATTCTACCAAAACCATTAATACCAACTTTAGCCATAAAAAATTCCTCCTCAAAATGTGATTTTACTACGTGGGACATTTTTTATCTATCGGCATCAAAAACGTCCTATCACCCATAGTATACCACAAAATATTATTTTCACAACAAAAAAATAGAAAAAACTGCCTATTTTCCGAAAAAGTACATAAAGCGTACCTAAATAAAAGTTTTGGCGAAAGAAATAGATGCAAATTGCTGCTTTTCTCCCGCCAAACACTTGGATTTTCCGGAATAACTACTAACAGTTTTTCCTGTTTTTCATTTTTTATTCAAACTCAATATTCATCGATGTGGATCAAATCGATGATGCTCAGAGTCAGCAGAGCTGCGGAAACTGCCAGAGACACTGCGCTTACAACCAAACGAGATACTTTCATGTTCTCCCCTCCTCCAGAAAATAGTTGCTTTTCACTTGGAATTATTTTATCATGTTAACCAGTAGTTGTAAAATGAATTCGCAAAATTTTCATGTTAAGGATGTGTTTTTATGATATTTATTGGCGGGATCGCCCAAGGGAGAAAAGACTTTGATTTCTTTCGCCAGACGATGATCTGCAAAAAATGCGGACGTTACAGCAGTATTTCTGTTTTTATGGTTTATACCTATTTCAGTTTCTTCTTCATCCCTCTTTTCAAGTGGGGCAAAAAGTATTACGCTGTTTCCAATTGCTGCAATACCGTCTATGCCATCGATCAGGAGATGGGACGCTCTATCGAACGGGGAGAAGCCGTGACCCTGCGGGAAGAAGATTTGACTATCGTTGGGATGGACAGCAGCAGTACCAACAACTGCCCCGACTGTGGGTTTCTTTTGACTCCCGAATATGAATATTGCCCCAAATGCGGCAGAAAGCTATAAAAACGAAAGACAGGATAAATCCTGTCTTTTTTATTCCAATGCTTCCCGCATTTGGGACAACACCCGTTTTTCGATTCGGGAGACCTGTACCTGAGAGATGCCGATACACTTTGCCACATCCGATTGCGTCCTGTCCTGAAAATATCGCATGGTGATGATCTGTCTTTCTTTCGCATCTAAATGTTCCAGTGCTTCCATCAACGAAAGCCTCTCCATCATTTTATCATTTTCGCTGGTATCCGCCAGTTTATCGATCAGCTGCAGCGGCGTATCTCCGCCGCTTCCTGCCTGGGAAGCATAGAGACTTTCCACCTCTCGTCCCGATTCCAATGCCAAGAGCAGTTCTTCTTTTTCCACTTCCAATAGGTTTGCCATTTCCTGCAGAGTCAATTCCTTATTTTCCTCTTTTAATACTTTTTCCTGCAGTCTTTTCGCACGATAAGAAAGTTCCTTCAGGCTACGGCTGACCTTCACCGTCCCATCATCTCTGAGAAACCGTTTGATCTCACCCATGATCATAGGAACTGCGTATGTGGAAAATTTTACGTCATAGCTGATGTCAAATTTTTCGATGCATTTTAAAAGCCCGATGGCGCCGATCTGATATAAGTCCTCCTGCTCCCCACGCCCATTAAAACGCCGTACAACGCTCCAGATGAGGCCGGAATTTTCCTGCAGCAATTGGTCTTTGGCAGCTGCATCCCCTGCCTGAGCCCTTCTGATGCACTCATAGATATGCTCCATGGAATCACTCCTTTGCAAGGTTTTTTTCCATAAAGATACGAGTACCTTCGCCTACCCTGCTTTCGATGCGAACATTTTCCATGAAGGTTTCCATAATAGTAAAGCCCATGCCGGAACGTTCCATCTCGGGCTTGGAGGTGTAAAGGGGCTCTCGTGCCTGTTCTACGTTTTCAATCCCCTTTCCTGTATCTGCCACCTCTATGTAAATATGTTTTCCCACATAGCCGCAGAACAGCTCCACCATGCCTATATCATTCTCATATCCATGGATGATAGCGTTGGTAACTGCTTCGGAAACAGCCGTTTTTACATCCGTTAGTTCGGAAATGGTGGGGTCTAATTGTGTCAGAAAGCCTGCGGCAAACAAACGGGCAAAGCTTTCATTTTCCGATTTTGCGCTGAAAAAAACACGGGCTTCGTTATCAAACTGCATCACTTTCCCTCCCTTCTGCATAGGCAATGGCTTCCTTTAGGGTCGGGAAGGATGGCAGTAAGCGGGAAAGCCCCGAAAGGCGGATGATCTCCTCTATTTTTTCATTGGGGCAGGCAATGGCAATGCGCCCGCCCAGAGACTGGATTTGTTTGTATCTCCCGATCATTACGCCGATACCGGAGCTATCCATGAAGGTCACTTCCTGAAAGCCGAAGATGATATTTCGCCCGCCCATTTGTTCAAATGCACTTTCCGTCTGGCGGCGCAGTTCTGCAGCGGTATGATGGTCGATCTCCCCGGATATTTGTATGATGAGTGTTTTATTTTTTCGTTTGAATTTCAATTCCATAAAAAATTCCTCCTTTTCTCAAATAATACCTGATGGAATACCTGTTTTTTGTCTCTTTTCACCGCAACTTCCTGCCTTCTTCGACACCCCCCAAGGATTTTGGACACAAAATCTTTCATTCAGACACGCACAGACAGCACATCTTTCCCATAAAATAGAATATCCCCTTGATCGGAGGTGTGCTCCGTGCTCCTGTTTCTGCTATGTATCCCCTGCTGCTGTGCTTTTTCTTCCTCGGGCTCTTTTCCAAAACCACTGTCCAAGGAAGAGGAGCAGCGCTTCCTTCTGCAATTCAAAAATGGCACCGAAAAAGAGAAGGAAGCCGCTAAACAGGAATTGATCTTACACAATCTGCGATTGGTCGCCCACATCGCCAAAAAATACAACAATATTCAAAGAGATTCAGAAGAACTGATCTCTATCGGTATCGTTGGGCTGATCAAAGCGATCCTATCTTATGACAATGAAAAAAGCATACGCTTGGCTACGTATGCTTCTCGTTGTATCGAAAATGAAATTTTGATGTCTTTGCGGCTTTCGAAAAAATTCCAAAATGATATTTCCCTCCATGAGCCCATCGGCACAGACCGAGACGGCAACGAGATCGTCATGTTGGATGTCATCAACAGCGATACTCCCGATTTTGCCGACCAGCTGGAGCTTTCCCTGCAATCCCAGAAGATGCTGAAAGCCATACAGGAAAAACTTTCGGAACGGGAACAGATCGTAGTCACACTGCGCTATGGCCTTTGGAATCTGGATGAACTGACCCAGCAGGAAATTGCGGAAAGGCTGGGTATCTCCCGTTCCTACGTTTCCCGCATCGAAAAAAAGGCATTGAAAAAACTCAATGCCGCTTTAAACGAATAACAGGGCTCTGCCCTGCTACATACCCTTTTTCTTTTCCTTTCAAAAAAAGAAAGCAGACCTGAAACCAGGCCCGCTCAACTCTTCTTATTTAAAATGGCTACCATCCGCAATGACGCGCAATGCATTTTTCAATGCGGCAACTTCCTCTTCTGTAAAACATTTCAAAACTTCTTCATTTACTTCATCAATGATCTTTGTAATAGGCTCCTGCAGCTGCTTGCCCTTTTCCGTTGGAACGACACGAACTTCTCTTCTGTCCTCCCGATTGATCACACGGTCGATAAGGCCTTTTTTCTGCATTCTGTCCAATACACCGGAAATTGTAGAAGTTTCCAGGCAAAGGATCTCGGAAATCTGTTTTGGTGTTGCAAATTCTTTCTGCCACAAACAGCTCAGCACACCATACTGAGATGGTGTCAGATCATATTCGGAGAGTTTTCCACTTAGATACTGGAAAACCGTATGCTGTGAAGTTGTCAGCAAATAGTTGATACATTGTGTCAATTCCATAGTTTTACCATTCTTTCATTAGGATACTTCTAGGATATCTTTATTTCGACAGAAAATCAAGTTTTTTATTTTGTATCTGTAGGAATTTTGCGGAGCATATCGAATTTTTTCACAGGTTTGTCGAATTTTACCTTCAAAATCTCCTGGGGATGGGGGGCGGAATCTACCTGTTCCCCTGCTTCATTGAAGATCTCCGTAACGACCATGGAGAAGGAATCCCCTTTGGCAGGCATCACTTCGATCTCTTCCCCAACGGAGAATTTATTCCTCTGTTCCACAACGGCGAAGCCTGTATTTTCGTCCCAATCTTCCTGCACCATGCCGATGAAATCATATTCACGGATATAGGAGTTGTTTGTATATACCTGCTGGTTGCCGTCAGGCTTGCCATAGTAAAAAGCAGTAGTGTATTCTCTGTGGCTTGCCTTGGAAACCTCTGCCAGATAGTAAGGCAGACGTTCTTCGTAGCGCTTCGGGTCTGCGTAATAATCATCAATGGCCTGACGATAGGCTTTTACCACTGTGCCAACGTAGAAGGGTGTTTTCATGCGGCCTTCAATCTTCAGGCTGTAAATGCCCGCTTTGTCGATATCGGGGATATGCTCGATCATACACAGGTCTTTGGAGTTATAAATATAAGTTCCTCTTTCGTTTTCTTCGATGGGCATATATTCGCCGGGTCTGGTTTCTTCCACCAGATGATATTTCCAGCGGCAAGGGTGGGCACAAGCCCCTTTATTGGCATCTCTGCCTGCCAGATAGTTGCTCAGCAGGCATCTGCCGGAATAGGAAATACACATGGCACCATGGACAAAGGCTTCGATCTCCATATCTTCCGGGATGCTGTCACGGATCTGTCTGATCTCTGTCATAGAAAGCTCACGGGCAACCACCACACGTCTGGCACCCAGCTGATACCACATTTGCGCGGATTTGTAGTTAGTGTTGTTTGCCTGCGTGGAAACATGGATCTCCATATTGGGAACAGCTTCCCTTGCAACGGAGAATACACCTAAATCAGAAATAATGAGGGCATCCACGCCGATGGCTTCCACTGCCTTAAAATATTCCGCCATGCCTTCAAAATCGGGGTTATGGGCAAAAATATTGGCTGTCACATATACCTTAACGCCATGGTCATGGGCAAATTTTACCCCTTCTGCCATGGTGTCCATATCAAAGTTTTTTGCTTTGGCTCTGAGACCATAAGCCTCACCGCCAATATAGACTGCGTCTGCACCATAGAGTACAGCGATCTTCAGTTTTTCCAGATCACCGGCAGGTGCCAGCAATTCCAGTTTCTTTTTATTCTGCATCATCAGTTTCTCCTTCTGTTTTAGCTTCGGGTTCTTTCCATTCGATCTCTTTTTTCTTATAGCACAGGGCAACACCGTCACCAATGGGGATGATGGAGGTTTCCAGTGCATCGTGGTGGGTGATCTCCCACAGGAAATTTCTTAATCTCTTATGGATAGTACGCTGTCTGCGGGGCACGCTGAAGCGGGTCTGGGCGATGGTGCCGCCCTGCAGCACGTCATCCACGATCAGCAGGCCGCCCACAGGCAAAAGCCGCAGGCAGTGGGGCAGAAACGCCTGATATTGCCCCTTTGCCGCATCCATGAAGATCACATCATAGGGACCTTCCAAGGTAGGCAGGATATCCGCCGCATCCCCTTCCAGAATTTTGATCTTATCTTCCAGCCCCATGCGCTTGATATTCACACGAGCATCTTTCAGCATCACTTCATAGCGGTCGATGGTGGTCACAGTGCCCTCTTCCGGCAGATAGCGGCACATGAGCCCTGCGGAAAAGGCAACAGCTGTACCGATCTCCAAAATATTTTTAGGCTTCTGCATGGTCAGCAGAACACTCAGAAAGCGTGCCACTTCTGGAGGCACGATCGGAACCTCCGCAGCCATAGCTTCCTTCTGGATCTCGCCCAGTACGCCGTCATACATCGGCTGTACCGTACGAAGATAGGCATTCATTGTATCATCAGTTACATAGTTCATGTTCTTCTCTCCTATTTTCTATCACTGGGCACTGGCATTATATGCCGCCTTTGCTGCCAGGAATTCGTCGTAAGTTTCGCAGTAAACGTGGTTATCTTTGCCCACTGCTTCTACAACATAGTACAGATAATTGTTTTCTTCGGGATAAAGGGCGGCCTTAAAGGAAGATTCCCCGGGGTTGGAAATAGGCCCCAGCGGTAATCCCTGATTTTTTCTCGTATTATAGGGAGAATCTATGTTCAGGTCGTCCTGTGTCAGTTCACCGGAGGTTTTTCCAACGGCATACAATACTGTGGCATCGATACCAAGGGACATATTCTCTTTCAGACGATTATAGATAACACCGGCAGCTCTGGGGCGTTCATCGGCAACCTTGATCTCTTTTTCGATCATGGAAGCGATGGTCACGATCTCATCCAAAGAATATTCGCTTTCTTCAACGGCTTTCTGATACTCTTTTGTATACATTTTATCAAAGCGAGCCAGCATTGCATTGATGATATCGTGGGCTGTCATGCTTTCGTGGAGGAAATAGGTATCCGGGAAGAGATACCCTTCCAGTTTATATTCTCTGTCGGGCAGATCTTTCAGGAAATCGTAATCAAAGGTGCCATTGTTGCATTCGCTGATGAACTCTTCTGCCGTACAGATTTCCGTTTCCGCAACCTTTGCGGCGATCTGCTGCACGTTATACCCTTCGGGGATGGTAATTTTCAGATTTGCCGCAACCTTGCCGCTTTGCAGCAATTCCATGATCTGACGTTTTGTCAGCCCTGTATCCACTTCATAGGTACCCTGCTTATAGGTACCGTCGAATCCTTCCAGCTTACTGGTCATCTTGAAGCCGAAGACGCTGCTGATGAGCTTATTTTCTTTCAGGACCTTGGCAATTTCTTCTGTGCCCGCTCCTTCAGGAATAGTAATGGTGACAGTTTGGCCTGTCAGATCAACTTCTTCTGTGGGCGGATTCATGAGGTGATTCATAAATGTAAAGGAAATCAGCCCCACGATCAGAGCCACCACCAGAACGATCAGCCCTTTTGCAAAGCCTGTCAGATGACGTTTCTTCCGATGCTTGCTTTTTCTTTGGGGGGCAGAAGAATAGTTTCTGCTTTCTCTGGCGGGGCGTCCCTCTCTGGGAGGGTGTTCTTCTCTGGCAGGACGTTCCCTGCGTGTTTCTTCCTGATAGGCTTCTCTTGTCTCTCTGGAAAATTCCGCCCGTCTGGCAGCTGCCCGCTGTTCATATTCTGTAAAGCTGTTTTGTTCCTGCACAGGCTCTTCTCTTTTAGGGATGCTTGTGTGTTCATGGGAACTGCGCAGAGGCTGACGCTCTTCTCTGACAGGATATCTTGTATTCCCATCTATGGTATATCTTTCTCTCCGAGGATATCTGGTTTCGGAGTATTCATTTTCTCTGTCGAATCTATCATCCATACGTGATGCTCCTTTCTACATTCCATCATATTATTATACATTTTTCTCCTTTATCCTACAACCTTTTCTTACAATATAAAGGAATTCAACTTTTTCTTTTTCATTTTTCTTAAGATTATTGCAGAAATCCTTAGCTTTGCTATAATGAAAAATGGAAAAAAATCGAGAGGAGAATTTCCGTGAATTATCAAGAGTGTATCCATTATTTAGAAGAAGAAGTCGGCTTTGGTTCTGTACCTGGGCTGGAACGTATAGAATTACTTTGTGAAAAGCTGGGGAACCCCGAGCAGAAGCTTCCCATGATCCATATCGCAGGAACGAACGGGAAAGGTTCTGCTGTTGCCATGCTTGCTTCCATCCTGAAAGAAGCAGGATACCGCGTCGGAGCGTATACCTCTCCCCATTTGGAACGCTATAACGAACGTTTCCTCATCAATGGTGCGGAGATCTCCGATGATGATTTTGCCAGAGAGATCACTTTGATGAAGGAAATCTGCGAGGAACTGGCGGCAGAGGGCAAGCCTGTGCCTACCCTCTTTGAGATCGTCACCGGGGCGGCATTTCACTATTTCTCCGAACAGAAGGTGGATGTATTAATTTTAGAGGTAGGTCTTGGAGGCAAATATGATGCTACAAACGTCGTGCCTGCCCCCCTTCTCTCTCTCATTATGTCCATCAGTATCGATCATACGGATTTTCTTGGGGATACCATTGAAGAGATCGCCGCAGAAAAGGCAGGCATCATCAAGAAAAATTGCCCAGTGGTGTTGTATTCTCAGGATGATATAGTATATAATATAATCAAGGATGTGGCAGACCAGATGGATGCTCCATTCTATTGTTTGAATGATGCAGAGATCGATGTCGCTTCGCAAACGCTGGAAGGGACTGTTTTCTCTGTCAAAAATAAATCGATGTCTTTGGAAAATCTGGAATTGCCCCTTTTGGGGTCTTATCAGATCGGCAATTGTGTGGCTGTTCTGGAAGCCTGCAATGTTCTCAGGAAAAGATGTTTGACTCTTTCCGAAACGGCGATCCGCCAGGGGTTGAAAAATACTCATTGGGCAGGCAGAATGGAGATTTGCGGCAGAGAGCCTTTGGTGATCCTGGATGGTGCCCATAATGCTGATGGTATCGCACAGCTGGCGAAATCCCTTTCCATCTATTTCAAAGACAGAAAAGTCACCCTGATTCTTGGCGTTTTGGGCGACAAAGAATACCATAAGATGGCGGAGTATATCCTCCCCTATGCCGGTTCTGTCATCCTGACAGAACCCCACAGCGAACGAAAGCTGGACGTTTTTTCTCTGGCGCGTTCCATTTCCAATCATAAAGGCACGATCTATACAGAAAAAGAGATTGAAAACGCTTACGAAAAAGCCCTTTCTATCACCCCTGCCGATGGTATCATCCTTTGCTGTGGTTCTCTTTATATGATCGGCGCCATGAGAACCTATATTTCCAACAGAAGCATTTGAAACGGAGGAATGACCCGTGTTTAATTTTAAAGATGAATTGAGTAGATTCCAGCCCATTATGGAGATCGACCAAATCGAAGAATCCCTGCACCCTTCTCAGATGCAGGATTTGCTGGATATTTTACAGCATATCGCGAAAGAAAAAAAGCAGGCACCCCCTCAGGAGTAAGATAAAGGAGAGAATGACATGAAATGCCCGAATTGCGGTTTTGAATTTTTCGAGGGCTTCCATTGTCCCGACTGTGGGGTCGATGTATATGTGTTCCGTAAAGCGCGCAGCGCATCCATCCGTTTGTATAACGAAGCCCTTGGCCTGGCAGAGGAAAAAGACCTTTCCGGCGCAGCGGCAAATCTGGAACAAAGCCTTCTTTTTGATAAAAACAACGTACAGGCAAGAAACCTGCTTGGTCTGATCTATTGTGAAACAGGTCGGATCGGCGATGCCCTGAAGCATTGGATCATCAGCACATCTATTCTGCCGGAAGGCAACGCAGCCTCCGGCTATATCGATTATCTTCAGAAAAATGGTAGAGAGATGGAAAAATGCAACGATGCCATTCGTATGTATAACCAGGCGATCAATTATTTGAAACAGGGCAGCGATGACCTTGCTATCATCCAGCTGAAAAAATCCATCGACAACAATCCTGATTTTCTGGATGCTTATAATTTGATGACCCTTTGCTGCATTGAGGATAAAAATATCAAACGTGCCCAGCACTTCAATGATATTGTGCTGAGACGGGATATTCGCAATCCTATTGCCCTTCATTATGCTCAGCTGATCGGCAATTCCCCTGTCCCTTCCCCCCTGAAGAAGCAGGAAAAGGCAAAATCAGTTGTCAGCGTAAAGAAAACCGACAGCAATCCCCCCATTCCCCGTTATAAACGAAAGGAAAAGACCAACAGTGTGTTGGAAAAACGGGATTTGCTGGCATTTTTGACAGGTATCGCGGCTGCGGCCATCGTGATTCTTGTTTTGATCGTTCCTGCTTTGAATGAAAGCAAAAATACAAAAATCAAAGAACTGGAAACAGCCGTAGAAAACTATGCCGGGGAAACCAATATGACACCGGAAGAGGTTCTTGAAATGCGTACGGAGCTGACAAAACTGCAGGAAGAAAATAAATTGCTCCGCAGTGAAGAAAACAAGCAGGCAAACTTGGAATTGTTGGAAACAGCCGTAGCGCAGATGACAGATGGCGACTATGAAGCCTGCGTTTCCACGCTGGATTCCATCGATACCGTAAGCTTCAACGAAGAAGACCTTTCAAAATATAATTCTGTAAAAACAACTGCCTACCCGAAAGCGGCCGATGCTTATTATACAAAAGGCAAGAGTCAGTTCCTCAGCAACAATTTTACAGAAGCAAAAACTTATCTGGAAACAGCATTAAATTATACCAGCAATGAAAACTTCGTAGATGATGCAATCTACTATCTCGCAAAAATCGCAGAAGAAGATGGGGATAATGACACAGCAAAGAAATATTATAACCGCATCATCAGCGAATTCCCCGAATCCAATCAGATCAGTAATGTAAGAAACGCACTAGAACAGTTGAATAAAGCTCAGTGAAAACAGGCTCCTCTTTGATAGAGGAGCTTTTTTATTTGATTTCTCCTCCGGGGCATTCATTTACTTCAAAATAAAAAAATAGGGAAAATCCATCGGGATCTTCCCTATTTACATTCGTTTTAAATTCCCTTTTCAGCAGTTCAAAATCTGGAAACTATCACTGTATACCAAAGTCTCCGCCACCCCAAAGCTCATCATCGGGGATCTGTACCCCACCATTGGATTCGCTTTCTTCCGGATCAGAAGGTGTTTCCGGCTGTTCCGGATCTGTCGTTGCTCCGCCTGTATGGGGCAGATTGCAGGTCTCGTTCACCTTGATATCCAGCTTGCCATCAGGGATGGTCGTAGGCTTGCCTTCGATATTGCCGCTGCTGTCTACTGCCAATACCACCTGCATAGTGCTGTCCGCAGGGCAATTCGACGAAGCAATTTTGCCGCTTTCCCTACAGATCGTATAGGATTTGTGCATGGTGCAGGAGCCGCCGCCACTGCCGCCCTTGAAATCGGTAGTTACATAGTCGCTGGTTACGCCATAGCCATAATAATCACTGCTGCACAAATCTGTAGGTGTCATGCCCGATGCTGCACAGCAAGAGCGTGTTGTCAAGCCATCCGGCTTTTCAAATTCCTTATTCTTCAATCCCTGATCAGAATGAATTTCACTCATGACCGTTCTCCAAATCTTCAAATGGGCATTATTTACATTCTTCATTTCTTTCTGTGTATCATAGCCCATCCAAATGCCTGTTGTATAATATGGTGTATAGCCGTAGAAGGTCTGGTCAACGGTATCGTTGGTCGTACCGGTCTTACCGGCTACGTTCATGCCGCTGATGGCTGCCTGGGTACCGGTACCTTTTGTAATAACATCCCGCATCATATCCGTCAGCAGGAATGCTGTCGTTTCTTTCAGCACTCTATGTGTTTCCTGATCACTGTTATCCAACAGAACATTGCCGTCATGGTCGTATACGACCGTATAGAACATAGGCTCATAATACGTACCGCCATTGGCGATGGTGGCGTATGCTGCTGTCATTTCCAAAGTAGAAACGCCCTGCGTCAAACCGCCCAAAGCAGTTGTAGCCGCTTTATCTCTTTCATCAATCGTAGTAAATCCAAAATCCAACAGATATTGATAAGCGGTATCTGCACCTACCATATTAAAGGCTTTGATTGCCAGAATATTCATAGAGTGCCAAATCCCTTTACGCACAGTAGTAGGTCCGATAAATTTGCCATCCCAGTTTTTAGGGGACCAGCTGCCGAATGTAACAGGTTCGTCTACGATGATAGAACCGGGCATCAGAAGTCCCGTATCAATAGCAGGCGCATAAGCTGCCAGAGGCTTCATTGCAGAACCCTGCTGACGCAATGCCTGTGTGGCACGGTTGAATACAGAATCACCGGGCTTTTCGCCGCGACCGCCAACCAGTGCCTTCACTTCCCCGTTGCTCTGGTCCATGATGACCATAGCCGCCTGCAGGGATTTAGAGACAGTCAGCTTATCCAGAACCAGTGTATGGGTATCATCCAGCAATTCTGCCTTTACCGATTCCACAAAAGCGTCCACTTCAGCCTGACTGGTCGCTGTCGTTTTCTTTTCATAATGGGACTGATTGCTGCTTTCATCGGGATTTTCCGTATCCAATACAGAGATCAGATAGGTTACATCCAAAGAGCCATCCCCTGCAGGGAAGAGATTATCATTCTTCATAGCTGCTTCCGCAGTTTCCTGCATACTGCTGTCCATAGTCGTATGGATCTGCAGGCCACCGCTATAGATCAGGTTAGATGCCTGGGCTTCTGTCATGTTTTTCTTTTCCACCAGATCCGCCTTAATCTGCTGCACAGCAGCCTCCACAAACCAGTTGTGGTTTGCGTTGCCCTCTTCTTCCGCATTTTCCTTGCAGACTAGATGCCCATATATGTCCTCTGCCACAGCTGCGTCGTGTTCTTCCTGGGTAATATAACCCAACTCCAGCATTTTCTTCAGAACCGTCAGCTGACGATTGCGGCTTTCTTCCTCGTTTACATCCGGTGCATATTTGCTGGGATTCTTCGTGATACCGACAATACATGCGGATTCTGCCAGTGTCAGTTCGCTGGCATGCTTGCCAAAGTAATACTGTGCCGCCGATTCTACGCCATGGAGACCATGATGCAGCGCCATGGTATTTAGATACAGCTCCAGAATATACTTTTTGGCTTCTTCTTTGGAACCAAGCTGTTTTTCCAGTGCATTTTCCAAAGAAACCGCCAGATACTGTTCTTTTATTTTTCTGGTAATCCTCTTTTCATTGTCTCCCAACACATCATTTTTGATGACCTGCTGAGTCAGGGTACTTGCCCCCTGAGAGAAGCTCATGGTCTTGATATTTTCCACCACTGCACGCATGATACCGCGTATATCAATGCCGTTATGCTCGTAGAACCGGGCGTCCTCGATGGCAACGACTGCGTTCTGCATGTTTTTCGTAATCGCAGACAGCTTCACATATTCACGGTTTTCCGAGCCATGGAGCTTATCCACCGCCTCCCCATCAGCATCGTAGATAACAGAGGTGTAGGAGTCCGGCATAACATCGGATGTGTTGAGCATATCCGTGCTTTGCAGGATACCAAAGACAGTACCCAGAACGGCACCTGCCACGGCAAAGCCAATCACTACTGCAACGACCAGCAATACTTTCCCGATTCTGCCGTTTACCGTACGCTTCTTTCTGCGCTTTCTGCGTTTTTTGTTTGATGTATTTCTGGAGGATGTGCGGTTGGTCCGCTGCGAACTGCTTCTGCCCGAAGAGCTTCTTCTTCCGCCAGAGCCGGTTCTACTGCCGGAACCATCCGAGGATCTCCTCCTGTGTTGAGATTCACTCATAGTATAAAGCCTCCTGTTTGTCCTTTTCACTACCAAACGGTTGGAAATAAATTCACAAACCGCCACTTTACAAACATTATACTTTTTGATTATAACAAATTTTTGCCGCAAAAGAAAGAGATTTTCACAAATGGAGTCTAATATCTTTTATAAGCTTTGTTTATTTTTTCTTTAAGATGGGTAAAATGGAAGGATTTCACGAAAACATGTTTTCTATTCTCTGTTCATATCATTGCAAAGGGAGGGGCTGCCTATGAGGAAAAAACGAAGAAAGCGTAAAAATCGATTCTTACTGCTCTTTCTGCTTGTCCTATGTCTGTCTTTCCTGCTGTTTGCCCTTTTGGAAAATAGATTTCTTCCGCCCTTGAAGGAGATTTCTCACATGCAGTGCAAGGCTTTGGCGAACCAGATCATTGATGAAGCAACAGCAGATATTCTGGAAGATACCGATTTTTCTGCCTCCTCCCTTCTGATCCGGGAAGAGGACGGGGAAAGCTATACAGCGAATACAGCGTTGGTGAATCGGTTTTGCAGTCTGCTCAGCTCTGATGTGACCCAAAGATTGCAGGATCTGCCAAAAGAAGTGATACATATCCCCATTGGTGCGGCTACCAACTGGAGCTTCTTTTCCAATATGGGGCCGGAAATCCCTTTTACCCTCATCCCTATGGGCATGGCAAAGGTAGATTATGAAACGGACTTTACTTCCGTAGGCATCAATCAGATCAATTATAAGATCTGGCTGGATCTTTCCATGGAAATAAAGATCGTAAACCCTCTTTATCAGGAAACATTGACTTTACAGAGAAAAATCATGCTGGCCGATCTGATCTTCAGCGGAAAGATACCGGAACATTATTTTCAAATGGGCCGACCGAACGAATATCTATTGACAGAATGAACAAAATGCTAGTATGATAACAGGTAATGAGTTTGATTTGATACGGAGGTAATAAAAATGATCAAGACATTAAATGAATTTTGGAATGAAGTTGCTTCTATTTGCTATGATAACAGTGAATATGGCATGATCGCCCAGATCCGTTCCCAATTCAGAACAAACGAAATCAACAGCTTTGTAAATACGTTCCAGGCAGGTACCGAAATCCTGAGAGATGGTAAAAATGGCGCACCCGTTGTAATGAAAGGAAAAGCGAATGAGGATAAGGGCATGACAGGCGAAGAAGAAATCGATTTCCACGGTCTGCAGCTGTTCGATTACTCCGATACAAAGGGTGACTGGATGGTTGTAACATTCCCCGACATGGAAGCACTGGAAAAACACCTGCTGAGCGAAGGCGGCGCCCTGAACTTCTTCTCTTCCGATATGCTGGTATTTGAAGACGGCGTTTATAAGCCCTTCGAAATCATGTTCAATGGCGACAATGACACAGTGATCCCCATTGATAAAGATTCCTTTGATACTCCCTTGGATATTTCCGCTATGCAGGATCGTATCTGGGTAAGATGGATGGATCCCAAGGAACTGGAACCTCTGACAGATGAGGAAGTAGAAGCTTACAAACGTTCCATTGGTAAATAAGGCGCTAAGCGCCTAACTCGAAATCCATTTGCGGCAAAGCCCCCAATGGGATTTCGAGTTGTGAGACAGAAGTATAAACAGATAAGTTCCAGCGGCATAAATGCCTTGAAACTTCCTGTTTTCCTCGGGCGAGCAAAGCCCGCCCTGCGGATTCCATACAGAAACCACTTTGTTCCTGTACTCTTCCGTATAATATAATTTCTGCATACAAAAAGCACCCCTAACGGGGTGCTTATTTTTTGATCAATTCAGTTTTTCAAAAAAGCGTCTTTCGTATTCTTCTGCCAGTTCTTCCCTGAAATCAGGATGGGCAATAGCGATGAGGGCTTTTGCTCTTTCCCGCAGTGTTTTGCCCCAAAGTTGAGCAATGCCGTATTCCGTAACAACATAATTGACTTCTGTACGAGGAGTGGTCACACAAGCACCATGGTCGATAAAAGGTACGATCTTGGAGATCTTGCCGCCTGCTGCTGTGGAAGGCAGTGCAATGATGGCTCTGCCGCCTTTGCTCATGGTGGCCCCACGAATGAAGTCCACCTGACCGCCTACGCCGCTGAACTGCATTCCTTTTACCACTTCTGCGTTGATCTGACCCATCAGGTCTACCTGAATAGCAGAGTTGATAGAAACCATATTATCATTTTTCGCGATCACATTGGGATCGTTGACGTAATCCACACCATGCAGTTCGAAGCAAGGGTTATCATCCAGGTAATCATACAGCTTTTGTGTGCCTGCGGCGAATGTGGCAATACATTTGCCTCTGTGCAGTGTTTTCTTCTTATTATTGATAACGCCGCTTTTGATCAGGTCAACAATACCGTCAGCTGCCATCTCTGTATGCAGACCCAAGTCTTTTTTATCCTTCAGGAATGTTACAACTGCATCAGGGATACCGCCGATCCCCAGCTGCAGCGTATCTCCGTCGTTGACCAAAGATGCACAGTATTCGCCGATCTTCTTTTCCACATCCGTAATGACAGGAGGCGTCAGCGTGGGCATAGGTCTGTCCTCTTCTACAATGATATCGATATCCCGCAGATGGATGAAAGCATCCCCCATGACGCGAGGCATGTTTTTATTCAGCTGTGCAATAACAAGTTTTGCATTGTCTCTTGCCCAGGGCAGATGATCGATACAGGTACCCATGGAGCACCAGCCATGTTCATCGGGTTCGGAAATGGAAATCATCAGCACATCCAGACCGCCGCGGGCTTCCAGCATCGCAGGATACTGATGGAAGAAACCGGGCATATAGTCTGCTCTGCCGCTTTTCACACATTCTCTTGTGCTGCCGCTCAGGAAAAAGCCTGTAAAACGGACGTGTTTTTCCATACCGGGTGCCATGTAAGGGGTTTCCTTGCGCAGGGACAACAGAAAATTGACATTCACATCTGTATAGTTTTCTGCATTTCTTGCCAGTGCATCGGACAGCGCAAAGGGTTCGGAGCTGGCATTGGCGATGGAAATGGTATCGCCGGATTTAATATAGCCAACTGCTTCATCGGCAGTTAAAATTTTGCCTGTAAACATATTTTTCCAACTCATTTGATTCGTCCTTTCTTATATAAAAAAGTTCGTCAAGGTTATTGTATACAAATATTCTATCATAAACCCCTTTTCAGGACAATCTATCCTTTCAAAGGCACGAAAAAAAGCACACCCATTCTGTAGTTCCCCTTAAGAAAACATTCTTTAATCGTTTATTGATTTCTTAAGGGGAACTGCCAGCGACATTCCAAATAAGAAAACTTACCCATTCTGCAAAAAACGGATAAATCCTTGAAAATCAAAGATTTATCCGTTTTAGATGTTTTCTTATTTGGATGCGACGTTATGAGGTGTGCTGAAAAGATATATATTGGAAGAACTTATGCTTCCTGTACAAAGGAAACCAGCAGGTCGCCTTGGTTTACCTTTTCTCCTTCTTTTGCGTAAATCTTGTCGATCACGCCATCCTGGTTTGCAACAATGGATGTTTCCATCTTCATTGCTTCTACTGTCAGCAGAGGCTGGTTCTTCTTCACTTCTTCGCCCTCTTTTACCAGTACTTTGGAAATGGTACCGGGGATGGAAGAGCCAAGGTGGAAAGGATTATTCTTATCTGCTTTCAGCTTACCATCGCTCTTAACTTCCAGATGCTTATCCAGAACTTTGATCTCACGCATTACGCCGTTGATTTCAAAGGTCAGGGAACGGAAGCCTTCTGCGTTGGGTTCAGACATATCAATATATTTGATCAGGATATTTTTCCCTTCGCCGATTTCGATGGAGGTTTCTTCGCCCTTTGCCAGACCGAAGAAGTAAACATCACTGGTCAGTTTAGATACGTCTGTGTAGTATTCCCAGTGTTTGCAGTAATCATCGTATACCTTGGGATACAGGGCATAGGAGATGACATTTCTGGGGTTGATGGATTTCATGGAATGTGCTTCCTCCAGGTATTTTCTGATACCTTCCAGGTCAACAGGTTCCATCAAAGCACCTGCTCTGCCTTCAATAGGTTTCTGGCCTTTCAGAACGATCTTCTGCAGTTCTTCAGGGAAACCGCCTTCGGGCTGACCGATATTGCCCAGGAAATAGTCCACTACGGAATCGGGATAGGACAATTCTGCGCCTTCTGTCAGGATATTGTCTTTATTCAGACCATTCTTAGACATAAAGATCGCCATATCACCTACAACTTTAGAGGAAGGTGTTACTTTTACGATATTGCCCAACAGGTCGTTTGCCTGTTTATACAGGTGTTTGATTTCTTCAAAGTTATCAGCAGAGCCCATAGCTTTAACCTGTGCCAGCAGGTTGGAATACTGACCGCCAGGGATCTCATATTTGTAGATTTCTGTATTGGGTGTCTTCATTTCACTTTCAAAGCCTGTGAAAATCTGACGTACACCCTGATAGTAACGGCTCAGTTCTGTCAACTGTTCTGTATCCAGACCGGTATCTCTTTCTGTGCCCTTCAGTGCTTCTACAACCGCATTCATGGAAGGCTGAGAAGTCAGAGAGGACATGGACTGGATCGCCAGGTCGGCAATATCCACGCCTGCTTCTGCGGCCATCAGCACTGTGCTGACACCATTGCCTGTTGTATCATGGGTATGCAGGTGCAGAGGAATATGCAGTTCTTCCTTCAGTGTGCTGAACAGTTTCTTTGCTGCATAGGGTTTCAGCAGACCAGCCATGTCTTTGATGGCAAAAGTATGGCAGCCCAGAGCTTCCAGTTCTTTCGCTTTGCGTACATAGTAGTCCAGTGTATATTTTGTTTCGTTGGGGTCCAGGATATCACCTGTGTAGCAGATAGCACCCTCTACGATCTTGCCTGTTTTCAGGGCCTCTTCAATAGGCATCTTCATATTTTCCAGCCAGTTCAGGCTATCGAAGATACGGAATACGTCAACGCCCCGTTCTGCGGATATTTTGATAAATTCACGTACCACATTATCGGGATAGTTTGCGTACCCAACGGCATTGGAAGCACGCAGCAGCATCTGGATCAGTGTATTGGGCATTGCTTCCCGCAGCTGCTGCAGACGGATCCAGGGAGATTCTTTCAGGAAACGATAAGCAACGTCGAAGGTTGCACCGCCCCATGCCTCTACGGAGAAGGCGTTTGCCATGGCCATATTGGTCGCGGGAGCCGCAGCGATCAGGTCGTTGGTACGCAGGCGAGTTGCCATCAGGGACTGGTGGGCATCACGCATGGTCGTATCTGTTACAAAAAGGCGTTTTTCCTTCAGCAGGGACTGGGTAAAGTCCTTCGCACCCATTTTCAGGAAGGCATCCCTTGCACCCTGTACAGGAATGGTAGAACCATCTTCTGCCTTACCGAAGGAAGGCACAATGATGGGATCGAATTCAGGCTTCTTGCCCTTGGATTCGTTTACGATCTGATTACCGATAAATTCAGCGATCTTGCTTGCTCTATCTTTGCCCAGAACGATATGGAACAGTTCGGGTGTCTTTTCGATGAATGTTGTCGTGCATTTGCCAGCATTCCAAGTATCGCTCTGCAGTACGTTGACAAGGAAAGGAATGTTGGTCTTTACGCCACGGATACGAGTTTCTTTGATCGCACGAACCGCTTTTCTGGTAACCCCTGCGAAGGTTCTGTCGTGGGCGATGATCTTAACCAGCAGGCTATCGTAATAAGGGGTTACTTCTGCGCCTGTATGGGCTGTGCCGCCATCCAGACGGATCCCATTGCCGGCAGGAGAACGATATACGCTGATCTTGCCTGTATCGGGCATAAAGTTGTTTGCAGGGTCTTCTGTTGTGATACGAAGCTGGATGGAATAGCCGTTGCATTTCACATCATCCTGAGAAGAAATGCCAATTTCAGGTGCGCTCAGAGGGTAGCCTTCTTCGATCAGGATCTGCGCCTGAACAATATCTACGCCTGTAACTTCTTCTGTTACAGTATGTTCAACCTGGATACGAGGGTTCATTTCGATGAAGTAGTAATTTTCATCGGCATCCACCAGGAATTCCAGTGTACCGGCATTTTTGTAGCCTACGTATTTGGTCAGGCGTACAGCGTCTGCCAAAATCTTTTCCCGTACAGGCTGGCTTACTGTGAAAGCAGGAGCAAATTCCACTACTTTCTGGTGACGGCGCTGTACGGAACAGTCACGGTCGAACAGGTGGACCACATTGCCGTATTTATCGCCCAAAACCTGTACTTCGATATGTTTGGGGTCACGCAGATATTTTTCTACGAAGATCTTATCATCACCAAAGGCTTTTTTGGCTTCGTTTCTTGCTTCTTCAAATTCCTTAGGCATTTCATCTGCGGAATTTACGATACGCATACCACGACCGCCGCCGCCGTTGGAGGCTTTCAGCATAACGGGATAGCCTACGGTCTGTGCAACTTCCATGACTTCATCCAGGCTTCTGACTGCGTGGTCAACACCGGGGATGATGGGCACATTACATTCGATGGCCATTTTCTTGGAAGAGATTTTGTCGCCCATTTTGTACATAACATCTACATTAGGGCCGATGAAAGCGATTCCCGCTTTTTCGCAGGCTTCTACAAAATCAGGATTTTCGGACAGGAAGCCATAACCGGGATGGATGGCATCTGCGCCCTTCGCCTTAGCGATCTTGATGATATTATCGATATCCAGATATGCGTCCAAGGGACCCTTTTCAGGGTTCAGCATATAAGCTTCATCAGTTTTTGTGCGGAACAGTGCGTATTTATCTTCCTTGGAGAAAATACCTACTGTCTGAATGCCCAATTCATTCAGGGCACGGTACACACGAATGGCGATCTCGCCACGGTTTGCAACGAGTACTTTTTTGAATTTTTTAATTTGTACCTCCTGCATGGGAATTACCTCCTTTTCGCTATTTGTACATAACACTTTATTTTCAAATACCATTTTGGCTAAGTTTACCAAAGTATAGTTTTCTCTCTATTATAATACAGGAATCCCTATTCGTAAACTAAAAAATCACATTGTCCCTCATAAGAAACGCTTATGTCTATACAACATGGACAAAACAAGGATTTTTCAGTCAGTTTCCTTTTTTTCCAAAGACATCCTTTAGAAGTTGTGACAAAAATTTTGCCTCGACCACCTGGATATTCTCCAGATTGATCTCACGCATTCCCCCAGCGGGAATGAATACTTTTTCAAAGCCCATGCGATCCAGTTCCTTCACACGACTTTCCATGGAAGGCACCCGTTTCAATTCTCCCGTCAGGCCAACATCGGCGATAAACGCCCAGCCGGCAGGGATAGGTTTATCATATACAGAAGAGGCGATGCTCATGAGAACAGCCAGATTCACGGCCTGTTCCTTCAGCTGCAGACCGCCTGTAGTCTTGACTACCACGTTTTTATCGTAAAGCTTGATGCCCCCCCGCTGTTCCAGAATGGATATCAGCGTATTCATGGTATCCTTTTTCATGGTCTCGCTGATGCGGGAAGGATATGGCGTGAAGGACGGGGAAACCAGACTTTCGATCTCCGCAATAACAGGGCGGGAACCTTCCCGCAGCACTGCAATGGCACTGCCGGAAACAGCATCGCCCTTTTCCCGTTTTGTTACAAAATATGCTGACGGATTTTCAATAGAAGCCAATCCCGTTTCTGTCATAGTAAAAAAGCCCATTTCCCCAGTGCTGCCAAAGCGATTCTTTGTTGCCACCAGACAGCGCAGCTCATCGGCCCCTTCCCCTTCCAGAACCAGCACCGCATCCACCAAATGCTCCAAGGCACGAAGCCCTGCGATCTCATCACTTTTATTCATCTGCCCGATCATCAGAACTGCCCTGGGGCGTTTTTTATTCTTTGCCTGTGCCACCAATGCGGATGCACATTCCATGGTCTGGGTGGGATTGCCTGCACGGGAAGGCAAAAATTCTGCCAGAGAGAAGGTCTGGATACTGTCCAATATCATAAAATCGGGGTCTGTTTCCGTGATGGCTTCCAAAACCCGATCCATGGAAGTATCTGCCAGAATCCAGATATTTTCTTCAATATTTTCCAGAATACGGTCTGCACGGCTTTTGATCTGACTGTCGCTTTCCTCCCCGGAAGCATACAGCACTCGATAGCCCTGCTTTGCCAGAGCGGAAGCCGCCATCAAAGACAGGGTCGATTTGCCGCCGCCGGGGGGCGATGTGATGATGGTAACAGAATCGCGAACGATACCGCCGCCCATGACACGGTCGAATTCCGTGATGCCTGTCAAAAGACGCTGGTCGTTCCCTGCTTCTACTTCATATAAGCGGGAAATAGGATGTTTCACAGCGGTTTTTGCCGCTTTGGCGCCGCTTTTTGTTTCTTCCGTCTCTTCCAGTGTATTCCATTCACCACAATCCGGACATTTTCCTGCCCATTTTGGGCTTTTATATCCACAATTGGCACATTTATAGACTGTTTTGACTTTCATTCTCCATCAGTCCTCCATTTGACAATTCTTCTGCAATACTATGAAAGCGAATTCCTGATGACATTCGTAAGGCTTTGCCTTACGAATGTCATCAGGTTGTCAAATGCAAACAAGAAAATGTCTGCCAGCAGTCATTTCTCCGTTTGCTTTGACAACGCTTTCATAGCAAAAAGTGGGCTGTAATCAAGATTACAGTCCACTTTGGTGTACATTAGCCGATTTTTTCGATTGCAACGGAAGGAGCATTTTTCTGCAGCTCTACGCTAAAGGTTACCTTGCCTGCCAGGTTTGTTTTCATTTTCCCAACGTTTACATCGTCGATCAAAATTTTATATTCTGTTTCAGGCTCCAGCTCCATTGTGATCTGAACGTCTTCTTCCCCTTCTACTGTGAAGTGTGCACCTTTTTCATCCATTCCGAAATTATGTACGGTTGCGCCGGGAACTGCTTCCAGAAGCATCTTCCCGTTCTTTTCCAGCTTTGTGATCTCTTTGAAGGTTTTTACTTTATACAAATCACCGTTGACTTCGAAATCCAGGACTTTTTTCTTTTCATCCATCAAGTGATTGCCGAAGCTGATTGTGCCGTTGTCTTCCTGTCTGATCAATTCTTCGATTACTGCCATTTCAGTACCTCCAGTCATTTCTCTATCGTGTTTCGCCTGCGGCAGCTTATCAGGATGCAGCCGCAGACTGGTTTGAACTTTATTGTTTATACAGCCAAATTGGGCAGGCTATATATTTAGATATTATACCACAAAATGCACTTTAGGTATAGTCAATTTTTTCAAATCTTTTGAATAAAATTCAGGTTCATTTCACAACACGAAAACTGAAGCCATTGGTCTTTAATCCAATGGATACCTTATCCCCTGCCTTAAAATTCCCCTGCAGGAATTCTTCCGCAAAGGCATCCTCGATCTTGGACTGGATAGCACGGCGGAGGGGTCTTGCACCATAGGCTTTATCGTAGCCCTCTTCGGCGATCTTTTCGATGGCTTTTTCCGTGAAAGAAACGGTGATGCCCATATTTTCCTTCACACGTTTTGCCAGAACATCTGTCATCAGTTTTACGATCTTCACGATATCGTCTTTTTCCAGAGGATGGAACACGATGATATCGTCGATACGATTCAAAAATTCGGGTTTGAAGATATTTTTAATTTCATCCATGACACCCTTTTTCATGATCTCATAGCTTTGTTCCGCCGTTTCCACGCTGGTAAAGCCAAGGCGTTTAGGTGCTGCAATGCTGCGGGCACCGGCATTGGAGGTCATGATGATAACGGTATTTTTGAAGTCGACCTTTCTGCCCTGACCATCGGTAATATGACCATCGTCCAATACCTGCAGGAGGACATTGAACACTTCGGGAGAAGCCTTTTCGATCTCATCAAAAAGAACAACAGAATAAGGGTTGCGGCGGACTTTTTCGCTGAGCTGACCGCCCTCTTCATAGCCCACATAGCCCGGAGGAGAACCGACCATACGGGATACACTATGCTTTTCCATATATTCAGACATATCGATCCGCACCATAGCATTTTCATCCCCAAATAGGGCTTCTGCCAGCGCTTTGGAAAGCTCTGTCTTGCCGACGCCCGTAGGACCAAGGAACAGGAAGGAGCCAATAGGTCTGTTGGGGTCTTTCAGACCAACACGACCACGACGCACCGCCTTGGAAATGGCCTTGACTGCTTCTTCCTGACCAATGACTCTCTGGTGCAAAGTCTCTTCCAGGCGTAGCAGGCGCTGGCTTTCTTCTTCCTTCATACTCTGCACGGGGATACCTGTCCAGCGGGATACCACTTCTGCTACATCGTCCTTTGTAACGACTGCTTCTCCGCTGTCATTAGAAACTTCCCACGCCTTTTTCGCTTCCCGCAGGCTGACCCGCAGGGAATCCTGGGCTTTTTTCACTGCTGCCGCTTTTTCAAATTCCTCTGTTTTGATGGCAGATTCTTTTTCTTTTTCCATTTCTGCGATACGCTGTTCCAGTTCCTTCACAGCTGTGGGGGCAGTGTAGGCATGCAGGCGAAGACGGGATGCAGCTTCGTCAATCAGGTCAATGGCTTTATCCGGCAGGAAACGATCGGAAACATAGCGGGCAGACAGCTTTACTGCGGCCTCCAATGCTTCCTTGGAAATCGTTACTTTATGGTGCATTTCATATTTGTCCTTCAATGCAGTCAGCATCTGGATAGCAACTGCTTCTGTAGGTTCTTCCACCCGCACAGGCTGGAAACGGCGTTCAAAGGCCGCATCCTTTTCAATATGCTTGCGGTATTCTTCCAAAGTAGTGGCGCCAATGAGCTGGATCTCGCCCCTGGCCATGGCAGGCTTCAGGATATTGGAGGCATCGATAGCCCCTTCTGCGGCACCTGCGCCGATGATGGTATGAATTTCATCCACAAACAGAATGATATTCCCATCAGCACGGACTTCCTCCAGTGCTTTTTTCATGCGTTCTTCAAATTCCCCACGATATTTTGAGCCTGCCACCATAGCAGAAAGGTCCAGGGAAATGATCTTTTTATTTTTCAGGGTATCGGGGATGTTGCCTTCGGCGATTTTCTGGGCCAGCCCTTCCACAATGGCAGTCTTGCCCACGCCAGGGTCCCCTGTCAGGCAGGGATTATTTTTTGTTCTGCGGCTCAGAATCTGGACGATGCGCTCGATCTCGTTATCTCTGCCGACAATAGGGTCAAATTTACCCTTTTTTGCCAGCACGGTCAGGTTTCTGCTGAATTTATCCAATGTTTCCGCTGTGGAAACTTCTTCTTTTTCGGCGTTAGCGTTCATTCCCATGGTGCCAACGGGCTGTGCTTCGCTTTCCCCCAGCATCACCATGATATCTTCATATAAACGCTGGATATTTACACCCAGACCTGTCACGATCTTTACGGCGATGGTATCCGTTTCCCGCAGCAGAGCGATCAGGATATGCTCTGTACCCACATAATTCGTACCCATGCGCAGGGCTTCCTGCACGCTCAGGTCTACCACCCGTTTTGCACGAGGTGTAAAATCCGTGGGGATGGAAAAATTGGTCTTTCCTTTATTCATTTCGGAAATCCGTTCCATCACCTGATGATATGTCACATTTTGGCCTTCCAGTGCCTTTGCGGCAACGCTTTCCTGCACCAGCGTCAGCCCCAGCAGGATATGTTCTGTACCCACATATTCGTTGCCCAGTTTGGCTGCTGCTTCTTTGGCTCTGACCAAAACATCATTTGCTTTTTTTGTAAACTTGCCTTGCATTTCTTTCACCTTCCTCAGTCGGTTTGTTAGCCAATCAAAGTTGTGATTGCTAATTTATAAGAGAAAATAAAAGAACGAAATCGTTCTCTTATTTTCGTAATTTCTATACAATTTCATATTATATCCCATCATGCCGGAAAATGCAAAGGATACTTGATGCCGATTTCTTACAATTCCTTTCAATCTTCCAAAAAGAGGGAGAAAGGCTCTTTTTCGGGTTTTGCAACGAAGGTAAAGGGTTCTTTCGTTTTGGGATGCAGTCCTTCTAATTTGTAAGACCAAAGGGCGATGTCCGTTTTTCCCCTTTTGGAGAAATTTTTATGATATTTCCTGTCTCCCCAGATGGGAAAGCCAGCGTGGGAGGTCTGCACACGGATCTGATGGTGTCTGCCTGTTTCCAGCTTGATCTCCGCCAGTGTCAGCCAGCCCATATCCGTTTCCTTCTCCGCAATCCGCTTATAGTGCAGGATTGCTTTTTTGGCTCCTTTTCTGTCTTTGGAGACGACTTCAGAAAGGTTCGTGCGGGCATTTTTCAGGAGATAATCTTCCAATGTTCCCTGTTCTGCAGGCAATTTCCCACAGAGAACCGTCAAATATCGTTTGTTTAATCTGTTTTCCTGTAAATCCTTGGCAAGGATAGCTTCGGCTGCCTTTGTTTTTGCGAAAAGCATTACACCGCCCACAGGCCTGTCCAGACGATGGAGCAAGCCAAGGGGCTGTTTCGCATAGGCTTCCAGTTCGGAAAGCAGATCGGGATCGCCGGTCTTATCCGCCTGGGAAGGCATCCCCTGGGGTTTCACTGCCGCCAGTATATACGCATCTTCAAAAAGGATGTTCATTTTATTCCACTTCCTTCAATACTGCTGCACTCTTAGGAGGCAGCGTCAGTTCCGCCAAGCCATTTTTTACAGGGCACTGGAACCCAAAAACCGTAAAGCCATCCCGATTGGTCATCAAACAGTTTTCCAGAGAACCATCGGCTTTCATACCGATCTGCCAAACGGGAACAGAAATTTGCTTGCTTTCTTCTGTATTATTCAGAGCAACGAGGAATTTATCTTCTCTGTCGAAGCGGCCATAGGCGATCACGCCATAATCCCCATAGAGATGCTTCAAGGAGCCATGGCGCAGGACAGGATTTTCCTTTCTCAAATAAATAGCTTCTTTATGGAATGCGATCATCTCGTGATCTTCCCTGCCCCAGGGATAGGTACGGCGGTTATCGGGGTCTGTCCAGCCCACCAGACCTGCTTCATCCCCATAATATACCGTAGGTGCCCCATTCCATGTCATTTGCAGAAGAACGGCTTCCCGCATCACTGCGGGATCGATCCCGTCGGATGCATCTCCGGAGTTTTCTGTCTGCAATCTGCCGATACGGCGGTTGGTTCTGGTCAGGAAACGGGAATGGTCGTGATTAGAAAGCTCATTCATCGCCGTTGCAATGGCCTGAGAAGGCAGCTTGCCCATTTGATAGATCATCGTACACCAGAACACATCCGCATTATTATACATATCATCCCGTTTTTCTGTGCTGTGCTTGGAAACCCCTGTCAGGAACCATGTGACAGGCTCCATGAAAGCGTCGTAATTCATAATGGAATCCCACTGATCTCCCTGCAGCCAGCTTGCGGCATCGCCATAATGCTCCGCAAGGATGAACTTATCCGGGGAAACCCCTTTGATGACATCCCGAAATTCCGCCCAAAATTTATGATTGAATTCAGGCGTTTTCCCTAAGTCTGCGGCAACGTCCAGCCGCCACCCATCCACGTTAAACGGCGGAGATACCCATTTTTTGCCGATTTCCAGAATTTCTTTTTTCAGTTCTTCGCAGCCCTCTTCATTCAGCTTCGGATGGTTTTCATAGCCCCACCAGCCTTCGTAGGTGCCATCTTCATTCCAATAGAAATAATCATGATAAGGGCTGTCCTTATAGTGGTAAGCACCCTTTCCCGTTCCTTTATAAAAGCCTTCTCTGTCCAGCCATTTATGGAAGGCACCGCAATGATTGAATACACCATCCACAAGTACACGGATGCCTTTTTCGTGGGCTTTTTCCACCAGCTCCGCAAAGAGCTTGTCCGAAGCAGTTAGGTTTTCTTCTCTTGTGGTTCTTGTGGCGTACATAGTCGCCCCCACATTGCTTGTGGCGCAGTTGTTCAGTACTTTACCGCCATCAACGACGATCTTGCCCAAATGGGGATCGATATGATGATAATCCTGCGCATCGTATTTATGATTGCTTGGGGAAACGAAGATCGGGTTGAAATAGATCACTTCTACCCCCAGATCTTTCAAGTAATCCAGCTTATCGATGACACCCTGCAGGTCACCGCCATAAAAATGGTTCACATCTGTAGCCGAAGGGAGGGCATCCCAATTTTTCACCTGTTCCACCATACGTTTCAGGTAAACATATTCATTAGTCTTGACATCATTGGAAGGATCACCATTGCAGAAACGGTCGGGATAGATCTGATACATGACTGCACCCTTCGCCCAATCAGGAGTCTGGTAATCGCGGATGATCTGAAATTCCCCTTCGTTTTTAAATTCATCAAAATACCCATATTTTGTATAGAATCCAACTTCATCGCCATTTTGCAGACGAAAATAATAGGTCGTTTTCTCTTTTGCAGGAGGTAGAGTCGTTTTGAAATATTCAAAAATTCCATCTTCCTCCACTTCTTCCATCAGGTATTCCCTTTCCGCTGTGCATAGAAATACAGCAGAAAATGTCCCCTTGCCCACACGAATGGAAATTTCCACTTCATCGGTGGACAAAGGCTCTGCGGGAGAGCGGAATTGTTTTGTTTCATCACTATATATGGCCTGAACGCGGAAATCGTCCTCGGTCATTGATAAGCCCGATGAAATGTTCTCTGGCATAAATTACACCACCTTGGTCCTAAATTGATTGATTTTTTCTATTATAATCTGTGAATGGATACCATGTCAATTTCTTCGTTTCTTCAACAAAATCATATTTTTTGCGAAATGAAAAAGAGCAGCCTGCCGATGGCTGCTCTTCTTCAAAAAGAGAAGGTATTTCTTATTGGGTTTGCGTGGCAAAAATGCCACAAAGTTAGTGAAAATATTGGGGAGTTTTCACGAGCTTATTATAGCACGTGGGATGAAAAATGTCCAGCAAAAAGTCATGACAGATTGTATTTACTGCAATACGAAACCGACTAGACGGATTCCTCCTAAACAATCAGCTCATATAATCCGCCAAAAGCTTCGCCAGATTTTCTTCCCCTGTGACCCGCAATCCTTCTCTGATTTGTTGTGCCTCCCCATCCGGCAGCGCAGAAAGGGGCACATCCGTCCGCTCTTTCAAGCGGACTGCTTTATTCCCATCCTCATAAAAGATTGCCAGATAGCCCTCATCCTCTCCAAGGATAAAGGATTCGCTGCTCAGCCCGTCTATGCTACAGCGCAGAATCACCCGTTCGGGGGAAAACAAAACCACCTGCCAGCCATTATAGACACTTTTCAGCTGTTCCAGATTCAAGCCCTGAAGAAAATCGGGGGCAGGCTCGATCTGCTCCTTTGTCACACGGTCGCTGGTATAAAAATATTGATAGATCATCTTCGTCTGTGCATTGATCTCTTTTGGGGTTTGCAGAACATCCAGGCTTTCTGCCCCGGCTGCCATCTGCTTGTCCCGTTCCCCCATCCACAGGGAAATATAATACCCAGCCAGCAAACAGAGCAAAAAGCTGGACAGAACTGCCAACGCTATTGCTTTTCGCATATTACCACCTCTTGGAAAGAGTATGGACAGGAAAAATGACTTTTATACCATCGTAAAAAAGCCTTAGACCAAAGGCCTAAGGCTAAGTCTGACGGGCAGAAAATCCCATCAGCAGATTTTTCTTTCCTATATCAATATAATCTCAGATGAACAGGAACACCATTTTTATATGTGCAGGGCAGTTCCCCCTGAATCAGAGGAAGCAGATAATCGATCATTTCCTGTGTCACATCGTTGCCGGCTTCGTTGATCCATGCATCCGGTACGGTTTTTACCTGATTTGCGATCTTTTCGATCTCTACAAAATCGATTTCAAAGCGATACGGTTTTGTAGAAATTCTGCGGAGGCAGGCCATTTTGCCTGTACCGCCGGAAATTGCATAATCTGCAGCAGCGGCACCGATCATTCTTGCTTCATAAATATCAGATGCGGAAGCCACATGGGAAGCACAGCGCTGCATTACGTTCAGCTCGATGCTTCTTACCTTACAGCCGATCTCAAAACGCAGGATCTCTTCCAGATAACGGGATGCGCCAGCCAGAATCTTGTGACCAAAGGCATCTGCCGCCCGGTCAGACAGACTATCTGTCACATAATCGCCCTCTTCGTTTTTGAGACCTTCGCTGACTGCGATGATGATGGAATGTTTTTCCGCCATTTTTTCTCTGACATCATCCAGGAACTGATCCACACAGAAGGGTCTTTCACACAGATAAATCAGATCAGGAGCGGAATCACCATTCAGTCTGCCCAAAGCGGATGCCGCTGTCAGCCAGCCTGCATCTCTGCCCATGATCTCAACGATGGTGATAGAGGGCTGTGCGTATACGTTACAGTCACAGGAGATTTCGGACATGGTAGTCGCCACATATTTTGCCGCGGAACCAAAACCGGGGCAATGGTCTGTCTCCATCAGATCGTTATCGATGGTCTTGGGGGCACCGATGATCTTAATATCATCAATATGCATCCGTTCACAGAATCCAGCCAGTTTATGAACGGTATCCATAGAATCGTTGCCGCCGATATAAACGAAATAACCGATATCATATTTCCGGAAGATCTTGATGATCTTGTCATATTCAAAGGTACTTTCTTCCCAATGGGACAGCTTCATACGGCAGGAGCCCAGTGCAGAAGACGGTGTCTGACACAAAAGCTGCAGCGTTTCAGGGTCTGCCAGTTTGTCGTTCAGTTCGATCAGTTTATCCGTCAGGATCCCCATGATGCCGTTTTTCGCACCATAGATCTTGCCGATATTTTTATCTGAAAGCCCTTTTTCCACAACGCCCACCAAAGTAGCATTGATGGCTGCGGAAGGGCCGCCGGACTGTGCAACCAAAAGATTTTTCATAGTAAACTTCCTTTCTTACCCCAAAGGGATACCCCTTGTTTGTTTCCTATCATTATAACACTTTCCCCCTCAAATGCAAGCAGTGCGGTCAGCCAAGAATCAGCTTCAGGAAGAACAGGAAAGCGATAATAACGATCACGGGGTTCAATTCGCTCTTTCTGCCGCTGAATACTTTCAGCAGGACATAGGAGATAACACCGAATACCAGACCTTCGGAGATGCTGTAGCATACAACCATCATCAGGATCGTCATAAATGCAGGGAAACCTTCTGTATAATCAGAAAAGTCGATATCTCTCACATTTTCTGCCATCATCAGACCAACAACGACCAGGGCAGGCGTTGTTGCAAAGGAAGGAATCGTTGTCAGGATAGGAGAGAACAGCAGTGCCACCAGAAACAGGATACCTGCTGTAAAAGCCGTCAGACCGGTTCTGCCGCCGTCGGAAACACCGGAGGCAGATTCCACGAACGTAGTTACTGTGGATGTACCCAAAACTGCACCAATGGTTGTTGCCAAAGCATCGGCAAACAGTGCGCCTTTGATCCTGGGCAGTTTGCCGTCCTGATCCAAAAAGCCTGCTTTTGTGGATACACCGATCAATGTGCCCAGTGTATCAAACAGGTCAACGAACAGGAATGCAAAGATCCCCACGATAAAATCAAAAATAGAAATACCGGAGAAGCTCAGCTTGCCTGCAATGGGCATGATGCTGGGAGGTGCAGAAACGACGCCTGTGGGGATCAGAGAATATGCCCCTGCTTCGATATCTACCACATAGATGCCGCTCAGCTGGCAGACGATACCCAAAAGCCATGTAATCAGGATACCCAGCAAGAGCGCCCCTTTTACCTTTCTGATGACCAGTACCAGTGTGATGACCGTGCCGATCAGTGCCAGTGCAACAGATACGGATCTTACGTTGCCAAGACTGACACAGGTAGCTGGATTGTTTACAATAACGCCTGCATTCTGCAGACCGATAAAGGCGATAAACATACCGATCCCCACGCTGACCGCTTTTTTCATGTTTACAGGGATCGCATTGAAGATAGCTTCACGCACATTGACCGCAGAAAGTATGATAAAGATGATACCTTCCACAAATACAGCAGCCAGAGCCACTTCCCATCCATACCCATACTGGGCACAGATCGTATACGCAAAGTAGGCATTCAGCCCCATACCGGGAGCCAAAACAAAAGGATAGTTGGCAAAGAACGCCATAAAGAAAGTACCCAGAGCAGATGCGATACAAGTTGCCGTCAGCAATGCACCATAGTCCATACCTGTGACGGACAGGATGCTGGGATTCACCACCAGAATGTACGCCATGGTCATAAATGTCGTTACACCAGCCATGATCTCGGTTTTCAACGTTGTTTTGTTTTCCTTTAATTTAAAGCTTTTTTCAATAAAACTCAAAACATTCTCTCCTCCTTTTGATAAAAAAAAATATAACCAAATAAAGTATACTTGTTTTTCCCAAAATCCGCAAGATACCCTTTTTTCTTACTGATGCAAAAGAACTATTTTTTCATATGAAAATATAACTTTTTCCTGAAATATTTTAGCCTTTTCCATGGAAAAATACTCTTAAACTCGACGTTTTCTCTTGTCAATCCACTGCGCCTATGCTAAAATTAATAAAGTAAAGATGACAGACGAACCGTCGGCCTGACCGACGGTTTTCCTATTTTTCAAACAAAAGATATTCAAATGGAGGGATACGATGAATCAAGAAATGATCCTCATTCTGGACTTCGGCGGCCAGTATAACCAGCTGATCGCCCGCCGTGTCAGAGAACACCACGTATACTGCGAGATCATGCCCTGGAAAAAATCCTTAGAAGAGATCAAAGCAAAAAACCCCAAAGGCATCATCTTCACAGGGGGCCCCAACAGCGTTTATGAAGAAGCCTCTCCCAAGGTTGACCCTGCCCTGTTTGAACTGGGCGTGCCTGTGCTGGGCATCTGCTATGGCTGTCAGCTGATGGCATACACGCTGGGCGGCAAGGTTGGTCACGCTGCTGAGCTGAGCGAATATGGCAAAGCAGAAGTGAAATTCGATACCACAAGCAAACTGCTAAAAGGCATTGATGCAAACGAAATCTGCTGGATGAGCCACACAGACTATGTAACCGAACTGCCCGAAGGCTTCCGTGTCATCGGTACGACACCTACCTGCCCTGCAGCTGCCATCGAATGTGAAGCAAAGGGCTTCTATGGTGTTCAGTTCCATCCCGAAGTAAACCATACACCAAAAGGCTCTGAAATGATCCGCAACTTCCTCTTTGAAGTCTGCGGCTGCAAGGGCGACTGGACCATGACAAACTATATCGAAGACCAGATCAAGCGCATCCGGGAACAGGTAGGCGATGGCAAGGCACTTTGCGCCCTGTCCGGCGGCGTAGACTCCAGTGTGGTTGCTGCTTTGGTTTCCAAAGCCATCGGCAAACAGCTGACCTGTGTATTCGTTGACCATGGCCTGATGCGTAAAAACGAAGGCGACGAAGTAGAACAGATCTTCGACGGCTATTTCGATTCCCATTTTGTAAGAGCAAACGCTCAGGAACGTTTCCTTGGCAAATTGAAAGGCGTAACAGACCCTGAACAGAAACGGAAACTGATTGGTGAAGAATTTATCCGTGTATTCGAAGATGAAGCAAAGAAGATCGGCAAAGTAGATTTCCTGGTACAGGGTACCATCTACCCCGATATCATCGAAAGCGGCCTTGGCGATTCCGCAGTCATCAAATCCCACCACAACGTAGGCGGTTTGCCTTCCGTTGTTGATTTTGAAGAGCTGATCGAACCCCTGCGTCTGCTGTTCAAAGATGAAGTGCGCCAGATGGGTCTGGAATTGGGTCTGCCTGAATATCTGGTATGGAGACAGCCCTTCCCCGGCCCCGGCTTAGGCGTGCGTGTCATTGGTGAAGTAACAGAAGAAAAGGTTGCTATTTTGCAGGATGCCGATGCCATCTTCCGGGAAGAGATCGCAAAAGCCGGTTTGGACAGAGATATCAACCAGTATTTCGCTGTTATCACTGATGTTCGTTCCGTTGGTGTTATGGGCGACTTCAGAACATATGACTATACCATCGCTTTGCGCGGCGTGACAACAACAGACTTTATGACTGCCGATTGGGCACGTATTCCCTATGACGTACTGGATAAGGTTTCCACTCGTATCGTCAATGAAGTGAAACACGTAAACCGTATCGTTTACGATATCACTTCCAAGCCACCCGCAACCATTGAGTGGGAATAAAATGGAATCTAATAACAAATAAATAGCAACACGACCAGAAATGGCATCGTTCACAGGATTGTGGACGATGCTGTTTTTTTATACAAATTTTGTCAAAAAGTCTTGGGAAAAGGGAAAATAAGATTGACTATTCCTTTCCTTTGCATCATAATAGACTGGTTGGTCTATAATGGAGGATGAACATGAAAAAGGCAGAAAAAACAGAATTGACAAAGAAAAAAATACTCCACCAAGCTATGCAGGAATTTGGTTCAAAAGGATATCGGGGGGCATCCCTGAACGCCATTTGTGAAGCAGGCATCCCAAAAGGATTACTCTATCACAATTTTAAAAATAAAGATGCTTTATACCTTGCCTGTGTTGCGGAATGTTTTCGGGCTTTGACAAACTGTTTTAAGGAAGCAAAGATCGGCAATGATCTGGAAAAATATATGCGGGTGCGAATGGCATTTTTCAATGAGCATGAGATGGAAGCCCGTATCTTTTTCGATGCTGTTTTACAACCGCCGGAAGCATTGTATGACCAAATCTCTGCTTTAAGAAAAGAACTTGATGCTTTGAACAAAGCTTTCTATCGGCAGGTTCTGCATTCCATAGAGCTGCGCGAAGGGATCACCCAAGGGGAAAACACTGCTCATCCTGATGGGGATGGTCATTGTAACAGCTTTTGTAGGATATTTGTGCAACACATACCTGATGCCCTCCCCTCTTCTGAATTTCATGCTGATGGGCATGGCGTTTTCCGCTACCTTCTCCAACATGGTCTCTGAAGAACGTCTGGAACAGATCATCCGTGATTTCAACCCTCTGCTGGGCATTTTTATGATCATCGTTATCCTGAATCTGGGGGCACCCCTTGATTATCATGCTATTCTGGGCGCAGGTTTTTATACCCTTATTTATATTGTGGTTCGTGCCTGCGGCAAATATTTCGGGGCACGTTTTGGGGCAAAAATCACAGGGATGCAGCCCACTGTCCAGAAATATCTTGGATTTACACTGCTGCCCCACTCCGGCGTATCTCTGGTATTTACCGGTATCACCGTTTCCATTCTGTCGGGGCCTGTTCCTGAATGTGCCGCAATCATTCAGGGTACCATTGCCGCTGCGGCTGTTTTGAATAAAATGATCGCCGTAGTCGTTGCGAAAAAAGGGTTTGAATGAGCCGGCGAATTATCCGGAACAGAAAAATAAAAACGAAAAAAGGACGGCTTTAGAGGATGTCCCGAAATAAGAAACATTTTGTTTTCTTATTGGGACTCCTCTCATGCCGTCCTTCTTTTTATGCCATTTATCTCAGTTCTGTTACCGTTTCGAAATATTCGTTCATTTCTTCTTCTGTCTGGAAATTTGCCATGTAAAACTGATTGCCCATGGCGGCAGACAATGCATCGGGCAAACGTTCTGCCATTTTGATGTTGGCGCCGTATTTTTCCATGACCGCATTGTGATCCATCACATAATCCTTGCCATCTTTCCGACCAACATAAGCGCAGTAGTTGTGTTCCCCTTCGGGTTTTGTGGATTTGTCAAAAGCGATCATATCTGCCCAGATCTTGTAAACATCTGTGCTGTGGGCAAAGTTGATCATATCGGGAGAGAAACCGCCACTGGGGCGCATATTGACTTCCAGACCCATGATATCGCCCTTCTTGCCCAGACCTTTCTGATCCTGTGTCAGGCGGAAAAATTCCAGATGGACGAAGCGGCTCTTTACACCGAAGTGTTTTACCGTTGCTCGGCCTGCTTTTTTTGTATCCTCCGGCAATTCTTTCAGGATACAGAATTTGCAGTCATCATTTTTATTTACCATATCCATGATAGAGCCGGGTGTCAGATTGCCTGCTTCGAACATAATGTCACCCTTGGAATCCACAATGGCATCATAGGAACAAACCTGACCGTTTACGAATTCTTCCATGATATATGTGACACCTTCGTGTCTCTTCCCATAGAAATCTACCAACTGTTCCTCATTCTCAATTTTAAAATTATGGGATGCGCCTACGCCATTATCGGGCTTTGCCACAACGGGATAACCCACTTTTTTGATGAACTTTTTACAGCCTTCCAGATCTTTCACCAGATAATAGCGAGCCACAGCCAGACCTGCTTTTTTATAGTATTGCTTCATTTGGGATTTGTACTTGATGCGGGGAATATCGGCGGTCTGGAAACCGGATGTGATATTGAAATCTGTCCGCAGCTTAGCGTCTTTTTCCAGCCAATATTCATTATTGGATTCCAGCCAGTCGATGCGGCCATATTTAAAAATAAAGAAAGCCACTGCACGGTAAACTTCATCCTCATTTTCCAGACTGCTTACCTTATAGTACTCATTCAGGCTGTTTTTCAGATCATTGCTCAGCTCATCATAGGGCTGATCGCCGATGCCCAGTACATTCAGACCGTTATTCTTCAATTCACGGCAAAATCTCCAGTAGTTTGTAGGGAAATTAGGGGAAATAAATACAAAATTCTTCATAGGTACCTCCGTTCTTTTCAAATATCTTTTGTAAAATGTTTATTCATCCTCGATACAACAATGTTTTCATAAAAAAAGGAATCTGCCGTTCCCAGCTGGCTTCGCAATGTTCTCCATAGGGCACGATGCGGCTGTTCAGCAGAACGCCTTTCTGTATCAGCATATAGGAAACATCGCCAAACAAGCGGCGGATCCCTTTATGATTTTTCCATTCCTCAGAACCATAATCCATATATAAAATAGTATGGGGATCCAGCTTTGCCCGGGTGATCATATTCTTTACCTTTCTGGGGTCTGTCCACAAAGAAGGAGACAAGGCTGCCGCCCTGGAATAGATATGATTATACTGCATCAATGCGTACAGGCTCATCAGCCCGCCCATAGAACTGCCGGCGATAAAGGTATGGTTTCTGCCGGGCAGGGTACGGAAGCTTTCATCGATGGATGGCTTCAATTCATAGGCAAACCAATCCATAGTCCTCTCGCCTGTACCAATGATCTCACCAACCTCCGGATTGCGGAAGGAAAAAGGCGCATATTCCTTCAATCTGCCATTATCGGGATCGTGGCTGCATTCCACCGCAACAATGATCATCTGGGTATGGGAACGGTCCATATATCGTTCCATTCCCCAAGATTTGCCATAAGTCGCATCCTCATCAAAAAACACATTATGCCCGTCGAACATATATAGGACAGGATATCTTCTTTCCTCCTGATGGAAATAAGATTTCGGCAAGTAAATATAAACATAACGTTCCTCATATCCCCCCGGTACAGGAACAGTCACTTCAAAACGCTCAGTCATTTTGATCTCTCCCATCTGTTCTTTCCCCTCTTCCAGGAAAGAATTTTATTTCTAAATATAGCACAAGCATCTGTAAATAGCAAGGGACGGTCATTTCAGCATAAGGAAAGAAAAAATCCGAATTTGACATGAAACCATGAAAAATTCGGATTTTTTTTATTTTTTCTGTATTTATATTACCACAAAATCGCCATTTTTTCAAGTCTTGTTCCTCTCTGCTATCCGCTGTATAATCACAGTCCAAAGATGAAAAGGAGGGATACTATGGAATATGAACTTGCAGAGCTTTTGCCTATCGTAGAAAGCCTTTCCAGAAAGTATACACGAAACGAAAGCACTTCTATTTCCTATGAGACGGCACAGAAGCTGATGGAAGCAGTGCTATATTGTATACAGGAGATGGAACATGCTTCTGCAGACCTGCCCGTGGCAGTACTTTCTGCCGCCGATGCCTATGCCCTTGGGTATGAAGCAGTCTTAAGAAAAACAAAGCTGACAGCAGAGCGATACAATGCCATGATGGAACGTTTCTCTTCCTACGGGAATCGGGCCTATGAAGAAACCATAGCTCAAGGCTTTCCTGCTTTTTTCCGCTGGTATGACCCTCTGTTTGCCCCACAGGAGCATATCCTCACATTAGATTATCCTCTGCTTCTACCCTTGGAAGCACTTTGCGGCATTGATCGGATCGCGGCCTATTTGGAATGTATTGAAATTGAACAACGGTTTTTATGTTGTTTTTCCGAGGAATTTGTCTGTTCCGCCCTTTTCAAGCATCATCCCCAATGGGAAGGGCTGTTTTTGAACCTGCCCTATCATGTGCTGAAAAAACTGCTCTGCCTGCTTTTGCTGGATATCCATCAGGAAAAAGAACGATTCAGCGATATTGATTATGAAAATCTGCGAACCAAGCTCAATGGGCTGTCAAAAGAAGCCTTGAAAGAAAAGCTTACCACCCTTTTCCAACAGTTCCTTGCCCAGTATTTTCCGCAGGATACAGCTATGGAAACATATCTGGAATATGCTGTGGGGGATATTGCCGCAGAGCTTCGGCTGGGACTGGAAAAGGACTGTCTGTCTCACATCGTATAAAAGGAGGGATCGATTTGAAGGAAAATCTCATGGAATTGATGCAATTGGAACAGGAAAAGAAACAACTGGCATGCTTGCTGGACTGCAACAGTAAAACTGCCGCCTTTGGGCTGGCCCTGACGGAAGCCGATGCAAAGCTGCTCCTTTCCGAACGGAAAACTGCTTTGCGGCAGCAGGAACGGCTGGAATTCGGTGCAGGCATCCTGCCTGCCCTGATCGATGCCTTCTGTGATTCTGCGTATATCACCCAGGAAACCTATGTAGAGACACTGACAGAATTACAGGATATCTTTTACGAATATAAAAATGAATCCTTCGACCTGCTGACGGACAGCGAGCTGCTTTCCTTCATGTCGCAGCAGTTTGAAGAAGTCTGTTTTGGGGATGTGGAATATCTCCGAAATACCTGTCTGGAACGCTTCTGCCGCGCCATCCGCCAGGGAGACCCTTTGCTGGAAAAAGAACGAGATGAATATGCCCTTTCGGAAGGCGGAAATCCCTACACAGGGCTTGCCGAAGAAAACCGCTGGGACAGAGAATTATTTTTGCAGGCACTGCAGGATTTATTTTGACCACAAAAAAGACCGCTGATTTTTTCAAGCGGTCTTTTCTTTGTTTATTCTGCGATCAATGCCAGGCCTTTTTTCGTCAGACCTTTGATGACATAATCCGCACCACAGCACATATCGATCTCTACCACATCCGCAAGGTTTTCTTCCTCTGCTTTCAGAATAAACGCATTGGCTTCTGCGGCAGTGATGCCCGCAGCTTTATAGATATCTGTGGCATCAACCTCGTTTTTCTTTTCATAGATCTCCTGCGTGATCTGCAGAAGTCTTTTCAGTTCTTTCTGTTCCATATTGACCTCCTAAACAATTTCTAAAAAGATTATACCATAATGGCGAAGAAAGGAAAATGACAGAATACGTCAAAATATCGCTTTTTGTTTCATTAATTTATCTATAGATTTTCCGAATCAATTTCAATATTAAACTTAAATACATTCAATTTTTGAATTAATCTATAAACATAAAATATTCTATTAAACATTCTAAAATATTGAGAATTCAGAGTTTCATACTGTTATATAAATAAAAAATCATTTATTAAGTATTTTTATTATTTTTGTTGACAAAAGATAGTTTTATTGATATATTCTATAAATATAAAGAGCAATACAAAAGCAGTTGTTCTTGTGGAACAAACAAATAACAATAGAAGGAGTGATAGCTTTGATCACTTATAATGACAAAACCAACCTGCTGGAACTGAGACGATATAAGTACAGCCTGCAGGATATCCCCGAACCCAACCTTTACCGCGACAACTACAGCTATGATGAAGTGCCCAAGGTTACTTTCAACTATCGTCAGGTTCCCATGAATGTGCCTGATGAAATCTGGCTGACAGATACCACCTTCCGCGACGGTCAGCAGTCCCGCGCCCCTTATACAGTGAAACAGATCAAAACACTGTATGAAATGATGCACAGACTGGGGGGCCCCAAGGGCAAGATCAGACAATGCGAATTTTTCCTCTACAGCGAAAATGACCGCAGAGCCATCGAAGCCTGCCGTGAAATGGGCTTTGAATTCCCCGAGATCACAGGCTGGATCAGAGCCACAAAAGAAGATTTCAAGCTGGTAAAAGAAATGGGCATGCCCGAATGCGGCATTTTGGTTTCCTGTTCCGACTATCACATCTTCAATAAATTACATAAAACCAGAAAACAAGCCATCGAAGGCTATCTGGAGATCGTGGAAGCGGCGCTGGATATGGGCATCACCCCCCGCTGTCACTTTGAAGACGTCACAAGAGCCGACTTCTATGGCTGTGTTGTTCCCTTTGCCACAGAGCTGAAAAAGCTGATGGATAAATATCAGGTTCCTGTAAAAATCCGTTTCTGCGATACTATGGGCTATGGCGTACCTTACCCCGGTGCTACCCTGCCCCGTTCCGTGGGCGGTATCATCTACGGTGTCAACCACTTCGCCCAGATCCCCAGTGAACAGCTGGAATGGCATGGTCATAACGACTTCTACAAGGCAGTCGTAAATGCTTCTACTGCATGGCTGTATGGCTGTTCCTCTGTCAACTGCTCTCTGCTGGGCATTGGCGAACGGACAGGCAACACCCCTCTGGAAGCCATGGTCATGGAATATGCTTCCCTGAGAGGTACTTTGGACGGCATGGATACCACAGTCATTACAGAGATCGCTGAATACTACGAAAAAGAACTGGGCTACAAGATTCCCCCTCGCACACCTTTCGTAGGCAGAGACTTCAACGTGACCAGAGCCGGCATCCACGCAGACGGCGTTGCCAAGGATGAAGAGATCTACAACATCTTCAACACAGGCAAGCTGCTGAACCGTCCCCTGAGCGTAGAAGTGAATAAAAACTCCGGTCTGGCCGGCGTTGCTTACTGGCTGAACCAGACATTGAAGCTGACAGACAGCGAAAAGCTGGATAAAAACGACCCTCGTACTGTCATCCTGAAGGAATGGGTCGACAAGCAGTACAGCGATGGCCGTATGACCTTCATCAGTGAAGAAGAAATGGAAGCTGCCCTGTCCGAACTGCTCCCTGATTTGGCAAAACAGGCAGGCATCCTTTAATCACAAAAAATCATAAGATAAATCTTATTTTTTCTGAGGAGGAAAAAAATATGGGAATGAATATTACTGAAAAACTCATCAAAAATCATCTGGTAAGCGGCGAAATGGTAGCCGGTAAGGAAATCGCCATCAAGATCGACCAGACATTGACACAGGATTCCACAGGTACCATGGCATATCTGCAGTTTGAAGCCATCGGCATCCCCCGTGTCAAAACAGAAAAATCTGTAGCTTATATCGACCACAATACGCTGCAGACAGGTTTTGAAAATGCAGACGACCATAAATATATCCAGACAGTTGCCAGCAAACACGGCATTTATTTCTCCAAACCCGGTAACGGTATCTGCCATCAGGTACATCTGGAACGTTTCGGCAAACCCGGCAAAACCCTTCTGGGCTCTGACAGCCATACCCCCACAGGCGGCGGCATCGGTATGCTGGCCATCGGTGCAGGCGGTCTGGATGTTGCCGTAGCCATGGGCGGCGGTGCTTACTATCTGGCAATGCCAAAGGTTTGCAGAATCAACCTGACAGGCAAGCTTTCCCCTTGGGTAACAGCGAAAGACGTGATTCTGGAAGTACTGCGCAGACTGTCCGTAAAAGGCGGCGTAGGCAAGGTTATGGAATATGCAGGCGAAGGTGTAAAATCCCTCAGCGTTCCCCAGAGAGCAACCATCACAAACATGGGCGCAGAACTGGGCGCAACCACATCTGTATTCCCTTCCGATGAAGTGACAAAGAAATTCCTGGAAGCCCAGGGCCGCGGCGAAGACTGGATCGAACTGAGCGCCGATGCAGATGCTACATATGATGAAGAAGTGACCATCGCACTGGATGAGATCGCTCCTCTGGTGGCATGCCCCCACTCCCCCGATAATATCAAACAGGTCAAAGACATCGAGGGTCTGAAGGTGGATCAGGTTGCTATCGGTTCCTGCACAAACTCTTCCTATACAGATATGATGACTGTTGCTGCCCTCCTGAAAGGCAAATCTGTACATCCCGATGTGAGCCTGGTTATCGCTCCCGGTTCCAAGCAGGTCATGAATATGCTGGCTGCCAACGGCGCATTGGCAGATATCATTTCCGCCGGCGCAAGAATTTTGGAATGTGGCTGCGGCCCTTGTATCGGTATGGGTCAGGCTCCCGCAACAAATGCCGTTTCCCTGCGTACCATCAACAGAAACTTTGAAGGCAGAAGCGGCACAAAATCCGCACAGGTATACATTGTCAGCCCCGAAACAGCTGTTGCCAGTGCATTGGCAGGCGTGCTGACAGACCCCCACGCATTGGGCGAAGCACCTCTGGTTTCCATGCCCGAACATTTCATGGTAAATGATAACCTCATCATTCCTCCCGCTCCCGAAGGGGAATGTGTGAAAGTGGTAAGAGGCCCCAATATCCAGCCCTTCCCTAAAAATACAAAGGTGCCCAAGGAGATCAAAGGCGGCGCGCTAATCAAAGTGGACGACAATATCACCACAGACCACATCATGCCCTCTAACGCAAAGCTCCTGCCTTTCCGTTCCAACGTGCCTTATCTGGCAGATTATTGCCTGACACCCTGCGACCCTGAATTCCCTGCAAGAGCAAAAGCAGCCGGCGGCGGCTTTATCATCGCAGGTCAGAACTATGGTCAGGGCAGCAGCCGTGAACATGCGGCACTGGCTCCTCTGCAGCTGGGCGTAAAAGGTGTTATCGCGAAATCCTTCGCCCGTATCCATATGGCAAACCTCATCAACAACGGTATCCTGCCTCTGGTATTCGTAAACGAATGGGATTATGACAATATCAAGCTGGGTGATGAATTCGTCATCAAATACGCAACAGATCAGATCAAGGGCGCTGTGGAAGGCCAGAATGTAATGGTGACACTGGTTCGCACAGGCGAAGAAATCCCCACAAGACTGAATATTTCCGCTAGACAGTGTGACATTCTGCTGGCAGGCGGCTTATTGAACTACACAAAAGAAGGAAAATGATTATGGGGCTCTGCCCCAAACCCCGACAGGGGAATGATTCCCCTGTACCCCCATTTGCAGAAGCATATACATGCTTCTGCAGTATCGGGTTCTTAGGGGGTGACCCCCTAAGTAGGAGTTTGAAGGTGAAACCCTCAAGATGAAAGGAAGTTAGAATATGGCACATAAAGTAACTTTGATCCCCGGTGATGGCAGCGGCCCCGAAGTCGTTGCTGCAGCAAAAAGAGTCGTTGAAGCAACTGGCGTAGATATCCAGTGGGACGAAATGGAAGCAGGCGCAGCCATGATCGAAAAATATGGCACTCCCCTGCCCGACCATGTCATCGAATCCATCCGCAAAAACGGCGTTGCCCTGAAAGGCCCCATCACCACCCCCGTCGGCACAGGCTTCCGCAGTGTAAACGTTGCCCTGCGTAAGACTTTCGACCTGTATGCCAACGTGCGCCCCGCAAAAACTTATCCCGGCGTTATCACAAGATACGACAACATCGATCTGGTGATCGTCCGTGAAAATACAGAAGACCTTTACGCAGGTATCGAACACATGGTAGGCGAGGATGCCGCAGAAAGCATTAAGCTCATCACAAGAAAGGGCTGCGAACGCATCTGCCGTTACGCCTTTGAATATGCAGTACGGGAAGGCAGAAAGAAAGTCACAGCCGTACATAAGGCAAATATCATGAAATGCACAGACGGTCTGTTCCTGGATGTGGCAAGACAGATCGCTAAGGAATATCCTCAGATCGAATTCAACGACAGCATCGTGGATGCCATGTGCATGAGACTGGTGATGCATCCCGAAGATTACGATGTACTGGTTTGCCCCAACCTCTATGGTGATATCGTTTCCGACCTGTGCGCAGGTCTGGTAGGTGGCTTGGGTCTGACCCCCAGTGCGAATATTGGTGTAGACGGCGCCATCTTTGAACCTATCCATGGTTCCGCCCCTGATATCGCAGGACAGCATAAGATCAACCCTACAGCAGCCATCCTTTCCGCTTCCCTGATGCTGGCGCATCTGGGCGAAGCAAAAGCAGCGGCAGCCATCGAAAAAGCAGTATCCGAAGTCATTTCCGAAGGAAAAACACTGACACAGGATATGGGCGGCACAGCCTCCACAGAAGCATTTGCCGATGCAGTCATTGCTAAACTTTAATAGAAATCGGACACAACAAACCCCCGCAGGAAATTCCTGCGGGGGTCATTTTATTTATTATGCTATTTCCATATCAGCCTTTCAGCGCTTTCAGCTTCAGGATTTCATCCAGAATCTTATGGGCTACTTCTTCTTTTGTCAGCAGTTCCAGTTCGATTTCTTCCTGCTTGGAGATCATGGTAACAACGTTGGTATCTGTACCAAAGCCGCTGCCGGCTACTTTCAGGTTATTGGCAACAACCATGTCGATGTTTTTCTTATCCAGCTTTACACGGGAATTTTCCAGCATATTCTGGGTTTCCATGGAGAAGCCGCAATAGAACTGCCCTTCTCTGCGGTGTTCCCCCATATATTTCAGGATATCCTGTGTTCTGTCCAGCTCGATAGACATATCGCCGTCTTTTTTCTTTGTTTTTTCATCGTTGTAATTTTTAGGCTTATAATCGGCAACAGCTGCAGCTTTGATAATGATATCGTTATCCAGGAAACGAGCTTTCATGGCTTCGAACATATCCCCTGCACTGGTTATCTGCACGAAATCCACAAACAGAGGTTTTTCCAGCATGGTTACGCCGCTGACCAATGTTACCTCCGCACCGCGCAGCATAGCAGCCTTTGCCAGTTCATAGCCCATTTTGCCTGTAGAATGGTTTGTGATATAGCGGACAGGGTCGATGCTTTCCTGGGTAGGGCCTGCGGTCACGATCACTTTCATGCCGGCAAGGTCTTTTTCGTAAGCGATCTCTCTGACAATATGACCTACCAGAACATCTTCAGAGGGCATTTTGCCATCGCCGATATCTCTGCAAGCCAGCAGACCTTTTTCAGGGGCGATGATCTCATAGCCATAGCCTTCCAGTTTTTTCAGGTTATCCTGCAGGATGGGATTATGATACATATTGGTATTCATGGCAGGCGCGATGATGGTCTTGCAGGTGCAGGCCATAGCTGTTGTTGTCAGCATATCATCCGCAATGCCATTTGCCAGCTTGCCGATCACATTTGCAGAAGCAGGAGCGATCAGCAGCACATCCGCCTTTTTCGCAATGGAAACATGGGCAACATGGAACTGGAAATTGCGGTCAAAGGTATCTACCATACATTTATTGCCTGTCAGTGTTTCGAAGGTAACAGGTGTGATGAACTGGCAGGCATTCTGTGTCATGATGACATGAACATCTGCGCCCATCTTCACCAGCATGCTTGCAACATTTGCCATTTTATAAGCAGCGATACTGCCTGTTACACCTAAAACAACGGTTTTTCCTTTTAACATGATGATTCTCCTTTTTTCAATCGTACTTTCTGCCGCCCCTTGCGGCACACCATTGTCGCTATTATAACAATTATTTTCATTTCCGTATAGTTTTTTCAGAAAAAAATCCATTGAATTTATCGAAGCTTATTCGCCAAAATTCAAATAGGTATTGCCTTCCATAGGAATCAGAACCTGCAGACCTGTTCTGTCGGTAATATCCCCCACCACATAAATGGTATAAGCCTTGCCGCCCTCTACCCTCACATCAGGATGTTCCACCAAATTTGCCCCGCTGAGGCTATCTCGCATCTTCAGGTTATGGCTGCCGGGGGCAGTGGTCATATATCGGCTGATATCCTGATAATTCAATTCGGAAACCACAAGGGCATCGTCCCAGTAGGCATCCATGGTAGGTGCATTGGGGGAAAGCTGCACAAAGCGCACATAAGCCCGGTTCCGATTCAAAAAACGGCGGCTGTCATTGATGGCTAAGGTAGAGATTTCCCCGGAAAGGCCGATGACTGCCAGTGTGGTGATACTGTTTGCCTCCACCTGCAGTGTCGTTACCGTCAGAGGATTGCGGATGGTGCCTGCGGCATAGACGGCGATACGGTACCAGCCGGGAAAGACCTTCATATATTCCGTAAAGTTGCGATACAGCAGATTGGACGCCACTTTCCGCCCATTGACATAGATATCTACCCTCGTTTCCCCGGGGCTGGCGTTCATAAAACGGATATATCCAAAAAGGGTGATACCGGGGATGATGGGAATCACAGTGATATTGGTATTATTGGGCAAAGTGATGCTGGGAAAACGGCGGCGGGCAGTATCATCCACCATTTCCTCCGTCAATGTCCTTTCATTTACAGCTTCATTGGCCTGTTCTGCTGTCAAAGGCAGGGGCATCATCATATCTTCACTTGTTTCATACCAGTTGTTATTGGGCATAGAAAATCCATCCTCTCGTTCTTTTCTATTTCAGAGTATGTATGGACAAATTTTTTGGTGAAAAAAAGACACGGAAAAAACCGTGTCTTTTTGAAAACCATATGAAGCCAGATTTTTAGAAAATACTGATTACAGAACCAGAGAAGGTGCAGAATATACTCTTGCGCCCAGTTCCTGATCCAGCATATACAGGCTCTTAGGATCGCTGCCAAACAGTTCCATCTTTGTGATGAGGTCGTTGGCATTCTTTTCTTCTTCGCCCTGTTCTTTTACGAACCAATCCAGGAACTGCATGGTACGGAAGTCATTTACATCCTTTGCAGCAGCGTAGATGGTATGGATCAGATCTGTTACGTATTCTTCATGCTTCAGACCTTCCTTCAGAGGATCCATCAGTGCATCCAGTTTCACGCTGGGGGCATCGATAGCACCCAGTGTTACCTTTTCACTGTTGTTGTGCAGGTAATCATAGAACAGCAGTGCATGGTCTCTTTCTTCCTGTGCCTGGATGCGATACCAGTTTGCAAAGCCATCCAAGCCTTTTTCAGAATAGAAATTGGAGAAATCCAGATACAGGTAAGCGGAATACAATTCCTTTACGATCTGATCATTCAGCAGTTCCACAACTTTTTCATTTAACATAAAACATTCCTCCTTATAAAAAATCATTCCTCGGAAACAGACTCTTCTACTGTTTCCTCTGGTAATTTTGTAGCAAAAACCTTATCGATACGTTTTTCTTCGATGCCCTCGATCTGGAACAGCCAGCCGCAGAGCTCGATCTCAATGGCTTCATCTTCTTCGGGGATACGCCCCAACTGACCGATGAGGTAGCCCCCAAGGGTATCATAATCTTCGGTTTCTTCAAAGGTGATCTCCAGCTGTTCTTCCACATCCTGCAGATCGGTGGTACCGTTGATGCGATAGACCCCATCCTCTGTCAAAGTAATATCCTCTTCTTCTTCCACATCATATTCATCAAAGATATTGCCGAAGATCTCTTCCATGATATCTTCCATAGTGACGATACCGGCTGTACCGCCGTATTCATCGATGACGATGGCCATGTGTACCTTTTCCAGCTGCATTTCCTGCAGCAGCTCGTCAACCTTTTTGGAAAAAGGGATAAAATAAGGCTGCATCAGGATATCTTCCAAATGGAAATGACCTTCTTCCACACGGGTCACATCTGCAAGGATATATTTAACCATATCCTTTACATGACAGACACCGACGATATTATCGATATTATCATCATAGACAACGATTCTGGAATATTTTTCCTCTGCCATGACGCTTTTGATTTCTTCCAGTGTGGCATCCAGAGGGACCGCAACAATATCTGTTCGATGGGTAGCGATATTCCCCACAGAAATATTGCTCAGTTCGAAGATATTGTTGATCATTTCTTTTTCGTTTTCATCGATAGAGCCATTGTCGCCGCCGGCATCTACCATCTGGCGGATCTCTTCTTCTGTTACGTTGTTTTCCTGTTCCCGCACCTTCTTATTTCCCATGCGCACCAACAGAACGGCATTCAGCACAAGAGAACAGATCAAAGCTATATAAGCCTCCAAATTCATCACTCCAAAATTCAATAAATTGACAAAAATGCTTTCTTGTAGTTTATAGCCAAACTTTATCTCTGTCAAGTCCGACCGATCACACCCATTTTTTTCAAAAACTCCATCTGCTTGACAACAGCTTCTCCTACAACGTATAATGGTTACATAAGATAGTTACATAATTTTTCAAAAAACCTACATCTACAAAAAAAGAAAGGAAGTGTTGCCTTTGAATCACAAAAAAGTCCTACTGGAGAAAAAGATCCCTCATGTCCAAACAAAACTAAGAAGCCATCATATTGTAACGATGCCAGAGGAAATCTACGCTGCCAGCGGCATTGTCATCATGGGGCGACGCATCAAATCACTGATCTTCTCCACCGATATTGCCATCATCCGCAACTGCAATGCAGATGCAGTGCTGGCTGTCTATCCCTTTACACCCCAACAGATCATTGCCGATGCCATCGTTTCTACTTCCAGCCTGCCCGTATTCTGCGGCGTTGGCGGCGGTACCACCACAGGCGCCCGTGTTGTTATGCTGGCAAAGGATGCGGAAGCACTGGGAGCAATGGCAGTGGTGGTGAATGCGCCTACCAGCAATGCTGTCATCGAACAGATCGCCCGTGTGGTAGATATTCCGATCGTTGTGACAGTATTGGATGAAAATACAGATATCGATGCCCGTCTAGAGGCAGGAACCAGCATTTTGAATGTATCCGCAGCAGCCCGCACGCCGGAAGTGGTTCGTATTATTCGAGAACGATATCCCGATGTGCCGATCATCGCTACAGGCGGTCCCTCCCGTGAAACCATCCGCAAAACAGTAGAAGCCGGCGCCAATGCCATCAGCTTCACCCCACCCACAGCGGAAGAACTGTTCCACGGGCTGATGTCTCGCTATCGGAACGAACATGAAGCAAAAACGAAAGAAACAGAATAGGCATAAAAAAACCTCAAACCAATTCGAAATACAAACGGTTTGAGGTTTTTTCTTATTTCTTCAATTCATCTTCCTTTTTCTGAGGAGAATTGCAACCGGCACTATGGGCACAGCCTGCACAGCCGCTGCCGCATTTGCCTTCCTGTTCCATACGCATGATTTTCGCCTGTTTCTGCATTTTACGGATATTGAAGAATACCAGACAAAAAATCAGGATTGCGGGGATGATCGCAGTAAAAAGAGTTTCCGTTGTCATCTACAACACCTCCTTAAATATAGTGATCCATATAGGTATGGAGTTTCTTTTCCCATTCAGTTTCGTCGACGATATTTTTCGCCATATCTTCGATGATCAGTCTGTCACTTTCCTTCATGCGCCAAAGCTGCTTCCAGTCCAGAGGGAAGCCCATACGGCGTGCCAGCTGATATTTTCTCTGTTCCAGTTCAGGCAGTGCCAGGAAGGAATCGATATATTCCAGCATCCAGGGCAGGTCTGTATCCATATCGCCATTGACTTCCTGCAGCAGGTTGATGATATGGTCACTGGTGATCTTGCCGTTGGCTTTTGTGGGGTCGATATGCGCCAGTAATTTTCTGATTTCCAGCAGTTTGTTCATATCAGTATCTTCTGTCCAGCCGCCGGCATCCCGCACCTCTTCCATCAGAGAGCCGGTACGCAGAACAAAAGTACGCAGACGGACAAAATTGGGGTTTACCGCATTGATGACCTTCGCTGTTTCAATGGCATTATCATCGGAAAGTTCTTTCCCGCCAACACCGGGCATGAAATAGATGGACAGTTCGATGCCTGCTTCTCTGACCTTTCTGCCGCCGATGATCTGTTCTTCCTGAGTACAGCCCTTTTCAATGAGAGCCAGTACCTTATCGGAACCGGATTCATAGCCGGAGTGGATACGGTCTAAGCCTGCTTCCTTCAGCATTTTATAATCCTCGGGGCTGATCTTCGCCAAAGTATTGGCTCTGCCGTAGGAAGTGATACGCTTGATTTCAGGCAGCTTCACACGCACATAACGGATGATCTCCGCCAACCAGTCGGCACGCAGACACATGGTATTAGCGTCCTGCAGGAAGATAGAATTGCAGTCGCCTTCTGTCATCCAGCGGAACACCATATGGTAACACCAGCGCTGGTCGTCTGTTGTCAGGGACTGATAATCCTGATTGATGGCAGTGATATCCCATTCACCGTCTTTTTTATACTGTAAGATACGATCACGCAGTTCTGCCATGGTATCGATATCCTTTTTGACATCTTCCACCGGGCGAGTATGGAAATCGTATTTTTTATACAACATACAAAATTTGCATTTATTCCAAGGGCAGTTTACCGTTACCCGCAGCAGCAAGCTGTTTGCTTCACTAGGGGGACGGATGGGCCCAATCTGAAACACCATTTCTTCCATTTTTCTTTCTCCTTTGTGCAAAAACAAAAAATTCTTAACTTATTTATTGTAGCAGATTAAAAAGAAAATGCAAGGGTTCTGTAGGGGAAGTTTCCTTGATTTATGCTCTTGAAAATTTCTTTTGCCATAGAGTATGCAAGATTTTTTCAGTTGGGCAATTGGAAACAGGTTATACACCTTTTTTTTGTTCTGCTACATAGGATATAGCATAACCCAAAGCGAAAGGAGAAGAAAACATGAGTCAGTTCGATCGCTGCAATTGCTGGGGCTGGGATAATGACCGCAATGACCGCAGAAGACAGCGCCACGTTCACGAAATCACCGGCAGCACAGCTGTTTTCAACGAAGAAGAAGAATGCCATAACCATCGTTTTGCTACTGTATCCGGTGAAGCAATTCGGTGTGGTGACAGCCATGTGCATGAAATCAAATTCCGCACAGACTTTGCTGATGGCCATTTCCATGAATTTTGTGGTACATCCTCCCCTGCTATCGAAGTTGGCAATGGGAAACACGTGCATTTTGCCAGCGCATGGACAGAAGAAGACGGTCATAGACATAGATTCCAGGTGGCATCCCTGATCGAAAGTCTACTGGATTTTGAATGTGACTAACAAAAAAAGGGGGGCACCTTGAAAGGTGCCCTTTTCCTGTTCATTTTTTTCCACTCGGGAAATATACTGCTAGTAAAAACCCTCGGAGGGATTTCTATGAAATTTTTTAAAACGATACATATTACCAAAAAGATGGTAGGCTGCCTAGCGTTGGGTGGGCTGCTGTTGGCATCTGCCGCCTTTGCCCTGTCTCCTGCCGCCGCAAGGGTTTCTGCTATGGTGACAGCCAGTGCAGAACGGAAACTTCCAATTTATTGCGTACAAACAGAAAAACCGCAGGTTTCTGTCAGTTTTGATGCCGCTTGGGGTGCAGAGGACACAGATGAACTCCTTCGTATCTTAAAAGAAAATGACGTAAAAGCCACTTTCTTTCTTTGCGGCTATTGGGTCGAAAAGTATCCTGATGAAGTGAAGAAGATCGCAGAAGCAGGTCACGATCTGGGGAATCATTCTGCCACACATCCCCATATGAGTCAGATCTCCTCTGAACAGATCGCCCAGGAGTTGCAAAAATGCCACCAGAACGTAAAAGATCTGACAGGGGTGGAGATGGATCTTTTTCGGCCGCCTTTCGGGGAATATGATAATCATGTGATCGAAATAGCGGAAGCAAATGGGTATTATACGATACAGTGGGATGTTGATAGGTTGGAAACAATAATAATTAGCAGTTCCCACTCCTTATAATGCATATCCTACCATTACTCCATATTAAAAATGGTTTCTATAATCTCCCGTACAAACATCTTTTCATTATTATTTCTACATTTATTGTACCAATCGTCAAAGAACCTCACCTCATCCATATTTTCATATTTAATTTCCGAAAACAAGGAAATGGCGCTCCATCCATTTTGATTTCGTTCAATGATCTCAGCCCAATGCTTTCCTATAATATTGTTACGTGGTCGTCCAATTTCATTTTCTTCAATCGGATCATTTCTTAGATATTCGAAATTGGTATTGATGTATTTCTTAACTTCTTTTTTGGAAAGCGTTTGGCTTTTTTCTAAATGATCATTTATATATTCTTCTACACATAATGTATATTTTTTATATCCATCATAATTTTGATTCTGGAAAAAATCTATACTTCTTCTCAATACATATATTGATGCTGATTCACACAAACATTCACTAATCCACTTTAATTCCTTTTTTCTCGGATAGCATTCCATAGCAACATGACTTAATTCATGAGAAAGTTGATATATTATTTGACACCAAAATCCATCTTTAGCCGAAAGATACACAATAAAATCTTCATCCATTCTTAATTCTGGATGAAATTTTATTGGTTTCGTTTCAGGCACTTCATTTAGCCGCTGTAAAATTTTAATATGTTGACTATAAAATGCGGTTCCAAATTTTTCTTTACAAACCTGATAAATAAACTCAATAACCTGTCTTGAGTGCTGATACTTTTCATCTATTTCTATCATTATTAACATTTTCACCTCTTTCAAAATCTTAATCCACAATTTGGTATAAATATATTATACCAAAAAATGTCGAAGAATAAATAAAAAGGGGCGGAGTGATCCGTCCCCTTTTAATTTAAGTCATTATACATTATATTCTTTTTTTAATTCTACTAACTTGGTACAATAATTGTTCTTCCAAATCTGCTAGTGTATGATACATAATAATCTTTTTCTGTCTAATATCAAACCCTAATTCTTCAATAGGCTTACTCATTTCTGAAAGAAGTATCGTCGGCTTTCCTAATGCATGTGCGATACCCAACTCATAATATACATTTGGATTTCTGCCATTAATATTTACAATTACTATTTCTGATTGAACAATTAAAGCAACGATATTCATCATGATATCATCTTTTTCTACAAAATTATCGGATTTCCGCAAGAAAATATCTAGTTTTCCCAGTATCTCCTGACATTGTTTGAATAAGATTTCCCCCTTAACATCAAAAGGTGTCAAAAAAATAGCACTATCTTTTCGAACCGAGATTTCTGAACTATTTAAACCAAATTGGTTAAAAAAGGCACTATAATTAATTGCTTCGCCATTATACTTATATCCGTCTACCTGTGCATCGATAATCAATCTATTGATATCTATATATTTTGATACATCTGAAGCCATTAACTGTTTAGTCAGCAGGCTCATTTCTTCCTCTATTTCTTTTCTTTTTTTATCATATCTAATCCACTTACTTAATAATTCAGTCTCTTTCTTTTCGTTTAAAATATTTTTACGTCTAGTCATTATAAGTGAAACAGTAGCTAATATTATACATATAAAAGATAATAAAAATGATATCATTTCAATATCCATTTTTGTTGTTACATAAGGTTCATCTTTAGATAATATTACCATAGACAATGCAAGTATAATACCAACCAGAATTAATATAGCCGTGATTTGTTCAAACGAGTTTTTACGCACTGATATCACCTCCAAAAACAATTATGCAATAACAAAATAATGCTACAAAAATCATTAATATTATTTTCTTCCATGAACTCCTTATAAAATCACCTGATATTTGATCTTGACATTTTCGTTCAGATACATATTCAAATGTCAAAGCTAAGAGCAATATTAATGTCCACCCCATAAATTTGAATCCTTCAGTTTTTCCAGATATATAAGCTGACACATGAATACCTAATACCAGAAACACAACTTCTCCAGGTATTGAAATTAGCATTTTTTTATAATCAATAGACGTAGCCTTATTATTAACATGTAATTTCAAATACATTGCAAAAATCAATAATAATGTTGCAATTCCCTCTGGAGAAAAAATATGTGTAATAAGTATATTTTTAATACCATTTATACCTTCCATATATTTATTACACCTCCTTCAAATCTATTTATTCCGACAAAATAATGCAATACCTTTTTACTACTTTACTCTATATAGACATCTTTTGTCAACGAAGTTATCTTTTAGTAAATACAAAATAAAAGGCGGGGCTTTCGCCCCGCTTTTCTCATTTTTCCACAACATGCATTCTGCCATCATTACTGATTTTCAAACCAGCCGCTGCGCAGAACTCACGGATATCAGGATATACCATGCTATCCTTGCAAATCAGCTTCATTGTTACCTTCTCCCAAAGATTTTGATCTTATCTTTCTCTTCTACCTACATCGCCTATTTATCATACTTTGTCATCACTATTTTTCGATCTAACTGACCGAACATATGCCAATAGATGATTTTAATAATTCCTAATGATCAGTTCTTTAAAAATACCATTTCCTCCAGCCACTACACCAAGATTATTACTTCTCTCCATTTCCTCAATCCTGAATCCGTTGTACAGGTCTCTGATAAACGGATCTTCGTTATAAGAAAGGATCCATTTCCCTTTTGTATTCCTCAGTATGTCTGCCAGATTCCTATGTTCAACTTCTCCAAAGCCGCCTTCAATATCGTAAAGTCTTTCTGTCCCATGATATGGAGGATCCAGATAGAACATTGTTCCTTCGCCATCCTGCTTTTGGATAATCTCTTCGAAGGATTTATTCTCAATCAGAACCCTTCCCAGCCGCTTATGTACCTCTTTTAAATTTTTTATCACAGATACATCACGGAAACCGCATCCAAACGTGTCCACTTTTGATCCATAGGAAGCTTTGATTAGATAATACATTCTGGCCGCCCGCTGCAATTCAGTCATACATTCCAGTCTCATCAACTTCTGCTGAAAAAATTCCTCTCTGCTGTTCAACATGAACATCAATTCTCCTTCCAGCGCATCTGGATGATGCTTCACCATGCGGAATAAATTCACTAGTTCCCCATTGATGTCATTATATATCTCTTTTTTGTGAGGCTCCTTTCCGAACAGCACCCAACCAGCACCACCGAATACTTCCACATATTTTTCCACGCCTTCCAACGGAAATCTTTTGATGATTTCCTTACGCAGTTGCTTCTTTCCACCTACCCACGAAATAAAACTATCCATATTATCTCTCCTTTCTTTTTCTATTATCTCACGAAGCAAATCTCTTTAAGTCTCAAGTCGCAGACAGGCTCATTTTTATATAAAAAGAATGGACTCTGACCCTGTTAAAAACCGTTAAAAGCATTGATTTTACTGAATTTCTGTTATTCAAAGTTGCATCATTTCAAAATATCGACCATGTGGTATCTCAATTTTTGCAATCAGAATTCCACCATAGAGAAACTAAATATGCAATAAAAATAAGGGTCGGAGTGATCCGTCCCTTTACATTTATTGACAAATTTATCAATATTCATGTATCATGAAGAAAACGACTAATGATCACCATAAAACAAAAACTGTTCGAAAGGAGAATTACTATGCCTCGTCCTGATCAATCCATTTATCTTGCGCATTTTACCAAAAATGGAAAGGAATATGACTCCAATAATCCAGATGACATCAGCGATATTGCAAAAATGTCAGCATTAAATCGATTGGTTAATATCTTGCAAGAAAAAAAGATAATCGCTGCTGATCTTCCATGGACAAAGCGAAAAGCTGTTTGTTTTACTGAATGCCCTTGGTGTAGTTTAGTACAACATGCAAATATTTATAGTCCTTATGGCATCGGGTTTACCAAAAAACTGATTTATTCCAGGAATGGCAACCCTGTTATATATGCAAATCCAACCATATTCAATCAACAAAACTGGCATGAAAATGTATATCCATTTGTTACACCATTTGTTCCATTTTATGCAAGTGGATCTGTCAAAAATCAACATCCTTTTAATGGAAGAGCTATTGACTACACACATGAAAGAGAGTGGCGTGTTGCAAAAGATTTTCCTTTTCAATATAGATATATTTCCTTTGTTGTGCTTGATAATTTGTCAGATATTAAAAAAATTCCTCAAAAAATTATTGATGAAATTGGAACGGAAAAATTTATTTTCATGGATACATACAGAAAAATTGAAGAACTATGGCCAACTCATATAATGAAATGATATAAAGCGCATCTCCTCTGACCTTTCTATTTTGCAATATATAGTTTAAATAAAAAGACCCCGGGCCAGAAGGACACCGGAGTACGTTAAAATGGGTCTTCAGGGACTCGAACCCTGGACCGTCCGGTTATGAGCCGGATGCTCTGACCAACTGAGCTAAAGACCCGAAATAAAATGCCCCGGTAATTATCCGGGGCGTTATTATTTTTGAAAAACACCGAGGGACCAGTCTCAGTGTCTTTGCGAATGACAGAAGCACAACAGGAAAATGGTACTCTGTCAAGTTCTACGACATCTATATTATACCATTTTCCTTGCATAAAGAAAATGATTATTTACCATTTTGGTGACATCACCAATATGGTTATGTACCTGCTTCTACAGGCACTTCATCCGCCAGAATGCCTTCGCTTACAAGAACCATTCCGTTCTTTTCATTCTTCGCATCTGCAACCATCTTCTCCAGCAATGTATCCATGAATGTATTATAATCATCGTATCTATTCAGGATAAATTTTTTTGATTCTTCGCTAAGCGTTCTCCAAAAAGCTTCTTTTGCCATCTGCTTCGCCTTTAACTGTGCCGCTTCGTCGAACGCATTCTCCAGTTTCAGATTATTCACATAGGTCTGATTGATAGCACCAACAGCTGCCGCCATCACATCCCAGATTTCACTCATGATCCGTTTTGCTTCAGAACCTTTTACAAGGCTCATTGCCATTTCTTTGAACTCGGACCCGTTTTTCAACAGGAATGTCAGTCCCACAGCCACAGCTGCATAAACAAATGCTTTCATAAAATCTATTGCATAACCCATCATAATTTCCATAATAGTTTCCTCCTTATCTTATTCTTTTACAGCAGGCTCCATGCCCATCTGCATCAGTTTACGGTCATAGGCGCCGCCCCTGTAGTTGATCACGAAGCTGCGTACCATATTATGGGACAGTTCGATATTTCCCTGTCCATCTCCGTTAATGATCTTTGCATCCATCAGTTTTTTGATGATATCCTGAAAACCGTTTTTATTGGGGATATCCTTCAGCTGTTTGTAAACTACTTTCATTTCATCATCGTCCTCCTCTTCAAAGTTCTCCGGTTTTTCACAAACGAAATAATATTTGACTTCCCGCTGCAGACGTTCCAGCGGTGCCAGTTCCCGATCAGAACGATTGCTGGCAGGGTCATTGATATGTACCATGTCGCCGGTTACATTCCACCACAGGATAAAATGTCCGCTGCTTGTCCAAATCCCAGGGCCCATGCAGGCGATCACCATATCTCCCCGCTGCACAGCCCGCAGTGCCTTCTCATGGTATGCCGCTGCTTCCAGTTTGTTCAGATTCCGCAGGTTGGTAAAATTCAACTGCTGGCAACGGATACCGAATTTCGTCATCTGCGGTGCAAAATAGCTGTAATAGGTACCCTGATTTGGTGCCTTATATCCGTTCGCTTTGCTCCATGCTGCCGTATGGGCAGGCGTAATATTCGCATCCGCCCATGTAGCAATGACCATAGCCGCCGAAGTAGGCCCACACCCGGCATTGCCGATGGTGGAGCCATCCCCGCCGGCGGAGTAATCATTTTTCGCCCATCTAGGGTCTGTCTGTAAATATTTTTTCGGTCGTTTCATTTTCTTCCTCCTCTCATAAATCTGTCAGCGTTTCTTCCGCAATCGTCTGCGGATTTTGCTTTGCTTCCATCGCCGCCAGCATTGCTGTTTCGTAGGTGATGCCGCCGGCTGTATTCTGTTTTGTTGATTTCATTGTGTATCCCGTTTTTGAAACACCCCATGCCGCCCATGGCAGGCCGACCCAAGCCGTTAGCCAAGGAAATGCCGCTTCAAATCGTGCGTGAACACAATAAAATGCCAGCAAAATCACTCCTACAGAATGAACCCACAACAATGCCAGCTCATTATCCAGTATCTTTTGGGAATATTCTCTCTGATTTTTCATGGAATACCGCCACCATTCAACAGAAACCCAACTATGGCACCGACAATCACGGCAAGCCCCTTATCCACGATGCCGTCCCAGCGTTTTGCGGGCTTCTCTACCAGCTTTTTGACATCAGCTTTGATTTCCCCCACATCCTCCTCCAGATTTTCCTGATTGGTCTTCAACGCAGTTACGGCATTGGTCAGTTTTTCCAACTCATCCTGCCGATGTTCCATACGGTCGAGACGCTTATGGGCACTTTTCGCACTATCCAATGCTTCCTTTGCTTTTTCCGCGATTTCATCCATATTCATGCCTCTCCCTCCTTCCACTAAAAAAAGACCCCTTTGCAGCCATCAGACTGCGGAAGTCTTATTCTCTTCGCATCCTTTTTTCAGTTAATACTCTTCCCCGGTGATTTTGGTGTACTCCTCTTTTGTGATAAGCCCCTTTCTGACAGCTAATTTTACCATCGCTGCAGGCCATAAGCCTTTCTCATAATTCTTTTTGATTGTATCGAAATTCATAACTATTCCTCCTTATACTTCCACATCGGGCAGAGATGCCATTGCCTGTAACTCGACCGCTGCTGCAATACGTTCCTCTGGCGTAAGCTCTGTGCTTGGTTCGTTCATAACAATCTCAAATTGTTCGATTGCATCTAGATGTTCCTGCTTTGTTTTGCAATCAGAGAAGTCGCATCCCTGTTTTGCATAAATAGCAATCATATCTGTGTATGGCATACAAAATGCGCCATTGATTACGCCTTCTCCGCTAATAACACAATCATCTACCTCAGTCCACGGGTATTCTGCTCTCCATTCATCAGGTGTGAATTTGTAAGGTGCTCCCAGTGTATAAACTGGATCTTTTCCGTTCCATAATTTATATTTTGCCATATTATATTCCTCCTTTTATACGATTGCGAACGCTTCAACGATATCAGTTATTTTAAAAGGATCTGCAAGACCACCTGCAATTAACATATGATTTTTACTGCTTGCCATTCCTACACTTTGACGACCACCAGACAATGTTTTAATCGTTTTTGTCAAAGACTCGTCATAAATATCAATCACATTGTTTTCGTCGCCAAGACAGCCAAAAAATGCATATCCGTCTAATTCACCAGATACAATACCATTTTTATAAGCACTTAAATTTTGCGCAAGACTTCTAGTGAGTGATTTGTTATAAACATCCACTACTGTACTTTTCTTATTAGAAGTATCAAAACCTCCAGCAAATAAAATATACTCACCTATATTTTCCCCTGTAAGGCTACGTCGTCCAATACTCAAAACAGTTGGGATAATTCTAGTAAGAGATTTATCATAAGCATCTACTGTATTTTTTGATTTTGCAGCAACTACAGATGATTGTATACCTCCTGCGAATAAAATATAAGTGTCATTTCCAGCCCCAGCTAAGCTATTTCTTTCAACACTTAATGCTGTTGCTGTGCTTTTAGTTAGAGATGTATTATATGCATCAACTTGAGCGTAATTTGTATATGAAGAATTTACGTCAGAACATCCACCAGCAATTAACGCATGGACTTTATTACTTGCACTTGCTAATTCACCTCTTGCGGTACTTAATGCAGTTGGTGTACTTCTAGTTAAAGATATGTTATATGCATCTACGTTAGGGTAATAAGTTTTGTTCCCATAACCGCCAGCGACCAATGCATATCCATCTACATTAGTAGAAGTGTGTAGACTACGGGCAACACTTAAACTGGTAAGAACTTTTCTTGTAAGTGATTTATTAAAAGAATCTACTGCATCAGATTTATTTGCATCCCTACCAATGGTAATTGCGCCGCCTGCAAATATCGCATTTCCATTCAAACTAACACCTTCAACACCAATTCTTGCAACGCTTAATGGTGTAATTTCACCGTAATACTCTGCTTTTCCTTGACCCCAGAATGGTCTTGCCACACCACCGATTCCGATATAACCTTTTTTAACCCTTCTAGCTATACCATCAACACCGATATACATTTTTTTGACTTGTCTTGCTACATCGTCTATACCAACATAAACTTTTTTTGCCACAACATCACCGCCTTAATCGTATACAAGATAGATTTTATCTGTTGTCAACTGGCTTGTTCCAGCGACCAAATCTGTTGTTCCGTATGTGATAGGCAAGTCTGATAATGCGTGTTTATGGATCACTGGAGCAGCCCCCACATCTTCCGCCGTATGATTATGATCGGCTCCAGCTTTTCCGTTCCACGTTTCCTTTTCCTGTTTCGTTACATGAATGTCTTTATTTTTAATGTGTTCATCCAACGCTTCCGGATCTCCGGCTTTCCCCCACTCCACGCCGGATTTTGTTCTTACAGGTACCTGCCCTTCCGTTCCTCCGGATGGAAGGTGCAGCAGCTTGTCCTCCTTGTGGCTTTCAAATTCTTCTGTAGTCACATAGGTCATATCGACGTTAATCACCACATCGATTTCATTTACTTCTCCAATAAAAACAGGAATGACAAGCGTCCTATCCTGGATCTCTGCGCTTTCTTTATCGATATAATCAGCCAAGTCATAGGCGTTATTGTAAGTGATGAGCTTCTCTTCCCCGTCATCGATCTTCGCATAAACACCGATTTCCCTGAAATAAAAACTTTTTTCCAGTTCGCTTTTTTTGAAATGGCCTTTGATGAGAGCGTAGTTCGCTGTTTCTCCGTTTTTATCTGTACCCTGTTTCACTTCCTTGGATGCAATCTCAACATCATGCACCGGAGAAATCAGCCCCGTCAGACCATATATGGACTGGGATGTGATCCTGCCGTCTCCCATTTGAATTTTTGTAAGAGACAGCTTTCCTCCCGCTACTGCCGCTGCGATCATTTCTCTGCCACTTCTCGTTGTTTTGAACTCGGAAAATCCCATTTTTTCTCACTCCTTCCATATAGGCTTTAAATCTTCATGCTCAAAATACTGAACAACTCTCTGCATCAGTATCGCTCCCATGAAGAGTTCCTGCTTTGTTGTCGAAACGATTTCGATTTTATCCAGCCATGCCGAAAGCCGCTTTACCTTCTCCGCTACAGCAATGAATTCATGTACATTTTCATCCGTGATATTCGGATTATCCGTCTGGATACGGAAATATCCCGGCTCTCCGCCGTATTCGTACCAGTCCAGAACCTCAGCACTGCCGAAAATATCTCTGCATACCATTTCCAGTGCGGCATTCGTTCCTGCTGTGGCATAATAGGCCAACGTGCCTTTTACCATGCTCCGCTTCGTTTCCACAGGGAAAGATTCTGAATACTGCGGTGTTTTCAGTTCCGTTGCCAAAACGTCCAACAGCCTTTCGTCCAGCTGGTCAATGTTGCTGTAGGTTCTGGCTCTATCCGCATAAAACAACAGCTTTCTGTGCTGTCTTTGGATAGCATATCCCAGAGCAATGCACCACGGCTCCTTTGCTACTACATCCGGCAGGCTGTCTGTGATGTTTGCATCTTTCAGTTTAATCATCTTCCAGCCCTCCGTATGTCACGCTTTCCGTTCCCAGCTTCGCAATACTATCTGCATCGACTTTACTGTATGCCGGCTCTGTCACTTCGGCCCGCTTCGCTCCGGCGAGCATGATCCGCTTGTTCAACTCTGATGGATTGATATCGCGCCCCAGTTTTCTTTGCCACATCTTATATTCTTCAATGGCTTTTTCTACAGCAGCCTGAATTACCATTGCCTGTGCGCTGTCGCTTTGGTTGATGAAATATTTCAGTGTGATGTTGTACTCCTGTTCTTCAGGGGCAACTGCTACCACCCGATCTGCCGTAGGGCGAATCGTTTTTTCACTCAAATGCACTTCCATTTCTCTGAGTTCTTCCTCTGTTGGCAAAACCCCTCCATCAAATAAAAACAGCACATTCGCCACACTCGGAGATGGAGAATATGCCTTCACATCGGAAACATCCGCACGGAATTGTTTCGCATGATATTCATAAGATTCTGTAGGACCTGCCACACTATAGCTGGAAGGTGCCAGATAGATGCGTTCTGTAAAATCATCGTCACTTTCTCTATCTGATCCCCCAGCTGATACTGTTGTATTTTCTACCTCTGCAATATACGCTACCGGGTCAACAATTTTATTGATCGCACCTACTGGAATCTCATTGCTTTCTTTTCCGGCTGTCAACGCCGTAGCCTGTACCTCAATGAAGGTTTCTCCCGTTGGGATCTCAACGTATTCATCCGTCATAAAATACAGGCCAGATTCCGTTGTCACTCTTGTGCCACCTGGAATAGGCGTGATCTCTCCTCTTGCGCTCGTCATAGAGAATTTCATCTTCACAGACGCATACGCCGCAGGATTTCTCGTTAGTTTCTTCATGGCGGCGATATTATCCAGAAAATCTCCGTAGCTGTATTTCAGCAGATCTTGCTTCCCGCTGCGGTCAACATACTGCAATCCCTGGTAGTATTTCGCCGATACCGCCAGCAGCACCAGGCGGATGGGATCTGCATCTGATAAAACAGGCGTTTCCCCTGTCAGTTTTTGATACATATTTGTATAATCTGCAAATATTTCATCCCGTGTGCTTTCCAGCGTCGCATTATCAATAAATGATACCTCTGGGATATTCTTTAATGCTTCTATGTTAGACAATCCTGATCACCGCCTTTGCTTTCATTTTTCCGTTTTTTCCGTCAAATTCCCACTGCACTTCCTGCACCTGCACTCTTGGTTCGTATTTCCTTGTTTTCTGGATCAATTCGCTTTCAAGCCGTGCCCTTGCCGCCGGCAAAGGCAAATCCAAAAATGACCAGTCTAACCCGAAATCCCTGTCCAATGCTACAGATCCTATCGGCGTACTATAAAGCACCCGCAGGCAGGCAGCGATATTTTCCAGCTCCTTTGTTTCATTCAAAAAATCAAGAGCGACCTCCATTTTGTCCCTCCTATACATATTCTTCCAGGCTTACTGTCACTTTTGCAGAGATCAGTTCACCTCTATTCAGCACCGTTCCCCATTCCTCCGAAAGGCTCACCAGCCGCCATGGATTGTCTCCCACCGGCTTTCCACCGATGACCAGTAAATGAGCTTCCCGCCCCTCTGCCATCTCTTCCAGCTGTTTCATCAGTTCTCTGGGGCGCACACCTAATTCTGCAGAAAGGGTCATTTCAAATGTCAGCGTTTGCAGTTCCGGTCCCATGTATTCTGTTTTTTGTTTTCCCCCAATGGTCTCATGCACTGCCCAGCTGCTCCCTGCTGTTTTGGATAGGCTGCTTGGAGTCAATATCCTTTTATCGGAAGTTGAAAAAACGATGCTTCCTAATGTTCCGACCGCCATATTTTACTCTCCTTTAATTTGCCTTTGAACTTTCACTTCCTACTGCATTACAGATATGCGTATGATTTTTCAAGCTGATGCCGTCCAGAATCACATCCCCGGAACCGCTGATCTCAATGGTACCGCCTGTGATGCTCACAGTGCCACCCGAAATCTCCACAGTACTGCCGTTGATGGTTGTATTTCCTCCTGTGATTGTTATGCTTACGGTTCCTTCCATTCTTACACGGTTTCCCGTAAATCCTACACTTTTCCCGCTTCCATCCACAGAATCTGTTTCCATATTCAACACATTTGTTTTCATTTTGATATTCGGTGCTGCTGTTTCCATTTGGCCTGTTGTTTCATCATAACGCATCATCGCCTTTCCCGGTGTGCGGCTCATGTCCTTTCTGTACAGTCCACGCTTTCCTTCCGGCGGCATATTTTTTTCGCTCCAGAATCTGCCCAGGATCACGGCTGCCTCCATACCGTTTGGCAGATGACAAACCAATACCATATCATCTACCTCCGGCATGAAATATTCGAATGACAAAAACGGTAATTCTTTTGTAACTTCCTCACTCTTGTCTTTGTATAAAATACGGGCAGTCCCAGCCTCGTAATTGACAGCTGAAACCCGCCCGATTCTAAATCCGTCCATATTCTCTCCCCCTTATAGCGCATTTGCAGCATTCTGCAAAAGCTGTCCTATCCAGGGAAGATCTCCCTGGTGCTGCGTCCAGTATTCAGGAGTATTGATGACCCCTGCACCAGCCAATTTAGAAATTGCATCTGCTGTTGATGCGGTACCGCCTCCTTCGGTATGACTTTTTATCTTTGCCGCCATATTGCAAAGCAACAGATCCAGATACTTCACTTTTCCATAATTGGCTTTCCAATAGTCAGGAGAAACAATGATACCTAAAGAAACAAGAAAATCAATGGCAGACTCGACGCTGCTTCCAACGTCATTTTTGCTTGCCGTGACCTTCGTTCTATATCCTCCATTTCTACTGATGGTATGTACTGCTTCATCAATAAAATATTTTCCGTTGATTTTTCCGCCAAATCCTGTGATCCAAATTGTTTGGCTGCCGATCAGCTTCGGTTCGCCCATCACGCTGAATGACAACTTCTCCATTCCATGGTTTGCATTTGCTACCTTTGCCGTGATGATGCGCTCTGCATCCGCAGCATTATCAGCCTTCTCATTGATTTCCAGAGGACGGCTCTGTGTTCCAACAGAGAACGTGATATCCTTCTCCGTTTTCGGATCTGTATAGGTGATTTTCCCGCCGGTATAGCTTCCCTGCAGTTCTCGTTCAAAACTCCAGTCTTTTCCCATTTCACTCCTGTCAATGGTCATAATGAACGGCTTTTTCTTGTAGATCTCCCTATCATAAATGACCAGCTTTCTCCTGTATATTTTCAGCATCAGACCATAGTTTTCGCAGAGGTTTTTCAGAAAACTTCCGTCCTCTTCTTCGCTCTGCTCCTTTGCCAGGATAGGAACTTCTCCTGCATCGTATACCAATGCCAGATTATAGCGTCCTGCAATAGTCTGAGCGATCTTCTTCAGAGTCACGTTTTCCCACGTCTGGGAGCGTTTTGTGGAAGAAAAAGCATCGTCCGCCGGTTTACTCACCGCCCCAATGGAAACGCTCACAGGCTCCCCTGAAAAGCTCACATCGTCCACGGTAAATTCACCTGCGAAAAGGTTCCTTTCGTCCCCTTCTTCCTTCCAGTCCTCAATCAGGATAGCGGCTGTCACCATATCTCCTGCCTGCGGCATCCATGCATCAATCCAAAGTCCATCTTTATCCCCAACGGAAAGAGAAAGGCTGTCACTGCTTCCTCCCGCCACGTCTGTAAAAGAAAAATCCTCTACATCTGCTGAGATTTCTCTTCCGATATAGCCAACAATCAGCTTTGCTTGCCGTGTTTTCATCTTCTCCATGGCGGCAGGTCTTTCGTTGCTGCCTTTTCCAGTTCTGGACACCTGATGACTGTTCCAGCATCAAATTCATAAATATCCAACAGTTCCATGTTGTTCTGCATCAGGATATCCGCCCGCAGTTCATTTCCATAGACCTTTTTTGCGATCATGTCCCACTGGTCTCCGGCCTGTGTGATGTATTCCTTCATGCCGCCCTCCTTTCTGCCTGAAACCCGCATCTGTCTGCGGATTTCAGGCTATTTTTTAAAATGCAACTCTTCTTTTTTCTCTTTCGTATTTCTCCATCATTCTTTTGAATTCTTCAAAGGATATCCGAACTGCATTTGCCACTTCTTTTTTATCGGCATTGCCTTTGATCTCAATTTTTGGTGCAAAAATAATCTTTCCGCCGCCTCCAGAAGAAATGCCATCCAGCATACGTTCCAGTTTAGACAATGGCATAACCGCCTCCGGCTCTCCGCCTTCGCCGATCATAGAAAGTGTTGGTGCTGTTACAATGCCGCCAGAAGCCATGGCAGGGACAGGATGCTCCATCAGCTTTGATCCAACAAACTTTACTCCACCGTAAATCGAACCCAAAATCGGTGTAGAACTGATCTTTTCATCCAGCCAACTGAAGAATCCCGCTACCTTTTGTTTTGCGTCTTCAAATGCACCAATGATCGAATCTTTGATCCCGCCAAAACAAGTGGTGATCTTTTCCCACAGTTCCTGTGCTTTTGCTTTGACTGTGTCCCAGTTTTTATATAAGAGTACACCTGCTGCAATGAGTGCTGAAATGGCAACTACAGCAATCCCCACCGGGCTTGCTAAGAATCCAATTGCTTTCCCAAATCCAGCCGCTAATGCCGCACCTTTTGTACTCATCAGATTAAACGCTTTATGTGCTGCAATCAAAGAAGCAAGTGACCCTGCAAATGTCGCAAGAAAAGGCAAAGCCCCCTTATGGGCTTCTACGAATGCACTTATTTTATCGATACCAGCACTCAGTGCATCTGCCAGCTTTCCGACCACTGGGAGAAGCTTTTCTCCTAACTGTATCTTCAATGCGTTTATGCTGTTTTGTGCCAGCTGTATCTTATTTGCTGTCGTATCTGATCTTGTAGCATATTCCGCTTCCATAGATCCTGCGTAAAGTGACGCATCCCCTACCTTTTGGAATTGCTCCTCTAAGTATTCCATATTAGACAATAATGGTGCGATAGACGCAATGGATTCCTTCCCAAAATATTGGGTCAGCACTGCAGATTGTTCTGCCGCCGGCAGCTTTTTGATTGCACCAAGCAGATCCAGTACAGCTCCTTTTGCATCTACCTGCATCCGCTCTGCCAGCTGTTCTGCAGAAAAACCTAATCTATTCAGTACGCCTACCTGTTTATCCGATGCCGAAGATCCTGCTGTCATAGCCAGCATCAGATTTTTGATGCCCGTTGCACTGATCTCTTCGGATATACCTGTCATACTGGCAGCCATTGCAGCGATATCCGCCGCACTAAGGCCTGCCGTTTTACCCAATGATCCGATCCTTGTTACAACCCCTGACAATTTTTGTGTATTCTCCGAGGTTGTATTCCCCAGATAATTTATTTGGTCACCCAGAGCTTCTACCTCTGCCTGACTCATCCGGAAGGATGTTCTCCATGTAGCCATCCATTGCCCGGCTTGTTCTGCAGTAGTGTCAAAAGCAATCCCCATTTTTGCCGCAGTTTCCGTAAATTGCATCAGATCTTCATTTGCGATCCCTGCTTGTCCTGCTGCGGCCGTGATTTGACCGATTTCATCCACTGTCATAGGAATCCGCTTCGACATCTGCAATATCGAATCAGACATCTGATAGTAGCTCTCCGTTAGTCGCCCATTCTCATCTCGTAGTCCATCTACAACCTTTGCCACATCAGCCATGGTACTTTCGTATGCTATGGCTTGATCTACGCTGTCTTTCAGGAAATTCGCTCCCGCAGTGACAATAGATGCTGCACTGAGGGCAATCCCGACCTTTTTCAAGGTCTTTCCTAATCCACCAAGCCTTTTTTCCGCCTTGCCGATGGATGTGTCAAAATTTTTATTGACCCTGCCAGCGATCTCGACCATCAATTCGTATGTCTTACTTCTTTTTCCCGCGATGTTCGTTCACCTCCTCCGCAATTTCCTCGGCTGCTTCAAAGAGTTCATCCAATGTTAAACCCATGAAATAATCGATGCTTACGTTGGTGATACGCCCCAAATCCATACAGATCTTCCGCAGCTTTTTGATGTCGCTATGGGAGCTTATTCCTTTGGATAAAAAAAATCGCTCACCTTTGTTCTCACCTTGACCATATCCGCCAATGCCATACCCATGAAGAATTCCACAGGCATACCGGATGCAGCAGCTGCTACTCTGCAGGTATATTCATTGTCCATTTCCTTCAAAATGCCAAGGTTTCCGGCATTGCGGTAGTTTCTGTCAATCTTCCAGATGTCCTTCGCCCGCAGGCTCTGCATCCCAGAAAGGTCTACCCCAGCATAGCTTTTGCCCTCAAAGTGATAAGGCTTAGAAAAACGAATGATATAATCATCAGGTTCTTCCTCGCCCTTTGCCATCTCAGGCTCAGGTTCAGTCTCTGCCATAATGCCACCGCCAATGATTTCTTCGCCATCCTCCGCAATGCCGCCGGCAATTTCGCCTTCCTGTTTCTCAGGCTCAGTAGCTTTTACAATGCCCGCTTCTTCTGCGATCTGCATTGCAGCTTCCATCATATCTTCTTTTGTAATATTTCCGCTTCCCTTTTCCTTTACCATTTCCAAAGCCTTTTTCATAGTTTTCTCCATGATATCTTTTTCTAAATTACTCATCAGCTATACTTCCTCGCTTTCTCCAATTTGTCTTTGCCATTGACTTTATAAACACAGTTCAGCTTGTCGATTTCCAGCTTTTCTTCCCCATCAATTTCAATGAGAATGTATACCAGTTCCAGTTTCACACTTGCATTCATAGGGCTGCCCTGCTTCATGCTTCCCGGTGTAAAACTTTTGAGAAGTCCCCGTTCCACAACACGAACGCCGACTTCTTCCAGTCCGCCGTTTCCCTTCATGCGCTGCATTCCAGCTCTGATCGTCAGATCCACTCCGTCTCCTTCTTCCATGACAGAAAAAATATCATCGTCCAGCATACGGAACTGGATCTCCTGTTCCATGGAACCGATGTTTGTTTTGCCAGGGGAATCAATCTCACCCAGCAGGCCAAAGCCGCTGATGGCCTCTGTGCCGTGTTCTACGTCCGGAAGAGTGATCTCATCCGACAACCCGATCAATCTGTTTCCTTTCTTGTAGATATTGCAAAGAGTCAATTTATCAGGAATATTCTTTGCCATTAGGATGCACCTCCTGTCAATGCTGCAGATAATGCGTTTACATCAAATTCCAAAATGGATTCGATTGTTTCTGCCGGTGTATACGGTGCAAGATAGATGTGAAAGCGAATCATACCGCCTAACAGATCCGTTGTTGGATTTTCTTCTGCCAGAAATGCGATCCTTGCACCGGCGCAAAAATCTCTCGCTACGAAGCTGTTTCCCCGAATGTTTTCGCTATCCACAATACTCTCGATCAATCTGGTATTCATGGGATTGTCTACCTTCTGGAAATATGTCAGGATGAAACTGTTTCCCCACCAACTGAAAAATCTTCTGCAAGGCAGCCATCTATCCTTCGGGTCTGTAGTAGAAGGATATGCCGCTGTGTTATTTCCCCAGAGAATATATCCATTCTGATTCCATGCTGTAGCTACGCCGAAGCTGTTCACTGTGTTTGCCTGATCCTGATCCAGCATTACCTCTGTCCCGTCCTCCAGGACCGTAGCCGTGATTTTCAGGCTCTTATTGGACGGCGACATAGAAGGCACATCCCCATTGTTTGCATCCGTATAGGCAGTACATGCCGCTGCCAAAGCAGACAAATAGTAGGTCTTTTCCCCTACCATGCCTTTGGGCCACACAGCGTATGCATGAATGCTGTTGATGCCGCTTGCTTCCTTCGTCGCTTTTACATCTGTGTACTTTGTTGCTCCGCTTTCGCTGCAGTCCAAATCGATGACACATTCACAGGAATAAACACCGTTGATTTTTTCGCACTTCGCCTGCAGGGCTGCAGCTACGTTTGCGTTCTGGCTCCACCCTGGTGCAAGCAACAGCCCCGGTGTCATACCCAGCATGGGGTATACCTGACGAATAACTTCCATGCCTGTCTCTGCACCTGTGCTTACGTCTACACCGCCGATGATATCCGTATAATCTACCTCTTCAGGGTCGATTGCGGTCGCAGATACCTTTACTTCCGTATCTCTTGCATGGTCTCCCATCAGAGTCACGATGACTTCTCCGTCATCTCCAAAGGACAGGATAAAATCCTGATTTTCTTTCAATGCCACTCCTGTAGAATCCTTTGCTTTTACCGTATCCAGAAGAATACCTGTTTCTTCCAGCTTTGCCACGCCGTTTTCGACCTGCAAAGTTTTCTCAGGAATATCCTTCTTGTGCTTTTTCGGATCCAGCACATTGATCAGGATGATAGGTGCCACATTAAAAACCCTGAAGCACGCATCCACGCTTTGACACAGTGTGTATTTTTTAAAATCATCCGAATAACCTACATTTTCCACAGCTTCTTTATAGCTGTAGCAAATCATAGGCTTATTTGTGCATCCATAGGGATCTGCTGCCATATTAACAGGTGCAGTCCCAATGATGACCTGAAGCCCTGCCGTACCTAATACAGGAGAAACAAGGCTTGTTGCCTGTTCCTTTACATAAGCGCCATGACTATATGCCATTGCTTACCACACTCCTTTCTCAATTTCTTCTTTTGCTTTCATGAAAATATTGTGCATCGCACTCCCCGGTTTCTGGATTTCCTTTCTGGTATCCGCCAGATCTTTCACCGGCACGATCAGCGCACAGATGGAAGGGATCTCATCTGCCAGCTGTTCCAGCCGTTCAGGCAAACCGTCTTTGTATACGTCAAACTGTTTTGTCACTCTCGGAATATCCGGCCCACAATATGCTTGGGCTTTTTTCTCTGTTTTTTTCATACTCTTCCTCCTTTCATTAAAAAAGGCGTATCTTCCGATATGCCTGTTTTTTTATGCAAATGCACTTTCCCTTCGGATCGCAGGACAAGCAAAGTTCAGCTCCATTCCTCCGTAGTAAATTGGATAGCTTTCATCCTCTTGGATGGCCCATGCCATCGGCAGTTCCATATTGAAATACGCACCCAACTGCGGATTTTTTAAAAACCTTTCCTTGACCTTCTGAATCATATTCATGCAATCTTTATATCCGTCCCGCTTCATGTCTGAATCGCTGGTACAGAAAACCAGAATGACTTTCACCTGCTCTGTATCGTCCCACTGTGTCAGTTCTCCCTCGCTCAGTCGAACGATAATGTAAGGTATCTTGTCACCATCCATCTCCTCGTTCTCCATTTCCAGCTGAAGATTCTGCTCATAGACAGAAACAGATCTCACCTTAAATTCAGCATCTGCAGAAGAGTAAAAGCCTGCAAAGAGTTCTTCCAATTCTTTCTTCAGTTCCTTTTGCAGTATGATCGGTGTCATTTTCTTCTCGCCGCCTCTCTTCTGATAGTGCTTGCCACAAATCTTTCCATTTCTTCATGCAGCAGGCTACCCATCTCAGGTTCTACTACTCCATATACTTTCGGACTTCCTATCATTTCTGCAACCGAAAGCATTCTTTTTTCCACGATACGAGATATATCTGCTCCCATACCATATTTTTTGATTCTTTCAGAAGGATCTTCGTATTCTTCTGCCGGATGTCTCTGCACCAATGCTAAGTGACCACTTTTGAATCTGACTAAAAACGACTTCAAATCTCCGTCTCTCATAACTTCCAGCTTGCTTTGCTTTAACACCTTGGCTTTGTATTGCTTTGGTCTTCCTTTCCCATGTGCAAGCCGCTCCGGGCTGACTTTATGTTTCGACAATGCCGTTCTCTCACCGGAAGCATGAAGTTTTGCTGTTAATGTTGAAACGGATGCCTTTCGGATTTCAATTTCATTTTTGTAGTCATATTCTTTTGTAACATAGGTTTTCTTTGCCTGCTGAGAAAGTCTTGTCCGCATTTTTCTTGCCGTCGCATTTATCGCATTCCTCATGGTGCCAGGAGCCTTTCCTTTCAGATCTCCCAGCATTTTTTCTAAAACGGCAATCTGCTCTTTGGCATTGATATGGATATCGATTACGCCGCCTTCTTGGCCTTTGTATTGTCTTTTTTGCACACCAATACTCATATTCTGCTCGCCTCCAGAGTGATAGAATATACTCCGCCTTCCTCTGTTACATCCGCCACTCGGAATGTTTTCTGATTCAGAGTGACCACAGAACCAACTTTCGGACGCGGACCGTATTCCATTGCCTTTACATACAGCAACGTTCCCGCTCTATATGCGCCGTCAAAATGCTGTCCAATCCTTTCCTTTTTCGCCCGTTCTGTCAATTCGTTTGCATCAATAATGACATTCATCTTTTTCCCATTGACAGTGCAGATTTCTGAAAATTCATCCAGATCGAAGAAAAGATTATCAATATCTTCTTTCATGATATCCTTCAGTGTCATTCCTCCACCTTCGCTTTGCGGCCTTTCACTGGTTTTTCTTTCTTCTCTTCCGTTTCACTGGTTGCCTTCTCTTCCGCTTCTCTTTCTGCATCTTCACGGGCCGTCTTTTCCGCCGCTTCTCTTTCTGCTGCTTCACGTGCTGCCTTCTCCGCCGCTTCTTTTTCTGCCGCTTCACGGGCTGCCTTCTCTGCCGCTTCCTTTTCTGCCGCTTCACGGGCTGCCTTCTC
>CAMEBC010000006.1:0-146581 GCA_945912105.1 [Eubacterium] saphenum | reverse complement strand
CTTATAAATCAAGGCTTTTCGGATAGGTATAAACAATTATGAAATTAGGTATCGTAGGTCTGCCCAACGTGGGCAAAAGCACCTTATTCAATTCTATGACACTGGGGAAGGCAGAAGCTGCCAACTACCCCTTCTGCACCATCGACCCCAACGTAGGCGTGGTTGCCGTACCCGATGAACGTCTGGCAAAGCTGACAGAAATGTATGATTCCGCAAAAACCACCCCCGCAGTCATCGAATTCGTTGACATCGCAGGTCTGGTACGGGGTGCATCCAAGGGCGAAGGTCTGGGCAATAAATTCCTGAGCCATATCCGTGAAGTGGATGCCATCTGCCATGTCGTGCGCTGCTTCGAGGATACAAACGTGGTACACGTTGACGGCTCCATTGACCCCATCCGTGATATCGAAACCATCAATCTGGAGCTGATCTTCTCCGATATCGAAATTCTGGAACGCCGCATCTCCAAAACAGTGAAGCTGGCAAAACAGGATAAATCCCTGCAGCGGGAACTGGATATCCTGATGAAGCTGAAAGAAGCCCTGGAAGCCGGCAAATCCGCAAGAAGCGTGGAATTTGATGCTCCCGAGGATTATGAATTCGTGCAGTCCCTGACACTGCTGACAGCGAAACCTGTTCTCTATGCGGCAAACGTGACAGAGGACGACTTGGCGGACGACGGCGCATCCAACGAATTTGTGGGCAGAGTGAGAGAATACGCAGCGGCAGAGCATAACGAAGTATTCGTGCTGTGTGCGAAGATCGAAGAAGAAATTTCCGATCTGGAGGAAGAAGATAAAAAAGAATTCCTGGCAGAACTGGGCGTGGAAACCAGCGGTCTGGACAGACTGATCGCCGCAAGCTATAAGCTGCTGGGTCTCATCAGCTACCTGACAGCAGGCCCTCAGGAATCCCGTGCATGGACTATCACAAAGGGCACAAAAGCACCTCAGGCAGCAGGGAAAATCCATTCCGACTTTGAACGTGGTTTCATCCGTGCAGAAGTGGTGCATTATGATGACCTGATGCGTCTGGGCTCCTATAACGCAGCCAAGGAACAGGGTCTGGTTCGTTCCGAAGGGAAAGAATATGTGATGAAGGACGGCGACGTAGTGCTGTTTCGATTTAATGTCTGATACAATTTCCTGTCGGTAAAATGTTGTAAACTCTGGGAGTTACCGCTTGCGGGCGGTAGCTCCTTTTGCTGTTTAACCCCTACCTTACCCCTACCCGATATTTTTGCTCAATAATTTACTGCGCTATCCAGTTTTAGGATTTCATTCTGTTTTAAGTCGTCCAATACGTGCGTATAAGTATCGGCTGTTTCCTTTATGGTCGCATGACCTAAGAACTTCTGCATTACCCGTACATCTACATTATTTTCTGCCCCTCTGGTGGTGAACGTATGCCGCAGACAATGAGGGTGGAAGTTGCTGACACCGATTTTCGCACAGATAGAATAACAGGTGCGCCGCATATTCGTAGGGTCAAGTGGTCTGCCTAACTGGGTGCAGAATACAAGGTCGTTATCCTCGTATGCGGTACTGGCTTTTTCCTTGTTTTTCTCCTGTTGCTCCCAGACATCAGCAAGCACCTTGATAGCTGTTTCATTGAGCGGTATTATCCTGTCACTGGACGGCGTTTTCGGTGTGCCAAATTCTAAGTGCCAATGTTCTTCTGGGTTGTCAGGGTCTTTCACCTTGCGGAGGATTCTCTTGATGTGCAACTGGTTTTGCTCAAAGTCTATGTCCTGCCATTTCAGCCCCAACAATTCACCAAGCCGCATACCTGTGCAGAGGTCGAAAATATAGACAACACCCATATAGGTCACTTTCGCCTGTTCCACAAATGCGTTCTGCTGTTCCTGTGTCAAAACATTAATTTGTGGCTTTTTTGTCTTTGGCAGTTTTACCCTGTTAGCAGTGTTTCGGACAATCAAGCCATCATCTACCGCCGTTTCTAAGGCATTGCTTAACAGCTTATAAACATCTATCACCGTAGATGGTGCCAACCCCTTATCGGAAAGGCTGTTGACAAACTTCTGAATGATGTCCTGTCGGAGTGCCTTTATCTTATAGTGACCGATAGCTGGTTTGATGTGGTTTTTTACCTTTACCGTATAATTGATATAGGTGGTAGGCTTTACATACCGCTTTTTGTATTCGAGCATATAATGGTCGAGCCATTCGGCAAGAGTCATTTCTGTAGGATTGGTGATAATGCCTTTTTGCAGATTATTCAGCAGGTCGGTCATTTTGGCGGATACTTCCTGTCGGGTCTTTCCGTATAAGGATTTACGCTGTTGCTTTCCGTCTGCCGATATGCCAATCGTTACACGGGCTTCCCATGTGCCGTCTTTACGCTTGCGGATAGAGCCTTCATTTTGTCCTCGTTTTGCCATATGAATCAATCCTCCTTATCGAGCATTTCTTTAAACTGTTCCTCAAATTCTGTCATCTTTAATGATTTTTTAGTGCCGGTACGTTGTCCTGCCCTGATACGCAAGGCTTTTTTAGCATTTACAGAAAAGGTAAGAACAGATGAAATACCAGCCCTTCTGATGTCATCTATTACACTGTATATATCATCAAAGCCGCTGATGTGCGCCAGCTTCACGGCTATATCATCTGCGGTTAAATCATTTGCACTCACTTTTTCAGATAAATATTTTCCGTATGATGTTGACATTTCAATATATTCTGCAAACGAATAGAATAACTGTCCCATGCACTCAATAAGATTTCGCCGTTGAGGATTTCCGTTGTTAAGAGACAATGAATTTATGGTATCTGCTATGGAATCAGCTAAAAAGTCCCCTTCATCTTCTGCAACCATATCCAAAGAATGAAGTAAGCGATTTACGCTATCTCGCTTGGAATAGTCCGTAGATGATGGATTCATTTTTTCTGTCAATCCATAAAGATAATCAGCGGTGCATCCGTAATATTTTGCAAGGTCAATGAGGATAGTCTGGTCGGGAAGATGCCTGCCGCTTTCATAACTGCTTAAAGCCTGCTTGGTAATACCGATTTCGTCAGCAACATCTTTTTGCCCTAAATCGGTTTTTGCCTTGCGGAGTTCTTTTAACCGTTGCCCTACTATGCTTGCTAAATCTTCTTTAGAAGTTTTTCCCATGTTATTTGTATCTCCTTTCCGATGATATTGTTATTATACTCCTTTTCACTCAAAAAGTAAATAGAAAGGTAGATTTTTTCTTGATTAAGAAATAATGAGCAAAATGGTATTGACAGAGGACTGCTTGTGTGCTATGCTGTCAACAGAAACAAGATTCAGACAAGAACAGGAAATAATAAAGAAAGGAGAACAATATGATGAACTACTGTTCTGAAGAAGATTTACCAATCATTATGCAGGCAAAACACGTTCAGTCGGTTTTGGGGATTTCTAAAGGGAAAACATATGAACTTATGAATTCCAGTGATTTCCCTACGATTTATCTCAACAAACGTATGGTTGTACCAAAAGACAAGTTTTTTGAGTGGCTGAATCAGGACAAACGCAAAATCAAAAGGAGGGCAATTTATGTGTCAAGAAAAGGTTGAAAATAGGATTAAGTTTAGCGGCTCATGTATGGATGTAAACACAGGTGCGGAAGTGATTTTTGAAGGATACCGTGAAGGGGACAACTTATTGCTGGAAGCTAAATGTACATCGAATATCTTAAAGAAACAAGAGGCTCAGGGGCAGAAGGCACAACAATTTCTGGGTGCAGTCAGGTCTACACTCAAAAAATGTAAATATTTATCTCTGCTTCCAAGCCCTGAACAGAATGTAAGTTTGTTCTGTGAAATCAGAAGCAAATGTGACGGCGTTAAAATTGGTTATGTAGAGGATACAGATTATTTACTGGACTGTGAGTACTTTTACATGCAGATTTTTAAACCTCCCGTAGAATCTCTTCCTCCTGCTGGAACTTTCATATTCCCACCAAGTGAGTTTGCATATTATTCAGAATTGTTCCAGTTGGGAGTGCTGAAACCTTATAAGAATGATTCCTCAAAGGAGTTCTATATGATTGAAGACTTTGACAAGCGGTATATTCGTATTTCCAATGCTCTTGTAAATTTTGATATTACTAAATCAGAAATTCTGTAAATAAAGCATAGCCATAGAAACTGTTATGGTTTCTATGGCTATTGTGTTATCCTTTTCTCAAAATTTTCTCGTCAATCAATCTGGACACCCGTGTAAATTCTTCCTGTGGGTCACGCACTTCAAGCCCGACGGGAGAAAGCGGCGGTACATCTTCCCACATACATTCTACGCCCATTCCCTGTAGAGAGCCGAAAAGATAGGGGCAATCGTCACAGCCTTTGTATTTTGGAGCCACTTTCTGCACTTTATCCTGCCGCTTACAAAAAATCTGTCCGTTTCTGTCCATATAATTAAAATGATTGACTAATTCCAGATGGATAGCCATTTTACTCCCCCTCTCCATCAGTGCCTATATCGGGCATTTGGATATATGTTCCGTCAAATCTCCAAGGCTCTGTAGATGAAATAATCATTTCGTTGTCTTGCAAAGTGACGGAAGTGTATACTCTGTTCTCAAATTCCCAGTTGATAAATTCCCAGCCTGTGTCTGCTCCGTTTCTGTCAAGAACAAAAGTGTCTGCTTCTGGTTCAAAATACAGTACCAATGAACCGTTCTGCGTTTCTACGCTTACAAAAGTGTCCGTTTCAAAGCACTGGTATCTCCCATAGGTGGTGTAATCACCATCTGTATAGAAATCATCAGGCTGTTTCGCTTTTGATGGGTTGGTAGATAATTCTGGCTCTTGTGTAGGTTTGGGCTGTTCTTTCTGTGCATCAATATCACTAATGTAAGTTCCGTCCCAATTGATTTGAGTCTTATAAAAAACAGGTCTGCCAGTAAATCCTTCATTTAAGCCCATTTCTGTTTCATAAGACCAGCCCAACATAATGTTTTCTGTAGTAGCTACACACTCCACATATCTTGTTTCATTATTCTTAGGTGAAGCAGGTAAGGCACAATATGCGTCTACATAAAAACTGATACGATACTCGTTGTTAGATAGCTTTTCCACGGTTGGCTCCAAATAAGTAAATTCTATACCTTTACCGCCGTAGATGGTTTCGTAATAGGACACAGCTAAAGATGTAGCTGTGTCTGGGTCTACCTTATTTATAGAACTGGAAACCTGTTCTTCTACAGGCGTCGTTACCTCTGTCGCTGTTCCGCCACAACCTGAGAGGAATACTGTTACCAATAAGGTTATAACAATAAATCTATGCTTCATTTCCTTATCTCCTGTGTTGTCTTGCAATTTCTCTGTTATGTTGAATGGTTCTGATAGCTTCATCAATAAACTGTTCCGTTCGGCGTTCCCCATAGTATTTATAGGGGTCTACCTCTTTTTGTGTTTTTTCGTCCATCCACGGATTAACTACACAATAGCCCTTATGGGTAAACTTCACCATATCAACCGTAGCCGTTCCAGAACTGTCATGCCACATAGCGTCCAACTGCTGCCACGCAAATTCTTTGACCTGTTCAATCGTTAATTCCATAGCACATCCCCCGATTTAATCATCTTTCTCATAATACGCTAAATCATCAAAGTACCCACCCTCGGCATCATCTTCAATCAATTCTTCCTCGGTCATTTCGGTTACATCTTCCAGAGCCTTATTCATTTCCAGAACTAATTCCTTAGCCGATTTCTGGCAGAGTGATAAATTCTTTTCTGGTTCAATGAATCTCTCCATGTCATTATCCCTCATTTCTTTGTCAATAAATGCCTTTTAGGGCAAGCCAGAGCATAGTGTCCATGTCTAACGGTTTTGTATCAATCTGTCCACCCATTCACATAAATTCCGTTCCTGTTTCGGAGTATAAGCGGTTACAACAAATTCCTGTCCTCTGCAAGCAGAATTTAATTCTGCATAATCGTCCTTTAGCGTAGGGCGGTTATCGCCTTGCCATGAAATAGATATGTCACCCTCACCAAAGAATGCAGGCAAAGCCCATAGCCGCCGATTATCCTGTCCCCTCTTTGTAAGCACCAGTGAATCGTCATACTGGGATGTGCCGTATGTATCAGGCAAATACAGGCGGTTATTCGGACGGTCGGAATTTACGCTGTGTGGGTGCCAAGAATAACGCTCAATTTCCTGTTTCTCCCTCAATATTTCCCCAACTTTCATGTAGCCATAGATAATATGTACAATAGGAGCATTACGGACAAAACACAGCGTTTTATCAGGCTGAACCATTGTTTTTTGAAACATTCCGTAGAATAAGAACATATCCCCAACGCCTACACCCAATTTATCCAGATGTACGGCAGATATGCCATGTTGCCCGAATGCGGGTTTCCACTCGGTGTTTGCCGTTCTGCCATTTATATCCTTATATATGTCGGGGTCAAGGTGACAGGTCTTGTTTTTCCCAAGATCAAATTTAGGACATAGCTGACTGATGATTTCCTCTAAACTCTGCCCCTTATATGACAAATCCTTGTATGCCGTTCCTGCTGTGTTATCTGGGATTGGGAGCGATAACAGCGTACCATCTGGCAAAATAGGGTTTGCCATACCTCCCGATTTACTGTCCATGCCTTTTCTGCTCAATATCACTTTCATAATGCCATGCCTCCTACTAAGCACCATCTTAGCATATAGCATAGCAAAAAGCAACTGATAGCATATATAAATAACGCAACGTGCGGATTATCTAACACATAAGCAATTAGTATCATTTACATATACTATTTGCATTGGAGGAAAACCGCATGGAGCAACAGGCATTAGGAAAGCGTATTCGTGAGGAACGGCTAAAGCTGAATCTGACACAGGAAAGACTGGCAGAAGATGTAAACCTTTCAACCGCCTATATCGGGCAGATAGAGCGTGGGGAGCGCAGCTTAACATTAGAGAATCTGGCAGCAGTTGCCAACCGTTTAGGCGTTACCATAGATTATCTGCTGTCTGATTCCATCGTTTCTGACAGTGACGGGCAGTATCGGCTATGGTGTCAACTGATGAACGGCAGGACAGAGGAACAAAAAGCCCTGGCAATCAATATGGTAAAACTTATGTTTCACTATCTGGACGAAAATTCCTGAATGATACAGTGATGGGGAAGATACTCTTTGATAGAGAATCTTCCCCGTTTTAAATGACCAGAAATCACCGCTAACGTATTTTATCCGCTTGACTGAGTAAACTTCCACCTACCGCTAAATAAGCCTTAGAACGCAATTTTAGGACTGTTCCCCATCGAGGAAAACCAACTTAGCCGCTTACAAGCCTTGTAAAAATCCTATTTCTGTCCTGCAAAGGCTGATAGAAAATCCATATAGCTAAAATCTCATTCCCCAATCGCTTACAAGGCAGATTCCTTACAGCGGTTCACATATCGTTTTATTCCGCATTCCGCTTACAAACCGTCTAAAATCTTTAACCCTGTAATTGATACCGTTATAAGCATTTCAGCATAAACCGTATTCCCTCTCTGAATCCCTTACAAAATCCCTCTTTTTCCAGCTCATTATAGAAACAGTTCAATTCTTCCTCAATCTGTAGGTATACCTCACCAGAGATAAGGGCAGATAGCCTTGTATAAAGCTGTTTTTCCCTCAACTCAATTTCTGCCGCCTTTTCCGTAACGGTATGGGCGTAAATCGTATCTGTGATATATCGTTCCATTACACAACCCCCTTGCCTGTAAAATTATTTTAAACTCAAATCCTATCCATCTGTCTGAACGAAAACAGTATTTCCAGTCTACTTTAAAATAAGTTTAAAACCATTTTCGCCCATAAACTCCATTTAAAATAAAACCTCAAGTTTAAAATAAATTTTATTTTCGGTGCTTTGTTTTCAGCACGATATACTTTTTATCGCCAGATAGGCGGCTTAACGGCTCATAGGAGCAGACAGGCTTTTCCTTACAGACAAGATAGCTTTCCAACGTCTGGTACTCCTGTTCGGTATAGGCTTCTGTATTCAGTTCCTTTACATTATAGAATACGCCATAGCCCTGTATTTGACGAATACGGGAGAGGGCATAGTACAGGGTCTTAAAGTTGTCATACCGCATAAGGCTGTTATCCTCGGAGTACATCTTTGTCATATACCCAAACAGTTTCTTATAGTCCTCCGGCTGAAATTTATCCACGATACAGCTATACCGCTGGAGGGAATTGTCCTCATCTAAGATATTATCAGAAGTAAGCCGCTTTCCATTGACTAAGAGCCACCATATCCTCTGGATAATGGCTTCAAAATCAGAAAACAGGCGGTTTCCAGTACCAGAAAATTGATTGGCAATATGCTTCTCCCCAATTCCGTTGTTCCCCAAAACAACGGCTACATGAAAGTGAGGGTGGTAGACATCTTCTCTGTATGTGACTTCTAAGGAACGGATACAGCCTTGAAAGCCATACTGCAATAAGTCTACTCCCTTTACTTTTTTGTTGCCGTTTAGATACGTTACCAGAGTTTTAAAGCAGTAAGCCATATGCTGTATGGTTTCCCTCAATTCTTCACCGTTACAGTCTGGAACGGTCAGCACCATATGATACAGAGAATCCTTATATTGTTCCATATAGGGCAGGAAACGGTTTTGCAGTAGCATTTTCTTCACCTGATTACAATTACTGCAAAATTTGTCCTTACATAAAAAGGTTCGCAGTAACACTTTTACATGACTGGCTTCATAGGTTTCCATAGACCAGAATCGGTTACAGTTTTCCAGACGGTTCTTCCGTTCCCTTATCACATGGGCTTCATAAGGTGACAGGCGTTTCTTTACGATACCGTTTGCAAGCAGTTTCAGATAGTTCATAACCATTTCTTCATTCCGCTTTGCATTCCCATGCACCTTTTCCATATTGCGTTTTGTTACTTCCTTTACTATAGGCGTATGTTCCATGCTTTCCATGTTTACAATTCCTCCATTTCCTTTTTCCATATTCTTTTTGTTTTAGTACGCTTAACTCTAATTAGAGAATAGATAATTATATAGGGGTTCGCCGCCTGTAAATTACACGGTTTTCCAAACAGGCTTTGAACCCCTACCGTCACCCCTAACCCCTTGACGCAAACTGGATTTTGTGGTATATATTGGACTGGTAAAGTAGAAGAAATTCAACATAATGTGAAAGGACGGAATTGTATAGACATGGTGAAATTTCGGTTTATAGTGTTTCGGTTCAATGTTTGATCGAAATTGCAAAAGGCAACGCAAAAGCGTTGCCTTTTTTGTGCCCATTTGGGCGAAAATGGGGATTGATGGCTTTCGCCTGAAATTCAAGTCTTCGAAAATCCAAATCCACAGCCTTGCACCTTTCGGCGAAAAATATTGGTTGGACAAACCTACTGTCAGGCAATAGTTGAAGTCTGTCAACTTCGGAAGTTCTCGAGCTGCGCCCAGTCGGGCGAAAATATCGGTTAAACAAACCTACTGCTCGCCCGTTTGGAACGATTTCGGCAAAACAAAAAAGTCCTTTCTTACTTTTTATGCTAAAAAGTAACAAAAACCCGGGACCCCTCCTCATGGGTCCCGGACCCCCGCAGGAGGTCTAAGGGAAACGATGTTTCCCTTAGATATTCCTTCCCCACAAGCCCCTTCGGGCAGTATAAAGTGCCTTTCCGGCATGACTTGCTCTCTATTCTAATAGCTGTAAATAAAAACAGCCGCCGAATCATTCAGGGCTGTTATTTTTTTCGAGGATATGGGGTTGAAACATCAGTTAGTTCCAGAAGATAATCGATACTAGTATCAAAAAAGAGGGCAAGTTTTTTGAGGGTGTCTAAGGGAATATTGATCTTGCCAAGTTCATAATCTGAATATGTCGTTTGTGCTACTTTGAGAATCTCCGCCATTCTTTTTTGTGATATATCTCTATCTTCGCGAAAATCTCTCAGTCTTTGAAGCATTCTCTCACCCCATCTCATGTCAGTCTATATATCTATTAGACCATAACGGAAATACCAGTATTGATTTTTAACGGCATTTCCGTTAATATGTAATCAGCGGTGAGAAAAATGGAATTATACCGTGATATGCTATGCAGAATATTGGAATCTGAGGAATTTGAAATTCTGTTGCCTAAATGGAAAATGAACGTAGAAGAAATGATGGAAATGAAATGCTTTTCTCCGCTTTTACAAAAAAATCCCCTCTGGGCATTCTCGCTCAGAGGGGTTTTCATTTTCCTATTTTTCCTATTCTTTTCCTATTACAGGGATGCTTTCACTCTATCGAATTCATCCTGAATTTCTTTAGAAGGTTCTGCTGTTGCCAGGCTCACGATCACGATGGCTGCCAGTGCCAGCAGGAATGCAGGCAGCAGTTCATAAATATCCCAGATGCCGCCCATGGGACGAACCAGGTATTTCCATACGAATACCATCACGCCGCCAACGATCATACCTGCCAATGCGCCCTGTTTATTGGAACGTTTCCAGAACAGGGATGTCAGCACAACGGGGCCAAAGGTAGCACCGAAGCCTGCCCATGCAAAGGATACAATACGGAATACGGAGCTGTTGGGGTCTCTGGCGATGAATGCGCCGATCACAGCGATCCCCAGTACAGATGCTCTCGCCAGTACCATAGCTGTTTTTTCGGAAATATTCACACGGAAGAAGCCGCGCACCATGTTCTGAGAGAAGCTGGAGGATGCCGCCAGCAGCTGAGAATCGGCTGTGGACATGGTGGATGCCAGAATACCTGCCAAAATCACGCCGCCCAGGATGGCTGCCAATGCGCCGTATCTGCTCAGGAAATCAGAAATGACTACGATGATCGTTTCGGAAGAAGAACCTTCCAGGAAGGGCAGTACGCCTGCCGCTGTCATGGCATTGCCCACAACGCCGATGAAGATGGCAACGCCCATGGCGATGAATACCCAGATCGTTGCGATTCTTCTGGAAAGTTTCAGTTTTTCTTTATCTTCGATGGCCATAAAGCGCAGCAGGATATGGGGCATACCGAAGTAACCCAGCCCCCACGCCAATGTGGATACAATGGTCAGGAAACCATAAGGTGTTGTTGTGCCTTCGCCTACGGCATGGCTTGCTGTCAGGCTCAGATAATCCACCATGGAATTTGCGTTTGCTGCTACAGCGTCGATGCCGCCGGCAACGTGGATGCCGAAGAAAACAACAACGACCAATGCAATACTCATAACGATGCTCTGGATCAGGTCAGTGGTGCTGGCTGCCAGAAAGCCGCCTGTTGCGGTATATGCCACAATGACAATGGCACTGATAATCATGGCAGGCAGATAATCAATGGCAAAAATGCTGCTGAACAGCTTGCCGCAGGCCGCAAAGCCAGATGCAGTATAGGGGATAAAGAAAACAATGATAAACAATGCTGCAATCCCCATCAGGATGTTTTTATCATCTCTGTATCTCAGGGAGAAGAAATCGGGCAGAGTGATGGCATTTACTTCGTGGGTATAGGTACGAATACGCTTTGCCACCATGAGCCAGTTGATATATGTGCCGATGCCCAGGCCGATGGCTGTCCATACAGGCTCCGCGATGCCGGCAATGTATGCCAGACCGGGCAGACCCATCAAAAGCCAGCCGCTCATATCCGATGCTTCCGCAGACATGGCTGTCACGAAGGGGCCCAGCTTTCTGCCGCCCAGATAGAAGTCGCCTACATTTTCATTTTTCTTGGAACAATACACACCGATGCCGACCATACCGCCTAGATAAACGATGATGGTGAGCATGATCAATACTTTTGCTGATACCATAATGCCTTACCTCTCTTTAAAAACAAAATTCAGCGGAAACCTTTGTTTCCTTCTTCTGCTGAACAGTTTAACACAACTTTTACTAGAACGAAATACAGAACAAAGTCTGAATCAAATCCTGTACGATCAAAATAAAAAATAGCCAGAAATATTGAAATATCAATACTTTCTGACTATACGATTTTTAGAACTCTGATTTATTCAAAAAAAATTCTTTTTGTATTATTTTTCGTCCGAAGCCTTTTTTGTCCGAAAACTGCCCAAAAAAACGGGCATCATGCTCTTGGCATACTGGCAAAGGGAATAATCCCCATTGCTGATGCACCAGTCATAGATCAGCGCCCGTTCGCAAAGGGCATAGGCTTTTACGATCTCATTGACGGAAACATCTTCCCGCAGTTCGCCCTTTTTCTGCCCTTCCGTCACGATCTGCCGCAGCAGCTTATAATAGACACGGTTGTGGTCGAGAAGGTGCTTTTCCCCTGCCGTCACCAGCTGAGAAGAATACATCCGTGCCACCAAATCCAGAGAAACACTGTTATCGATCATCAAAAACAGCTCCTGATTCAGATACATCAGCTGGTCGAAACTGTCCATATTCTCATCCAGCGTAGGGATCAGCTCCTGATATTTGTCGTCGAACAGGTCGGAGAGGGAGCTGAGCAAGGCATCCTTTCCGCTGAAATAATGATAAAAAGAGCCCTTGGAGGTGCCGGATTCTTCCACGATCTCTTCCACCGTGGTGTCATCGTAGCCGTTTTCATAAAACAGCTTCCACGCCGCCGAAACGATGCGGCTCTTGGTGTTTCGGGTATTTTTCTTCGCCAAGGTGCTCTCCTCCTTATTCCAAATACTAAAAATTCGCAGAAGGGTTCGGGAAACAAAGGGTTTCCCGAGCGGAATCCGCAGGCGGAATTCACTTCCGCCGAGGAAAACAGGCTGTCGCCATCAGACACAGATCTGTTTGTTCTTCTGTCTTTCAACTCGAAAGCCTGCTTTCGAGTTAGCGCTTAGCGCTATACTTTTTTCCATTTCAGGCTCACTAAATCATGTTCTCGGATGGTTCTGACCAGCCGTTCCCGGAAATCTGCCGCCAGAATGTCCCTTTCATCCAGCATTTCCAGCCCCAGTTCCTTGCAGCGTTCATAGGTGCCGGTCTTTTCCTGTTTTTCTTTGCTGTATGTAACGATAACGCCCTTGGAAAACCAGCCGCCCAATCGTTTTTTTGCCACAAGCAATTCATTCAGGGCTGCTGTATCTGCATCCCGCAGCTTGCAGGAGATGAACACCGGCAGGGAATCATCCATCAGCATGACGTCGATCTCGTTTCCGCCGATCTTCAAGCCATCATAGGCATCCCAGTCGATCATAGTACCCAGCTTTACATCGTCGAACACGCCGCTGCCGGCTGCCGCCACATAAACATACAATTCCAGCCATACGCCGTAACTGATGCCATATTGCTTATCTTCCATAGAACAAAAATCGAACTGTATCCAATTTTCATTGGATTCCAGGTTTTGGATAAACCCATTTTCCTGAAATTCCATCAAAACCCCATCATCGGGGGCAACGGGTCTGCCGTTCTTCATGTGGATATCCCTGGGGCTTTCCATATGCAGCTCGTGGGGCAATCCCCTTGCCGCCACCGTCTGCAGCCAGCTGCAGGTGTTTTTCCATTCTTTCAGGTGGAGGAACAGATATTTCGCCATTTTGTTGATGGGCTCATATTTTTCCGGCTGAGGGGGACGATGGGATTCCCCCATAAAGCAGGCCCCCTTGGCATCGATAAAATTTTCCAGAGTCAATGTCACCGTATCGGCCACCTTTTCATCGGTTTCGATATCGGTGATACAGCGTTTCACCAAGTCCGTATGCACCATGCGGGTGCCTGTTTCCATGCCTGCCTGATAGCCGGCAATCATCATCAATTCACTGCCGCCGGTCAGCTCCAGTGTACAGTTTTCCCCGCCATAGCGCTCTATCACCCGACAGGTGGCCATTCGCAGCTTTTTCACAGAGCTGATATCCACAGGATAATGCTCCACGATGATATGGGGCAGGCTTTTTTGAAAGCAGGTGATGAGGGAACGGAACACACTCATATCCTCCATCCCTCTGTCATAAAGATAGATCACCTTATCGGGCTGCAGTGTCAAGGGTGCCACGATATTTTTCAGAACATCCTTATCATAATATTCGATCAAAACCTTCATTGGGAGCGTTCCCCCTTTCGGCCTCATTTTCTTATTCTTCTACGATGGTCTCTTCTTCAAATTTCACTTCTTCCTTGGGTTCTGCATTTTTGTTTCTGCCTGTGAAAACAGAACCGAAGTTCAGCTTATTCACCACACCGGGCGCCATATCGATCAGCTTTGTCAGGGCATCCTGATTCTTCACGTTGATGAGCTGTGCGCCATCGGGGCGGATCATCAGAATGGCAGAGGGTGTGATCTTTGCCCCCATGCCGCCGGCAGCGTTTACGCTTTCCTTCGCACCAACCCCTGCGCCCACTGCCACTTCGATCAGGGGCAGCAATGTCAGATCGCCGATCACGATGGCTTCCCCAACCACTGTTTTTGTGGAAACCAGATCATCTACTTTATGAAATAATACCTCTACCGCTTCATTGAAATCCTTACTCATATCGTTTCACCGCATCCTTTCCTCTTTTCCGTCTGATTCTCAGTCTTTTTTTCGCAAAAATTTGATGGTTTTCCAAATTGCCTTTCGCACAGGCTTCGTCAAACCAAAAGCCAGTACCGCCCATAGCAGTTTGCCCAGTACGATCTTTCCTTTGACCCGAACTTCCATATCCTCCGCCGTGGCTTTGGTAAAGTCCCCTTTAATCTGTATGTCATTGCCGAATTTCGCCGTCAGCACCCCCGCCAGTGCCAGCACATAGCCTGTGGTGGCGGGGTCGCCGGTACCGATGGTGCCCTTGATGAACAAATTGCCGGGCAGAATCCCCTTCAGCAGCCGCTTCAGCAGTTTTCCCAATGCTTTGAAAATCTCTTTTTTCTCCTCGATGCTCCAAAGCTCCTTCACGATGGGGGGGATTTTCTCTTTCTTTTCTTCTTTGGCTTCTTCCCCTGTGAAGAAGGCATCGTCCTCATTGAATTCCAGCTGGATATCCATATCCTCTGTGGGAGGTTTTTCTTCCACCTCGGAAAGCTTCACCCGGCGGACGGTTTTCGGCTGTTTCCGTTCCATCCGCTGCTGCTTGGGCTGTTCCGCAGGCTTTTCTTCTTTATTCTCCGTCTTAGGCGGTTCTTCTTTTTTCTCTTCCGCAGGCTTCTCTGCCTGTTTCGTGGTTTTTTCCGCCGCCTGCAGGTCTGGCTTTAGTTCCTCTTTTTTCGGTGCTTTTTTCTTTTTCGGTTTCTTTTCTTTTTTCTCCTTGGGTTCCCCGCCCACCAGGGTGAACCAAAGCACTTTGACCTTCAATTTCAAAGATTCCGCCGGGGTATAGCCGCCGTCGATCTTGACCGCCTCAAATAACCAGGACACACCAAAAGAACCGCTCAACTCTGCCTTCTGTTCCCCCGTCAGCTGATAACGTATGGGCGAAAACAGCACCACCAACACCAGCAGCAGGAGGAGCAGCAGCAGTGCCAGCAGCACAATGCCGATCCCTTTTAAAATTCCCAGCAAAATCAGTAAAACCTTCATAACAACATTCCTTTATTTCTGCGCCTTTCTCCGCAGCAGCCCCGCTCCCAGCCAGAGGATAAAGCTGACCACAAGGAACAAGGCCGCAATCCGATAGGCCGTATCCCGAAAAAAGCCTTCCGGCACGATATTGATGAGCAGATCCGTTTCCGGGTCCAAGTACCAATCCATATTATCAAAAAAGAGCAGATGAAAATACGTAAAATATTCTGTAAAATCCGTAGAAGCCAAGGCTGCCAGCCCTGCCATGCCGCCGATGAAAAACCAGATGCCCCATTGCAGCCTCCGCAACAGCACCAAGCCCTGTTTTTTCACCAGAAGAGCCGTTGCCCCCAATACCATGAGCACCGCCGCCCCACGGCGCAGCCCGACAGCGCCAAGAAACAGCCCCTGCACATCTGCCATGTGGCGTTTTTCCTTTGCATTGAAAAATTCCCGCTCCGTCCCGTCTACGACGGTATTTACCACCAAGTCATCCCTTTCGCCCTTGAGATAAGCCATCATCTCATCGGTGACGAAAAGCAGGTCGTCCATTTCCATGGAAACCTCCTCCAACACATGATATTTCGTATATTCCTTTTCAAAATAGCCATCGTTCCAATAGACCACAGCCTCTACCGAAGTGATGAGCACCACAGCCATCAGACAGAAAGCGACCATCAGCCCCATGATATGATACAAAGCCTTCATTTTTTCACCTGATCAGAATAATTCCTTTGGATTTCCGGGGTTGCGTCCGTTTTTCCGGGCTTCTTCCGCCATGAAAACCAAGAGATCCACCGCTTCCTGCCTGCCCATGGCGATGCCTGCGATCTTTGCAGAACGGTTTTTGTTCCGCTCATGAAACAATTCATGGGAAGATAGGATCTCCAGACGGTCTTTGTCCTCGAAATAGACGATGCAGTGCAGATGCAACACAGGGATGCCGCGACGCAGACTGTATACGATCGTTTCCAGATCTGTCACATTGCCGCCAACGAATAAATCATCGATAAGTTCCATATTGCTGCAGCCCCTTTCATCCAGTTTCCGAAAAATACCTATAGTTATTGAGAAGTATACCATAAATTCCAAAAGGAAGATATAGAAATTGCAAAATCCTTTTTCATTATATGGCAAAAGATATGGCAAAAGGCTGCCCCTTGCAGGCAGCCCTTTTCATTGCATTATAATTTTGCCAATGCCGTTTCCAGCTCGTTCAGCCGCTCCATGGGATATATCCGCAGTAGCTCCTTATACTGGGTGGTGCTGAGGCCCGGCGTTTCCGTATAAATAGCGATCTTTTCCGCCACATCCGCCTGGGCAAATTTCAGCTTCAGCTTGATAAAATCATCCTTTTGCATTTGTTTTCTCTCCTTTTTCCGTTTTTTTCTTTTTGAAGATCTCGCTTAAGCCCATCAAAAACAAAAAGCCCCCAAATATTTTCTTTAAAATTTCCGATTCCAAAGACACCGCCAGAAAGGCCCCTGCCGCCGCCCCCGCCAAGCCCATGAGGGCAAGGGGCTTTGCCGTTTCCCAGGAAAGGTTTCCTTTTTTCTGGTGGGTGATGAGGGCCGTGATGGCTGTAGGGATGAAATAGATCAGGTTCACGCCCTGGGCCTGATGCTGGTCAATGCCTGTCAAAAACAACAGGGCAGGAATGAGAATCGTCCCGCCGCCGATGCCCATGCCGCTGATGATGCCGGAGAAAAAACCAATGGCCGCCACGCCCCACATCATAAGATCATCCTCACGGCTGCCGCCAGCATGAATGCCCCAAAAATACGGTGCAGCCAGATACCGCTGACCTTACTGAGGAGCTTCGCCCCCACAACGCCCCCTGCCAAGCCCCCTGCCGAAGCCCAAAGGGCGATCTGCCAGACCTGCCCCAGGCCTGTTTTCCAGAGGTAAATGGCAAGAGACAGGATGGACAGGGGCAAAATGATGGCAATGGCGGTAGCATGGGCCTTATGCTCCTCCACCTGCAAAAACCGCTCCATGGCAGGCACGACGATGGTGCCGCCGCCGCTGCCGAAGAGCCCATTGGCAAAGCCCGTCACTATGCCGATGAGCCATTTTTTCCATTTTTGTGTCAAATCTGCCGCCCCCTTTCGCCTTTAGTATGGAAAACTTGCCCTTTTTTATGTACTGCAAAAGAAAAAAGCGTGGATATATGTAGTGGCGGCTTAAGAAAACATTATTTCAATTTTTTATTGATTTCTTAAGCCGAACTGCGTCATTGGGCGATAAATCGCCCTAGCCGAAGGAGGCAAAGCCTCCTCCATGGGATGTCCCGAAATAAGATAACATTTTGTTTCCTTATCGGGGCTCCTCTAGACCACACTTCTCTCCTTATCTTGCCGTTTTGTTTGTATTTCCGTTCGTATTTGTGTTTGTTGTGGTTCTGTTGGTGCCCGTCAGGTCATCCCATGTGTTCCGCATATTCTGCCCTAAAGTGTTGCCGTTGACACCGTAGGTGTTGTAGTTTGCACCGTTATAGCCTGTGCCGTTGTAGGCACTGTTGATGCCGTAGCCATCCCAGTAGCCTGTGCCGCCGCTGGAATAGGCCCCTGTGTTATAACCATTATAGCTTCCATTGCTACCGTTTCTGGTACCGCCCAGGTTGGCACCGGCATTGCCGCAGCCGTCGAAGAGCATCAAGGATACTGCCAGCACTGTAAAAAGTCCTGCTTTCTTGCCAAACATAAAATCCCTCCCAGATTTCATTTTTTATTTTTGCAATGCTTTCTGATTGCTCTGTTATTGTTTGCTGTTTGGAGAGAAAAAAACGTTACTTTCTCTGGCATGGGCGACAGATTTTGACAAAAGCAAAAAGAGAATAAGCTGTACAAACCTTGTGAAAGACTAAAAACATTGATATAATAAATCATTAAAATATTTAAATATAAAAAGGCAAAGCAAAATTCGTACCGCTGAAGGGTTCAGGGGAACAAAGAGTTCCCTGACTGGAATCCGCAGGGCGTGCTTTGCCCGTACGAGGAAAACAGTTGTGCATGGCGAAGAAAACGCCACCGCCGTTAGGCGGCTTGCCGAAGGCAAGTGCTTTGACCAAGTTTCAATGTGCCTGCACCGCCGGAACGAATCTGTTTATTCCTCTGCTTAACCTCGTCGAAATCCTGATTTCGACGAATTTTAAAAAGGAGTGTAATTTTTTATGGCAAAAAGAAGAAGCGGTATCCTGCTGCATCCTACTTCCCTGCCCTCTGCCTTCGGCGTGGGCGATCTGGGGCAGGCGGCATATACATTTATTGATAAACTGGCGGAAGCCCACCAGACTTTGTGGCAGATTCTGCCCTTGGTACCCACCGATGACGGCGGCTCCCCTTATGCAAGCTGTTCCGCCTTTGCGGGCAATCCCCTCCTCATCAGTTTAGAGGAATTGGCAAAAGATGGCCTGCTGACAGAAAACGACCTGGGCGCTGCAAGGGTTGTTCCCTCCGTTAGAGTGGATTATAAAAAAGCATCCGATGCCAAGCTGCCCCTCTTAGAAAAAGCTTTTCAGGCTTTCCAGGCAGCGGAAAAACCTGGGGATTATGCAGAATTTTGCGAAAAAAATGCTTTCTGGCTGGAGGATTACGTGCTGTTTGTGGCACTGAAAAACCATTTCCGTGCCGAACGTGCCACAGAGGAAACCACAGAGAATTTTGATGCTTTCGCAGCGGAATGTGAAGGGCTAGAGCTGACAGAAAAGCAGCAGAAGGACTACTATATCGGCGCAAACTGGAATTCCTTCCCCAGAGGGCTGAAAAAACGCAATCCTGCTTCCCTGAAAAAATGGAGAAGAGAACTGGCAGAAGCCATCGAAAAGGAAACCTTCCTGCAGTATATCTTCCAGAAGCAGTGGCAGGCTGTGAAGACCTACGCCAACGAAAAAGGCATCTCCATCATCGGCGATGCGCCCATCTTCGTGGCTTATGACAGTGCCGATGTCTGGGCAAACCAGAAGCTGTTCCGTCTGGACAGCAAGGGCTTCCCCACCTGCGTGGCAGGCGTGCCCCCCGATTATTTCAGCAAAACAGGGCAGCTTTGGGGCAACCCTCTTTACGACTGGAAGCAGCATGAAAAAACAGATTTCGCATGGTGGACTTCCCGTATCCAGAAAACACTGGGAGATGTGGATATCCTCCGTATCGACCATTTCCGCGGCTTCGAAGCCTACTGGGAAGTGCCCTTCGGCGCAGAGGATGCCCGGGGCGGCAAATGGGTGAAAGCCCCCGGCCTGAAATTCTTCCAGAGCCTGGAAGAAAAGCTGGGCAAACTGCCCCTGATCGCGGAGGATCTGGGCATCATCACCGATGAAGTCGTGGCCCTGAGAGATGCCGCAGGCTTCCCCGGCATGCGTATTTTGCAGTTCGCCTTCGGGCAGGATAAGAACAACGCTTACCTGCCCCACAGCTATGACAGAAATACTGTTGTTTATACCGGCACCCACGACAATGATACCTGCCGCGGCTGGTATGAAACAGCCTCCGAAGCGGAAAAAGACCACTTCCGCCGCTATATGAACGTGGACGGGCAGAACGTAGCTTGGGACCTGATTCGTCTGGCCTTCTCCTCCTCCGCAGATACGGTCATCGTTCCTCTGCAGGATGTAATGAACCTGGGGACGGAACATCGTATGAATATCCCCGGCACCTCCGTGGGCAACTGGGGCTTCACCTTCTCCTTCGACTGGTGGTGGGATGGCTTCACCGATGGCCTGAAATACCTTTCCGAACTCTTCGGCAGAAATGAAAAAGAAGCAGCGAAAACAGCTGAGGAATCCGCTGAGTAAGTTGCTTTTCCCCACCCTTTGTGCTACAGTTAAGCTGTAGATTTATGCGATTATGGACTCTTTGAGGAGGAAAAAGATATGTGTGGCTTTTGCGGCTTTACCGGGCAGATCGCTACGCCCGAGGAAATATTGGAAAAAATGAAAAATAAGATCATCCACCGTGGCCCTGACAGCGGTGGCTCCCATATCGATGACGGCATCGCCATGGGCTTCCGCAGACTGAGCTTTCTGGACTTGGAGGGTGGTCATCAGCCCATCTATAACGAAACAAAAGATATGGTCATCACTTTCAACGGTGAAATTTACAACCATCAGGAGATCAGAGAAGAACTGGAAGCCAAAGGTCATGTCATGGGCAGCCACGCCGATACGGAAGTCCTCATCCACGGCTACGAGGAATGGGGCGAGGATATCCTGCAGCGGCTCAGAGGGATGTTTGCCTTCGTCATCTGGGATAAGAAAAACCAGTCTATGTTTGGCGCCAGAGACTTTTTCGGCATCAAGCCCTTCTACTATACCATCGTCAACGGCAACCTGATCTACGCTTCCGAGATCAAGAGCATTCTGGAGCATCCCGATGTAAAAAAAGAAGTAAACCCCGTTGCCCTGGAAAATTACCTGACCTTCCAGTACAGCGTTTTGGAAGAGACTTTTTTTAAAGGCATCTTCAAGCTGATGCCTGCCCATTGCTTCACCTTCAAGGATGGCAAAATGGACATCAAACGCTATTGGGAGCCTGTGTTCGAGCCTGACCACAGCAAATCCCTGGAACAGTATGTAGATGAGATCGATGCAGCCATGCAGGATTCCATCCAGGCTCATAAGATCGCCGACGTTGAAGTGGGCTCCTTCCTTTCCAGCGGCGTAGACAGCTCCTATGTGGCTGCCTGCTTCCATGGGGACAAGACCTTCACCGTGGGCTTCGATTATGCAAAATATAACGAGATCGACTATGCCAAGGCCCTTTCTAAAAAAATCCAGATCAAGAACCATAGCAAGCTGATCTCTGAACAGGAATATTGGGATTCCATCCCCAGCGTGCAGTATCACATGGACGAGCCTTTGGCTGACCCTTCCGCCATCGCATTGTATTTCGTGACTGGCACAGCAGCACAATATGTGAAGACCTGCATGAGCGGCGAGGGTGCCGATGAGCTTTTCGGCGGCTACAACATCTACAGAGAGCCCCATGACCTGCTGCCCCTGACCCGCCTGCCCCGTCCCGTCCGCAAAGGCTTGGGCGCAGCGGCAAAAAAACTGCCTAAAATGAAGGGGAAAAACTACCTCATCCGCGGCAGCAAGGATTTGCAGGAACGTTTCATCGGAAATGCTTTCATGCTGAATGAAGCAGAACGGGAACGCATCCTGAAGCACCCCACAGGCAAATTCAACCACATGGAGCTGACAAAGCCCTTCTATGATAAAGTGAAGGATTTGGACGACGTGACAAAAATGCAGTATATCGACATCCATTTCTGGCTCATCGGCGATATCCTGCTGAAAGCAGATAAAATGAGCATGGCCCACTCTTTGGAAGTGCGTGTACCTTTCCTGGACAGAGTGGTATTCGATGTAGCCCGGAAGGTGCCTACGGAATACAAGGTAAACAAGGAAAACACAAAATATGCCATGCGGCAGGCGGCCCACCGCTATCTGCCCGATATGGTTGCGGAAAAGAAGAAGCTGGGTTTCCCCGTGCCTATCCGTGTATGGCTGAAAGAGGATAAATATTACAACATCGTAAAAGAAGCCTTCCACAGCCCTGCGGCACAAGAATTCTTCAAGGTGGACGAAATCATGAAATATCTGGACGAGCATAAGGCCGGCAAGGCGGACAACAGCCGAAAGATTTGGACGGTCTATATGTTCCTGGTATGGCATAAGCAGTTCTTTGAGGATGCCGCTTAAGACCTTGGGGCACTAAGACCTTGAGGGCTCTGCCCTCAAACTCCCGCAAGGGCATGATGCCCTTGACCCCATTTAAAAAAACAAACCCCTGCACTCACATTCTGTGAGACACAGGGGTTTTATTTTTTTGATGATTCTATCCTCAAAGGATATCCAAGTTCAGGCTTTTTCTTTCTGGAGATGCAAAACCTTTCCCCATTCCACCACAGAAAGCAGCACTGCGGAAAACACGATCAGCCCGCCCATCAGCACCTTCGGCGTGAAGGGATCCCCATACAGCACAACGCCGCAGAAATACCCGATGACCGATTCCGTAGAGATCAGCACCGCCGAATGTGTATCGGAGGTATACCGCTGAGCTACATTTTGCAAGGTATAGGCCACCACCGTATTGATGGTCATCAGATAGACCAATGCCCCAATGCCCGCCGCAGGAAATACCGTGGCTCTTTCCTCGAAAAGCAAGGTGGTCCCGATGGAAAGGACACCGGTGGTCAGATACTGGAAAAAGGACATGGCAAGGGGATTGACTCGCTTTGCTAAAATGCCGGTCGCCACGATGAGAAAGGAATAGAGCAGAGAAAACAGCAGGGTCAGCCCATCCCCCAATTCGATGCCCAAAGAACCACTGAGAGAGATCAGCCCGATGCCCATCAAAGCCAGTACCCCCGCCACGAAAGCCTTTATCCCCGGCCGCTTTCGCAGCACCAGCCAGGAAACGAAGGGCACGAGAATCACATAGGTAGCGAGAAGAAACGCTTGCTTAGAAGGGGTCGTATATTTCAAAGCGATGATCTGAAAGGGCTGGGCCACAAAGAGCAGGCTCCCCAAGATCATACCCGCTTTCCAGTCCTCCTTGGTGCTGTTTTTCACATGACGGCGGAACAAAAGGCCCATAAAAAGAGCCGCCCCCGTAAAACGGACAGCCATGATGAGAAAGGGTGCAAAATTTTCCGCGGCAATATCACCCGCCACAAAGCCGCCGCCCCAGCAAGCCGCCGCCAACAGCAGCGCCAGATCCGCCAGCAGCATTTTTTTCTTATCCTCCATGTTCCCCGACTCCTTTCCAAAGTGTACCAAAAGGATACCACTTCCGCCCCTCTATTTCAATATCGGATATCTGGAAGGTTTTGATCGCTCTTATAAAAAATTAAAAGGCCCCCCGAAAGAGGAGCCTCTTGTTCTTTTTAGATTGCAGCAACCTTTGCTTCGATATCTTTATCCAGCATCGCCACTTTATCCTGAGCAGCCTGCAGGCTGTCCGCTTTTACGCCGATATAGAATTTCAGCTTGGGTTCTGTGCCGGAGGGGCGGATGCAAACCCATGTGCCGTCTTCCAAAGTATAGTGCAGTACATCGGAAACGGGCAGAGGGCTGCCGCTTTCTTCCCCTGTCACCATATTTTTGAACACCTGTGTCTTATAGTCCTTGGCAACCACTACTTTATAGCCGCCCAGTTCCGCAGGTGTATTTTCCCGGAAGGTTTTCATGATGAGCTGGATGCGAGCCATGCCTTCCAGACCCTTCATAGTCATGGATTTTACGCCTTCCCGATAGTAACCGTATTTTTCATAGAGAGCCAGCAGTGCTTCGTACAATGTCATGCCTTTTTCTTTATAGTAAGCCGCCATTTCGCAGATCATAACGGAAGCATAAACAGCGTCTTTGTCTCTTGCATAGGTGCCAGCCAGGCAGCCATAGCTTTCTTCGAAGCCGAACAGATAAGTGTTGGAGCCTGTTTCATCGAAGCCCTTGATCTGTTCCCCGATGAATTTGAAGCCTGTCAGCACATCGATCTTCTTCACGCCGTATTCTTCGCAGATGGGCGCGATCATTTCTGTACTAACGATGGTCTTGATGACAGCGCCGTTTTCAGGCAGTCTGCCCTGTTCTTTTCTGCGGGCCAGGATATATTCTGTTGCCAATGCACCTACCATATTGCCGGTCAGGGCAACAAATTCGCCTTTTTCGTCTTTTACCATGGCACCCACACGGTCGCAGTCGGGGTCTGTACCGATGATCACATCCGCATCCACTTCAGCCGCCAGTTTCTGTGCCAGAACGAATACCTTGGTATCCTCGGGGTTGGGGTAATCCACCGTAGAGAAGGAAGAATCAGGCTGTTCCTGTTCTTTTACGATATAAACATTTTTGAAGCCTGCTTTCGCCAGATTGCGGCGCACGGGCATATTGCCGGAGCCATGGAGAGGAGTATAAACGATATTCAGCTTATCGCCCATCCGCTGAATCATATCAGGACACATGAGCTGTGCCTGTACATTTTTGTCGAAGGCTTCGTCTACTTCTTCGCCGATCAGGTTGAACAGCTTCTTTTCTACAGCTTCTGCCTTATCCATCCGCTGGATCTGACCGAAATCTGTGACAGCGTTTACTTCTGTGATGATGCCCTTATCTCTGGGAGCTACCACCTGGGCGCCATCTGCCCAGTAAACCTTGTAGCCGTTATATTCGGGGGGGTTATGGCTGGCAGTCAGCACAACGCCCGCTGTGCAGCCCAGTTCTCTGACTGCGAAGGACAGCATGGGAACGGGACGCAGGGAAGGATACACAAAAGCAGGAATGCCGTTTGCCGCAAAGATCAACCCTGCCACCTCCGCAAATTCGGGGGACATGAAACGGGAATCGTAGGCGATGGCAACCCCTTTTGCCTGGGTGCCTTCTTTTTTGATGTAATTTGCCAGACCCTGAGAGGCTTTCCCAACGGTATACTGGTTCAGTCTGTTGCTGCCGTTGCCGATGATGCCCCGCAGGCCGCCGGTACCAAATTCCAGTTCCTTGAAGAAGCGTTCTTTGATCTCATTTTCATCGTCAGCGATGCTTCTCAGCTCCGCCTTTGTTTCCTCATCGATAGAGGGGTCTTCCAGCCACTGCTGGTATCTTACACGATATTCTTCCATGATGTTTCCTCCTTAGCATGATTTATTGATAAGAATAGAAAAGCTCTTTCTACTCTTTATTCCATTGTTGCGTGGATTGTTGCCGCACTTCCCTGGATCTGGATGGTCTGCCTAAAATCGGCATAGCCGCTCTTTTCCACGGTCACGTTATAGGAACCATAGGGCAGGTTTACCTGCATGGGCGCCACGCCATATTCCTCGCCGTTGATATAGACCCATGCGCCGTCCACATCGGCCGTTACGGTCAGGGTACCATACTGGATATCCCGCTGAAGCTCTGCATTGACTGTCACACTATCCTGCTGCAGGGATACATGCTGGTTCCATTCCGTATAGCCGTTTTTCAGGATCACAAGGTCATATTCACCCAAGGGCAGCACTGCGGGGCTTTCCGCTGCTGCGCCGTTGATGTACAGTTTATAATCGCTCACATTGGCATTGACGATGATAACGCCCACCTTTTCCTGGGCCTTGGAAAGGTCATATTCAAATTCCTTCCCTGCTTCCACCAGAATACTGTCCTTTCTGGTCTCAATATTGGAGCCGGTCACCGTTACTGTATGGCTGCCTTCTTTTGCGGGGATCTTCGCCCCTTCTTCCAGAGGGATGGGTTCTTCCTCATCCAGCTGCAGTTCGCCGTTTTTGATATTTTTTGCGTTTTCTACGAGGATATAGCCATGGTATTCCTGCACTTCCACAGACCAGACCATCTCTTCATAGCTCTTCAAAAGCAGCACATCGCAGGGCTCAAGATCGTCAGGTTCGATCTCTTCCTCGTCATAGAGGAACAGAGCTTCCTCGCCGTATTCGTAGGTTTCCTCTTCATTGGAAAGGGTCTGTTTTCTGGTATCCACTTCCAGGCCGGTCACTTCTTCCCTGTCGATGGCTGCATCGCTGTAATCAATGGAAAGGAGTGTTTTCCCGTCCTTATCCAGTTCCGCCAGGAAAAGATCCCCCACGTTCACGCCGCCATGGGCAACAGCCCGTCCTGCTTCATCGGTCATCTTTGTTTCTTCCGTCAGCTTCAGGGTCTTTTTCTCCTCCTCGGCAATATCGTAAACGATGATCTCTTCTTCATCCAGAACCTCTTCCACCAGCATGGGGAAAGCCTGTCCGGAAACTTCCACCGGGGCTTTGCTGGGGTGGAAGCTGCAGCGCACCAAAGAGAACCCAAAGATGCAGGCAATGACCCCCACCACTGCCAGCAGGGTGGCTGTCCTTTTGCTCAGGCCAAAATAGCCGTCCTCTTCTTCCTCATCATATTCGTCCCATTCATCGTCCCCGTCCCCTTCTGTGGGAGGCACAGGAGGCTTCACAGGCTGGGGCCTGCGGGTATCGCCCAGCCCTTCCTCTTCTTCCTGTTCTTCTATGGGCATATCGAATTTTTCCGACTCAAAGGCATCCAAAAAAGCATTGGCATCGCCCAGTTCATCGTCGGCAGTATTCTGATTCAGTTGTTTTACCTTTTCATTTATATCATCCAGACGGACTGTCTGGCCAAAATCCTGATTATCCTTTTGGAAATGATAATCCTTCATCTGTTTCTCCTCCTTCGGGGAAAAATTTGCAGAGTTCTTCATCCTCTATTTTAATCCCTTCTCAGAAAAGTTGCAACAGAAAAAACACAAGGAAGGCCGTTAAGAGAAGCCTTTGCTCCTCCTAACAGCCCCCGGAAACGATGTTTTTCAGTTTCACCCCATTTCCTTCTTCCCTGGCAGCCGTCGCCAGCCGTTCCTGCATGGCGGGAGAAACGCAGGCTCTGCGCCGATTGTAGTATTCATTGACCAGCCGCAGAAATTTTTCCGGATAGACCAGCATCCCCTGCAGCAGGATCAGGTCTTTTTCCGAAAGGGGACAATGCTTCCCATAACTTTCCAGCATCCCGTGGATGCCTGCCTCTGCCCCATCGGTCTTTTTCAGATATCTTCTCAGGTAAGCCGCCAAGTCTGCCAAGGGAAGCTCCGTGGTGCATTTATCGAAATTTCCCACATAGATGCATCCCTTTTCATCCAGCCGAAGGGCTTCCCCTTTAAAGGCATTGTGACAAAAGCCCCCTGCCTTTTCCGCTTTTTCCACGGCTTCGCCATAGCCGCCCTTTTCCAGCAATTCCTCCGCTTCCGCCGCCTGGGCCATGTATTGGTCATAATATTGCAGCAGCAGCAGGTCGATGGCATCATAGCTGCCCCGTTTGTCGTTTCGCCGACGTACTTTCGCCAGTTCGCTCCGCCGTTTGGCATAGAGCTTCGGCAGGCGGTCTCTTTCCCAGCAGGCAGAATCACTTTTCAGCCCCTTCGCCGCCTGATGCATCTGCCCCAAGGTATCTGCACCCCGGATAAAAGCTGCGGCACCATCCTCCTCCAGGGCATCCTGGGGCATCACATCCTCCAAAAGATACAGCACCCCATCATAGCGATAAAAGGGTTCCCCGTCCAATGCCCGATAAGAACGGCTGATATTGCAGAAGCCGTTTTTCCGCAGCTGTTCCTTCACATCAAAGGCCAGACGCAGGCTGTCCATGCTGCCCCGGGGCTTTTTCAATTCCCGCATCCCCATATCCGTACGGCAGACCAGCCCCGTTCTCGTCCGCGTGCCATGTTTAAAATGCAGTCCATATCCTTCCCACAATATTTTTTCGTAGATCTCCTCCATAGTCATTCCCCCTGCTTCCCGACCAAAAATCGTCTCTGAAACATTCTATGGAACAGGCAATCAAAAAAGACCACCCATATAATCTTTCGGTGGTCTTGATTTTCAGGAAGAATCGGAGACAAAAAAAGAAGCGAACCAAGCATATAGCTTAGCCCGCCTCTCCTTTGAAAAGATGCGCCCTCAGGGACTCGAACCCTGGACCCACTGATTAAGAGTCAGTTGCTCTACCAACTGAGCTAAGGGCGCATATCTCAACTGCAAGAAATATAATACTACTAACCTTTCCAAATGTCAACGTATTTTTTTACAAAATACGAAAAAAATAAAAATTTCAAATCCCTATTGCACACCTGTACCTTTTGTGCTATGCTTGCTTCGTAAATATATATGGTGATTCTTCGGGGCAGGGTGCAATTCCCTACCGGCGGTAAAAGTCCGCGACCCGATATCGCTTTGATGGCGGTATCGGCTGACATGGTGCAATTCCATGACCGACGGTGATAGTCCGGATGAGAGAAGAAAATTGGTGCTGCTTGGGCTTTTTTTGTCTGCCCATCGGTTCCCTTTTGGTGTATGTATGCCCCTTGGTTTTTTCCAAGGGGTTTCTTTTTTGCCAAAGGGAAGCACCCCAACAGAAGAATCTCCGAACAAACAAAAACGGAGGTAAGAAACATGAAACTGAAAACAAGAGACTTGACCATGATCGCAATGCTGGGGGCTATCTGCTGTGTGCTGATGCATCTGGACTTTCCCCTGCCCTTTATGCCACCCTTTATGAACTTTGACCTGGCAGGTCTGGTAGAACTGATCGGCGGCTTTGCCATGGGCCCGATCCAGGCAGTCTGCATCATCATCGTAAAAATCCTGCTGAAACTGGCAACAGAGGGTACCTCTTCCGCATTTACCGGGGAACTGCAGAATCTCCTGCTGAGCTGTGCCTATGTACTGCCCCCTGTGCTCCTGTATCATCGCAATAAGAACAAAAAAACAGCCATTGTCGGCATGGGAATGGGTACTGTTCTCTGCAGCATCGTAGCTGTATTCACAAATCTGTATATCATCATCCCCTTCTATATGACACTGATGGGTCAGGAAATGGATTATTTCATCCAGATGTGTACAGAAGCGAATCCCATGGTGCAGAACGCCCTGACACTGGCGATCTTCGGCATCATCCCCTTCAATCTCATCAAATGCGGCATCAACTCTATCGGTGCCATGGTATTGTATAAACGACTGAGCCCCATCCTCCACGGAAACGGCTCCGCCGCTGCAGCATCCAAAACAAAAAATGCATAAAATTTCAGGAAAAAGGAGAGAACGACATGAAATTCAGCTTAGATAAGAATTTGACCTTTGAACAGGCGAAAGCCCTGTTTTTTGAACAGCTGGGCGATTGGAAGATCATGGCCCTTGCCAGCAGCGTAAACGATTACGTTATGGTGCGGAATGTGAGCTGCCTGTTCTACGATGACAAGATTTATTTCAAGACAGATAAAAACTTCCGCAAGACAAAGCAACTTTTTGAAAACCCTCAGGTTGCCATGTGCTACGGCGGCATCCAGGTAGAGGGTGTGGCGAAAAACTGCGGTCTGGTGGTAGATGAACCCGGCAGACGCTTCGAAGAGGGCTATAAAAAATACCTCTGGGGCAGCTACAATAAATACAGCCACGAGGATACAGAAATCCTCATTGAAGTGACCCCCAAATATGTAGAGGTTTGGGATACCAGCGACGATAACTACGCTTACCAGATCTTCATTGATTTCGATAAAGAGGAAATCGAAGTAAAGCCCTACGATAACAAATAAAAACGACAGCAAAGCAGACTTACAGCCCTTCGGCGATGAAAAAGTCTGCTTTTTTGTTCTTATTTATGGTATACTAAGGCAAATCTGTAAATTATAAATCTTTTTGGATGGGAGGGTTTCCCTTTGCAAAAACCGAAAGTTACCATGCCCGCCGATGCGGCATTGATTTTAGATACCCTGAACAAAGGCGGTCACGAGGCCTATATCGTGGGCGGCTGTGTGCGGGATTCCATTCTGGGGCGCATCCCTCAGGATTGGGACATCACCACCTCTGCCCTGCCCGAAGAAACAAAGAGCCTCTTCGACCATACCTTTGACACGGGCATCCAGCACGGCACCATCACCGTGGTGCTGCACAAGGAAAATTACGAGGTCACCACCTATCGCGTAGACGGCGAATATGCCGACTGCCGCCACCCCGATGCCGTTTCCTTCACCAAAAACCTGACGGAGGACCTGCTCCGGCGGGACTTCACCATGAACGCCATCGCCTATCACCCTGCCGAAGGCTTCCGAGACCCTTTCCACGGGCAGGAGGACATTGCGGCGGAAACCATCCGCGGCGTAGGCGACCCTGCTCTGCGGTTTCAGGAGGACGCCCTGCGGATGCTGCGCTGCGTACGCTTTGCGGCACAGCTAGGATTCCAGATCGAAGAAGAAACTTGGGCGGCCCTTTGCGCCAACACAGCATTGATTCAGAAAATCAGCGTGGAACGGATTCGGGAGGAACTGGAAAAGCTTTGGCTTTCTCCTTTTAAAGAAAAAATGCCTCTCCTCTGGGAAAGCGGTCTCTTAGCACAGATCGACCCCACCCTGTCCGCCCGCCTGATCGCCCGCAGCCAGACGATTTTAGACGAAATTTCCGCCTGCCCCAAAGATGCTCTCCTCCGCTGGTGCATTGTTTTGCAGGATTACACTTCCCCTGAAGCAAAAAATTTCCTGAAAGGCATGAAATTTGACAACCATACCCTGAAACGGGTCTGCCTGCTGCTGGATTATCTGCCCGAGGACGTTCCTACAGAGGCTTATCCCCTGCGGAAGCTGGCAGGCACCATCGGCGAAGAAGCCATGGAACAGCTTTTGCTGCTGCAATCCATCCTGCGCCCTGCTTCTCCCCATCAGGAAAGCAAGGCACTGTTCGAAAAAATCCTGGCAGAGGGGGACTGCCTGACTCTGAAAACATTGCAGCTTTCCGGCAAAGATCTGATGGAGATGGGCGCACCCCACGGCAAGGAACTGGGTAATATCCTTGCAGAACTGCTGGATATGGTTTTGCAGGAACCTGCAAAAAATACAAAAGAAATTCTGACAAAACAGGCTCGCTCCATTCTGGAAGAAAAAGGCCTGCTGTAAGGAGGAGTACGATGATCGGTGAAAAAGGATTCGTTTTGGAAAATGGTGTGGAACTGCCCTTTTTGGGCTTCGGCACCTATCTGGTAAAGGAAGAAAGCATCCTTCTGGATGCATTGCAGGTGGGCTATCGCCATCTGGATACCGCCAGAAAATATGAAAATGAAAAGGTCGTAGGGCAGGCTGTGAAAAACAGCGGCATTCCCCGTCGGGAAATTTTCCTGACCTCTAAGGTATGGAAAACAGAACTGGGCTACGATAAGACCATGGCCAGCTTTCATGCCACCCTGAAGGATTTGGGCGTAAATTATCTGGATCTGTTCCTGATCCATTGGCCCATGCCCTACCCCGGCGCAGACTGGAAGCCATTGGTGACGGAAAGCTGGAAGGCTTTGGAGCAGCTTTATGAGGAAGGGGCTGTCCGCGCCATCGGCGTCTGCAATTTCCTGCCCCAGCACCTGCTGCATCTGATGAAAAACGCCAACACCCTGCCCATGGTGAACCAGCTGGAGTTCCACCCCGGCTATATTCAGCATGCCACCGCTGCCTTCTGCCAGTCCCATGGCATACAGGCAGAAGCGTGGAGCCCTTTGGGACGGGGCAAACTGCTGGATGACCCTCTGATTCTGGAGATGGCAAAAAAATATGGAAAGAGCCCCGCACAGATCTGCCTGCGGTTCTGCCTGCAGAATAATGTGCTGCCCTTACCGAAATCCTCCGCACCGGAGCGGATGAAAGCAAATCTGGATATCTTCGATTTCGATCTGGAATTGGAGGATGTGTATCGGCTGATGACCATGCCCCAGACGGGATGGTCGGGGATTCATCCGGAGCATTTTGAGTAAGGAAAATAAAGAAAAGACCTCGGAAGGGGTCATTTGAGGGTGTCGACTTTGTCGACACCCTTCGTCGAAATCAGGATTTCGACGAGTTGAGACAGAAGAATAAACAGACGGGTTCCATCGGCAAAAACGCCTTGAAACCCGCTGTTTTCCTCGTCGGAAATAAATTCCTCCTGCGGATTCCATTCGGGAAACGGGTTTGTTTCCCGAACCCTTCCGCTACTCAAAAATCACTTTGTCTACAGTCTGGACATAAGGGAAACGATGTATCCCTTCCCCCCAAGCCCCTTCGGGCAGTATAAAGTGCCTTTCCGGCAAGGCTTGCTCTCCATCGAAAAAGCTGTTTTAGAACAAGATATTCAAAATAGGGATGTATCGACATTGTTTATTTTATAATGGTGCAAACACATAGATGGTGGGATTTTTATGGATAAAACAGAGGAATGGAATGATTTTTTAGATGCTTTATATCTTCGGGCAATGAAATCTTTTGAAGCCTCAAAGCTATTTGAATATCAAATAGAAAGGCAGAAACAAAGGAAATCGTTGATGGACAACCTTCTTGTGCCATCCGACAGACCGGTTTTTGAAGAAATGTCCCTTGAAATATGGGAGGATGCCGAATATCGGATGCGCTTTTTATATCAACAAGGCTTTGTTGACTGCATCCGTTTTTTAAAATCACTGGGTATATTCGCTTGATTTTTGCCAACGCTTTTCTGCTGCGCCCGCGCAGGAAATTCTCCGAAGAAATATTTAAAACACGCAGTGTTTTTCCTATTTCGGAGGAGATTTGCCAAGAATAGGGCAGCAGCTGGAGAACCCTTTGCAGTAACTAAAAAAGGAGACCGTTAGGTCTCCTTTTGGCTTATTTTTTCTTATACACATCAAAAGAAAATTTTACACCATTCTCCTCCTGCACTTCCCCTTTTTCTGCCAATTCCCATTGGGGGTTTTCATCCAGATTGGGGAAGGTGGTATCTGCGGGGTAGGTGTTATAAATTTTTGTCACATATGCCTTTTCGCACTGAGGCAGAAGCTGTGCATAGATGCTGCCGCCGCCGGCAACAAAAACCTGTTTCCCTTCATAAGCCTTCAAAAGTTCAGGCAGGTCTGCCAAATCGTGACACAGCACAACGCCTTCTGCTTCATAAGCCCGATTTGTTGTCAGTACGATATTCACCCGATTAGGCAGGGGCTTTTGATTGGGGAAGGATTCCAGTGTCTTTCTTCCCATGACCAGCACATTGCCTGTGGTCTTGCCGCGGAAATATTTCATATCTGCAGAAATCCGCTGCAGCACGTCGCCGTCCTTGCCGATGCCCCATTTTTCGTCTACTGCTACGATAATATCCATATCCAATCCCCCTTAAATCGCCACAGGCACTTTGCCCAGAGATTTATGATACTGGTAATCCTCCACGATGAAATCATCCACAGTGAAATCATAGAAATTCTTTACTTCGGGATTCAGTCTCACCTTAGGTGCAGGCAGGGGCTCTCTTTCCAGCATCTGTTTCACCATATCCACGTGTCTGTCATAAATATGCATATCGGAAATCACGTGGATCAGCTCGCCGGGCTCCAGACCGCTGACCTGGGCGAACATCATCAGCAGGGCAGAATACTGCACCACATTCCAGTTATTTGCTGTCAAAGTATCCTGAGAACGCTGATTCAGGATGCCGTTCAGTTTATTGCCTGTCACGTTGAAGGTCATGCTGTAGGCACAGGGTTCCAGACCCATTTCCGTCAGGTCTGCAAAGTTATAAATATTCGTCATGATCCGTCGGGAGGCAGGGGTATTTTTCAGCTGCCACAGCACGTTATCCACCTGATCCATTTCGCCGTGGGGGAATTTATATTTCACCCCCAGCTGATAGCCGTAAGCCTTGCCGATGGAACCAGTTTCATCTGCCCAGGAATCCCAGATCCTGCTGTTCAGATCGTTTACATTGTTGGATTTTTTCTGCCAGATCCACAGGATCTCGTCGATGGCTGCCTTCCAGTTGGTATAGCGCAGGGTCATCAGGGGAAATTCCTCCTGCAGGTTATAGCGGTTCACCACACCAAAGGTCTTGATGGTGTATGCAGGGGTACCATCCTCCCAAACGGGACGCACTTTTTCGTTTTCCGTAGAAAACCCACTCTCTAAAATTTGTCTGCAATTTGCTTTGAAAATTTCATCTGCTCTGCTCAAAGCGACTCCTCCTTCATCTCTTTTTCATCTATCTTCTTCCGAAAAATCGGGTACTTGTCCATAATAGATTTATTATACTCAAAATCCCTCTTTTTTGCTATCCCCTTATTCATGCAATTAAAAAAACGTGTGGTTTCGTGAAACTCCTTCTTAAAATCGGGCGGCCCCGTTGTTCTTTTTTGAGTACATGAGAGAAAATCCCTTGTCCTTTCCGCAAAAAGGGTTGTCCCCTTGTTGCTTCTTTGCCGATTTTATGGTATATTTTGAATAATGGCAAAAAGCATCTGTTCCCCCATTGCGGACATCCGTGCTGGGTACATAGCCACTACGAAAAACGACATTTTTCCGGTTTGATGCTTCCCGGAAATCCATTTATGGGAGGTTGTAAATTATGAAAAAGTTTATTGCTCTGGCTCTGGCCTCTGTAATGACACTGTCTCTGGCTGCCTGCGGCGGCTCCTCTGAAGGTACAACAGCTTCTGTAGCTGGCACAGCCATCAGCGGCGACACCATCAAGATCGGTGTCTTTGAACCCACAACAGGCGAAAACGGCGGCGGCGGTATGCAGGAAGTTCTGGGCATCCGTTATGCAAACACAGTTGTGCCTACTGTTGATATCAACGGCACAACCTACAACATCGAACTGGTGGAAGTTGATAACCAGTCCGACAAGACAGCAGCTGTAACAGCAGCACAGTCCCTGATCTCTTCCGGCGTTGTGGGCGTTCTGGGCTCCTATGGCTCCGGCGTTTCCATCGCAGCAGGTCAGACTTTCGCTGAAGCAGGCGTTCCCGCCATCGGCTGCTCCTGCACAAACCCTCAGGTTACAGCAGGCAACGATTTCTACTTCAGAACATGCTTCCTGGATCCTTTCCAGGGTACAGTAATGGCTTCCTACGCAGCAGAAGAAATGGGCTACAAAACAGCTGCTATCGTAAGCCAGAACGGCGATGACTACTCCACAGGTATCGCTGCTTACTTCAAACAGGCATTCGAACAGCTGGGCGGCACAATCGTTGCTGACGAAACATACCAGACAAACGAATCCGACTTCAATGCGATTCTGACAACTGTAAAACAGTCCCAGGCAGAATGTGTATTCATCCCCTGCTCTATCGCAACAGCAACTCTGATCCTGCCTCAGGCAAAAGCAAACGGTCTGGAAGCACACATCCTGGGCTCCGATACATGGGAAAATGAATCCATCGTGATCGCAGCAGGTGATGCAGCAGAAGGCGTTGTATTCTCCACATTCTTCGATGAAAACGACGAATCCACACCTCTGGCAAAAGACTTCGTAAACGGCTTCAAAGCATACCTGAACGAAGATGCACAGCGCATCACTCTGAACGGCGGCACAGACGGCGTAGCAGCTGTATCCGCTCTGGGTTATGACGGTTACATGACAATGGTAACAGCTCTGGCATCTCTGGATGGCACAGAAGGCGACCTGACCAGCGTAAACCTGCGCGATGCTCTGGCAGCAGTCAACTATGACGGCGTAACAGGCAACATCACCTTCAGCGAAACAGGCGACGCAAACAAAGACGCTGCTTACCTGAAGAAAGTGGAAAACGGCAAATTTGTATTCGTGAAGAAACAGATCGACGAAACAAAATAAGTTTCTTTCCATCAGGGGATATCCCCAAAACGTACAAAAGAGTTTTTGCGGCGGGATGATCGTCCCGCCGCTTTTTCCATAAATACATAAAATCGGCTTATGAAGGTTTATGGAGATTGCAGGACAGTCTTCATAAACCTTCACAAATCGGTGCATCATCATTTTTCACAATGTCAGGAGGTTGCTTATGACATCAACAGCATTCTTACAATACTGCCTGACGGGCATTTCCATCGGCGGCATCTATGCCCTCATCGCCATTGGTTACACCATGGTTTACGGCATCCTGCGCCTGATCAACTTTGCCCACGGCGACATTTTCATGATGGCAGCATATTTTATGATCTTCGCCATGGTAGACTTTGCTCTGCCCTGGTATGTTTCCATCGTCATCGTTCTGGCTGCGACCATCCTTTTGGGCGTGGTCATCGAAAAAGTGGCCTATAAGCCTCTGCGTAGCTCTCCCCGTATGTCTATCATGATCTCTGCCATCGGTGTTTCCTACCTGCTACAGAATCTGGCTACATACCTGTTCTCCGCTCTGCCCAAAGGCTACCCCAAAATCGACTTCCTTATGAAGACCATCACCATCGGCGGTATCTCTACTTCCGTGGTAACCTTCATCACCCCTATCCTGACGCTGGTATTCGTATTCCTGCTGCTGCAGCTGATCAACCATACAAAGATCGGTATGGCGATGCGTGCCGTTTCCAAGGATTTCGAAACATCTCAGCTCATGGGCATCAAGATCAACCGTGTCATCAGCTTCACTTTCGTCATCGGTTGTTTCCTGGCCGGTGTGGGTTCTATCCTGTATTTCACACCCCGCCCCTCCGTATATCCCCTGGTAGGTTCCCTGCCCGGTCTGAAATGCTTCATCGCCGCAGTATTCGGTGGGATCGGTTCCATCCCCGGCGCCATGCTGGGCGGCTTTGTCATCGGCCTTTCCGAAACCTTTATCAAGGCTGCGGGCTATTCTGAATTCAGTGACGTATTCACATTCATCCTGCTGATCGTTGTTCTGCTGTTCAAGCCTACAGGGCTCTTCGGCGAAAAGATCACAGAAAAAGTGTAAGGGCAGGTGAGCGATATGACAGAACAGAAAAAACACAAACTTTCCATACTCTTTTCCGTGATCGCCATCGTTGTTTTGGCAATCGTCCTGGTGGGTGTCAACAAATTCACAGCCCCTACCTATATGCTGCGTACCGTACTGCAGCTGGGTTCCATCTATGCACTGGTGGCAGTTTCCATGAACCTTTTGAACGGCTTTACCGGTCTGTTCTCTCTGGGGCAGGCGGGCTTTATGGCAGTAGGTGCCTATACCTTCGCCATCTTCACCATCCCCGCAAACCAGCGGGCAGGCGTTTACTATCTTTACGGCGTGGCTGACTGGCTAGCAAATATCGAACTGCCCATTGTGGCAGCCCTCATCGTTGCCGGTATCGTCTGCGCCATCATGGCAGCCATCATCGGTGCCCCCGTGCTGCGGCTGAAAAGTGACTATTTCGCCATTGCCACACTGGGCTTTGCGGAAATCGTGCGTATCATCGTGGGCAGCTCCCCTATGAACCGTATCACCAACGGCTCCCTGGGGCTGAAGCTGATTCCCAAATTTCCCAATTTCTATTTCCCCTTTGCGGTAGTAGTCATTTGTATCTTCATCATCTGGCTGCTCATCAATTCTTCCTACGGCAGAGCCTTCAAGGCCATCCGTGAGGATGAAATTGCCGCAGAGGCTATGGGCATCAATCTGGCAAAGCATAAACAGATGTCCTTTATCATCAGCTCCTTCTTTGCCGGCATCGGCGGTGCCCTGATGGCAATGTATATGGGCGCCATCACATCCACTACATTCAACATCACTCTGACCTACAATATCCTGCTGATCGTTGTGATCGGCGGCATGGGTTCCATGACAGGCAGCATCATCTCTTCCTTCATTGTCATTGCGGCAAGGGAATGGTGGCTCCGCTTTTTGGATCAACCCTTCTTCGTCGCCGGGGTACAGATCCCCCTGTTCAAAACAGGCTTCCGTATGGTCGTATTCTCTATCATCCTGATGATCGTGGTTCTGTTCTTCCGCAAGGGTATCATGGGTACCAAGGAATTTAGCTGGAATTTCATCCTGAAACGGATGGGCAATAAAGAAAAAACTCCTGTAGGAGGTGAAGGCAATGAATGATAAAAAGACCATTCTGAGTGTAAAAGATATAACGATGCAGTTTGGTGGTGTCGTTGCCGTAAATAACCTCACTCTGAAAGTAAGAGAAGGGGAGATCGTTTCCCTGATCGGCCCCAACGGCGCAGGGAAAACAACTGCCTTCAACGTCATCACAGGGGTATATGCCCCCACCAACGGTGAAGTAAAATTCCATGGCAACACCATCATTTCCAACTACCCCAAGGGGAAAATGGATAAACTGTATGCAGGGGAAAATAAAGGCAAATACAAAAAAACCCTGGAACCTACCCCTGATAAGATCACAAAGCTGGGCATCGCCCGCACCTTCCAGAATATCCGCCTGTTCAAGGAACTGACCGTTCTGGAAAATGTGCTGATCGCAAAGCACATGCGTATGAAGGCCAATATTTTTGCGGATACCTTCCGCCTGAACCATAAAGAAGAACAGAAAATGCGGGAAGATTCTCTGGAACTGTTGCGTATTCTGGACCTATATGACGTAAAGGATGAAATCGCCTCTTCTCTGCCCTATGGTAAGCAGAGACATCTGGAGATCGCCCGTGCCTTGGCAACAGAGCCTACACTGCTGCTGCTGGATGAACCTGCCGCAGGTCTGAACCCTCAGGAAACAGACGAACTGACAGATTTCATCAAGGATATCCGCGACAAATTCCACCTGACAATTTTCATGATCGAACACCACATGAATCTGGTTATGGATATTTCCGACTGGATCTACGTGATCGACTTCGGGAAACAGATCGCCAACGGCACCCCGGTGGAAATCCAGAATAACCAGCATGTAATCGACGCATATTTGGGGGTGGCTGATGATGAGTAATATTCTTGAGATCAAAAATCTGGTGGTTTCCTACGGCGGTATCGAAGCAGTAAAGGGCATCGACATCACCGTGCCCGAAGGACAGATCGTAACCCTGATCGGTGCCAACGGCGCAGGCAAATCCACAACACTGAAATCTATCTCCGGTCTGGTAAAGCCCAAGCAGGCCTCCATCCTCTATAAGGGGCAGGAGATTGTGGGCAAGACCCCCGACTATATCGTTTCTCAGGGCATCACACTGGTGCCCGAAGGCAGAAGGGTATTTCCCAACCTGACCGTTCTGGAAAACCTGAAAATCGGCGCATATCTCAGAAAAGACAGCCTGAAGGAGGACTTGGATTATATCTATTCCCTGTTTCCCCGCCTGAAGGAAAGAGAATGGCAGATGGCAGGTACCCTTTCCGGCGGCGAACAACAGATGCTGGCCGTAGGCCGTGCCCTCATGAGCAGACCTAAGGTGATCATGATGGATGAACCCTCTCTGGGGCTGGCCCCTCTGGTGGTAAAGGATATCTTCAAGATCATCCAGACCATCAATGAACAGGGCATCACCGTTCTGCTGATCGAACAGAACGCCAACATGGCTCTGAAAGTAGCCCATAAGGCGTACGTTATCGAAACCGGCACCATCACCATGGAAGGCACCGGCGCAGAGCTGCTGGCAAATGAAGAGATCAAACAGGCTTATCTGGGGAAAACAAAATAAGCAAAATAAAAGGCAAGCAAAACAAAAGGACTCCTTACGGAGTCCTTTTTATTGTGGAAATATGTCTGCTATGGTAGAATATGCTTGAGGATTATCGCTTGGCGGTTAGTCACTCTCTGCAAAGGGGGTGATGCTATGAATTACGTTACATATCCTGATTTGATTCAGATTTGTATTTTATTTGTAGTCATTATCTCCCTGTTTCAACACAGGGATAGATAAAAAATGACCGCCTAACCTGACAAGTTAGACGGTCTGCTCTTGACTTTACGGACTGACCGCCTTTGGGAAGCGGTAATCCTCCTTGTGATTATATTAGCACGCACATAAAAAAAATGCAAGCAATAAAAAAAGGACTTCTTACGAAGTCCTTTTTTTATGCTTATGTAATACTGCTATGTTCCCACCGATGGCCTTTATACCGAATGATAAACAGCACTGCACGCACCACCCAGTCGATGGTCATTGCCACCCAAACGCCGAATACGCCCATACCCAGCTTTACGCCCAGAATATAGCTGAAGCCAATACGGAACACCCACATGGAAATGATAGACAGAATCATGCAGAATTTCACATCGCTGGCAGCACGGAGGGTATTGGGCAGGGTAAAGGCCTCGGGCCAGATGAGGATGCCTATGACACCGTGCCACCAAAGGATTTTTCGGGTATATTCCATGGCTTCGGGGGACAGGTTATACAAATACATGATAACAGGCAGCACCAACAGAATGATTGCCGTAAAGAGAAAGGTCAGCAGGTGTACCAGCTTGACGATCTTGCGGGTATAGAACCTTGCCATATCATAATCCTCTGCCCCCACACAACGGGAACAAACGGTAATGACCGCCATGCCCACGCTCAGGCCGGGCAAAACCTGAAAGGTCGCCAGAATATTGGAAACGGCATTGGCAGCAATGGACGCTGTGCCAAAGGAAGCCACCATACTCAGCACCATGATCTTCCCCAGCTGGAACATCCCATTTTCCAGCCCATTGGGCACGCCGATATAGGCGATCTTTTTCAGCATTTCCCCATCCAGACGGAAGGAGAAGGGCTTTTCCAGATGCAGATGCAGGGAAGGACTCCGCAGCAGCAGCGTGATGCCGATGCCCGCAAACATACGGGAGGCCAATGTAGCCGTTGCCGCTCCGGCAACCCCCATTTTGAACCCAAAAATGAGGATGGCATTGCCGCAGACATTGATAGTATTCATAATCATGGAAAGATACATGGGTACCTTGGAATTGCCTTGGGTACGGAAAACTGCTGCCCCTGCGTTATACAGGGCGATAAAGGGGATGGATGCCGTAACGATCAGCAGATAGGTCTTTGCCGCCTCCATAACATTGGCTTCGATATCCCCAAACACATTATGTAAGATCAGATTGCGGGTCAGATAGATCACTGCCATAACAGCGACAGAAGCTACTGCCGTAAATAAGATCAGCTGATTGACAGCCTTGTTGGCCTTCTCCCGATTATTCTGCCCGATATACTGCCCTGCAACGACGGAACCCCCAGTTGCCAGTGCCGCAAACAGATAGATCAGCAGGATAAAGATGGTATCCACCAAAGAAACACCGGAAACGGCATGTTCCCCAACATTGGCTACCATGATGGAGTCGCACATCCCCACCAGTACTGCCAAAAACTGTTCAATGATCATCGGCACGATCAGCCGCTTCAAATCGTGATTGGAAAAATAATAGGATTTCTCCTCCATTTTGACTGCTTCCATGATTTTTCTCCTTTCTTTTTTTCTCTTTCGTACAGTCCTGCCCTTTTGGGAAAATCATCCGAACCCAAAAGAGAAAAGAGTTTCCAAACTACAGTGGATACTCTTTTATGATATTTTATGTAAATTTGTCAATGGAACAAAGAGAGGGCACAATAAACCAGAAGCAGTGCCATCACCGCATTCAGGATCTTCTTGTATTCCTCGAAGAATTTCTGGAAAATGGAGCCGAACAACAGCCAGCAGATATTGGAAAACAGCACCACGAACCAGTTGATGACCAGCGTCAGGGCAAACATGCCAAAGGAATGGTCATAGGGGAAAACAAAGTTGGTGATCAGCGTCATCCCATACAAGAGCCCCTTGGGATTGACGAACTGCAGGATGATCCCCACGTGAAAAGCCGTGGTATCCAGCTGGAGCTTGCTTTCCTTTTTATCCTTGGGCTTATCCCGCCAGATGGTCCACGCAAGCCAGAGGATGTATAACGCACCGATGGGCGTCATCACCTTCAGGATCACAGGGATATAGGAATAGATGAAAAAATTGCAGGCAATGGCGCAAAGCAAAATCATCGCAAAGCCAGTCGTCACCCCAAAGCAGAATTTCAGGCTTTTCTTGAAGCCGAAATTGGTGCCGTTGGCCATACACATCAGGTTATTGGGCCCCGGTGTGATGCAGGAGACGATGATATATGAAAAAAATGCAAACCAATTGAACATGAGTTCCTCCTGATACATGAAAAATGCCACTTTATAAAAAGTGGCTTTTTCTTATTCTTCCTCGTTTTCTTTCAGGGGCTTCACAGGCAGACCATCTTTCAGCTGATGTTCATGCATATCTTCGCCGCTGTAGTACATTTCGTTGATCTTATAGAGCAATGTCATCAGGCTGTCTGTCAGGTGAACATTTTCCACCAAAACATCATCGGGAACCTGCAGATCCACATGGCTGAAATTCCACATGCCTTTTACACCCCATTTTGCCAGATCGTTGGCTACCTTCACCGCCTGCGAACGGGGAAGGGTCAGGATGGCAACATCCACAGGGTTGTTTTTCACATAGGCTTCCATTTGGTCGACATCGTACACTTCCACGCCGCGGATGGTCATCCCGATCAGACGGGGATTGATATCGAATACCGCCTTGATGACAAAACCACGCTTCTCGAAATTGGTATAGTTCACCAAAGCCTGCCCGATATTACCGCCGCCTACGACGATCATATTGTACAATCTATCCAAACCTAAGATCTTTTTGATTTCATTGTAGAGGTATTCAACGTTATACCCATAGCCCTGCTGACCAAAACCGCCGAAATTGTTGAGATCCTGGCGGATCTGGGAAGCGGTGATGTTCATTTTTGCACTGAGCTCTTTTGAGGAAATGCGAGTGATATCACTTTCCAGCAAGTCGCCCAAATAGCGATAGTATCTGGGTAATCTGTTGATTACTGCCGGGGAGATCTTTTTTTCGCTGTCCATAAATTCCAGATCCTCTCATTATAGAGTAAGACAAAAGAAAACAAAATTACTGTTTTCTTTAATTTTAAGTCAATTTTAGTATATCACTCCTGTTATTTTATTGTCAACAATAACTCTTTCAATCCACCGGATTTTCTGTTATCATAAAAGCAGAAAATGCACTGCAAACGGAGGTTGTATAAATGATACTTGCATGCAGACAATTGCACAAAGCATACGGCATCGATGTGATCTTGGAAAAAATCACCTTTCACATCGAAGAACGGGAAAAAGCCGCCATTGTCGGGGTAAACGGCGCCGGTAAGACCACCCTTTTCAAGGTGCTGACCGGGGAAATATCTGCCGACGGCGGTGAATTTTATCTCAAAAAAGATGCATCTTTAGGCTATCTTGCCCAGAATATACAGATAGAAAGCGACCGCACGATCTATGAAGAAATGCTATCGGTTTTCGAAAAAATCATTCAGACCGAAGCAAATCTTCGTGAATTAGAAAACGAAATGGGGGGCTTGAGTGGACAAGCTTTATCAGACAAGATGGAGGAATATGCCGCTTTACAGCACTATTTTGAGCAAAATGACGGCTATAGCTATCAGAGCCGCTTAAAAGGCGTGCTGAAAGGCCTCGGCTTCGCAGACAACGACTTCAACCGTCCCATGAACCAGCTTTCCGGCGGGCAAAAGACCCGTGTCCATCTGGCAAAGCTGCTGCTTTCCAAGCCCGATGTGCTGCTCTTGGACGAACCTACCAACCACCTGGATATTGCCTCCATCGAATGGCTGGAGGATTTCCTGCGGACATACCCCGGCTCTGTCCTCATCATCTCCCATGACCGTTATTTCCTAGATCGCATCGTGACAAAGGTCATCGAAATCGAAAATAAAAAATCCACCATCTATAACGGCAACTACTCCTTCTATTGGCAGCAGAAAGAGATCAATCGGGAGATCCAGCAGAAGGCCTACGATATGCAGCAGAAGGAGATTAAGCATCAGGAGGATGTCATCCGCACTCTGCGCTCCTTCAATCGGGAAAAATCCATCAAACGGGCGGAAAGCCGGGAAAAGGCTCTGGATAAGATGGAACGCATCGACAGACCCGATGCCCTGCCCGACCAGATGCGCCTGACCCTGACCCCCTTCCTGACCAGCGGCAACGATGTGCTTCATGCGGAGAATCTCTCCAAATCCTATGGCGGGCAAAAGGTTTTCCAGAATGTTTCCTTCGATGTGAAACGAAGTGATAAGGTAGCCATCATCGGCCCCAACGGCGTGGGCAAATCCACCCTGTTCCGCATGCTGCTGAAGGAAGTTTCCTCCGACAGCGGGCTGATTCGTTTTGGTACCAACGTATTCGTTGGTTATTATGACCAGGAACAGGCGAAATTAGACGAGACAAAAACGATTTTCGAAGAAATTTCCGATTCCTACCCCACTTTGACCCAGGGGCAGATCCGAAATATGCTAGCGGCCTTTGTTTTCACAGGGGACGATGTATTCAAGCCCATCTCTGCCCTTTCCGGCGGGGAAAAGGGGCGTGTTTCTCTGGCGAAGATCATGCTTTCCAAGGCGAATCTGCTGATGCTGGACGAACCCACCAACCATCTGGATATGTTTTCTAAGGAAGTGCTGGAAAGTGCCTTAAACCGCTACGAGGGGACGGTCATCTATATTTCCCACGACCGTTATTTTATCAATAAAACGGCAGAAAAGATTCTGGAGCTGACCCCTGATGGTGTCATCCTCTACAACGGCAATTATGATTATTATCTGGAAAAGAAAGCAGAGCGGGCCCGCAACGAGGCGGAAAAAGCCCTGCAGAATCCCCAGAAAGCCGCAGCCACACCTGCCCAGCCTATCAGCGATACGAAAAACGACTGGCTGAAGCAGAAGGAACAGCAGGCGGCGGAACGAAAGCTGGCCAACAAGATCGCCAAGCTGGAAAAGGAGATCGAGGAAACGGAAGCTGCCATCGCCAAAGCCGACGAGGACATGGCGGCCTGCGGCACCGATTACAGCAAAGCCAACGAAATCTTTGCAGAAAAGACAAAGCTGGAGGAAAAGCTGGAAGGTCTGTATGAAGAGTGGGAAGAACTGAATATGTAAAAAACACCCACCGTTGACACTGTCAGCGGCAGGTGTTATAATCAAGTTAAGAAGGATTGCCGTTTCTCGCAAAGCGGTCAGTCCAAATTACATGGATGGACCGTCTAACTTCGCAGGTTAGGCGGTCGCTTTTTTATTTTCGCTTGTCTTGCAACAAGGAAATCACACCTATTATTACCAAACAAAAAGTAAACAACCCTTCGTATGTAACCATAAGCGTCACCTCCTTTCAAAGGAAGTGACCAACCGCCAAACGGCAATCCCATTTTATAGTATCATATCTGACTCCATTCGACAACTTTTTCTCACCGAATGAAATTTGTTTTGATTTTTTCTTCTGCTTCAGGCAGAGCCACACCGGCGTTCTTGCCGGCTTCGATACATTTCAGCAGCCACGCCATATTTCTGCCGATGGCACGCATATTCTGCATCCCTTCCAGATCCTGCTTCACTTCCTCCGGCGTATTGCCATGGACCTGATTCCAGTAGTTGCCGGAAACGATGGGCATATTGCTGATGGTGAAGTATTTATTCAGCTGATCGAAGGTTGCGGACGCACCGCCTCTGCGGCAGGAAACCACTGCTGCCCCCAGCTTATTGGCAAAACCGCCGTTGGACATCACAAACAGTCGGTCGAAAGCAGAAGAAGCCTGACCCGCTGCGGAAGCATAATGCACAGGCGCCCCAAGGATGATGCCATCTGCTGCCAAAGCCTTGGGCAGAATCTTATTCACCACATCTTCCTGCACGCATTTGCCGTTTTTCTTGCAATAGCCGCAGCCCAAGCAGCCGCCGATGGGTTTATTGCCCAGATAGAACATTTCTGTTTCGATGCCTTCCGCCCGCAGGGTCTTTTCGATCTCCTTCAGGGCAGTGTATGTGCAGCCATGACCATTGGGGCTGCCGTTGATGAGAAGTACCTTCATATTTTCTCCCCCTATCTCTCTTTTTGCTCCTATGAAAAGGACGGCACCTGCTGGGGCACCGTCATCGTTTCGTTTTACTTATTTGTTTTCCAGATAAGCGTTCAGTTCCTTCACCAGCTTATCGCAGTCCATACCGTGAACCATGGATGCTTCTTCCAGTGTTTCGCCTGCAGCGGAAGGGCAGCCTACACAGTGCATACCATTCTGCATCAGAATCATGCCTGCACCTCTGTCCATCATCAGCAGTTCGCCGATTGTCATGTCTTTTGTTGCTTTCATGGGAAATTCCTCCTTCTATTGAAAAAAAATTGATTTCTGCTGTTATTATACCAAACCAGCTTACATTTTACAACATCCGTTAGAAGCGGAAAAAATCATACAAAGCAGGAATTTTTACTGTTTACAGGAAAACTTCCTGTTTTTGTGATTTAAGGAGCGAAGCGACCGAAAAAAACGAAGTTTTTTGAGGGATTCCGCTTCTTTATATGGTATAATGACTAAAAAAGGAGGAAATCACATGAAAAATACATTGAAAGAAAAACTGGCAAAGGGTGCAAAACCCATCGGCACCTTCTTCGAATTGGGCAGTCCCAGTGTCATTGAAGCCCTTGGCAGAACCGGTTTGGATTTCATCATTCTGGATAACGAACACGGCCCCTTTGAAGCGGAAAGCAGCCGTGATTTTGCCCGTGCGGCAGAAAATGTCGGGCTGACTGCACTGGCCCGTGTCCGCGAAGTGAGCCGTCCTGCTGTTTTGAAGCTGTTAGACGTAGGTGTGCAGGGGCTCATCGTGCCCGATGTGCATACGGTAGAACAGGTGCACCAAATCGTGGAATACGCAAAATATTTCCCCGTTGGCAAGCGGGGCTTCTGCCCTTCCCGGAAGGATGGCTGGGGCTTCGACGAAATGGCACAGCAGTCCGTTCCCGACCAGATGGCCTACTGGAATGAACAGACCCTGGTCATCCCCCAGTGCGAAACCGTCGGCGCATTGGAACATATCGAAGAGATCGTTGCTATGGATGGCGTAGACGGCATCTTCATCGGCCCCTTCGACCTGTCCATTTCTATGGAGATTCCCGGTCAGTTCACCCAGCCGGACTTCGTTGCGGCCCTGGAACGGGTGCAGAAAGCCTGCAGGGATGCAGGGAAATTCTGCATGATCTTTGCCGGCACTCCCGCCGCTGTTGCAGAACGTTTCCAGCAGGGCTACGATTCTGTGGCCTATAGTCTGGATGCCACAGTACTGGCTGCAGCATTTCAGGCAGATCTGGCTGAAATCAGAAAGAAAATCTAACTGTAATTAAAAAAGAAACCGAATCATTCTGCCCTGTTTGCATAAAATGGTTCGGTTCTTTTTATATTTTCAGATACGCAAAAAAACGACCCTTCTCAGGGTCGTTTCCGTCATTAGAATTGTTCAATATCCAGGATCACTTTTCTGCACTGGGTACAAAGCTGACCTTCCATCTTCGCCCCGCTCATATAGCTTTTCGCCAGCAGGTATTCCTGCTTTTTGCCTGTTTCGGGGTTGATTTCCTTCCACTGGATATATCTGCCGGAGGTTAGTGTACCTTCGGACATTTCATTGCCGCAAAAAGGACATTTCATATCTCGTTCCTCCTTTTATTCCTTTGCACCCTCGGGATAAAGCACCGCATCTTCCGTTGCATCGCCAATGATCCGATAGATGCTTTCCTTGGGCAATACCCCCGCAGTGCATACTTCTGTTTTTGTCACTTTTCCATCTTCCAGATAAAGCACAAAATATTCTTTTTCCCCATCGGCCTTTGTACCAAAAAGCCCCTGAGGGATACCAACGTAGTAATTCAGGAAAGTATCTGTTTCTTCTTCCGCTTCGCCCAGCATTTTCTTCACTTCTTCCGTGGTCATCCCCACAAACTGGGTACGGTCTCTCAGATCCTGCAGGATCAGCTGACGGCTGTTGCCCTGATAAGCCACCCATTTTTCTGTGGTGAAGCCTGTGTTGTTATCATGGTAGCGTCCGCCGACGAACACCACGATCGCCAGTACGATCAAAAGTATCGCGATCACTTTATCTTTTGCTTTCAATCCCATGTCGAGCCCCTCCTGTCAGGAAATCCACTTAAAGCCTTTATAGTACCGTAATACAACTTTGCCCAGAATTTCATCTTCTTCTACGAATTTATTTTCCCAGAAACGGGAATCCAGCGAATGATTGCGGTTATCACCCATCATGAAATAACAGCCCTCCGGCACGATATAAGGGCCAAAATCCCCTTGGGTGGTCTCTGCGATATAATCCTCCTCCAACGCCTCACCGTTGACGAAAACCTCGCCATCCTCTACCCAGACCGTATCCCCCGGTTCGCCGATGATACGCTTCACATAAAGGGTCTTGCCCGTCGGGTCATCGGGAAAATGGAAGACGGTGATATCCCCCCGTTGGGGTTCGTCGAACCAATAGGAGGTTCTCAGGGCAAGGATACGATCCCCCGCCATGATGGTATTTTCCATGGAGCCTGTGGGCACCTCCGCATTGACGATGAGGAAGGAATTGACTGCCCCAGCCAGGATCGCCGCCAAAAGGATGGTCTTGATCCAGCTGATGACCTCTGTTTTCACTGTACTGCTCATCCGCCCATCTCCTTTGGCTTATTTCAGGAAGCCGTTGATGATCTGTGCTTCCGCTTCTTTTTCTGTCAGACCCAGTGTCATCAGCTTTGTCAGCTGGTCGCCGGCGATCTTGCCGATAGCCGCTTCGTGGATCAGGGATGCATCCACATGGTTTGCTGTGATCTCGGGTTCTGCCGCTACCACGCCGTTGTCCATGATGATCGCATCACATTCGGAATGACCATAGCAGTCTGCGTTGCCGTTGATCTTGGAACGGAACAGCTGTCTGGAATTATCTCTGGCAACGGAGCGGGAGATCAGCTTTGCGCTGGAGCCTGTGCCGTTCAGATCTACGTCGAAGGAGGTTTCCGCATACTGTTCGCCGTGGGTCATGATCTTTTCCTTGATGACGATAGTCGCGCCATCTTTCAGCACTGCGCTGGAAATACGTTTTGTGGAGTCGACACCCTTCAGCTGCACGGTATCCATTTCCACATACGCGTTTTCTTCCGCTTCGATATGAGTCTGGGGATTGATGATACGTTTGCCGTTGCCATCGCCTTCCCCGATGTGTTTTTCCAGATAAACGATCTTTGCGTTTTTGCCCACGAAGAAGCGGTGGATGCCTTCGTGAACGGAATCGTCGCAACCGCAGTTATGGATGCCGCAGCCAGCGATGATGGTGATTTCCGCACCTTCGCCGATATGGAAATCGTTATATACCACTTCTTTTACGCCGTCCTGGGTGATGAGGGCGGGAATGTGTACATCTTCATTTTTTGTAAAAGGCTTTACATAGATATCCAGACCTGTACCGTCTGCCTTGGGTACGATGTCGATATTTTCTGTAGAATGTCTGCCTTCGCTTTTCCCATTATTACGGATGTTGAATGCCCCTGTTGCGGGAATATTCATCATGCCGGAAACTTCCTGAAGAAGGTTTTTTACGATATCGTTCAACATTATTTGTTACCTCCCATAAAATATCTGCAGCCTGTTTCCATGCCAAAGAGACCGGGCAGGACTTCTTCTTTTGTACCGATCTGTTTCACTTCGCCGGCGCTCAGCAGTACCACCTGGTCAGCGATATCCAGGATTCTTTCCTGGTGGGAAATGATCATGATAGAGCCCTGGATCTCTTCGTGCATCTTTTCGAACACGTTGATCAGGTTCTGGAAACTCCACAGGTCGATGCCTGCTTCGGGTTCATCGAACAGAGTCAGCTTTGTTTTTCTCGCCATAACGGTTGCGATCTCGATACGTTTCAGTTCGCCGCCGGAAAGGCTGCTGTTTACCTCACGGTCGATATAATCCTTGGCGCACATGCCAACCTCTGCCAGATACTGACAAGCATCTGCTGTGCTCAGTTCCTGACCGCTGGCAAGGGTGATCAGGTCTTTTACAGTGACGCCTTTGAAGCGCACGGGCTGCTGGAAAGCAAAGCTGATGCCTGCTCTCGCACGCTCTGTGATGCCCAGTTCTGTGATATCCTGTCCATCCAGCAGGATCTGACCGCTGTCGGGGGTGATGATACCGGCGATGATCTTCGCCAGTGTGGATTTGCCGCTGCCGTTGGGGCCTGTGATAACAATGAATTTGGCATCATCGATCGTCAGGTTGATATTCTTGAGAATCTCTTTTCCATCTGCGGAAAAGCAAATATTCTTCAGTTCCAGCATATTATGATTCCTCCTATTTATGAAACATTTCGTTTCGAAATTATTTCTCTCTCTCAAAAACATTTTGAATAAAAGACCCAAAACGCTACCTTAAATTATAACAACGATTGCTATAAACTGTCAATCTTTTTGCCTATTCCTACCTGATTTCTTGGGAAAAGAAAGGCTTTCCCTTGAAAGGATGCACCCATTGTGGTACAGTTATGAAAGATTTCTAATTTTTTGATAAAGGAGAGAAACACTATGCTCGGTTTCCATGCTGACGGCATCCGCCTGTTTGGCGCATCTGATACACTGGTGGCAGCTTTGAAAAAACATAAACTGCCCCTCATCAAAACATCCACAACAAATACACTGGTCTTTGCAGTCAATACGGCGGAGGTGCTGACGAAAAAGCTTTATCTGCCCTCCTTTCTAGCACCCCAGGCTCCCTGGTTCTCCTGCTATATCGGCGATGCAGAACGCCCTGCGGACTATTCCCTGCACTTCGCCACAGAGGATGACCTGGTGGATTTCATTTTAGCCATGTATTACTGCTCTCAGGGCTTCCTCCATCTGGATTTCGACCTGGCAGAGCTGGTGAATAAGCTGAACCCCGGCCCCGAATATACCATCCGTTCCTTCGAGGAAAAGGATTTTCATAAGATCGGCGAGGAAGGCGCTTTTGCGGCGTGCTTCTGCTTCCTGGAAGGGGGCTTCATGGAAAGCGACCGCCTTTTCGGCAAGCTGACCAAAGAATACGGCGTAGGGGCGGATAAGATTTTGCTGGCAGGCTCCTTCGATTCCAAATATCAGTTTCTGCGTACCTTCATCCCCCAGAAATAAAGTTTTTCTTTACGGATGAACAAAACAATGCTAGAATGATTTTGCAGGAGCGTTTCGTTCCTGTGCAAATACACAGAGTAGGGCTTTGCGCGTTAAGTGTCCGGTGAACGGGGAGTTGTCACCGGGACGAAAAAATGATGCTATCATTTTGCGATGCAGGACCCGCATCCCGCTGTTTCATAATGAAGAAGAACATACCTCTTTGTTATCCTTACAGCCAAACCTGTTTGATACAGGTGTATTTGCGTTGTCATTGATAATAGAGGGGTTTTTGTTTTGCAAAAACAAAAAAGCCCTCCTATTTCCCATTGAAAAAAGGAGGTTTTTTCATGTCCGAAAAACAAATCAGCACCACCCACAAGCTCGTCCTGATGGCAATGCTGGCAGCGACCCAGATTGTCCTGTCCCGTTTTCTTTCCATCAATCTTTGGAATTTAAGAATCGGCTTTTCCTTTGTGCCCATCGTGGTTGCGGGGATGCTTTTGGGCCCCGTGGGCGCAGGGCTGACGGGGGCCGTGGCAGATATCATCGGGGCAACATTGTTCCCCACAGGCGCATTTTTTCCCGGCTTTACCCTGACCGCCTTCCTGACTGCCTTTGGCTACGGCTTCTTTCTGCAGAAAAAACAGGATTTACCCAATATTTTAGCCGCAGTTCTATTTTCCGAAATCATCGGTTCTATCCTGCTGAATACCCTGTGGATTTCCATTCTCTACGGCGCCCCCTTCATCGGTCTGCTGCCTGCCCGTGTGATGCAGGCTGTGGGCATGGGCATTGTGGAGGTCATCGTCATCCGCCTGCTGGCAAATTATGTACCTCAACTGAAAAAAGCAGTGTAAGAATAAGACCTTGGGGACGTTGTCCCCAAGGTCTTAAGGCTGGTTGCAAACCTGAAAAATATAGAACTTCAGATAATAAGACTCATCCGCCGCCCAAAGAATGGGGTGATCCGGTGCCTGATGGCGATATTCCACCTGTCTGAGTCGTTTATGCACATTCTTCGCCGCCTGCCCAATGGTCTGGGTGAACAGCTCGTATGTCATAAAATGGGAGCAGGAGCAGGTCGCCAGAAAACCGCCGTCCTTCAGCAGCTTCATAGCCCGCAGGTTGATCTCTCTGTAGCCTTTTACGGCATTTTTCACGGAATTTCTAGATTTTGTAAAAGCAGGAGGGTCAAGGATGATGACGTCAAATTTTCTGCCCTCCGCTTCCAGACGGGGCAGCAGTTCAAAAACATCCTCGCACTGGAATTTCACCACATCCTGCAAACCGTTCAGTTTGGCATTTTCTGTAGCCTGATCCACCGCCAGCTGGCTGGCATCGATGCCCAGTACGCTTTTCGCCCCGGCAATGCCTGCGTTCAGGGCAAAAGAACCTGTATGGGTGAAGCAGTCCAAAACATCCATCCCCTGACAGATCTTATGGATAGACAGGCGGTTATATTTCTGATCCAGGAAGAAGCCTGTTTTCTGCCCGTCCTCTACATCTACGATGTATTTTACACCATTTTCCACGATCTGTACCTTGGTGTCGAAGGGCTCGCTCAAAAATCCCTTTACCGGCAGCATGCCTTCCTGTTTCCGCACCTTGGCATCGCTTCTTTCATAGACGCCACGGATGGAAATGCCGTCTTTTTCCAATGTTTCCACCAACAGACGGATGATGGTTTCCTTCATGCGGTCGATGCCCATAGCCAAGGACTGCACCACCAGCACATCGGAAAATTTATCCACCACCAAGCCCGGCAGGAAATCCGCTTCCCCGAAGATCACACGGCAGGAGGAAGTATCCACCGTACGCTTGCGGTAGTTCCACGCCGCTTCTACCCTCGCCCGCAGAAAATCTTCGTCAATGACCGTATCCTTCTGTCGGCTCATCATACGGATGGTGATTTTGGAATTATTGTTGTAAAAGCCTGTGCCCATGGGATAGCCGTCAAAGTCCTCCACACGGATCAGCTCACCGTTTACCGCATCCTCGGTGACAGAGGCGATCTCATTGTCAAATATCCAAAGACCGCCGGCTTTTAACATGCGGCCTTCGCCTTTTTTTAATGTCGCAATCGGTAACATATTTTTCTCCTTTCAAAGACCTTGGGGACTCTGTCCCCAATCCCCCTGCAAGGGCATGATGCCCTTGACCTCATTTCCACAAAACTGCGTTTTGTGGGAGAAATCATTATTTCATCAGCGCCGCAGGCAAATAAAAAGTTTCGGTCAAGCCTTTTCAAAGGCTTGTGGGGTTTGGGGCAACGCCCCATTCTTTGCCCCAAGAGCATTTGGGGGTGTTTTGCATAGCAAAACAGGGGGTATTTGCGATAGAAATACCCCCTGTAATAGTGTCCATATAGTTCTCGTCTATGCCGTGCCGCCATTCATAAACTGCTGTAGAGCTTACTTTTTGAGAGCATTCGCTCTATAAATCCTTCGGGCTTGCACAGCTCTTTGATTATCACATTGCGTAGTTGTTGAAGTAGTTCTGTACCAGAACGATAGGTGTACCCTTATCGCCGCTGCCGCTGGTCAGGTCGCACAGGGAACCGATCAGGTCTGTCAAGCGACGAGGTGTTGTACCTTCGGAAGCCATATTGCCCTTCAGGTCAGCTTCTTTTGCTTTGATGGCATCTTTGATGGCATCAGCCAGAGCTTCGCCGCTCAGGTCAGCAAAGTCGTTATCTGCCAGATATTTCAGCTTCAGTTCGTTGGGCAGACCGATCAGGCCATCTGTGTAGCCGGCACCAACAACGGGGTCAGCCAGTTCCCAAATCTTGCCAACGGGATCTTTAAATGCACCATCGCCGTAGATCATAGCTTCTACTTTCACGCCTGTACGAGCGATGATTTCTTTCTGGATATTTTCAGCAACTTCCTGAGCGTTCTTGGGGAACAGCTTTACAGTTGTTTCTGTTGCCTTATTGGAGCCCAGCAGGCCATATTCTGCGTTGTAGCCGCTGCCGTTTACGGGTGCGTTCAGGATTTCTGCCAGTGTCAGAACCTTTTCGCCGCCCTTTGCCAGGATACGACGTTTGGAGCGTTCTCTGTTGTGGATATCACAGCACAGAACGTTCTTTGTGAATTTTACGATCGCTTCGGGGTGGTTTGCGAATACGATCTCTGCTTCTGCGCCTTCTTCTTCGATCAGGTTTTTGTAGTAATCTACATAGTCCACGCCTGTGAAGGGGTGCTTGATGTAGCCGAATACTTTGCGGTATTCATCCAGAGACAGTACGTCTGTGTAAGGGTTCACGCCGCTGTCATCCAGTACGTCCATATCAAACAGGTGGTTGCCAACTTCATCGGAAGGATAGCTCAGCATCAGAACGACCTTCTTTGCGCCTTTTGCAATACCTCTCAGGCAGATCGCAAAACGGTTTCTGCTGAGGATGGGGAAAACAACACCAATAGTTTCACCGCCCAGTTTTGCTTTTACGTCTGCTGCGATATCATCTGTGGATGCATAGTTGCCGTCTGCACGGGCAACAACTGCTTCTGTTACGCAGATAACGTCTCTTTCCTGCAGTTTGAAACCATCTGCTTCCGCTGCTGCCAATACAGAATCCGCTACGATTTTGACGATATCATCGCCTTCACGGATGATGGGTGCTTTGATACCTCTGGAAATTGTTCCTGCCATAGTGTAAAACCTCCTGAAAAATTCGATTTATTTCTCACAGGCTTTTGGCCTGCTTCGATCGAGTGACTTGACTCAGATTTTTCCGAAAAAACATTCGCAAAGCGGCCTCCTGAATAATTAAAATGGCTTTCCTGAAAGCATTCGTAAGGCTTCGCCTTACTCATATATTTGCTCCGCAAATCATTTTCCTCCCAACTGCGGCTGCTCTTTGCAAGCAAAGCAGTCTCCGTTGGGACAAAAATAGCTTTCTCCGCTTTTTGCATAAAAAAATCCCGCGTGTGCGGGATCGATGGCAAAATTCTGAGTCATGGAGTGATGAAATTTCTTTCGATCACCGACGCAATTATTTTACCAAGAAAACAGCCGATTTGTCAATAATAACCCCATTCTATCCTATAAAAATATCTTATATACTTCATAACAAAAACACTTGTACATGGCTTCTCATGGCTTCTTAAGAGAAATGTAAGACTTTCCTCACCGAAATCTTAAACAAGAAAGGTTACACTAATGGAAGAAGGAGGTCTGCCTATGTTTTTCGTATTATCCACTTTTCTGGAGATCTGCAGTTATGTGCTGGCAACGCTCCCTTTGCTGGCGGTTTGGTATCTAATGCCTGCCCACAGGGGGCATTCTCATAAATTCCGCTTTGGCGTATTGGTTTTCACCGTTTATCTCTGCTGTGTGGCGGCAGTGGTAGGGCTGCCCACCCTGCGCTGGGGTCTGCAGTTCGATGCCACCATCACCCTGATCCCCTTCCATCATTTTTTCGCAGATACCCTGCAGTTTCTGCTGAATATCCTGATGTTTGTACCCTTGGGGATTTTTCTTCCCCTCCTCTGGGAACGCTTCGGCAGCCTAAAGGAAACGGCAGGCTTCGGCTTTCTCCTTTCCCTGCTGATCGAAGTCAGCCAGCTTTTCTGCTTCCGCATCACCGACCTGAACGATCTGTTCATGAATACCCTTGGGGTAGTTCTGGGCTGGTGCATCTGGAAAAAGCGAAGGCGCAGCTGCGGCGAAAGGGGCTGTTCCCCTTGGGGGATGGTCGCTCTGGTCTGGGTGGCAGCTTTCCTGTGGCAGGGCTTTCTCTCCGAATTTCTCTGGAATCTATTTTACCACTAAATGAAAAAGGGATGTGAAATCATTTCGCATCCCTTTTTCATATCCTTATTTCTTTTCCATCTTGACTGCTGTTTCCAGGGCAATTTCCATCATCTGGGTAAAGGTATTCTGGCGTTCTTCTGCCGTTGTGGCTTCCCCTGTCACCAGATGGTCGGAAATGGTCACCAGGCACAGGGCCCGCTTATTCAGCTTTGCCGCTGTCAGGTAAAGGGCAGTGGATTCCATTTCCACAGCCAATGTGCCCATTTTTCCCCATTTCAGGGTTTCTTCCATACCGCCATCGTCATAGAAGGTATCGGAGCAGAGCAGATTGCCCACTTTCATATCGATGCCCTGTTCTTTTGCCGCCTCCACTGCGGTGGAAAGCAGGGTATAATCTGCAGTGGGTGCCAATGTACCGGGCATTTTGTACTGAGCTGCAAAATTGGAATTGGTGTTGGAGCCTATGCCTGCCACGATATCCCGCAGCTTCAGTTTTTCGCTGATGGCCCCTGCAGAGCCCACACGGATGATGTTTTCCACGCCGTAGAAGGAAAACAGCTCATAGCTATAAATACCGATAGAAGGACAGCCCATGCCGCTGGCCATAACAGAAACCCTTGTGCCTTTGTATGTGCCTGTATAGCCCAAAATGCCGCGGACGCTGTTTACCTGCACGGCATCCTCCAGAAAGGTTTCCGCGATGAATTTTGCACGGAGAGGATCGCCGGGCATCAGGACGGTTTTTGCGAAATCGTTCTCTTTTGCATTGATATGAGGGGTTGCCATAGTTTTTACCTCCTTTATTTTATAGAAAGAAAAAAGAATCATCATAGTTTCCATAGTATTACTATACCAATTTCTCCCCCATTTGAAAAGAAAAAACACCGCCATTCCCAAGGAACTAACGATGCTTTGTGGGAAAAATCCCCATAACTCTGATACTCTCTTTCCCTTTTCATGCAACAGGCAAAACTGTTCATAAATGCCCCATTCCATTGAAAATATTCCTTCCCAAAAGCTCATCGGTAGAAATATCAAAGAAATCCGCCAAACGGATAAGGTCATCTAAGGAGGGTTCGTTTCGTCCGCTTTCGTAATTGGCAATAGCAGTACTGCCATAGTGGAGAACGCTCCCCAGTTTTTCCTGTGTCAGCTTGTGCTGCAGCCGTAAAATACGTAAATTTTTCGCAAAATCAGACATATCGCATTCCTTCTTTCCTATCTTCATTTTAAACGAAATTCATGAAAAAATCAATCTATTTTATTCACTTATAGCTAATATTCTTTTACTATTTGAGAAATCTTCAACACAAATAGAGAATAATAAACCTTTTTTAAAATTGATATACTGAACTATAAGAAAGGAGAATTGCATGAAAGCGGAATTCAAAGACAACTATATTAAAATGGGTTTAAAAATAGCCTATTATCGGAAATTGAAGAACCTTTCTCAGGAACAGCTTGCTGAAAAGGCTGGTTTAGGTGCTAGTTTTATCGGACAAATCGAGGCACCGAATACCTATAAATCCTTCTCCTTCGATACTCTCTTCCGTATTGCCAAGGCACTGGATATTCCTCCTTATAAGATTCTCAAATTCGATGATTGATCTCCATAAAACACAAAAGCACCCGTTGGAAACAGGTGCTTTTTCTTGTATAATGGCATTTCTGTCAACTCTTTCCGACAGGGAGGGAGTGTGTCACAGTGTCAAGGAGATTCCCTCTGTTCCAATGCCAGCAGCCATGTTTTGATCTCCATCCCAGCGGCGTAGCCCACCAGCTTGCCATTGGTACCGATGACCCGATGGCAGGGCACCATGATGGCAATGGGGTTTTTATTGTTTGCCATTCCCACCGCCCGAAAGCCCTTGGGGCTGTCCACGGCAATGGCGATATCCTTATAAGTTCTTGTTTCACCATAGGGAATTTCCCGCAAAGCATCCCAGACCCTTTTCTGGAAAGCCGTCCCTTCGGGGGCAAGGGGCAGGTCGAAGGTCTTTCTCTTTCCTTCGAAAAATTCATCCAATTCCTGTTTGCATTTTCGAATCAGTTCCGTTTCCTCCAAAACCCATTCCTTCGGTAGCTGCTGCCATGTCACACGGGTAATGGCACCATTCCTTTCCCCAATGCAAAGCTTGCCAACGGGGGTATTTTCATAGAAGAATATCTTTTCCATCGTTATTCACTCTTTCTCAACTCTCTCAGCAAAGCGATCTCTCTGGCATAGCCTTCCGCTTCATTGGGCGTTTCCAGATAGAAGGGCAGATGCCGTAGCTTGGGGTGGTTGATGATGTTGGTGACGCCCTCCAGACCCAGTGTGCCTTCGCCAATTTTTTCATGTCTGTCCTTATGGCTGCCCATGGGGTTTTTGCTGTCGTTCAGATGGATGGCACGAAGCCGCTCCAGACCGATGATCTCATCAAATTCCTGCAGCACACCATCCAGATCATTGACGATATCATAGCCCCCATCGTATACATGGCAGGTATCCAGACAAACGCCCAAGCGTTCCTTCTGTTCCGTTCTGTCGATGATTTGCCGCAGTTCTTCAAAGCTTCTGCCCACCTCACTGCCCTTGCCTGCCATAGTCTCCAGCAGGATGGGAGTCTTTCCCCCGGCGGAAAGGATATCGTTCAGGGCATCGGCAATGAGGGGAATGGCTATTTCCGTCCCCTGCTTCACATGGCTGCCCGGGTGGAAATTGAACATCACATCAGGCAGCAGTTCCAGTCTCGCCAAGTCCTCTTTCATGGTATTTCTGGCAAATTCCCGCAGATCCTCTTTTGCGGCGCAGGGGTTCATGGTATAGGGGGCATGGGCCAGCAGGGTGCCGAAGTGGTGTTCTTCATGGAAGGCATTGTATTTTTCGATATCCTCCAGATCCAGGGCTTTCACAGAACCGCCTCGGGGGTTTCTGGTGAAAAACTGGAACACATTGGCCCCCAGCTTTACCGCTTCCTTCCCCATGGCAAGGTAGCCCTTTGATGCAGACAGATGACAGCCGATATAGAACATTTCTTGTCCTCCTTATCCGATATAGTAAACGATATTGGTAAATTCCGTCATGACCTCCCCACGGTTACGGTAGGTATGGGGTTGGGTGCAGTCGAAGTGGATAAAATCCCCTTCCTGCAGGATATATTCTTCCCCGCCGTAAAGCAAAATCATTTCGCCCTTTGTCACCAACACATATTCATGGGTATTGACCCCATGACCTTCGGAAGTAAATGCCCCGCCGGGGTCCAATTCGCTGTTGAAAAATTCAAAATCTCTGGCAGGGTTGGCGGTGCTGTAGTGATAGACCCGATAACCATCGTGGTCCACCAGGGCGCTTTCCCCCTTGCGGATGATGAGGGGTGCTTCGATCTGCTCATCGATGAGCTTCGTATAGGAAACCTGCAGCCCGGCGGCGATCTTCCAGAGGGTATTGATGGTGGGGCTGGATTCGCCCTTTTCGATCTGGCTCAGCATCACCTTGCTGACACCGGAAAGCTCTGCCAGCTTGCCCAGGCTCAATCCTCGTTCCGCCCGCAGGCGTTTTAAATTCATGGCAATGATCTCATTCAGATTCATGAGGGTTCCTCCTCTCTTGTTTTCCTATTATAGCATAAATTCTGCAAACACTTCAAAAAACTTTGTTTCCCCTTGCATCCGCCCTGCCGCCGCCGTATAATTGTCAAGGCTGTAAAAACTTCGACATAGAAATGGAAGAAACCATGAAAGAAAAACTGATTGCATTTTTTAAAAAAGAAACCATCCTCTGCATTTCCGGGATGTTGGCGGTGGTCTCCGCCTGCATCATCCCGCCGGATGCGGCATACAAAGGCTATTGCGATATACGGGTGCTGACGCTGCTGTTCTGCCTGATGGCAGTCATGGGCGGGCTGCAGCAAATGGGCGTATTCGACCGTTTTGCATCGGAGCTGCTCTCCAAGGCGAAAAACCTGCGGCAGCTGACAACGACCCTGGTCATGCTCTGCTTCTTCTCTGCCATGCTGGTGACCAATGATGTGGCCCTCATCACCTTTGTGCCCTTCACCATCATGCTCCTCCAGCGGGCAAACCTGACGGACCGTATGATCCCCTTTATCGTCATGCAGACCATTGCGGCAAATCTGGGCAGTATGCTGACCCCCGTGGGCAATCCCCAAAATCTGTATCTTTATACCATTTCCGGCATGAGCCTGGGGCAGTTTTTCGGCACCACCCTGCATCTGACGCTATTTTCCTTTGTGCTGCTGATGCTCTTCTGTCTGAACCAGAAGCAGACACCCCTTGCCCCGCCGGAAACCCGAGGGCATATGGCCTATGACACACGGGAAAAGGCATGCCTCGGCGCTCTTGCCTTCCTCTTTGGGCTGTGCCTGCTGGCGGTTTTCCGCCTGATGCCTTATTTCTGGGTATTGGCAGTCATTTTGCTCTGGTTCCTGCTGTTTCAGCACGGCGTTTTGAAAAAACTAGACTACTGCCTGCTGCTGACCTTTGTGTTCTTCTTTGTCCTCATCGGCAATCTGGGGCGCATCCCCATGATACGGGAAGCCCTGCAAAGCCTGCTTTTGGGCAGAGAAGTGCTGGTCTCCTTCTGCAGCAGCCAGTTCATCAGCAATGTGCCGGCGGCAGTGCTTCTTTCCGAATTTACCGACCGTTACGACCTGCTGATCGCCGGGGTGAATATCGGCGGTCTGGGCACTCTCATCGCCTCCATGGCAAGCCTGATCTCCTACAAATATTTTGCCCAGGTGCCCCAGGCAAAAAAGGGGAGATATCTCCTCTACTTCACCAAAATGAACGTATTCTTTGCGGCAGTTCTCCTCTGCCTGAACGGATTGATGATCTATTCCTGACAAAAAAAGAAAGCCCCGGATCTTTCCCAGACCCGGGGCTTTTTTGAATGCAATATTTATTTACCTTCTGCGGGCAGTTCCTTTGCACCGTAAATCTTACGAATCACCAGAATTACCACAATCATGGAAATAATCGCGATAGGCAGGTTGATGAACCAGTTCTGGATCAGTGCTGCCAATACATAGTTCACAGCAGATACCACTGCAACAGTCAGGGCATAGGGCAGCTGTGTGGATACATGGTTGATATGGTCACACTGGGCACCTGTGGATGCCATGATGGTTGTATCGGAAATAGGGGAGCAGTGGTCACCGCAAACGGCACCGGCCAGTGTAGCTGCTACTGTAATCGTCAGCAGTTCGCTGCCAACAGGCATAATGGGTACAACGATGGGTAGCAGGATACCGAAAGTACCCCAAGAGGTACCTGTTGCAAAGGCCAGGAATACGGCAATACAGAATACGATCACAGGAATCAGGGTCTGCAGTACGCCTGTGCTGCTTTCCAGAATGCTTGCAACGAATACATCCGCACCCAAAAGACCTGTGATGCCGGACAGGGTCCATGCAAAGGTCAGGATCATGATCGCGGGTACCATTGCCTTGAAGCCTTCAGGCAGGCAATCCATGAACTGACGGAAGGTCAGGACACGGCGAGGAATATACATCACAAAGGTGATGAGCAGTGCCGCAACAGAGCCCAGCAGCAGACCTGTGGGAGAATCGCAGTTTGCGAAAGCATCTACGAAGGATTCTCCTGCGAAGAAGCCACCTGTATAGATCATACCGATGATGCAGCAAGCGATCAGAACGATAACGGGCAGCACCAAGTCGATTACCTTACCATTGCCAACCACTTCCGCCTCGGCATCTGCCCCGGCATAGGGTCTAGCCTCTGTGGTATACAGGTCATTGTTCAGCTGTGCGTTTCTTTCATGCTCCAGCATAGGGCCGAAGTCTGTGTTTGTGATGGTCAGTGTCAGCATTGCTACGATACTCAGCAGTGCATAGAAGTTATAAGGGATGGCTCTGATGAATAGTTCCAGACCGTTCATGCCTTCAACAACGCCGGCAACTGCGGCAGCCCAGGAAGAAATGGGCGCGATGATACAGATGGGAGCAGCTGTTGCGTCAATGATGTATGCCAGTTTTGCTCTGGAAACCTTATGTGTATCTGTGACAGGGCGCATAACGGAACCTACTGTCAGGCAGTTGAAATAGTCGTCTACGAATACCAGAACGCCCAGCAGGAATGTGGACAGCAGTGCGCCTTTTCTTGTTTTGATGGCTTTTGTTGCCCAACGGCCATAAGCTGCGGAACCGCCTGCCTTGTTCATCAGGGCAACCATGATACCCAGAATAACCAGGAAAATCAGGATACCTACATTGCCGCTGTCGGACAGATTGGTCAGCAGGCCGCCGTCGGTGCTGTTGGTAAAGATTGTCAGGTAAGCCAGCTTGATGTCAAAGTTCGCATAGAACAGACCACCTACCACGATACCGATGAACAAAGAGGAATATACCTCCTTTGTAATCAGTGCCAGAATGATTGCTACCAGGGGAGGCACCAGAGACCATGCTGTCGCATACATATTACTGGTGTACTCCACTGCTTCGGCTTCCCCACCGAAAGCAGTTGTGGCCATGGCTGTTGCTACCAGTACAACGACAAAGAGCATGCCAAGCCATGTTTTTTTCATGTTGCTTTTGGTTTTCATAACCCTTCTCCTTTCAGGAATTTAAAATAAAGAATAATAAATGATTGCTGGAGTCCAGAGGGGATCCTCTGAACGGAAACAAAGAAAAAGACCATGCAAAGGCACGGTCTTATAGGCATAGAAAAAAATATGCTGCAAGTTTCCGATAGCGCTCCACATAAGTGACAGTACATTACATTTTTTGCAATGTCCCAGCGGCAGACCCCCTTGGGCAGAGAAAACCGCTTCGGCAACGCCGCCTTTCCATCCCCCTGCCGCCCAGGGCTTTTCGAAGGAGTACTTATCGGCATCGCACCTCTATCTTATATTGTTGTCTGACGTTGCGACAGACTGTTCTTCATTCATAACATACCCAACTGATAAAGTCAAGCATTTCTGCAAAAAAGCTGAAAATTTCGGGTTTATTGTCGATTTTTGCAAAGGCTGCGGCCGCCTCGGGCAGCCTTTGGGCTCCGGCAGACAAATGCTTCGCCCCTCCCATTTCTTTATGCATCTATTCACATCAATACTGCATATTCACTGTATACAATACACGATCCCCTTTTCTTATCGGAAACTTCTGAATAAAAATATCCATTTTCTCTGTATGGTGCACAAAAATCCTCTTTCGGTATAGCCAATTACTTGTGCATTTTTCCATGTATTTTTCTCTTTTTCAGCCATTTTTTCCTGCAATCCGCTAAAATTGCATAATTATGCATTATTTTATTGACTTCATTTCCCAGAGGTATATAATAATTGAGTATAAATCAACGATCCTTGCATCTACAGGCATTTCAGATAAACCCAAAACATACAAAAGAAAGGACGGCCCTATGAAACATAAAGTATATATCGACGGGCAGGCAGGCACAACGGGCCTGCAGCTCCGCCATAAGCTGGAAAAACATAAAGATATCGAAATCTTGCTCATCAGCGAAGCCCTGAGAAAAGACGAAGCCGAACGAAAGAGACTGATGAACGAAGCGGAAGTGGTGTTCCTTTGCCTGCCCGATGACGCAGCAAAGGAAGCAGTGAAGCTGGTGGAAAACCCCAATACCTGCATCATCGATGCCAGCACGGCTCACCGGGTCGACCCTGACTGGGCTTACGGCTTTCCCGAACTTTCCCCCGCCCATCGGGAAAAGATCAAACATTCCAAGCGCATCGCCAACCCCGGCTGCCATGCCACAGGCTTTATTGCGGCGGTGTACCCTCTGGTGGAGCTGGGCATTATCGGTAAGGATTATCCCCTGACAGCCCATAGCCTGACGGGCTATAGCGGCGGCGGCAAAGCAATGATCGCCGATTACGAAGCAGCGGACAGACCCGTTCTCTTCGACAGCCCCAGACAATATGGCCTGAGCCAGAAGCATAAACATCTGCCGGAAATGCAGCATGTAACAGGCATCGACCAACCCCCTGTATTCTGCCCCATCGTAGGGGATTATTACAGCGGTATGGCCACCTGCATCCCCCTGATCTCTTCTTTATTCAAAAAGAAGGTGACAAAGGAGGAACTGCTGGCAATGCTGAAAGATTACTATAAAGATGCAAAGCTCATCAGTGTGGGGACAGAAGAAACCAATTTTCTTGCGTCTAATCCCCTGCGGGATACCAACGAACTGAAGCTGTATCTGGAGGGCAATGACGAACGGATGACCCTCATCAGTGTATTCGATAATCTGGGCAAGGGTGCTTCCGGTGCGGCGGTACAGAACATGAACATCGTACTTGGACTTGACGAAACAACCGGGTTGATTTAAGACCTTGGGGCTCTGCCCCAAACCCCCGCTGGGGTATGATACCCCAGACCCCCATTTGCAAAAAACTAGCGTTTTTTGCGGAATATAATTTGGTAAATTATCTCTATCCCTTTCTTCCATCAAACGCAGTTTGATGGCAAATAAGGGTCAAGGGGGGATTATCCCCCTTGCAGGAGTTTGAGGACAGCGTCCTCAAGAAAAAAGGAGGAATAGAAATGCAAAAGATAAATAGCGGCGTGACCGCACCCAAAGGCTTTATCGCCGGCGGCCTGCACTGCGGCGTAAAAACAAATAACACAGAGAAAAAAGATATCGCCATGATCTACAGCGAAAAACCCTGCAACGCAGCAGCGGTCTATACGCAGAATAAGGTCTACGGCGCACCCATCACCGTCACCAGAAAAAATATTGCCGACGGCATGGCGCAGGCTATGGTGTGCAACAGCGGCAACGCCAACACCTGCAACGCTGACGGCGTGGAAAAAGCCCAGATGATGTGCGACCTGGCGGCAAAGGCTCTAAACCTGAAACCGGAGGATATCATCGTTGCCTCCACCGGGGTCATCGGTCAGGTGCTGCCCATCGAACCCATTGAAAAAGGCATTGCGGCTCTGGCTCCCATTCTTTCCAAGGACGGCAATCTGGACGCTGTGGAAGCCATTATGACAACAGATACCAAGCCCAAGGAAGAAGCCTATGCAATCGAAATCGGCGGCAAAACCGTAAAAATCGGCGCCATGGCAAAGGGTAGCGGCATGATTCACCCCAATATGGCCACCATGCTTGGCTTTTTGACCACCGACGCAGCCATCACCACACCCATGCTGCAGAAAGCCCTGAAGCTGGCGGTGGATGATACCTTTAATATGGTCAGCGTAGACGGCGATACTTCCACCAACGACATGGTTTCCATCATGGCAAACGGCATGGCGGAAAACCCCATCATCGACAAAGTAGGCGAGGATTTCGACCTGTTTGTGAAAGTAGTCAAGGAAATCTGCACCTCTATGGCGAAAAAGATCGCCGGCGACGGCGAAGGTGCCACAAAGCTGGTGGAATGTACTGTGACCGGTGCGCCTACCATCCCTCTGGCAAAGGCCATTGCCAAATCTGTCATCACTTCCAGCCTGACAAAGGCGGCCATGTTCGGCGCCGATGCCAACTGGGGAAGAATCTTATGTGCCATCGGCTATACAGAGGGGGATTTTGCCGTAGATACCATTCAGGTGGATATCTCCTCTCCTAAGGGCAGCATTTTGGTATGTGAAAACGGCGCAGGCGTTGCCTTTGACGAGGACAAGGCAAAAGAGATTTTACTAGAAGAAGAAATCCACATTGAGATCGCTATGAAACAGGGGGATGCCACAGCAACGGCTTGGGGCTGCGATCTGACCTACGACTACGTGAAAATCAACGGCGACTACCGTACCTGATACGAAAGAGGAAGGATTATGGAAGATATGAATACAAATATGAATAGCCTGAAGGCAAAGGTGCTGACCGCAGCCCTGCCCTACATCCAAAAATATAACGGGAAAACCGTTGTGGTAAAATACGGCGGCAACGCCATGATCCACCCGATGCTGAAAAAAGCCGTCATGAGCGATATCATCCTGCTTTCTCTGGTAGGCATCAACGTGGTTCTGGTTCATGGCGGCGGCCCTGAAATCAGCAGTATGCTGAAGCGTCTAGATATCCCCTCCAGATTCGTGGACGGTCTGCGTTATACAGATGAAGAAACAGCAAAAGTGGTGCAGATGGTCCTTTCCGGCAAAACCAATAAAGATCTGGTCTCCCTGATCGGTCAGTTGGGCGGCAAGGCCATCGGCATGTGCGGCATCGACGGAGGCATGATCCATGCCAAAAAACTGGAAGGCGACTATGGCTATGTGGGGGATATCACAGAAATCAATGTTGCCCCCATCAACCACGCTATCCACCACGGCTATATCCCCGTCATCGCCACCGTGGGCACCGATGACGAGGGCAATGTTTACAACATCAACGCCGACACAGCGGCGGCAGAAATCGCCGCAGCCCTGCAGGCGGAAAATATCATCACCCTGACAGATATCCGCGGTCTGCTGCAGGATGTGGACGACCCCGATTCTCTGATCTCCAGCGTCACCATGGAGGATATCCCCAAGATGATGGAACAAGGCATCATCAGCGGCGGCATGATCCCCAAGATCAAAAGTCTGGAAACAGCCGTGAAATCCGGCGTAAAGAAAGCCGTTATGATCGACGGCAGGATCGAACATTCCATCCTCATCGAAATGTTCTCCGACGAAGGGATCGGCACCATGTTTACATTATAATTTCCATTGCATGAAACAGTTTTATACGAAAGAAGGGATCCCCCATGAGCTTTGAAGATATCAAAAAACTGGACGACGCTTATGTTGCCCATACATACGGCCGTTACGGCGTGGCACTGGACCACGGCAACGGCGCCATCTGCTATGACCCCGCCGGCAAATCCTATATCGATTTCACCAGCGGTATCGGTGTAAACTCCCTGGGGTTTGCCGATGCAGGCTGGGTACAGGCTGTCACCGCACAGCTGAATAAATTGCAACACATTTCCAATCTATATTATACAGAACCCTGCGCCCAGGCAGCCAAGCTGATCTGCGAAAAAAGCGGCATGAAAAAGGTATTTTTCGGCAACAGCGGCGCGGAGGCCAACGAAGGCGTCATTAAGGCCGCAAGAAAATACTCCTTCCAGAAATACGGCGAAGGCAGAAGCACCATCGTTGCTCTGGAAAATTCCTTCCACGGCAGAACCATGGCAGCCCTTTCCGCCACAGGCCAGCCCGCCTATCATAACTTCTTCTTCCCCTTTGTGGATGGCTTCTCCTTCGCAAAGGCCAACGATGTGGAAGATACCCTTTCCAAGCTGACCGACGATGTTTGCGCTGTCATGATGGAAATGGTACAGGGGGAAGGCGGTGTGATGCCCCTGGAAAAGGAATATGTGCAGGCGGTTTATCAGGCCTGTCAGGAAAAAGACATCCTCTTCATCGTGGATGAAGTGCAGACAGGTGTGGGCAGAACAGGCACCTTCTACAGCTATCAGCAGTTTGGCATCCAGCCCGACCTGGTATCCTCCGCAAAGGGTCTTGGCGGCGGTTTGCCCATCGGTGCGGTGCTGTTCGGCGAAAAAACAGAAAACGTACTGGTGCCCGGGGATCATGGCTCCACCTTTGGCGGCAACCCCGTTGTCTGCGCCGGCGCAGTGGAAATTCTGAACCGCATGGATGAGGATTTCCTGCAGGAGGTCACAGCCAAGGGCAATTACCTGAAAGCGGAGATCGAAAAAATGCCCCATGTAACAGGCGTTGCAGGCATGGGCATGATGCTTGGCATCGAATTGGATGTGGATGTAAAGCCTATCGTCAATACCCTGATGGAAAATGGGCTACTGGTGCTGACAGCAAAGCATAAAATGCGCCTGCTGCCTCCTTTGAGCATCACCCAGACAGAGCTGGAAAAGGGCTTATCTATTTTGAAAAATACATTAGAAAATATTGGATAATAGCAAAAATATAAATAATCCGCCCCTCGCAGAAACGAATGTTTCTGCATAATGGGTCAAGGGACTGTGTCCCTTGCAGGGGTCGAGAGGGGACGGAGTCCCCCGGAAAGTGAGGGAATATCATGAAGCATTTTTTGAAATTATCGGACTGCACCACAGAAGAAATCTATGAACTGCTGGACTTGGCGGCGACCATGAAGCAGTATGTAAAAGAAGGCAAGGAACACCATTTCCTGAAAGGCAAAACACTGGGTATGATCTTCGAAAAATCCTCTACCCGCACCCGTATCTCCTTTGAAACAGGCATGTATCAGCTGGGCGGTCACGCTCTGTTCATCAGCGCAAAGGACTCCCAGATCGGCCGCGGCGAACCCACCCAGGATACTGCCCGTGTCATGAGTCGCATGCTGGATGGCATCATGATTCGTACCTTTGAACAGAAGGAAGTGGAAATGCTGGCGGAATACGGTTCTATCCCCGTCATCAACGGTCTGACAGACCTGTGCCATCCCTGCCAGGTCATGGCTGACCTCTTGACCATCCGGGAACACAAAGGCACACTGGAAGGCCTGACCATGTGCTATATCGGCGATGGCAACAACATGGCAAACTCCCTCATCGTCGGGGGCCTGAAAACAGGCATGAAGGTGCAGATCGCCACCCCCGAAGGCTATCGCCCCGACCCTATGGTCATGGAATTTGCCGCTCAGTTCCCCGATACCTTCTCCATCACCGATGACCCTATGACAGCAGCCAAGGGCGCAGACGTTGTCATCACCGATTGCTGGACTTCCATGGGTCAGGAAGAAGAAAAGAAGGAAAGAGAAAAAGCCTTCGCCGGCTATCAGGTAAACAAAGCCCTGATGGCTGTTGCAAAGCCCGATGCCATGGTGCTGCACTGCCTGCCCGCTTACCGGGAACAGGAGATCACCAACGAAGTATTCGAGGAACACGCAGATGAAATCTTCGACGAAGCAGAAAACAGACTGCATGCCCAGAAAGCAGTTCTGGTAAAGCTGCTGGGCTAAGCTTCAAAACACGGAACATATCACAAAGGCAGAACCTTTATCAGAAGGCTCTGCCTTTATTAAATATAAATTAAAAAGAAACGAATTTCCAAAATCTTCTTGACAAAATGAAATCCCACCGATATAATTAAGAAAAAATACTAAATGATAATAATTATCATTTAAAGAAATAACAGAGAGAATTGTAAAGGAGGATTTATTATGAAGGCATACGAAATCAAAGGCACAAAAACAGAAAAAAACCTGATGACAGCATTTGCTGGTGAATCCGAAGCAAGAAATAAATATACTTACTACGCAAGCAAAGCAAAAAAAGAAGGCTTTGAACAGATCGCCGCTCTGTTCCTGGAAACAGCCCAGAATGAAAAAGAACACGCAAAGATCTGGTTTAAGCTGCTCCACGGCGGCGAAGTAGGCACAACAGCAGAAAACCTGCTGGATGCAGCCCAGGGTGAAAACTACGAATGGACAGATATGTACGCAACCTTCGCAAAAGAAGCCAGAGAAGAAGGCTTCGACCACATCGCTTACCTGTTTGATGCCGTAGGCAAGATCGAAAAAGAACACGAAGAACGCTATCGCCAGCTGCTGGCAAATGTGGAAGGCGGTCTGGTATTCTCCAGAGACGGTGACATGGTATGGCAGTGCTCCAACTGCGGTCACATCCATGTAGGCAAACAGGCACCCGGTATGTGCCCCGTTTGCGAACATCCTCAGGCTTATTTCCAGCTGGTAGCAAAAAATTACTGATACAGAACCACAGAGATCCCCTGTTTTCACAGGGGATTTTTTTTTGCTTCTTTTTTCTGATGGAAACTACGGGAATGTATCTCCAAAAAGCCAGCGGCTGCAATTTACGAAACCCCCATAACGTGTTATGATGGACGAAGTGCGCAAAAAGCGACAGAAAAATTTGATCAAAACAAGGAGAATCGTTATGGAAACCAACAAAACCAAAAGCAGCGGCCTTGCCCTGCTGCCTTTCCTCGTCTTTATCGCCATCTACCTTGGCGCAGGCCTGATCCTGCAGGCAAAGGGTGAGGATATGGCATTTTACCAGTTTCCCTCTGTCACAGCCATGTTTCTGGCTGTTCTGACAGCATTTTTCATGGGGAAAGGAAGCATCAACGAAAAATTTTCTATCTTTGCCAGAGGCGCAGCCAATGAAAACGTGCTGACCATGCTGATGATCTACATTCTGGCAGGGGCCTTTGCCTCTGTTGCGGCAGCCATGGGCGGCAGAGATGCCACAGTCAATCTGGGGCTGAGCATCATTCCCGTTCAGTTCCTGGTAGCAGGCATCTTCATCATTTCCGCCTTCATGGGCACTGCCACAGGGACTTCCGTGGGTACTGTCAGTGCCATCATCCCCATTGCTGTGGGCGTTGGGGAAAAAGTAGGGCTGAGCCTGCCCCTGGTAGTAGGCGCCTGTGTGGGGGGCGCCCTCTTCGGTGATAACCTGTCCATGATCTCTGACACCACCATCGCCGCTACCCGAACCCAGGGCTGCGAAATGCGGGATAAATTCCGTGTCAATTTCCTGATCGCCCTGCCCGCAGCCATCCTGACCATCATCGTGCTGCTGGTGATTGGACAGCCTGGTACCATCACCGAGATCGGCGATCTTTCCTTCAGCATCGTTAAGGTCATCCCCTATATTGCCGTACTGGTGCTGGCTTTGGCAGGCATGAACGTATTTCTGGTGCTGGTCATCGGTATTTTCTGTGCAGGCATCATCGGTATGCTCTACGGAGACCTGACCATCTTCACCTTCGCCCAGAATATCTGGACAGGCTTCACCAATATGAATGAAGTATTCTTTCTGGCCCTGTTCTGCGGCGGCCTTTCCGAAATGATCGCCCATAACGGCGGTATCGTATGGCTCATCGAAAAGCTTGGCAAAATGATGAAAGGACAGCGTTCCGCCCAGATCGGCATTGCCGCACTGGCCTCCGCCACCGACTGCGCCACAGCCAACAACACCGTAGCCATCATCATCAGCGGCAACATCGCCAAGGATATGAGCAGAGAATATAAGGTTGACCCCAGACGCACCGCTTCCCTGCTGGATATCTTCTCCTGTGTGTTCCAGGGCATCATCCCCTACGGCGCACAGCTTCTGATCGCAGCCGCCCTGACCAATGCTACCCTCACCAACGCAGGGCTGAGCATCACTCCCGTGGATGTGGTGCCTTATATGTGGTATTGCTGGATTTTGGCCATCTTCGGTCTGCTTTCCATCTTCTTCCCCTATGCAGACGGCATCTGCCGCAAAGACCCTTGGAACTGGGAATATGACGTGGCAGAAAGCAGCGTTGCCGAAAAGAAACACATCATCGAACAGTAAGAAACGCATAAAAAAAGCAGTATGACTTTCGTCATAGATGGCCAGTAGTTCTTCGCTGCGGATGACTGAAAAAACTCAAACCTCCCCTGCTCTCACAGGGGAGGTTTTTTGTTTCGCTTTTCCAAAAGAAAAAGGACAAAGCCACGGAAACAGCTCTGTCCTTCCTATTCTTTTTTAAATCTTATTTCGCTTCAAAAGCATCTTTACCCAGACCACAATCGGGGCAAACCCAATCAGCAGGGATATCTTCCCATTTTGTGCCGGGAGCGATACCGTTGGCAGGATCGCCTACAGCAGGATCATATTCGTAACCACAAGGACAAACATATACCATATCTTTCGACCTCTTTTCAAGCTTTTGTATTTTTATCTTATCACCGTTGCTTACAGCTTATATACTGCAACAGCTGTATGACCTTCGGGCAGTTCCAGTGCAGTTTCACCCTTTGTCAGAGCCCATGCGCCATGACCCATGCACTGACCTGCAGCTGCATCGAAATGTCTCATAACGATACCAATACCCAGATCTGCACTTACTTTATCTGTGTAGGAATCGGGTTCGCTTACCAGTGTAACCTGATTGTTTTCCAGAACGAAACCATAAGGCTGACGGTTCAGGTAGCTGGGAGAAAGTGTTGCACAATAGAAGGACTGCCACAGCATATCTTCATAGAAGCCCATCATTTCATCCAGACCATCGATATTGCCCCATGTATGCAGGGAAACCATATCATAGATTCCTTTTTTAGGAGAATAGTAGCCACGTTTTGCTGTAATATCTATGTTAGACATATTCTTGATATTCAGGCGCAGCAGTTTAGATGTCTTTTCGCCATAGCCGAATGCACAAATTGCAACAACCTTCATAGCTGTATCCAGCTTCAGAGCTTCTTTTACTTCAGCTGCATCAGCAAATGTGATCCAGCATGTGTTCATGTCCAGTTCTGTCAGTTTCAGGATCAGATCTTCCATGATATAGCCACCATTGATTTCGGCATTTTCGTTTTCTTCGGATAACAGCACCAGATAGTTGGGTGCACCGATCATAAACTTTTCATAACCAGCAGTACCTTCCAAAGTCTTCTGTACAGATTCATCCAGAACCAGCAGTTCTGTTTTTACTTCAGGCAAAAGCTTAGGGCAGTTTTCATAATATGCCTTAATTTCACTCTGAATAGAAGCAGGTACCTTTTTTGTGCGGAAAGCCCGAACTGACTTTCTATTCTGAATCATTGCAATGTAGTCCATCATTGTTCCCCCTTCAAGTGTGCATAAAAATAATACATTCTACTATAATATAAGCTTCTGAAAGTCTTTACAAAAATTCTTCTATATATTGCATAAAGAAAGTCTTCCACTTTTGTTTCCATGATACACAACCCGAAAAAAAAAGTCAAGTATTATTCTCCTAATACTGCCATCGGATTTCAATGTGTTTCCCTGCCAAATCAGCAGAATTCTTGACACTCAAAATAAGACCTGCTATACTTTTAAATGGATAAATTTTTATAAATCTTGTTTTGATTTATCCAATGTTTAATGAAAATCTCTTCTATATTATCTATAATTGCAAAAAGCAAAGACAAAACAGATAGGAGGAATCATTCGTGGAAATTTCAAAAGATATTCGCTATATTGGCGTAAACGACCATAAAATTGATTTATTTGAAAGTCAGTATGTGGTTGAAAACGGAATGGCCTATAATTCCTATGTCATTCTGGACAAAAAAATTGCCGTTATGGATACGGTAGACGCCCGCTTTGGGAAAACCTGGCTGAATAATATGCTGGCTGTTCTGGGCGACCGTAAGCCTGACTATCTGATCGTACAGCATATGGAGCCTGACCACTCCGCAAATATTGTTACCTTTGCAGAAAAATATCCCGATGCAAAAATCGTAGCTTCTGCCAAGGCTTTTATGATGATGCAGCAATTTTTCGGCACTGATTTTTCCGAACGTCAGGTTGTTGTTGGGGATGGGGATACCTTATCTCTGGGTGCCCATGAGCTGACCTTTGTATGCGCTCCCATGGTACACTGGCCCGAGGTTCTGATGACCTATGACAGTACAGACAAGGTTCTTTTCTCCGCAGATGCCTTCGGTAAATTTGGCGCTCTGGATGCGGAAGAAGAATGGGACGATGAAGCACGCCGCTATTATTTCGGCATTGTCGGCAAATACGGCATGCAGGTACAGAAGGTTTTGAAAAAAGCTGCTCTGTTGGATATTGCTACCATCTGCCCTCTGCACGGCCCTATTTTGAATGAGAACCTGGGGCACTATATCGACCTGTATCAGTCCTGGGCCTCTTATGAAGCAGAAAGCGAAGGTGTTTTCATTGCTTACACCTCCGTTTACGGACATACAAAGGCTGCTGTGGAACTGCTGGCAGAAAAGCTCACCCAGAAGGGCTGCCCCAATGTAATCACCTGCGACCTGGCTCGGGAAGACATGGCAAAAGCCGTAGAAAATGCTTTCCGTTATAATAAGCTGGTTCTGGCAACTACCACCTATAACGCCGGCATCTTCCCCTTCATGGAACATTTCATCCATGGCCTGACAGAACGTAACTTCCAGAAACGTACCGTTGCTTTCATGGAAAACGGCAGCTGGGCTCCTTTGGCTGCAAAGGTGATGAAGGAAATGCTCTCCAAGAGCAAAGATCTCATCTTTACAGACACCACCGTTAGCCTCCTTTCCGCTTTAAGTGATGAAAGCAGAGAGCAGATCGAAAAACTCTCCGATGAACTGTGCTTTGACTATCTGGCACAGCAAGAAGAAACTGCCAATAAGAGCGATTTGGCGGCTCTGTTCAAAATCGGCTATGGTCTGTATGTGGTTACATCCCATGACGGCAACCGTGATAACGGCTGTATCGTAAACTCTGTTACACAACTGACCGATAACCCTAACCGTATCGCTGTGGGTATCAACAAAAAGAATTACTCCCATGATGTCATCAAGAAAACCGGCATTATGAACGTGAACTGTCTGTCTGTAGATGCACCCTTCTCTGTTTTTGAAAACTTCGGTTTCCAGACCGGTGCTGAAGTAGATAAGTTTGCAAAAATGCCTCCTCTGCGTTCCGATAACGGGTTGGCTTTCCTGCATCGCTATATCAATGCTTTCTTCTCCCTGAAGGTTGAACAGTACATTGATCTGGGCAGCCACGGTATCTTCATCTGCTCCGTGACCGAGTCTCGTGTGCTTTCCGATCTGGATACTATGACCTACACATATTATCAGAAAAACGTTAAGCCCAGACCGGATACAGACGGCAAAAAAGGTTGGGTATGTAAAATCTGTGGATATGTCCACGAAAGCGAAGACCTGCCTGATGATTTCATCTGCCCTCTGTGTAAGCATGGCGTTGCCGATTTTGAAAGAATCGAATAATCCCTTTGTATCTCAGCAGAGCCTCTCTCATATAGAGGCTCTGTTTTTTTGTATCACAAAAAAGGATGTGGCATTTTTGCCACACCCTTTTCTGGATCTCTTTTTCTTTGTCATTTCTTATTTAGATTTCTTTTTTCCACAGACCATGCAGGTTGCAGTATTCATAAGCTGCAATGACTTCTTCGCCCTCTGCCAGTGCAAAGACAGCTTCGGGTGCGCCTGTGTGATCAAGATATTTCAGCTGACCGCCCTGATTTGTATGGAGGTAGACCCATGCGATGTGGTGTTCTTCCAGCATAGGGTGAGCCACTTCGCCAACGCTGACTTTCACTTTGCTGCCTTCCACCTGTACCACAGGTACGTGCTTTTCAGATGCGCCGTCGGATGTATTTGCTTTCATTTCCTGCATCTTTTCGCCGCAGCACATTACAGGAACGCCCTTATCTTCTACCATAACGATGATGTTTTTGCAGTGGTTACATTTAAAAAATCTAGGTGCCTTCATGATTTATTCCTCCTTATCTTCTCTCTCATAAAATCCTCTTTTTAAAATACTCATTCTATTTTTATCTATAAATTCCTTGTTTATACTTTATATATTTTTACTTTTCTTTTGTTTGACTTTATGATATCATAGGTTCAGGAAAATTTATGTTGCAATTGCAACAGAAAGGAGTTTTTATGGAAAACTTATCAAAAAACCCTTTGTTTGAAAATGTTTCTGCCGAAAGCATCGAACAGATGATAACCTGCTTTGATATGCGGAAAAAAACCTACAAGGAAAAGGATATCATCACTACCTATGATGCTGAGGGGGATTTCATCGGCCTGCTGCTGGAGGGCACCATTTCTGTCAACCGCATCAGCATCGATGGTTCCTTGGATATGCTGGAATATCTGGAACATACCGGCGTTTTCGGGGCATCCTTTGCCTTTGCCAACCGGGAAGATGAATTCATCGTTATCTGCGAAAAGGACTGCACTGTCCTCTTTATCGAAAAGCAGCACATCACCAAACGCTGCGCCAAGGCCTGCCAGCACCATACCCAGGTGGTGGAAAACCTGATGCACCTGATGGCGGAAAAGGTGGTACACCTGACAGAAAAGGTGGATATCCTCAGCCACCGTTCCATCCGGGGCAAGCTCATGTGCTATTTCCGTATCCAAAGCACCAAACAGGGCGAACTGACCTTCCAGTTGCCCATGTCCCTTTTGAAGCTGGCAAATTACCTCTGCATCGACCGCAGCGCCATGATGCGGGAAATCAAAAAAATGAAGGAAGAGAAGATCGTGGAGATCAACGGCAGGGAAGTGACATTGCTATAATTACTATAAAAAAAGCAGCCTTCTGGCGGATAAGACTTTCGCCCCACCCCAGCTCACGGGCAGCAATACAGCCGGGAAAAGAAGACGAAAACACATTTTCCGCCAAACAAGAAACCACTTGCCTAATATAAAAAACAGCGGCGAAAATTCCTTCTCACCGCTATTTTTTATGCAATCCTTATTTTCTTTTTACCGGAATCCAGATTTCACAGTAGTAGTTTTCATCCAGGGTACCTTTCTCATACTTCGCAGGGTCATCGTAATACTCTACACAGTAACCCGCTGCAAATTCATATTCCTTCAGGGCAGGCAGCCACTCTGTGTAAATCTTTGTGTTCACATCCTGCAACGCCTCGGGCATGGCCCCCCTGCAAGGGAATACCGCCCAGTCAAATGCAGGAATGACTCTGGTGACGAATCCTTCGGGGATTTCTTTCTGGGGATCGTAAGGATCTGCGATCAGATACTCGAACTTCTCCCCTCCCATCTCCTCATCGATATTGATTCCATAACAGCCACAAACCACTGCACCCTTTCCCGTCTGAAAATGCTCCTGCCAGAACTTAGGTACGATTTCCTTCGCTCCCTCATAAGGGAATTCCTTTGCATTGGCAATGACGGTAAATGCTTCCTTTTTCACAATCTTGTAGTCCATGAGATAGCCTCCTTCGACTGATATCTTAATTTTCAACGGAGCAAAGGATTTGAGCATCACCTCATCCTTCCGTACAGATGCAGGTGTGATTCCATGAAATCTGGTAAAGGCTTTGGTAAAGCTGTCGGGAGAATCGTAACCGTACTTCAGGGCAATATCAATGATTTTCTCATCCGTGGCAAGCAGATCATTCCCTGCCAAGGCTAGCCTTCGATTACGGATATACTCTGCCACTGTAAAACCACAGAGCATCGCAAAGCCTTTCTTGAAATAGAAAGGGGATACATTTACATGCTTCGCGATGCTGTTCACTGAAATCTCCTCAGTGATATGCTCCTCGATGTACTGTATGGAATCTCCAATGATCGCCATCCATTCCATGGGCTTCTCACTCCTTCCCTTGCTGTGTCTCTATTCTATCTCAAAGAAGAAGGGCTTTCCCGACAATCCTTGCTCGGATTTGTCCAACTTACGATGCTGTCATTTCTCCCCTATCAACCATGAGCGTAAAGTGTATGTTTCCCTGCCTGAAAACGCCAAAGTACTTATTCCCATCTAAAGAATTTCATACCTATCATACTACAGATTATCGCAATTAGCAGCATAAAGATTACTGCACCTGTCACATTTTCAATGGGAAGTCCCAGTGTGGCATTTTTCAGTATCTTTATTCCCTGTGTCAATGGCAAAACATTCACTATTTTCTGCATCGCATCCGGCATTACTTCATACGGAAGCGTTGCACCCGAAAAAACAAGCATGGGAAAGTATAAGGCACTGGCAATGACGCCGGCAATTTTTGTGTTCTTTGCGATTCCCCCGCCCATCATTCCTACTCACACGCCTCTCGCGAGGCGCGACGTTCTGGGATATACCAGAACGATAGAGGTAACTATTTCTACTCACACGCCTCTCGCGAGGCGCGACTGCTTGCTACCACAAAAAGAAACTGCCGTACAGATTTCTACTCACACGCCTCTCGCGAGGCGCGACAGACGGCAAAAAGCATGAAGTAAACATGATCCGCATTTCTACTCACACGCCTCTCGCGAGGCGCGACATTTTCTTCCAAACGCTTTTCAGTCTGGCGATATTTCTACTCACACGCCTCTCGCGAGGCGCGACATCAAAGAGGATGGAGAACTTGACGATAGATTGAATTTCTACTCACACGCCTCTCGCGAGGCGCGACACCTGGCACACATTTACGCCGCGCCGGAAATGATTTCTACTCACACGCCTCTCGCGAGGCGCGACTGCTGAAAAACAAAATTACAAGAGGTACATACGACATTTCTACTCACACGCCTCTCGCGAGGCGCGACTGTTCATAAACGGAACGAAAAAAGGAACTATGATTTCTACTCACACGCCTCTCGCGAGGCGCGACTGGGAGCGGGTACTTTACGAATGGCACTTCTCAGATTTCTACTCACACGCCTCTCGCGAGGCGCGACGTAAAAAACCGACTCTTTCACGAAGCGGCAATAATTTCTACTCACACGCCTCTCGCGAGGCGCGACGCTATTTGGTCTGTAGCGGCATCATACGGATCAAATTTCTACTCACACGCCTCTCGCGAGGCGCGACAATCTAGCCCGCATTTACGCCGCGCCGGAAATGATTTCTACTCACACGCCTCTCGCGAGGCGCGACGATTCCCATTTTCACCATCTCCTGTCAGAACGGATTTCTACTCACACGCCTCTCGCGAGGCGCGACCGAATCGCTTCGTAAAAACTGCGGTAAAACACAATTTCTACTCACACGCCTCTCGCGAGGCGCGACGAACACTTTTCACCACTTTAACTCCGCCGTTTAATTTCTACTCACACGCCTCTCGCGAGGCGCGACGGAAGATGTTGCACCAGAACCGCAGACGCTATCCATTTCTACTCACACGCCTCTCGCGAGGCGCGACGATGCGCTCTATATCTATTTCGGGATGGATGAAATTTCTACTCACACGCCTCTCGCGAGGCGCGACGTCGTATGGGTCAAAAACATACGTATCGCAAAATTTCTACTCACACGCCTCTCGCGAGGCGCGACGCAAATTTGGAGGAAAATCACTGTACTTTGACGGATTTCTACTCACACGCCTCTCGCGAGGCGCGACCAATGCCGTATTGGGTCAGGAACGCCCCGTAGATATTTCTACTCACACGCCTCTCGCGAGGCGCGACCAATGCCGTATTGGGTCAGGAACGCCCCGTAGATATTTCTACTCACACGCCTCTCGCGAGGCGCGACTCGATTTCTCTTTCGTGGCAATAGCTGCGATATAATTTCTACTCACACGCCTCTCGCGAGGCGCGACGGGTATGGAAGGGAGGAACTACAATTCCATCAAATTTCTACTCACACGCCTCTCGCGAGGCGCGACTTAAACCGCATTCTTTTCTACCTCGCTTTCTTCCATTTCTACTCACACGCCTCTCGCGAGGCGCGACATCGACCTTGCCGATAGAGTGATATATGTAAACATTTCTACTCACACGCCTCTCGCGAGGCGCGACCGTGACGTGGACTGAACAGCAAGGCGGATACCCATATATTTCTACTCACACGCCTCTCGCGAGGCGCGACGGCGGATACGGCAATCAAACGAGCGGAACTGCAATTTCTACTCACACGCCTCTCGCGAGGCGCGACATACCAGCGGGAGTACTATCAGGAACACGCAGAAATTTCTACTCACACGCCTCTCGCGAGGCGCGACATCGTCAATAGGCTCTGTTGCAATCGTATTTTCATTTCTACTCACACGCCTCTCGCGAGGCGCGACGTACACATGCACCCGGCACAGCAGGAGTTTTTTATTTCTACTCACACGCCTCTCGCGAGGCGCGACATATCTCTTAATTTATTAAATGATTCAACGGATTATTTCTACTCACACGCCTCTCGCGAGGCGCGACGGTAAAATTCCTACAGATGGATACTATAGTACGACATTTCTACTCACACGCCTCTCGCGAGGCGCGACGCAGTTCAGCGACTGTTTTCCCATCATCCTCCAATTTCTACTCACACGCCTCTCGCGAGGCGCGACAACAGCTTGAAGAAATCAGAGCAGAATACATCGATTTCTACTCACACGCCTCTCGCGAGGCGCGACAAACCGCCTGTCATAACGGTGCAGTCCCAGGACAAATTTCTACTCACACGCCTCTCGCGAGGCGCGACCATGACGGATGCGTAATAGTGCCGGAGAGAATGGATTTCTACTCACACGCCTCTCGCGAGGCGCGACCACAGCGTAGACCTTCTTTTGAAACAGGATTGTCAGATTTCTACTCACACGCCTCTCGCGAGGCGCGACGTATTTCTTTGAAAATTCGGCCTGGGTCATGTCATTTCTACTCACACGCCTCTCGCGAGGCGCGACGATTATGCAGATGCTTTAAACGCACTGGGGTTAATTTCTACTCACACGCCTCTCGCGAGGCGCGACCACTATCTAGAGTGGAAACTTTCTTGCAGACGAATTTCTACTCACACGCCTCTCGCGAGGCGCGACTGATACTTGGTGAGCAACCTCAAACGATTTGTAAATTTCTACTCACACGCCTCTCGCGAGGCGCGACCGGCGCAGACAGGCGGTTCCGGCGGAACGACAGATTTCTACTCACACGCCTCTCGCGAGGCGCGACTCCGAAATCAGGCCCCTACTTTCCAGATCATCTATATTTCTACTCACACGCCTCTCGCGAGGCGCGACGTCTCTCCATTTGTTTTCGCCTACCACAGTTTTGATTTCTACTCACACGCCTCTCGCGAGGCGCGACTTTCGTAAACATCCGCCAGACCGTATGCTCTGTAGATTTCTACTCACACGCCTCTCGCGAGGCGCGACCCAGAACTGCAACCAGAACCGCAGACGCTATCCATTTCTACTCACACGCCTCTCGCGAGGCGCGACCAGTGCCGGACAGCAGATCATATATTTCACTTTATTTCTACTCACACGCCTCTCGCGAGGCGCGACGGCGAAAATGCGAAATACATCATACACAACAAAATTTCTACTCACACGCCTCTCGCGAGGCGCGACAAATAGAATCACGTTAACACCAAAAATTAAGAGTGATTTCTACTCACACGCCTCTCGCGAGGCGCGACAACGGTTCGTGTCCTATAGCGGCATTGTCCGAAATTTCTACTCACACGCCTCTCGCGAGGCGCGACTAAAACCATCCGACTACATAACAGATTCCATAAATTTCTACTCACACGCCTCTCGCGAGGCGCGACGGCGAGCCTGGATGCGGCAGAATGGGAAAATTGGATTTCTACTCACACGCCTCTCGCGAGGCGCGACGCACCCGCCCCACCCGCTACGGCGGGGCAAACTAATTTCTACTCACACGCCTCTCGCGAGGCGCGACTTTTACCTTTCCGACCCTTGCCCACCAGGGGAACGAATTTCTACTCACACGCCTCTCGCGAGGCGCGACTTCAAACTCAAGCTGTTCAATCAGGCCATCACGGATTTCTACTCACACGCCTCTCGCGAGGCGCGACAAGATTTCGGCAGAAGCGACAGTTGCGTCACCAATTTCTACTCACACGCCTCTCGCGAGGCGCGACTAGAACCTAAAACCACGCCACACGCCCATGAGAATTTCTACTCACACGCCTCTCGCGAGGCGCGACTAGGTGTCCAAAAAATGGGACAGCTAGCCAGGTATTTCTACTCACACGCCTCTCGCGAGGCGCGACAATGTACCAGGGGAAATGTTGGCTGCCGAAATCAAATTTCTACTCACACGCCTCTCGCGAGGCGCGACGCCATTTGAAAAATAAACTAGCCCCACCAGTAAATTTCTACTCACACGCCTCTCGCGAGGCGCGACTGTGACATACGTGTAATAAAAAAATTAGATGGAATTTCTACTCACACGCCTCTCGCGAGGCGCGACGTCTGTTTCTGGCGGAACGTCTGTTGTGCTGAAAATTTCTACTCACACGCCTCTCGCGAGGCGCGACCGCTTTTTTTAACCTCTGTTGCGCCTTAGCCAGCAATTTCTACTCACACGCCTCTCGCGAGGCGCGACGCCGAGGAGCGTGCGGAGTACGACCGCCTGAAGATTTCTACTCACACGCCTCTCGCGAGGCGCGACGATTGGATCGCCGACTTTCGTGATCCAAACAGTATTTCTACTCACACGCCTCTCGCGAGGCGCGACCCACGAATCATTGATTTTTGGGCGTTTTCTTAGTATTTCTACTCACACGCCTCTCGCGAGGCGCGACGAAAAATTCAAGGTAGGGGATTGGATTGACTTAAATTTCTACTCACACGCCTCTCGCGAGGCGCGACAAGTACTTTTCTAAATTTTTTCCAAATAATAAATATTTCTACTCACACGCCTCTCGCGAGGCGCGACGATAGTTTCATGCAGTGCATTGTTGTTATGTTCATTTCTACTCACACGCCTCTCGCGAGGCGCGACGACCGTCTATTTTGCTATACATTTTTATAGGCAAATTTCTACTCACACGCCTCTCGCGAGGCGCGACTTCTGCCCAGCACCAGTCTGCTTTCATGGTTGATATTTCTACTCACACGCCTCTCGCGAGGCGCGACATAGTAAACAGAATATTCCGCAATCTGATCTGCATTTCTACTCACACGCCTCTCGCGAGGCGCGACGCGGAGCATTGCATCTGAATTCCAGACCAGAGAAGATTTCTACTCACACGCCTCTCGCGAGGCGCGACTTCGCCTGTTTCAGTGTTTCCGCCACCTCTTTCAATTTCTACTCACACGCCTCTCGCGAGGCGCGACAGGCACAAAAACATAACAATAAACATGAATGGTTTATTTCTACTCACACGCCTCTCGCGAGGCGCGACACTTCCTGCTTCAGTTTCTGCATTTGGTCTGCAATTTCTACTCACACGCCTCTCGCGAGGCGCGACTATTACACCAGATTGTAGCTGGTATCTGTATTTAGGATTTCTACTCACACGCCTCTCGCGAGGCGCGACAGGTATTCCTTCTGACATCATCATGGATGCGTTGATTTCTACTCACACGCCTCTCGCGAGGCGCGACATGACGATGACGGCAAATGGAAACGCATCGAAGATTTCTACTCACACGCCTCTCGCGAGGCGCGACATTTCATTCCTTTGTCCAAAACTGTGGAATACAATTTCTACTCACACGCCTCTCGCGAGGCGCGACTAGCATAGCCACTCTTATGCTCTCTCTGCCATTGATTTCTACTCACACGCCTCTCGCGAGGCGCGACGACGAAACTGGTTGTCTCATCATCATCGGACAAATTTCTACTCACACGCCTCTCGCGAGGCGCGACAAGCGAGGTGGAAAAGAATGCAGTTTAAAAATGTAATTTCTACTCACACGCCTCTCGCGAGGCGCGACGGAACAGAACCTACGGATTCGCCGGATGCAGTCGTATTTCTACTCACACGCCTCTCGCGAGGCGCGACCTAGACGTAGTGGGATTCTTTTGTAATTGGCTAGATTTCTACTCACACGCCTCTCGCGAGGCGCGACATGAGTAAAAACATATATTTCAAACAATTGAAAATTTCTACTCACACGCCTCTCGCGAGGCGCGACGGAACAGAACCTACGGATTCGCCGGATGCAGTCGTATTTCTACTCACACGCCTCTCGCGAGGCGCGACGAAAAATACCCAGATGCAATGCTTTCTAAAAGACATTTCTACTCACACGCCTCTCGCGAGGCGCGACCCGGAGGAGCTGCTGCCGGACGAGCTGCTCGAGATTTCTACTCACACGCCTCTCGCGAGGCGCGACGGCAGCGGCACCTATATCCAGCAATACAACAGATTTCTACTCACACGCCTCTCGCGAGGCGCGACGGCCGTCGTATTCCACGGCGCCGATGTTCTCGTCATTTCTACTCACACGCCTCTCGCGAGGCGCGACCTCGACCATTTACAACATCATCAACGGCCGCTATATTTCTACTCACACGCCTCTCGCGAGGCGCGACATACTACCGCGACCGCGGGCTCGCCAAGATCGAAATTTCTACTCACACGCCTCTCGCGAGGCGCGACGTTGCTGTTCATTAGTAGCCCTCCAGTGGTCTGCGATTTCTACTCACACGCCTCTCGCGAGGCGCGACGCCGACATAATACCGATGGGCGCCGAGCCATCCATTTCTACTCACACGCCTCTCGCGAGGCGCGACCGCACCTTCCTCGAGGTGCCTCAGCCCGAGAGCATTTCTACTCACACGCCTCTCGCGAGGCGCGACTGTTGCTCTTGTCCTTCACGGCAGCCAGATCCTCATTTCTACTCACACGCCTCTCGCGAGGCGCGACCGCGTCGTTGCCGTTGTTGCAGATCCAGACCTGATTTCTACTCACACGCCTCTCGCGAGGCGCGACCGCCTTCGACGACGGCAACTGCAACGACTTCAGCATTTCTACTCACACGCCTCTCGCGAGGCGCGACGAAAACACCGTTTTCGCGTTCTTCCTCGCTAAAATTTCTACTCACACGCCTCTCGCGAGGCGCGACGGTAGAGCCATTGATAATAACCATCATTTTATCATTTCTACTCACACGCCTCTCGCGAGGCGCGACAAAAACTGGACAGCTAGGCCAGGAAGGGCGTGAAATTTCTACTCACACGCCTCTCGCGAGGCGCGACGCCGTTGGTCTTTCGCCATAGCGAAGTAGATGTAATTTCTACTCACACGCCTCTCGCGAGGCGCGACCAGATATGCCAATCTGAAAGGCGTGACGGATTATATTTCTACTCACACGCCTCTCGCGAGGCGCGACGAGACGGATTTGTTTTTCTGGCTATGGGTTACAATTTCTACTCACACGCCTCTCGCGAGGCGCGACCGCAATATCTTGTATTTTTCTGCGTTCCATGCCCCACATAAAGAAGCGGACTTAATTTTTCATCTTATTTTTACCGCAAAAACACGGCTTTTTCCCCACTTTTCCTGGCGAACCTACGGCTTTTTCCGCAGTCACCCTACCTTCGCCAATCCCCGTCAGATGATGATGACACCTTCCGGGTTATAGGGTTCCTTTGCCCCAATATGCTCTACCCGTCTTTCCCAGTGGTTCCCAAGATAATAAAACCGCAGGCTATCCTTCTCCGTATCAATCAGCTTAATCAGCCGATCCTTTAGCTTTAAAAAAGCAGAGTAATCCAGATTGGCTTCAAAAACAGAATTCTGCACTCGCTGTGCATGGTCCAAGCATTCCTTTGCCACCTTTCGCAGCCTTGTTTTTCCCCCTTCATCCACCGTGGAAACATCATAGCTGATTAAAACCATCATATCTTTCACCTACTTCAATAAAAAACATGGATATTCTTCCAAATCCCCTCTCACATATTTGGCAAGGAGATTGCTTTGCACATAAGGCAGCAGCCCCATGGGAATCTTCTGCTTCAAGAAGGGATGCATCATATCTGTCCGTTTTTTCTCCTGCCATTTTGTGATGACCTTTTTCCGCCCCTCATCATTCAGATACACCGCTCCGGAAATCTGCTTTTCAAAATCCCCCTCCTGCAAAATATGGAGATTGCACAATGTCAGGGTAAACCGCTCCGCAATACATCGGGTTTCCTCCACCAAATCGCAGGCAAGGGAGCTGCGTCCGCTGCGCAGAGCATGACAGAACCCAATATAGCTATCCAGCCCCACCGTTTCCAAAGCGGAGGCAAATTCAGAAATATACAGGGTATACACGAAAGACAGCACCGCGTTGACCGGATCTAAAGGCGGTCGTTTTGTCCGATAGGTAAACGTAAAGGGCGTTTTGGGATTCGTCAGCAATGTATCAAAAACAGAAAAATACACCTTGGCGCAATTCCCCTCAATGCCGATGATTTCCTCCACCGTTTCTGCCTGATACACCCGTTCTATGCCCTCCGTCAGGGCATCCAATGCGGCTTGCAGTTCCATATCCTCCCGCAGGTGCGGATTATCATGGAGAGTTCTTTTGATAAGCTGCTTGGTATTGCTGAATTTTGCCGCCATAGTATTTTGCGTCAGAAAAACCGCATTTTCTCGAAAGCGATCGATCTGGGCCACCCGCAAGAATACATTCCCTTTCGTTTCCCCGCAGACCTTGGCTAAAAACTTTCCTTGGGGAGAAATAAAATTGATAGGGATGGATTTGCTGACACATTTGCCCATCAGCGCCGGCGAGCAGCCCAGATAGTTGAAGCATACGATATTTTCCACATTGTCGAAAGGAATCCGAAATTTCGTTTCATCTTCTATTTTACAGACCAGATTTTCCCCATCCAAGGAAAGATATGCCAGTTCATTGGTGATGTAGACCGTATTCAAAAGCTTTCTCATGGCTCATCCAGCTCCTTTATGATACTTCGGATACTTTTTGCTTTTTTTACGGAGGGCATGCACAAATCCTTCATGGAACAGCCGTTGCATTTTTGCCCCTTTTTCTTGGGCGGAATTACACCCCGAACCATATACTCCCGCATTTCCCCCAGCAGTTTCTTCAAATGAGCATCATATTCCGCCGCCTTTTCCCGCAGGGGCAGCTCCACCCGTTTCTTTTTATCGGCATAGTACAAATAAGCATCACAATCGCAGCGGAACACAAAATCAACGCAAAGCTTCTGGGCAAACACCTGCATCAAGTCATCATACCGAAACTGTTCTTCCTTGGGCATGGTGGGCTTATATTCCACAATGGCAAGCTTCTCCTGCTGCACCTCCAGGCAATCTACCACCCCAAACAAATCATATTCCTCCGCATCGCAATACACAGGAACAGAGGTATACACCTTTTTCCCCTTTGCCGTATAGGAACGCTCAGGATCATGGACACGGCTATGGAGCAGGTTCGCTTTCGTCACAAAAACATTCTCTGCCCACGCCCGATCAATCTCCAAAAGCCCCCAGCGATGGGGGCAATAGAGATAATGCTGTATGGAGCGGATGTTCAATGTAGGTTCTATCATATCTTGGAAATCAGCGTTACCCCATCGGGCATTTTGCTGTCTACTGTAATTTCATAATCAGTGAATTTTCTGGGGGGCATGGTTTCGTCCTTCAAAGACACCTGAATCTTATCAAACAGCACATGGGAAGGGCTGTTGCCCAACAGGCTGTCATGCTTGAATACATACAGCTTTCTCATGCACATTTTGCCCCGAGCGGCACTATGGTCATTTTCAAACATATTTACGATGGCTGTCCAGAGCAGCTCCACATCCCCATCGCTCAGGCCTGTTACCTTCTGGGCCAATGCCGCGGAAATATACCCCTCTCCACGGTACAGAGCATAAGGAATGACACTCTTTCTGCCCATTTCCGTATTGCCGGTTTCCGCTCTGTCCTCTGTGGTACGGGCTTGACGGGTGATAGTCACATCCTGGATATTGATGGGAGAAAGGCTTCTTGCAAAATTGATCTGCACAGGGCCCCTGACAATACCGCAGGGATTATCCCCTGTTGCCATTACGGCACCAAAGGCACGCACATCAAAATAGTTTTCGCACATAAATGCTCTGGCTTTCTCCACATCCTCTGTATTTTTCCCTTTTTCCTTCAGCTTCAGGCCTTCCTTTTCATAGGCTTCCGCAAATTTGGTGTTCAATGCCTTGTCCGGTTTAATCAGGATATTGTAGCCTGTTTCCCCTTCCTTGCACAGCTCCACATAATTGCGGATCTTGCGTTTCAGGCAGACATCAGTAATATAGCCATGGCCTGTTTCCGCATCCATTCTGGGGGAGTTGCCTGCGTCTGGATCACCGTTCGGGTTACCATTTTCCACATCAAAAAGCATTACAAAATCATATCTGTTCTCAATCGCCATATACCTGCGCCTCCTCTGTCTGTTCATCCTTTTTCGCAAAATAGCTCTGATGCTGCTGATAATAACCCAGCATGAATTTTCCCTGTTCTACCAAGGAAAGGGTATTGGGGAATTCACAGGGCATCAATTCTGCCACTTCACCAATCTGTTTTCTGTAAAAGATCTCGTGCTTCGTCTTTCCGAAGTGATTTTCCGCCAGCTTCAGCAGCTTTGGAAATACCACTGCCGGCGTTGCAGCCGCCGAAGCAAAATACGCATCTTTAATGGTTCTATTCAAGCTGTTGCCGGAGGCATCCTGCTGCAGCCGTTCCAATATTGCAAAGAGCCTGCCACACAAATATGCCTCGTTTCTGTTTTCTCTGTCCAATGCCACCTGAAACTCCTCCTTTTTCCCGTTCTTTCTGCATTCCCGATTGATATATGCCTTTAAAATGCCGGCCCGCACCCGATTGCGGTCCATATCCTTGTCGATTTTTGCTCGTCTGACCACTGTTTCCAGCAAAGCAAAGGGGTAAGGACTGCCATATAAGATAGACTCCAACAACTTGGAAAGCAAATCCGGATTCACCGTCTCATTTTTGCTTTTTGGAGAAATCAGTTCCTTTTTGATGGCCCAAAGGGGAAGCGTCCGCAGCTCCTCGCCCATCTGCAAATCCCTCTGATGCATCGCAATATGGAGCAGGATATCCCCAAATTTCCGCCGATAGAGGAATTTCACCGCCAGTCGGGAGGTATTTGGCTTCAAGCCCACCATATAGAAATCCACATCAGGGTCGATTTCATCGATGGCTGCAAGCCGTTCCGCCGTAACAGCACCCTCCGCTGCCCCTTTCATCAGGCTTTCCAACAGCTTCTCCGTTTTTTCCCCATCCAGCTTTTCAGAAGAATCAAACAGCAGAGCAGACAACAAATCCTCGCAGGTTTCCTTGCCGTCCATAGCCCAAAAGACCACCGTTACATCATCCAGCAGTGCCTTATGCTTTTTATCCGCCAAAAGCTTGTTGAGGGCTTCGGTATATTTTTGCATGGCTCTCTGGGAAATGCTGCTGTTGTAGGATTGCTCATTGCCATAGGAATTTTCCGAAGGATTGTTGAAGCCAATCAATACAGAACCTGTTGCCAAACCTCCAAAAACTCCTTTGATTTTCCCATGGATTCTGGCGATTTCCCCTTCCTCGCCGGTAATGGCGCATTGGCCTATCAGCCCCTTACCTTCCTGCCCTCTGCTGTGGAATAGCTTCTCCCATCTTTCCTTTACAGGAGGCTCCTCATGCAGAAGGGTTTGGGAATTATTCCATAGGCAAAAGGCATAGCCGGAACTACTGTATGCTTTCCCCTTTTCCAACAGCTTGACGTTTTCCGTCTCCTCCTCTGGCTTCCAATTTTGGATGAATGCCCGATAGGCATTGACCAAGGGGGTGTCTATCCCCTCCAGAAATGTCAGATTCTTTTCCACAAAGGCTTCATGGGATTTTTTCGCCTTATTGGTTCTGTCCTCCGCGGAAAGACCATCCTTTTCATAATTCAGGCCAAACAGATATAAGGGGCGATGCTCGATGATATTGGCATCAATGCCCGGCTTTTCTGTTCGCTGGGGCATGGTTTCTTCCCGAGGCACCAACTTTTCCTTTACTTTTCCCTTCGCCCCCGAAACAGTCTCCTTCTTTTGATAGTCGATGATTTCACTGATCTTACCGTCCTCTGTCAAGGCCACCAGATAATGAATCTTCACTTGGGAATAGCCCTCTGCCAGCACATCCCCCTTTTCCGCCAAAATATCATAATAGTCACAGAGTGCTTTGATCAGCATTTTATATCCCTCCTGTGCTTTTCCACATCAATGATGCCCTTTACCATGTGGGGTCTGTAATACAGGGTGGTGGCTCTATCAGAGAAAAGAGGATTTTCCCAGTCCCCGTTGATGGGCTTGCCGCCGTCGGCAAATTGGACGCCATAGCTCATAAAGCCCAAATCCACATCTCCCATTTCAACGATTTCTCTGTCAATCTGCCCCAGATCGAAATCCTCTACCAGTTCCAGCCGCTTCACAGGAAATTCGCTGCAACCCAAGCAAGGCGTTCTGAACTGCTGCCCCTTTTCCAGTCTACGCTTGATGATATTGTAATGCTTTTTCTCTCCGTCCGTTTCCTCATCAGCCTTCAGCCCTGTCAGCTCAAAGTGAAATTCCACCCCATACTTTACGTTTTTCAGTACCATGGCGGCCCGTTGGCTTCTGCTTTCCGCTGTGTAAATGCAGGGGTCGGCTTCCTTTCCGCTCATCTGGCTTTTGACGGCGGAATATTTCACCTTTTCCTTCACCTCGTTCCGGCGGATATTGGCGAAGTCGATTTTATGGAACACCACGATGCGGTCGATGACATATCGAATTGCCGGCTTCCAGTAAACACTTTTCAGCAGCCCTTCTAATGCCCCCGGTGTGGGCACATCATAGCTGACCCGCTCCACCTTCAAGGCAGGATTGGTAAAGCAGGCGTAGTCCCCCTCGATGATTACCTTAAACCCGTAGCCCATGCGGTTCACTCCTTCCCATTCACTCCCTTTTGCCCCACCTCGAAAAGCAGGGTTTTTCTTAAAATGTTTATCTTCTTTTATTATACAATGTAGTCCTGTCCCGAAAACAGGACACCCAGCTGTTTGTCATAGTAATCCTCACTAGTCAAACACCATATCCCATCATAATTTTCCACAACGTGCTGCTTTTGCAGCTCCTCCAATTCATTCTGATGGATGGAGAAGGTATATTTTTGCAGCCTTCTGCTGTTGGGGAAGCCCCTCTTGCAATCTGCAATCAATGCTCTGCTTTCCTCATCCCGCAGGGCCACCACAGAAATATTCTTCTGCTCGATGATGGCAAATGCCTCAGCATAGGTCTGGAAATCAATGCTGTCGATGCCATGACAATACTTCTCCATGGCATATTTCGTAAATTCCTCATTCTTTTCAGAAAAGACCTTGCGATAGTAGGCATCAATGCTCTCCAGGGAGGAAATATCCGAAAATGCCAGCAGGCTTTCCCGGGCATACTGCTCCTTAGGGCGCAAAGCCTTGCCCTCCTCTTCCGCCAGACGAAAGATGCTTACCGTGGCATTGGGCCGCTTGCCCTCCCGGTTACATCTGCCCCCTGCCTGTAAAATGCTGTCCAGCCCCGCCAGTTCCCGATACACTGCGGAAAAATCCAAATCTACCCCCGCTTCGATCAAAGAGGTGGAAATAACTGTAATCCGGTTTTCCTCCGGCACCTGCTGCAAGCCGGGATATGTCTTCTCCAAAGCAGCGAGCTGTGTCCTGATTTCGGCAATGACCTCCTTTCTGTCAAAGGCTGTCATATAGGTGGAAAGATGGTATTTCCTCCCTCCGCATTTTTCGTATAGTTCTCTGGCAGTCTTTTTTTCGTTTACCACAATCAAGGCAGAGGGTGCCTCCATAGCCTTTTGCAGCAAAGCCTCCTCCGAAAGAAAACCCAAATCCCCAAATCTGCATTTTGCAAATTTCTCAAAATCGGAAGTATCTGTAATCAGATCAACAATACGGCTGTCGGGCAGGGTATATCTTTCCAACAGCTCCCGAAAATCGGGCATGGTGGCTGTCAGGAAAATGGCTTCGCTATTCAGATATCTGGTCAGATACACAATAGCCTCCAAGCAAGGCTGCAAAAATCCTTCAGGCATCAGATGGGCTTCATCAAAAATCAAAATGCTGTCTGCCATATTGTGTAGCTTTCTCAGCCTGCTGCGACGGTTGGAATAGATAGATTCAAAAAACTGCACCGCTGTGGTGATGATGACCTGTGCGTCCCAGTTTTCACAGGCCAGCTTTGCCGTTTTTCTTTCATCCTCATCCATATCCGCATCGTCATAGGAAAAGGTAGACTGGTGCCGCAAAATCTCCATGTCCGTTCCAAATAAGCCCTCGAATACCTCCGCCGTTTGCTCGATGATGCTGTTATAAGGAATGATATAGATGATGCGCTTTTTGCCGCTGTTTTCCCGCAGCACCCGCTGTAGTGCCACCTTCATGCTGCAAAGGGTTTTGCCGCTGCCCGTTGGCATATGCATCAGATAGATTTCCCCGTCCGCTTCCGCATTTTTGAAGGCCTGCGCCTGTAAGCTGCCCCTGGCCTTCTGCAGCTCTGTTTGGCATACAAAACAATCGAATCTTTTGTCCAGCTTTTCCAGACAGGCAGCAAAATCCGCTTTCAGGGAACGATTTTGACTGCCGTCCATAAAGATGGCTGTATCCAGAGAATCGGCATCCACCAAGCAGGAAAAACAATAACGGGTGAAAAATGCAAATTTACTGTATACCTGCTCTTTTTTACTGCAATCCCGCAATAAAAACTGCTGCAATTCCTGCCCCGAAACCTTCGGTAGCTCCAGTTCCTGCTCATATTTGCTAAAATCCTCAAAGCTGCGCTTCATTCTGCCCGCCAAAGTGGACATATCGGGTGTATCTCCCCCTCCCATACCATCAGGAATACCCGTATGATGCCCGGCAATACAATAGGCCATCATCCATGCGACAGCGTTGGCATAATGGGTTTGGGCAGCCAATGCACCGCAGGTAGAATGCTCCACCCGAATGTTTCCCCCGCAGATTCTTTTCTGGAAGGAAGGCTGATATTTCCCCACATCATGGAGCAAGCCCATGGCATAAACGATCTCTTTCAGCTCCGCCGCCGCAAAATCGGCAGCTAAAGCCGCCGTATTCTCACAATGCTCCTTTACGGTTTGTATCTGTCCCGTTTCCTCGTTTCTGTGTGCCTGATACATTCATATCCCCCCTATTGACGCACTTTTTCTTATCATAGCATAATTTTATAGTATATACATCACAATTCGTAATATTTGTACAAATTTTTCTGTTTTATTTCCATTTTATTTGCAAAAAAATATAAAAAAAGAGCCCATCGGGACTCTTTTTCTCATTTGATTTTATTTTGTTTTATTATGCAGGTATTTTTCCCGTGTGGCCAGCCCGCCGCGGATATGCCGCTCCGCTTTGTTCACTTCCAAAACCGCACGGACGGATTTCGCCAGTTCCGGGTCGATACGCTCCACCCGGTCAGTGATGTCTTTATGCACCGTGGACTTGGAAATACCAAATTTCTTCGCCGTCTCCCTTACCGTAGCGTTGGTGGTGATCATGAATTTTGCAACTTCCACCGCCCGTTCTTCGATATATGTCTTCAAACCAAGCACTCCTCTAAGTATCGCTTGGTTATGTATATGCACATACCATACAGACTATGAAAACATATCCCCGATCAAATCTTTTCGGTCACGACCATTCTACCACTTCAATTTTGAACACCATATTATGATTCTGTTCAATATCTGCCTGGATATATACCTTTCGACACAGATATCTGCTGCCGGGAATACCAATGGACGCGACCACCTTTTCCTGTCCTCCAAAGGTTTTGCGAAGAAAATGCACTTCTGTTACTTCTTCCGTATCCGGCAGGTCAAAACTGATTTCCGAATGAAAAGGACGGTCTATACTAAAATACCCTCTATCGCAATGGATTCTGCCCAGAAGCTGGCTGCCTGTCATAACATCAATATGAAAGGGGCATACACAATACACTGCAGGTATTTCAGAATGGAGCATCATCATCATATCATTCAGGAACATCGCACCATAACAAGGCAACACTTCAGGAAAATCTGGAATTACAGAAAAACCCTTTTTTTCTGCCTGCCGTGCGATCTGCCATCGTGCCTTTTCAGAATACTTCATGATAACAGCTGTCTTTTCCGGAAAGAACCTAACTGGTGAAATCATGTCCTGCAGTACATCCAGACAATTTTCAGCCTGCACTTTCTGAGCAAATCCAATCTCTATTTCACGCAGAGAAACCGTCGTCTTTCTGGTTTTCAGATCAAAATCACACCTTTTATCGAATGCCGCTGCAGAAAAAGTGTCTCCATCATACAGGCATGCAAGTATATTACCATATTCTGCCATTCCGTCAGATGCTTTGTATGCTGCCGCTGCAATGGCAGCCGTACGATCGATTACCCTTCTGATATAAATACCATAACCTGCAGCAATTCTGCAGATCAGATCTATTTCTTCCGCATCAATATCCACCGGAAGGGCAAGAACTGCAGTAACTTTATCTATGCCGCCGATCCATTCATCCATCAGATACTGTCGGATCTGCTTAAATAATCTGAACAGAAAACTCAATGGCGGATAGCTTCTTCCTGCAACAACCAGATTTTTTCTTTCTTTCAATGCAGAAAGCATGGACTTTGCTCCGCCTGCCGGATCTTTTTTATACAACGCAAGAGCTTCTTCCCCGATCAGAATATCCCCATTCTGGATATACACTGCTGTTGATAATTCTGTATTTCCGTCTTTGTCCAAAGGAACAAGAAACCCTTCTTTCTCCTTTGCTGCAGCGATCTGTACAAAATCATAACTGAAATCGATCCCTATGGAGCAATCCTGTTCCAGTTCCAACATTTTATACTCTGCCACATGCGCAGAAAACGGCACTCGGATCTCCGTGCTGTATAAGAGGTTTTTCCTCTGCTCTGCCGGTTCGTTTCTTTTTTCATCCCCAACAGAAATATCCGCCTGACATCCTGCTTCCCCCAGGGTCATATCCAGAGATTGTTTTGCGCCATAATATTCCAGAAAGGTGCGGAGCCCTTCCAGGTCTTTCATCAGTTCTTCGCAGCAACCATATCTGGATGCAGGTTTTCTTGCCAGACACTTTTTCAGGATCGTCTTCAGCCAGTATCTGACATATCTGTCTCCTGCAAAATCCGAACCTCTGAGCAGTGTTGAATGCTCCACCAGATATTCTATAAATTCATAAAGTCCATCAAAATACCGCCCCTGAAGGTCGTCATCATTCTCGTCAACGATCACTGCCTGAAACAGCATTCCCCCAATAGAATAGATATCCGAACGATTGTCTGCCCTGCCTTTTCTGACCTCTGGTGCCTGTGTCCCTTTGGAACCTGCAATCATCGGAATACTGCTGTCAATATCATAAAGTGTATTTACATCGAACAGGGAAATCGTTCTGGTATTCAGCTCCCTTCCGCCCGTAAAAGGAATCAGAAAATTGGAGGGCTTTAAATCCAGATGCAGGAATCCTGCCTCATGCAGTACACGAACACAATCCGTCAGCGTATAAAAGATGCAAACGATTTCGTATAGCTTCTTCCACCCGAACTCATCAGGGTTTTTACGAACCTCTGCCAGATAGGTATCGAATCCAATCCCCTGTTTATCATCGGGTGTCCAGATATAAACACTGCCTCGAACACCATTTTCGTCCAGTCCGTATAAAACTTCATAAGGCGGAACAAAGTTGTTCAGCACTTCATTGTTCTTGTTCGTCTTTTTGGCCTTTTCCAATTTCAGATAAGTTTCTGCGAATACATCACACAAACCATGAAACTGCTTTACTTTCAAAGGATGAAAAGGCAATAACTGATGAGATGCAGTACGTTTCATCCGCATATTTCCCCCATACTGCCAAGGGTAGAATTCCTTCAGTCGCCCGGTCTTATTTCCGCAGACGGCCTCATAGCAGATCGCAGAACCGCCTTCCCCAACTTCTTTGATGATTTCCCACTCATCAGAAGAATCCTGACTGCGAAACAGACGGATACGATCTCCTTTTTGCAGTTTTAATCTATTATTTTCATTCATTCTTATCACCTAAATCCAGATACAGGGTCAACAGGAAATGCTATACAGCATAAATAAGGCAAACATATCAAAAATATTTTTCGTACTGATTTTCTGATATCTGCACTGTTCCAGCAATGGATCCACTTCAAAACAGAAGTCTTCGATCATTTCCGGCAGACTTCTGCCGGCACCTTGTCCGGAGTAATAGTATCTGTAAAAACAAAGTGTGATCAACCCTAATCGGGTAGGAACACTCTTATCCTGATACAAACTGCCTTCTGTGCTCGTTTTCTCCAGCCATTCCTTCCACTCATCTTTGAACCGAAGCCGTTCCTCCATTTTTTCCAGAATCTTCAGAAAATCCTTGTCTTTCTTGAAATCTTCAGAATGACCATTCAGGTTCGTCCAGTTTTTTATACCGAAGGAAATATCTTTTTCCTGATAAACCTCTTTCAGATCCGCAAGCAGATCCTTCGTAATTCTTTCAGCCGTAGCCTGTTCCGAAACCGCATTCAGTTCTTCGCCTTTGTGAATCTTCGGCACATCGAAATGTTTCCGAAAATACTTGACCAGTTCCTTATCATTCAACTCCAGAACATCATCAAAGAAAAATCCTCTGTAAACCTCCGTATAGAGCATGTCGTCTTTTTCTTTTTCTTTCTTTTTCCACCTTTTTGCCTTTCGGGTACATTCCTCGATCAGGCTTTCTGCCAGTGCAAGTTTTTCCCTGGCAGTCAGATCTGTTCTATTCAGTGCATACAGGTAAATGACCTCAGCATAATTCTTATAATTGATCCCTTCCCCGGAAGGTTCTTTTTCAATACCGGAGGCATGTCTTCTGTAATCATCAGAAATATATTTCAGAAGGCTGTCCTGATAATAATCGTGGAACAGGTTCTTTTCCACATCTCTGACGGGATCATATCCTTCTCCTCCCGCCGAGGCTGTCATAGAAAAAGCAATGGCAAACAGATAAAGATCTTCCTTGATCTCCACCGATTTACGGTGCCTTCCTGCAGAAAAATCATCTGCCAAACGAAGCATAGGATAATCATTTCGATTCTTTTTACGGATATCCTGTATCTTCTGTTCATACTTTTCTTTTCCCACTTCTGCCTCCATAGAGGGCAAGGGCATTCCCTCCTCCAGAAGATCAAACACATCTTCCTGCAGATTTCTAAGCACCGCTTCCCGCAGTTCCACAGAACCAATTTCACCCTGCAGACCATAAGTATCCTTTGCCCATTGCAGGATCAGGTCTGTTTCATAATCCGTTTCCTTGATAAACTGTTTTACGATTGCAAGGCGGACAGAGTCCCCCTGAAAAGCAGGGTCTCCCAGTCGGCGCACCAGTCGTTCCGTATAATCCCCCAATGTGGGGAAACTGCGATAGATCTCATATAACATGGAAATAATTCCACATTCTCTATCCTCAGAGGAGGGTACCTGGCAGATGCAGGCCTTCCAGTCTTCCTCCGTAACCGCATGTGTCCAGTCAACGCCACAGACTGTCAGCATATGCTGCAATTCCTTCCGGCGATGCGGAAATGCAGATGTCTCCTTCTGACGGCAGACCTCTCTCCATTTTTCCATCACTTCTTCATTAGAATAGATGACTTTTCCCGCAATCTCCCTGATCCTGCCATCCATATATTCCGTATATCGATCATTCTGCATCATTCCACCCGCCCCTTTCGTATGACCCTTTGATTTTATCATACAACGGTGCGGACGTTCCCTCAATACCCACAATCACCAAACCCCTCGACGGTATCATTATGCACTTTGTCGACAAGGAGCAAGGTCTCTGATTTTTTATCATTCCGATGTCTTACATTCCAGTTTCTCGTACCAGTCTTTTACAGCAGAACGACTATAGGCGCGGGCATCCCGTTCCAGTTTCTGGTTATAATATCCCACATAATCTTCTTCTCCCTTCCGATACTGCATCAGTTCCTCCCGATAGATCTCCGCTTCTCTGAACAGGAGAAGTGCCTGTTTTTCTGTTTCTACCTCATGAAAAGCCTCCACCATTGCGATCTGATATCCATGATAGGCTTCATGGCAGATGGTGCCCAACACTTCCTGCACAGGGCTGTTTTTTACATGCTCCGTATCGATCTGTATCTCATGAACCTCCAGCACATATCTGCCAAGAGTCCCATCCTCAAGGTCTGTCATCGTTACCGACAGAGGTTTCCGTATCCCGAGGTAATTGGCTTCCGTATTGGCAGCCTGCTGCAGGATCTCCAGTTTCTCCGCATCGGCTATGCATTTCCATCGTTCCGGCAGAAGTCCCTGCAGTATTTCTCTGTTCTCAGCAATGGTGTCTTCCACTGCGTACTCTACCGCATAAACAGTTTGTTTTTCTGCCAGCCTTTCCAAAAGAAAACTCCCCGTACCATATAGAAAACAACACAATCCTGCGGCAATATAAAACCAGAACACCAACCGGCACAACCCGTTCTTTTTTCTTTTTCGTTCGTTTTCCATATTTCTGCACCCTTATCCTTCCATATCCTCCATCAGGAACACCTCTGCACCCGTATTTCTCAGGATCTCAACCAACTGCAGGGCTTTGGGCAGTTCATCCACAGGGATTTTTGCGCCAGAGGTATCAGCATACTGTTCTGCCCGGGCTGTTTCAAAACCAAACTGCTCCAGGATATCCACGACACGGGCATGTTTTTTCTCCGGCACACTGCTTAGGCAGACAAAAAACGGCAGATCCATCAGCTGATCTTTTTTACGGATAATCATCCTTCTCTGGTCGGGATGGATCTGATCGATACAACGGGCAAACAGTTCCTCTCTCTCTTCTTCCTCTCTGTCAGGGAAAACCGTCAGATCTTCATCCGCTTCAAAATCCATGGCATTCTCTCTGGCTTCAATTCCTTCCATGAGCTGTCTTTCCAGTTCTTTCATATCCTTTGATATTTCATCCAGTTTTTTCTGCAGCACCTGATCCACTCTCTCCTGCAGAGGGAAGATGTGAAGATCTGCCTCGTATCTTGCCTCTCTTTCCGCAGGCGGCTTCCATCCGCTGAGGTCGTAATCATCTTCATAGAAAGGCATCTGCTGGATAAATTTCAGTCCCTCTACCATTACCAGCGCTTTCCCCACAGGAAAAGCATGGATTTCTGCCGGTGTGATCAGCGGCCTTATCAGAAAACCGCCTCCTTTTTTCTTCTCTTTTTCGCCGCAGACCGCTGACAGATACTCCAGAGTCTTCAGGTCATTCACACCAAATGCAACCAGTACCTTCACATTGGAACGGATGGTCTCTGCGGCACTTTTGCCGTAAATATCATCCATCTGAGAATAATAGGACTGCAGCACCAGATGGAATCGTACACTTCTTGATCTGGCGCCGCTCATCCAGCGGTCCAGATCTCCCAGACAATGACCGATGTTCCCCAATTCTTCCAGTAATACATTCATACGATGTTTCAGTCTGCCCTCAGCTGTGGAATCCGCAAGAGAAATATAATGCTGGATCAGCTGCCCCAGCAGAACGGCAGAAATTTCCTCATAGGCTTTGCTCTGATCGTTAAGGATGACAAAAATTGCTGTTCGCTGATCATCCCGCAGTTCTGAAATATCAAGGGCACCGTCATTACAGAGAAATGTCTGCAGCGCCCTGGAATAAACAAAGGGCGCCAGATTGGTTTCAAATACAGAAAGAATGCTGGCTTTTGTCTCTTTCGCCGTTTCCAGATAGGCATCCATAAGAAGCGCTCCATCGCTTTCTTCCTGCACCATCTCTTCCAGAAATGCCTTCAGATAGCTGCGTATTCCGGCCTGTGCTTCCCCGGAGACCAGCATATGAAATACAGATGTCAGTGTGATCTCATCCATATCCTCTGCCTGTTCGACCAGCTACTTCACCAGCCCCATAAACAGATTCTGACTGCTGTTGATCCAGAAGGGATCCCTTTCCTCCCCTCTGCGAAAAAGTGCTTTCGCCAGTTCTCGCAGCATGCGTTCTCCTTCCTCCACCTTTTCCGGCTCTTCGGATCTCAGATAACGGGCGATCAGCTGCAGAGGATTCCAGCGGGTACTCTGATAGAGATGGCGGAAATCGAACACAATGACCTGATAGCCTCTTTCTCGCAGAAAGGATTCATGGGCTCTGTAGAGTTCCCCTTTTGCATCCCCCAGAATCATGGATTCACCTGCCCTGCTCAGTTCTCTGACCATAGTCTGCATCATACAGACAGTTTTTCCATAGCCCGTTGTGCCCAGGATGATACTGTGCCCAGGATGATACTGTGCCCATCGCCGCCGTAGAGATATTTCTTCCCATTTTCCCTATAGAGCACAGGACCGCCGATTCCTTCCGCCGCTTCTGTATCCAGAAGTTTTTTCCGTATTTCTTCCGAAGATGACCATGTTTCTCCGCCTGTCTGCTCTTCCTTTTCTCCCTTCCGTTCGGACAAAGGCGGAAATCCGATCTGGTCGATCATGCCATAACAAAGCGCTTCCTCCGCTGTCATATAGTTATTTCTGTCCGTATCCTTTTCGATCTTTTCCAGTGTATTGCCTGTATGTTCCGCCAGAATCGTATTCAGCATCTTTTTTGTCCGAAGGATGTTTTCCGCTTCGATCTGCACATCAGCCGCCTGTCCCGATGCCCCGCCCAAGGGCTGATGGATCATGATTTCCGCGTGGGGCAGCGCATATCTCTTCCCTTTTGTGCCGGCAGCCAGAAGGAAAGCCCCCATACTGGCCGTTCTTCCCTTCGCGAGTGTGATCACATCACTGCGCAGGCCATAACGGATACAGTCATAGATGGCCATACCTGCACTGACCTCGCCGCCGCGGCTGTTGATCTCAAGGCAGATATCTGCCGTTTCCATCTCATCCAGATATTCCAGCTGGGCTATGATGCTTTCTGCCATTTTCTCATCAATCACGCCATTCAGGCTGACCACTCGTTTCTGATGAAACCGATCATGGTATAAATTCACGGGATATTCCTGCCCGTTCAGGCGGGTTACCGTCATTGGGATCGTATTACTCATAAACATGCTCCTTTCTCTTTTTCTTCTGTTGTCTGCCGCAAAAAAATCCGGATGCTCCGCAAAAATCGCCTTCTTTCTCCAGACCTCTTTTCTGTTATAACGATTGTTTTTCACAAAAATCGTTTTTTTAAATTTTTTTCATTGTTTTCTGCTCAAAAATGTAAAAAAAGGCCTCCTTCCTGAAAATCGCCTCCCGTACATCCTTCATCATTAAGGTATAACCCGAAACGAAGGAATACAAAGGAGGCAATTACTATGACTTATTTCAACGAAGAACTGCTTACAAAAGTGCGGAACAAAGAGGAACTTTACCGCAACATGGAAGCCATGATCCACTACCTGCAGGAAAACCAGATCACCAGCGATATGCTTCAGGCAGACAGAACACTCTTCCACCATTTTTCCGAAACAGTGATTTATCCCTACCTCTGCAAAGCCATGCAGTCTTACCAGAACAGCTGGCGGATCAAAGATGTCCTTCATATGGAGCCAGAAGAAGCCGCCAATACTATTTTTATCACCTTCTGCCGCCGACTGGACGCCCTGATGAAAAGCATTGAAAAAAGACCCGGCCTTTCCATGCATCAGATTCTGAACTACGCCATCAACAACATGATCATCGACCTTGCCCGCAAAGAGCAAAGACGAATGGAAGATATGCAAAACGATCTTTTCTGGGAAATTGACGCCGGTTATACCATGAATTTTGATCTTTCCTGCAATTCCGAAGAATATATTGCTATTCTGCATTCTGCCGCAGATATGGAAAAACATCATCTGCTGGCTTTTCTGGGGATCTCTGCGGCAGGATTTACACCGAAAATGCTTCAGGATGCACTGAACCGAAAAGGAAATACCGCTGTTCTGCAGGCTCTAATCTGCTATGTCAACAAAAAACAGCAGATCCTGATCAGTCCCAAAACAGATATGAAAGATCCCTTCGAAAACCGCCGTTTTACCCCTAAGGAGCTAAGCTATTTAAACGCCTATGCGAAACGTTCCATTCAAAAAAGTCTGAAAAAGACATATGCAAAACAGAAGTAAAAGCGGAGCGTTCTGCTCCGCCTTCTCCCCGTTACATCCATCTTTCATATTCCTTCTGGATCTCTTTGAAGATCTGCTGCACCATGTACCACTCTGCTTCACTTTCAATGGGGATCAGGTCACTCTCCGGATCAGTCGGGTCATAAATGGATGCGTAAACCTTTGTATTACCGTTTTCATCCTCTGAATGATCTGTATAGACCATATAGTCCTTCCCTGTAGTATCACTGCCAAACGTAAACAGTACTTCACAAGTTACTTCTTTTCCATCCTTATCTAAGGCCTTGAATTTCATTTCCTCACACATAGCAGATTCTCCTTTCCGTATCCATTTTTCTCTTAACACCATGGATAACGCCGGAAAAAATGCTTTTTCAAAAAAAACCAAAAAAACTTTTTTCAAAAAAATTTCAGGATTCTTCCGATTTTCCGGAAAAGGAATCGTTGTTCCTTTTGAAAACACGACAGAAAGGAAGACCCCCATGAAAAGTAATCCATTTAAGGAAGTATTCGCTCCACCCCCTCCCATCTATCCTTTCCCCAAGGATAAAGGAGCGCCGGGTGAACAATAACCAAGCATAACTAATCAAAAGGAGGTGAATCAACATGAGTAAAACAAACAATTCCAACAACGGCGGCAGAGTCGCAGGCGGTACATACAACGGCGGCAATCCCAAAAGATAACCAAAATCGAAACTTTCCTAAGAATTAACGTTAAAGGAGGATATGATTATGAAAAAAATGATGAATTTCAAAAAAATGCACTCCGGCATTAGATATGAACGCGAAGGCGCAGAAACTGATTGCCCTACCTGCGGCGGCGATGCCATCGTTAACGATTCCGGCACATTCTGCCCCAACTGTGATAACTAATTTTAAAAAAGACAGGCCCTTCAACAGGGCTTGTCTTTTTTAACTTTGAAATGTAATTACCCAATACAACCGACACCAATAGGAACTACTGTATGCACGGTAGATTTACTGATACCGAATTTTTTCGCCGTTTCTCTCACTGTTGCACTGGTATGGATCATAAATTTTGCAACCTCGACCGCCCTTTCTTCGATATACGTTTTCAAACCAAGCACTCCCCTAAGTTTATCTTGGTTATGTATATGCAAAAGCCTTGGGTGAAATGAATCCAAAGCCGACTTTTGCCATTACGAAAAAGCGCATCCTATTCTTTTCCAATTCCGCAAAAAAGAGACCAAGAAGCTTCTCGATCTCTTATATTTTCTCTTCCTTACCATGCACCTGCATAGCCCAGCGTCACGCTGCTGTTCGCTGCGCCATCTGCCATAGCTTCAGGAATGGATCTGCCCGCGCAGATAGAATACAGGAAGCCTGCGATAAAGCTGTCTCCTGCGCCCATGGTGTCCACCACTTCTACAGGAACAATACCATATGTGTAGAATTCCTTGCCATCATAAGCGATGCTGCCTGCTTCCCCCCTGGTTACTACCACAACTTTAGGGCCTTTGGCATGCATTTCCGCCATGAATTTTTTGATCTCCCCTTCACTCTGATCATCAATGGAGAAGAACGCATAATCCACATAAGGAATGGCGATGCCCAAAACAGGATCATCCAGTTTTGTTGCGAAGTCGAAGGCGATGGTTGCCCCCTTTTCCTTTAGCAGGGGCAGTTCATTCTCGCACATCCCCCAAAGACCGGAAACAACCATATCATAGTCTGCCAAAAATTCGATATCTTCCGCATTCAGTTTGAAATCCGCCATAACGCCTTCATCGTAATCACCGAAAACACGGTCCCCATTGATGATTTCCACCTGGGTCACAGCCGTATTCCCTTCCAATACCTTCATATGTGAAGTATCCACGCCCTTTACTTCGATGGCATCCAGCATGATCTTGCCGTATTTATCTGTGCCAACAGCGCCAATATAGGTGGATTCGCCCCCCAAACGGGCCACATACACCGCCACATTGACGGGATTGCCGCCAGGGTAAGCATTGCCATCGCTATAAGCATCTACGCAGTTGTCGCCTGCTGCCGCAATTCTGATTTTTCTATCCATTATTTTTCCTCCAAAAGCTCTCGTACTCGTTTGATGGCCATTCCTGCGTAAACAGAAGGTTCTTTCAGATACCCTGTCACCAGTTCGATGGTAGCCTGTCCATCATAGCCTGCCGCCCGAATTTCTTTCAGCACAGGGCCAAGGGGAAGGCATCCATCCCCGGGCAGGATATGGCTGTCGCTGATGCCGTCATTATCAATGATATGCAGATATTGGAACCTATCGCCCAGTCGGCGTACATATTCCGTTGCAGGCTCCCCTGTGGTAAAAGGCACTGCCAGATCTGTCATGCCCACCAGATTGGGGGACTGCACCACGTTCAAAGCCCGTTCCAGATCCCGCAGGCTGCAAATGACGTTGCTTTCGTAAATCGTCAGAGGCTCCAACACCAGTGTCACGCCCTTTTCCCCTGCATAGGCAGATAATCTCCGCAGGCTTTTCATCAGACGTTTCATCATATCCGCATCGCTGGCTTCATAGCCTGCATGGCCTGCGGAAAAGAGCATCTTTTTCGCCCCGATTTCCGCAGTGATGTCGATGGCATCCTCCAAATACTGCATGCTTCTTTCCCACTGCAGTTCATCCCCCATCATATAGTTGAAGGGGTAACCATTATGCTCCGGCGTAAAACATTCCACGGGCATATCATATTTATCGATCAGTTCACGGATGTGAGCTGTTGTTTTCAATTTCAGATCTTCCACGTAAGCATGGGGGTAGCCGCCCCAAAGCTCGATATAATCATAACCAAAGCGTTTTGCATCCGCAAAGGCTTTCTCAAGGGGATATCTTTGATATCCGCAAGTAAACAAACCCAGTCTCATACTTTTCACTCCTTTTCCAGAAGTTATTATGATAAAAAAGCTGCTGCAAATCTCTTTACAGCAGCTTTCTTGTTTCAACAATTCAAATTAATAATCAAATTGTCTGTAATATCTTCTGATGGGCATGGGATGACAATTGATCCGTTCAATGTGTGCATCGATGCGCTGTGTTACCGCATGCATCACCAGATGGCTGATATGTCCGCGGTATTTTTCACTGATCCCTTCGATAGGATAGTCTTTGGTATCAATGATTTCGTAGTTCGCACAAACCTTAGGCAGGAATGCCACTACTCTTTCGCTCAGCTTTCTCTGGGAATCTTCGCCAACAAAAACAGTCACTGCAGTATTCTTGTCTACAATCTCCAGCATGCCATGGAAGAATTCCGCACTATGAATGGATTTTGTTCTGATCCAGTGCTGTTCTTCCCAATAGCACATAGCATAGGAATAGGTTGCGCCATACTGATTGCCTGCGCCTACAAAATAGTGGATAGGGTCCTCGCAGTGTCTTTCTGCATAAGCTTTGCCAAAGTCATCGGCAGCCTTTTCCACTTCCACCAGACCCTTTGCCAGGTACTGGTCCATTTCTGCATAGAATGCATCGTAATCCTCGAATTCACCGGCATTCTTCATGAAGCAGTCTGCCACCATGAAGAATTTCAGCTGTTCGTTGGCAGGATAGGAAATGCAATAGTCTACCATTTTTGCCAGGGCAGCTGTTTCCTGATCGATAAAGCCAAAGACTTTCGCACCGGCAGCCTGGGCTTTCTTTACGCCTTCTACCATTTCGATGGTGCTGCCTGTAACGGAGGAAATGATGACGATGGTGCCTGCACCGATGCGGCGATTGCCTGTTGTCACATATTCCGCTGCATTTTCCACGAAGAAATCCAGAGAGGACATTTCCTTCATGTGTACCTCTGCCTGCAGGCAGGAAGCCCAAGTACCGCCAATCCCCAGCCAGCAGATATTTTTATAGCCTTCTGCGCAGATCTTATTTACGATCTCCTCAATCTGAGGGCGCAGGGCCAAAGCGCCATTCACGCTTTCGATTTGCTTCTGTTCATCAAACTTAATAATCATGGTAATTATTCTCCAACTTTCAGTTTCTGATAGTAGTCATTGTAGATTGTCAGAGCTTCGCCAACGTCTTCCTGGAAGAATACGTTTTCTTTGTAATCAAACTGTCTTGCAGGGTCGTTTTTGTATGTTTCGGAAGCCACTTCTACTGCTGCATCGTTAGGGCAGGAATAAGGGAATTCGTCCAGGTTCTTTGCCATAACTTCGGGTGTGCAGATATAGTCCAGGAATTTTTCAGCCAGGTCAACATGTTTTGCACCTGTAGGGATTACGTACAGGTCCATACCCAACTGGATCGCATCGTCTGTGAAAGGAGCGATCTTGATTGTGTCTTTTTCAGCCATTGCCCAGGAAGCGTTGCCGTCATATGTAACAGCTACGGATACTGTGCCGTTTGTCAGGTTCTGTTCTGCATTGCCGTATGCAGCTACGTTTTCGTTGAATTTTACCAGCCAGTCATACGCTTCTGCAATTTCAGCTTCGTTTGTGGAGTTAGGGTCATAGCCCAGTGCTATCAGCGCCATAGGGAACAGGTTTCTAGCACCGTCGATTGTGGAGATCTGGCCTTTCAGAGCGGGATCCAGCAGGTCGTTGTAGGATGTGATTTCGATAGGGCATGTTGCGGAATCATATACAACGTAGATGTAGTTCATCAGGTAAGGTACGCAGTAGCCTTTGGATACCCAGTAAGCATCGTTGATGTTTGCGGAGTTAGGCACGTTGTCCAGATTGATTTCTTCTACATAGCCGCCTGCGATCAGAGATTCCATGTAAGCGTCACATGTCATGATCAGATCGTATTCTTCGCCGCCGCCAGCTGTCAGTTTGTTGATGGCGTCAGCATTATCGCTCATGTAGGACAGATTTACTGTGCAGTTGTTTTCTTCTTCGAACGCTGCGATCAGGTCGTCAGAAATGTACTGCTGCCACATATAGATGTTCAGTTCAGTACTTGCTTCTGCGTTTGCGTCTTCTGCGGGTGCTTCATTGCCGCCGCATGCTGCTACGGACAGTGTCATTGCACCTGCCAGCAGCAGAGCTAAAAGTTTTTTCATAATAAAAACCTCCCTTAATTTTTACCCTTTTTCTTTTTGAAAGAGCTTTGAATGATGTTATTCAAAATCATCGCCGTAACGATGACAAGAACCATGATGGTAGTCAATGCGTTGACATCCGGCGTAATACCGGATTTATTCATTGACAGGATGAGAACAGGCAGGGTGGACTGTCTGGCCCCCGCCAGCATGTTACTCATAACAACGTCGTCGAAGGACAGCGTAAAGGAAAGGAACGCTGCACTCATAACGCCGGGGAAAATAGTCGGCAATGTGACCCGCAGGAAGGTCTGGATACGATTTGCCCCCAGGTCCATGGATGCTTCTTCCAGTGTGTCATTATCGCCGCTGATACGGCCCTTGATGGTAACCACCGCATAGGGGATACAGAAGGTACAGTGACCGATCAGGATGCTGCCCATGCCCAGAGAAACGCCCACCTTCATGAAAATGATCAGCAGGGCTACCGCCAGAACGATCTCCGGCACGATGATGGGGATATACAGCATATTATTGATGGCTTTTTTGCCTTTGAATTCATATTTCTTCAGACCAAGGGCACCGATGGTGCCGATAAATACGGAAATAATGGTGCTCAGAATGGCGATGATGATACTATACCAAAGGCTGCTGATCAATGCAGAATTGGAGAACATCTTCGCATACCATTGGGTGGTAAAGCCATTCCAATAGTAGTTATATCTCTGGTTATTGAAGGAAAACGCCATCATCACCGCAACGGGGATATACAGGATTGCATATACCAGAAATGCGTAAACGTTGCTGAGGATATTGATGCGTTTTTCTTTCTTTTCTCTTCTCGTCAGTGCCATTTACACCACCTCCATATCTTCGATCTTTGCAAATCTTGTATAAATGAAGATGAGCAGCATGGTAACGAGGATCAGCAGTACGGACAGAGCCGCACCCAAAGGCCAGTTTCGGATGGAACCGAACTGGTTCTTGATGATATTACCGATATAAAGGACTTTGCCGCCGCCCAGCATATCTGTTACGGTATAGATACCCAAGCTGGGGATGAATACCAGAATGATGGCAGAGAAGATGCCGGGGAAGGTAATGGGCAGCGTGATCTTCATAAATGTGGTTCTGGCGTTTGCGCCCAGGTCGGCAGAAGCTTCCAGCAGGGATCTTTCCAGCTTTTCGATGGTGCTGTACAAAGGCAGTACCGCAAAGGGAAGCATATTGGTGACCAAACCGATCATGACCAGACTGTCTGTATAGATAAAGGAGATGGGCTTGTCCACCAGACCTGTATTCACCAGGAAATTATTTACGGGACCGCTGGTCTGGAACAGCAGCAGCCATGCGTTCAGTCTCATCAGAGAGTTTGTCCAGAAGGGGATCATCAGCAAAGTGATCATCTTTGCTGCCACATCCTTGGGCTTTCTGGCAATGATATAAGCAAAGGGATAGCCGATCAGGATACAGAGCAGCGTCGTGATGCCGGCTGCCTTCAGAGATTTCAGAATAACTGAAAAATATGTAGGGTCTAAGATGGTCTGATAGCTTTCCATGGTAGGTTTATATACAACGTCGCCAAAGACACCTCTGGACATAAAGCTGATCACAATAATATACAGCAGAGGGATGGTCACAAAAAGGATCATCCACAGGGAAACAGGGCCTGCCATAGCCAGCTTGGGCAGCAGATTCTTTTTCTTAGGCATTGCAGCCTGACTTGCACTATTCATCAAACCGCCCCCTGCTCAAATTTTTTGATGGCAACTGCCTTTTCGGGCTTCCAGGCTACATATACCTTTTGACCTTCGGAAACCGTCTGATCCTGTTCGAATCTGGAATATTTCACTTCCATGCCGGTTGTCAGGTCGATGGCTGTTTTTACCACAGAGCCCTGATAGATAAAATCTTTGATCTTCCCTTCCAGAGAGAAGCCTACCACAGGAGAAAGGAAAGCTTCCAGATATTCGGGACGAATGGAAACGTGCATTTCTTCGCCCACGGCAAAATCTTCACCGCAGACCTGCAGATTGCCTGCTTCTGTTTCCACTGTCAGCACATTTCCTTCTTTTGCGATGACTTTGCCATCAAAAATATTGGATTCGCCGATAAAACCTGCAACAAATCTTGTTTTGGGATGTTCGTAAATTTCTGTAGGGCTGTCCAGCTGTTCCAGGATACCATCGTGCATGACTGCGATACGGTCGCTCATGGTCAGAGCTTCTTCCTGGTCATGGGTAACGTAAATAAATGTGATACCCAGTTTTTTCTGCAGACGTTTCAGCTCGATCTGCATCTGTTTGCGCAGCTTCAAGTCCAACGCCCCCAGAGGTTCATCCAGCAGTAGCACTTTCGGTCTGTTTACCAGGGCACGGGCGATGGCAACACGCTGCTTCTGCCCGCCGGAAAGCTCGTCGGGTTTTCTTTTTGCATAGGGTTCCATCTGCACCATTCTCAGCATTTCCGTCACCCGTTCATTGATCTCCGCTTTTGGCACTTTCTTGATGGTCAGACCATAAGCGATATTATTGAACACTGTCATATGAGGGAACAGCGCATAGTTCTGGAACACGGTATTTACATTTCTCTGGAAAGGTTCTTTATCTTCCACCCTTTCCCCTTCTACCTTAATGATCCCTTCCGATGCTTCTTCGAACCCTGCGATCATACGCAGTGTTGTTGTTTTACCGCATCCAGAGGGTCCAAGCAGTGTTAAAAATTCTCCCTCGGCGATTTCAAGATTCATATTTTTGACAACTACATTGTTGCCAAATCTTTTCACTACACCTTCAAGGGTAATAATGGGATTGTTCATTTTTTGCCACACCTTTTCTCATTTGCTCGTTGCATAAATCCATAAGATATATCTATTTATTACTATATCACCATCAGGAAAGCATTACAAGAATGGTTTCCGCTCCTTCTATATATTGTGCAAAATCCATAAAGAAATGATATTGCAGTCAATTTATCAATAGCAAATTTAACTTCTTCAGATGATTGAATTTCATAAGATTCTTTGTTAGGATAAATCATTGAAGGTTTACAGATCGGAAAGAGAATCTGCCTTGCGGCGATTCCCAATTGATAGGAGAAAGAATAAAAATGACCCATGATACCAACATGACACAGGGCAAGCCAATGCAGTTATTGATCCTGTTCGCCCTCCCCCTAATGCTCGGAAATGTTTTTCAGCAAGTATATACCGTTGTAGATATCGCCATTATCGGCCGCGGCGTTGGCATGGATGCCCTGGCAGCATTGGGCAGTGTGGACTGGCTCAACTGGATGATGCTGGGCATCTGCCAGGGGTTTACCCAGGGATTTTCTGTGCGCATCGCTCAAAAATACGGTGAAGGGAATCTGGATGAAATGAAGCAGTTCATAGGACAATCTGCCGTTCTTTCCGCCCTTTTGTCTCTGTTCTATCTCATCACAGGGCAGCTGCTGCTCCGTTTCCTGCTGATGCTGCTGCGTGTTCCTGGGGATCTTTTCCCTATGGCAGAGCTTTATACCCGCACCCTTCTGATCGGCGCTCCTGCAGTCATGTTCTTTAATTACTGCTCTTCCGTACTGCGGGCAGTGGGCGACAGCAAAACGCCCCTGAAAGCGATGATTCTGGCTTCTGTCATAAATATCCTGCTGGACCTGATGGCTGTATTTCTGCTGCATTGGGGCATCGCAGGGGCAGGCATGGCTACAAACATTGCCCAGTGTCTGGCTGGTGTCATCTGCGCGGTCAAGATCTCCAAAAATCCTGCTCTGCATTTTGGCAGGAAAGAACTGCAAAAAAACATCGTTATCCTGAAAAACCTGACTGCCATCGGCACCCCGGCAGCAGCCAAAAATGTCATCATCTCTATGGGGGGCATGATCGTTCAGACTGTCGTCAACCGATTCGGAACAGCCTTTATTGCCGGCTTCACCGCAACCAGCAAGCTATATGGCCTTTTGGAGATCGCCGCCATTTCCTACGGCTATGCCATCACCACATATGTGGGGCAGAATTATGGCGCCGGAAAACCGGAACGGATCCGCATGGGGATTCGCTCCGCCATTCAGTTAGCAGTGGCCACCTCCCTGGTCATCTCTTTGGCCATGTTTCTTTTCGGCAGGCAGCTCACCTCTTTGTTCATTTCCCCGGAAATCCCTGCCCTAGCCGCAGAAGCAAAGCATATCGCCTACCTTTATCTGCGAGTCATGGCAACGTTCCTGCCCATCCTTTATCTGCTTTATGTGTATCTATCCGCCCTGCAGGGCATGGGGTATACCGTGACTACACTGATTTCCGGCTTCATCGAATTTTTCATGCGCCTGCTGGTCGCATGTGTGATTGGATGGAGCGGCTATGAAATGGGGATTTTCAGCGCAGAGATCATCGCATGGTTCGGTGCATTCCTTTATCTGATGATCCATTATCATAAAAAGATCAAATTATTGGAGAAATCTTCTGCACACTCATAAAATGGTTTCTCCCTCTGCATCACAGCAGCTTCTTCAGTTCCTGATAGACTCTGCCGATGGGCAGACCCACCACATTATAATAATCCCCTTCGATGCCTTTCACATGGATGGCAAAATCCCCCTGGATGCCATAGGCACCGGCCTTATCCATGGGGTCGCCGCTGGCGATGTAGGCTTTGATCTCTGTTTCAGACATCGGGTACAGATATACGTCTGTTTTTTCCGCAAAGGTGATGCTTTTTCCCTGCTTTCCTGTGCGGATGATGGTCACGCCGGTATAAACCTGATGGCAGTCATCGGAAATGCCCGCCAGCATACGATAGGCATCTTCCTCATCCTTTGGTTTGCCCATGATGGTTTCGCCTTTGGCGACGATGGTATCCGCTCCGATGATGATACAGTCCTCCGCCTGCTGGGCTGCAATCTCCCGGGCTTTCTGGCGGGATAATTCCATGACCACCTCCGCAGGGCTTTCTTTGGTGATGGTTTCTTCCCCCTTGGCAGGGATAATATCAAAGGGCAGGCCGATTTTTGCCAACAATTCTTTTCTTCTGGGAGAGGCCGAAGCCAAAATCAATTTCATATTGTCCTCCTTATGTATTTCTATTTGCTGCATTTATTATATCATAGCAGGCAAAAAAGAAAAATGGCTGTATCCTTTTCGATACAGCCATTGGGGACAGTTCTGAAACTGGCAGAGGACAAGCGCAGCATTGCTGCCAGTAAAGCTTTCAGAATCATTTTTCCCCATTTATCATCTCCATATTGGGGATCTTTCCAAATCAATTCATATTTTCTCTGAAAAACGCCGCCATTTTATCAAAGGGGATCACATCCGTCTTATCATACAGATCCGTATGCACCGCTTCGGGGATGAACAGCAGCTCCTTATTTTCCCCTGTCAGCTTGGCAAAGGCATCTTTGCTGAAATAGCAGGAATGGGCCTTTTCCCCATGCACCAACAGCACTGCGCTGCGGATCTCATGGATATACTGCAGGATAGGCATATTTAAGAAAGACAGGGAAGAAGTCACATTCCAGCCGTCATTGGAATTCAGGGAACGGGGGTGATAGCCCCGGCTTGTTTTATAATAATCGTAATAATCCTTTACAAAGAAGGGCGCATCCACCGGCAGAGGGTCTACCACGCCGCCGGCTCTCTGATAGCTACCGTTCTTATAATCCATAGTTCGCTGGGCATTCAGAGCCTTCCGTTTTTCATACCTTGCCTCCTGGCTGTCTTCTGCATCAAAATAACCCTTGGCAGTAACACGGGTCATATCGTACATAGTTGTAGCCACTGTCGCCTTGATCCTTGTATCAATGGCAGCTGCATTCAACGCCATGCCGCCCCAGCCGCAAATGCCGATGATGCCAATTTTTTCAGGGTCCACCTGCTCCTGCACCGACAGAAAATCCACTGCCGCCTGAAAATCCTCCGTATTGATATCAGGGGAAGCCACATATCTGGGGATGCCGCCGCTTTCACCGGTAAAAGAGGGGTCGAAGGCAATGGTCAAAAAGCCTTTTTCCGCCATAGCTTGGGCATACAGCCCGGAGGACTGCTCCTTGACCGCCCCAAAAGGGCCGCTGACCGCTAGGGCAGGCAGCTTTCCTTCTGCATTTTTGGGTTCATACAGATCCGCCGCCAGAGTAATGCCATAACGGTTGTGGAACGTTACCTTTCTATGATTCACTTTCTCGCTTTTGGGGAAGGTTTTATCCCATTCCTCTGTGAGATGCAGTTTTTCTTCCATGCTCAAACACCTCCTTATCTGATCGCTGCGCCCATGTCATAGGCTTCCTGCAGAGCAGGATGTCCTTTGATTTCTCCTGTACCGGTGACACCGCCGGCAAACACCGTTCCCGCCAGCTTTGCCCGTTCAAAGCAATCGATCCAGCCCGTCAAGCCGCTGACTGCTCGTTCCGGTACATAAGGCTCATTTTCCGCGGCAGTTGTCAGCATATAGATATCCTGAAAGGCATAATCGGAACCAAACAGTGCATTGGCTCTGTCCAGCAATGTTTTCATCTGTCCGCTCATTTCATAATAATAAATGGGTGTGGCGAAAACGATCACATCGGCATCGTTCATTTTTTTCACAATCGCAACCGCATCATCCTTTATGACACATTCTCTTTTCTGCAGGCAGGCAAAACAGCCTTTGCAAAAGGAGATGGTTTTATCCCCCAGGGAAACCTTTTCCACCTGATGCCCCGCTGCCGCCGCGCCCAAGGCAAAGGCATCCGCCAATGCCTCAGAATTACTCTGATTTCTCAGGCTGGTGCTGATGATAAGTACTTTTTTTGCCATATGAAAAACCTCCTTGTGTCTGATTGACAATATCTTTTCTCTGTGATACCGTTATGGTAATACCTAAACCTGACTTTAGGTCAAGATAATTTTTCAATGAATCTAAACTTTTTTGAAGGAAGGTTTTTTATGTATACCATTGGACAAATCTCAAAACTATTTCATCTGCCCATCTCCACCCTCCGCTATTACGACAAAGAGGGGCTGTTTCTCAACATGGAGCGTTCCTCCGGTATCCGGAAATTTGGAGAGAAGGAAATGGAAGCCCTGCGGGTCATTGAATGTCTGAAAAAATCCGGCTTGGAAATCAAGGATATCAAACAATTTATGGAATGGTGTGCCCAAGGCAGCAGCACCTATCCCCAGAGAAGGGAGCTTTTTGTGCGGCAAAAGGAACGGGTAGAAGAGGAGATCCGCAAAATGGAAAAGGTGCTGGATATGCTTCGATTCAAATGCTGGTATTATGAACAGGCCATCCGGGATGGAAATGAGGACCGCCTGAACGAAATGCTGCCGGACCATCTGCCGGAAGAGATACAGTTGCTCTATGACCATGCCCACGAGGATTGACCATATCAGAAAAATCGAGATAAAAAAAGAGCCGATACAGGCTCTTTTTTATTTTCTCATTCTCCACTGTTCATAGGATAGGAGACCAGACGGCTTCCCTCCAAGTCCTCTTTCTGTAGCTCTACCGTTGTGATGCTATGATTATCATAGGTCTTATAATAATAAATGCCCTGATCCAGATTGCAGCAGGAAGAATAGATGGTGATCTCATATTTCCCCTCACCCAGATGGCAGCAGCCTCTCTGCTGTTCCACAGACCCAAGGATATGGAAGAACTGGCTGACGCTTTCCCTTTCGCTTTCCCCGGAAAGAGAATTCAGCTTCACAAAGGCAGCACGGATAAAACGGGAGGAAGAACTGAGATCCCCCGGCAGGCCAAAGCCGCCCATGCCCCGGCTGAAGGACTGTATATCCACCTGGGGGGCAAACTGATTGACTGCAGGCTCTGCCGTCACGTTCATATACTGGCTCAGATTTTGCAGATGGAAGGGGAAAGGCGGGTTATTGGTGAGAATGCCCACGGGGTTGTCATAAACATGGAGCCCATCTGCCGTAGCTTCTACGGTGATGCTTCTTTTTCCATCAGCAATGATCCAATGGAGCTGGCTGTTGGGCAGGGCATCGCTGAAGGGTTCATCGGTGATATTGATGCGCTCCAACAGCTTTTCCGCATCTTCCACCGTTTCACACTGGCCCAGGATCCACATCAGAAATGCCCAGTTGGGGATATTGTCCTTTCCTTCCTTGGGCTTCTGATAGACAGCATTTCCCCCGAACATCAGCCCTGCCATAGCAAGCCCCTTTTCATTGACGGCATCGTAATAAAGGGGACAGCCTTCGGCAACATGGGCCATGCCGATCATGGCATGATGCTTTTCCCATTTGACTCCATGGGGAAAGGAAACAGGAAAATTGCGGGGAGTGATGGTAACGCTTTCCCCGTAGGAAAATTCAAAATCCAGATTACGTCCGAAATAATGGTCTTTGGTATGGTAAGTCACTGCTGTACACATGAAAATTCCTCCTTTTGTAGGCTCTTTCTAGTTTCCGCAGACAGATCCTCTTTTATGCAAGAGGGGCGCAATACAGCGCCCCGAACCATAAAAATCTGTTGTCATGCAGAATCTTTTTTCTATTAGAATTGATAGGTGATCTCAAAGGACACCGCACCCGTTTCGGGAGGAGCGATGATACCGGGAGACAGATAAAAGGCAATGCCATTTTCTGTCAGGTAAAAATCCACCTTGTCCAGATTCTTTTCCAGTCTGCTTTCCGCATTGCGGTAGAAAGCATCAGGATCTGTCTGGATGAGGGCAGTAAAGGACATCTGCCACAGATATTCCAGATCCTCCCTGCTGTCGGAAACCAGATCGCTGAGGGCACATTCCTTCCCACTGCTCAAATCATAGGTATGGGAAAAATAAGTCACGCCCTCCTCTTCCCCGTCATAGGAAGAGACAGAAGCCAGGAAAGAGGCATAGCCATTGGCATTTCTGGTCAGGGCATAGGTACCCATATAATAATATGCTCTGAAATCATTGGGGTTCTTTTCATATTCTGCCAGGGCTTTTTTTTCATAAGCCTGCAGGAATGCCTGCCCCTGACCGAAGGTTTCATTGGCCATAGCGCCATTGATGGCAGTTGCCCCTGCCCCTGCGGTCACTTCATCACACCGCAGGTCTACATTCAGCACGATGGTGCCATCGGGTGCCTGCACTGTTTTGGCATAGCCGCCCTTCATGGGGGTTTCCTGTCCGCCGGTGGAAGGAAGCTGGGGCATATTGCCCGAAGAAGTGATATCGATCACATAATTGATACCATCCCAGCCCACTTCTGCCCCAAGGCTTTCCGCCACTGCCCGCAAAGGCACCAGGGTGCGGTCATTGATGATCTGGGCAGGCACAGACATGGTATAGACCAGCTGTCCGTTTTTATATAACTCCGCCTGACCGATACGGAACAGGATCACATCCGTTCCATGGACTGCCGTGACGCTTTTGCTGGGCTCGTCCCAGAAAACATCCGCATCCAGCGCTTCGAAAATCTTTCGCATGGGCACCAGGGTACGGTCGTTCTGGATGATGGGGGGCTGGTCAAAATTCAGTTTTGCCCCATCCACGTAAACGGTGATGGGCGGGTGGGCAAAGGCAGGCACACAAAACAGCAGCGCCGCCAATACCCCTAACAATACTTTTTTCATGCAACTCACCTTATCTTTTGTTTTCTTCGGCATATTTTGCCGCCAAACCTGCGCAGTATGTGATCATCTGCATGCAGTTTCTCTTTCTTGCCTTGCCTTCCCAATCACCATGGGGATCGGAAAGCTCGGAACAGATCAGTGTGCCGTATTCATCCTTGATCTCATTGACCATTTTGCCTACAACGGCATAGATATCCTGCAGTTCTGCGATCCGTTCGGGCATGGTTTCCTTTGCCATGGGATTTTTTCTGCCCACCATGGCACTCAGCGCCATAACGGCCCCTGTGATGGCACCGCAGGTGTTTTTGGTATGGCCCATACCGCCGCCGAAGCCAGTTGCCAGTGTGATAACTTCTGCAGGCAGACCTGTTTCGAAATTGTTCAGCATAGCTGTCATGACGCATTCAGAGCAGTTCAGCCCCTGTTTGAAGCAGTTTTTCGCTTCCTGTTCCACTTTTTCCACTACAGTCAGTTCTTTATTTTCATCCATGGTCGTTTCCTCCTTTTATGGCAGTAAAATACAAAGTTCTACATTTTTTATATTACCATAAGAGCAAAAAAAAAGAAATATGGTAAGCCGTCTTCCCTTCAGAAAACATTATTTTCCAAATCCATCGTTTTCCTAAGGGGCGCACCCTGCCATATTTCCCATATATTTTTGCAGAAAGAAAAGAGCACCCGAAAAGGGTGCCCTTTGTGTGCATGCAATAGCTTAACTCAATGTATGTATATTGAATTATTTGCCGCCTTTTGCTTTGTAAGCTTCGATACCTTTGCCCAGCAGTTCGATACCTCTAGCCATATCGTCAGCGTTCAGGATGTAAGCGATACGCAGTTCGTTTTTGCCCAGACCGGGTGTTGCGTAGAAGCCTTCAGCGGGAGCGTACATAACTGTTTCGTTGTTTTCTCTGAATTCATTCAGCAGGAACAGCAGCAGATCTTCTGTGTTTTCAACGGGCAGTTTGCATGTGATGTAGAATGCACCACCAGGGCATTCGCAAACAACGCCGGGGATCTTCTTCAGAGCTTCGAATGTAACGTTTCTTCTGTGTTCATATTCAGCTTTTACATCGTTGAAGAAGTCAGCAGGCAGTTTGTACATTGCTGTTGCGCCAACCATGTCCAGTGTAGGAACGCACAGACGACCCATAGCAATCTTGAATACCTGTGCCATGAATTCTTTGTTTTTGCAAACCATGCAGCCGATACGAGCGCCGCAAGCGGAGAATCTCTTGGAAACGGAGTCGATGATGATAACTCTGTCTTCGATGTCAGCCAGCTGACCGAAGGATGTCATTTCTCTGCCGTCGTAAGCGAATTCTCTGTAAACTTCGTCAGCCAGGATCCACAGATCATGTTCTTTTGCGAAGTCAGCGATTACTCTCATGTCTTCTCTGGACAGGATGCAGCCTGTAGGGTTACCAGGGTTAACGATGGAGATCATTTTTGTTTTGTCTGTAACTACTGCTTCCAGTCTTTCTCTGATCGCATATTTGTAGCCTTCTTCAGCGTATGTTGTAACGGGTTTTACAACACCGTCAGCAGCCTGAATGAATGTCAGGTAGTTTGTGTAGTAGGGTTCAGCTACGATAACTTCATCACCGGGGTTGATGATGGACAGGAATGCCAGTGTCAGCGCTTCGGAACCACCAGCTGTGATCAGAACGTCGTTTCTTTCCAGATTCATGTCGAATCTCTTGAAGTAGTCAACGATAGCGTCCTGCAGCTGAGGCAGACCCCAGGAACCAGCGTAAGCCAGTACTTTCTGGTCGAAGCCTTTTACTGCTTCCCAGAATACGGAAGGTGTTTCGATATCGGGCTGGCCGATGTTCAGGTGATAAATTTTAACGCCTGCTGCTTCGGCTGCTTCAGCCATAGGGTTGAATTTTCTAATAGGGGAGTTCTGCATTGCCTGCACTCTGTCGGAAATTCTCATGTTTTTCACTTCTCCTTTTAAAATAAACTAATAATTTATGTATTTGAAGAACTGCGTACTCTTCTCGGAGGACCTTTCCAAACCGCCATGGGGCATACATACCAACCACATCCTGAAAAAAAGTTCAGTATGTATCCATTCGCACAACGAATTTTGAAAAACCCGCATCCGAATACATTATCAGTATACCACTTTTCCTGAGAAAGGCAAGGGGTACTGTGAAAATTTCTACAAACTCGCATATTTTTGTATAGTATTTCGTACAGTTTTTCTTTTACTGAGGAAAATTGTCCAATGGGAGAAGGAGAAAAAGTCCAAATCAAACTGAAAAATAGTTCATTTTCTCCTTTTAAGATAAAGAAAAATATTCTTTTCTTGGCAAAAATGAAAATTATACAATATTTCTCCTGTTTTCCCAATCTGCTTTTGGTTTGTTCTTACAGGAAAACAGAAAAGAAAGAATGTTATTTTTTTATTGAATTGGACGGAAAAAAATCCCTTCTCGAAAGAAGGGATTCCTTACGCCGCTCACTTGTCTGCCAAGACAGGGGTTTTTCCCCTGCTGCTGACAGACAACCCCAGAACTTCGGCAATGTCTCTGGTTTTCAGATAGGTCACGTCATCCTTGCGGATGAGTTCCACGGTATATTCCTTTCCATTATAAAGGATGGTTTCTTTCTGTGCCATTTCTTCCTCCTTATACTCGATATCCTTCAGGCGAAACCAATGGGTGAAGCCGCTGCCTGCCACATTGCCCATGCGAACGCCGTATGGGCTGCCGTCGGCAGCGATATATCTGCCGCCGCCCAGATAAATGCCAATATGGCCTTTTTTCCAGACTGCCGCGCCAATGGGTGCCTGATTGATTGTAGCGATAGGAAATACCTGCTCCGCCGTGTCGTGGTAGCCCTGAGAATTGCGGTGGATGCCTGTACACCAGGAAATCAGACCACTGCAGTCCACGCAGACCTGCCCGATCTTTTTCGCATCACTTTCCCAGACCAAGGGACCGAAGAGGATCTTCAGCCGGTCATATTTTTCCTTGGTCAGCATGTCCCCTTTCATACCGTAAACATAGGCTGTGCCCAGCTTGCTTCTGGCAAAGGCTGCCAGTTCCTTTCCTGTCATTCATTGTCCCCCTTTTCCGCTGTTTTTTCTGTGATCTTCTGATGCTGTGTGCCAAAATAAAAAGCGATGACGATGGAAAAAATATTCAGAAACTGCCCCCCGTCAATGCGGCCTTTTATGGATAAATAAGCGAAAACCACTGTCAGCACCACAGTCACGATGCTTTTTACCGTTAAAAGATTTGTCACAGTCTCGTTCCATTCTTTGCTCATGTTGAAATCCCCCTTTCTTGCTCTACTCTCTTTTTATGCCCCCTTCTCAATCATGTGCCGTTTTGTTCAAATGTTTTTCCAGCTTCTGATAGGCATCGCTGACGTTGCCATTGGCCCCCAGCTGTTTCAGCCCGTCCAAGGTGGCCAAAAGCCCATAGCACATGACGCACTGCTCTTTTTTGATGGTTTCGATCTCAAATTCCTGCTGTTTCTGCTGTTCCATCCAGCGGAAGCTTTTATAGAGTATGGCGCCCAGCGTGCTGAAGGCCCCGGTGATGGTGGCCAGACGAATGATGGTATCTGCCGTAAGATACAAAAAAATCCCTCCTTTCTGATTTTTTCTTCATCATAAAGGAAGGATGGTATGGGGTAGTCTCAACTTTTGTTTTGGCAGGGGAAGGCTAAGAAGAATTTGAACTGCCCCCGGCAGCGGTCGGCGGCAAAACCCGCGCCATGGTCAAAGCATTTTGCTCCGCAAAATCGCTGACTTTGTCAGCGCCCCCGTTCTCTTCGGGGTGCTCTCACGGTGCTCAGGGTTCATTTCTTCTATCAACACAAAAAAAAGACTATCTTTCGATAGTCTCTTTTTCTCCGGAGATGGAGGGATTTGAACCCTCGCGCCACGTTAATGACCTATACCCTTAGCAGGGGCACCTCTTCAGCCTCTTGAGTACATCTCCACAAAATGCCTACTGCAAGAGACAGTATACTATAAGTCAAGACATTTGTCAAATCTTTTTTATTAGAAAAAACAAGAAATATTCCCATAGGATTTTCCCTCCCCCCTCCTTCGGAGGTCGTTGGTTCCATCTGTTTCATAAACAATAAAAAAGACACCCTTCTGGGTGTCCTTTTTCTTTGAATTGCGGAGGCCGGATTTGAACCGACGTTGCCCACCTCGAAATATAGTCGCCTGCTCTCCTTCGCTATGCTCAGTCGGCATGCTCCTTATTTCTCGCCTTTGCCGCCTTCCTGCATCTGTCCCCGGCAGCGGTCGGCGGCAAAGCCCCGGGTTACCCGGAGACCTTGGCTCAGTCCGAAATTCCGTAATACAACAAAAAAAGGAATACCTTAAGGTATTCCTCTTTTTGTTGAATTGCGGAGGCCGGATTTGAACCGACGACCTCCGGGTTATGAGCCCGACGAGCTACCGGACTGCTCTACTCCGCGTCAGTATAAAAAAGTGGGCGGAGAAGGATTCGAACCTTCGAAGCTATCGCAACAGATTTACAGTCTGCCCCCTTTGGCCGCTCGGGAATCCACCCACATAAGAAAAAAGCCGATGATCGGACTCGAACCGATAACCTGCTGATTACAAGTCAGCTGCTCTGCCAATTGAGCCACATCGGCGTAACTCGTACTGAGTACAGATGATATATTACCATCGTTTTGTCCATCCGTCAAGCAATTTTTTTGCGAAAAACAACATTTTTTTAAAAAAATTTTGAAAAAGACCGTAAAATGCTGAATAAATAGGACTGCATAAACCGCAGCACCGCCAGCAGGCTTGCCAGATAGCACCCCAATTCGATGGGCTTCTGCATAAAATTGTTCTGCCATTTTGCCGACGCCATAGCCTCCAGCACCGATTGGATGCAAAGGATCAGAAACAGCTGCCCTGCCAATGCCAAAAACCCATCCATGTCCTGCTCTCCTTTGGAAAATCTTCAATTTATCTTATGAATTTCCCCCTTTTCAAATGCAGAATTTAAGCGCATAATAGAAGGAAATATCAAAGAAAGCAACGGGGCTTAAGTTTCCCGCAACCTTTCTTTGCAAAGATCATATATCAAATGGTATGTAAATTCCTCTGAGGGAGGTTTTGGATATGAAGAAAAAAATAGTGAAATATTTTCTGGCATTTTTCGGCACTATTGGTGCGGCCCTTGCCGGTCTGGCGGGGTTCCAGAAACTTTGCCTGAAAAAAGCCCAAAAGAAAAAAGATGAGACCCATTTCATGGAAACATACGAAACAAAAGAAGGCACCGTTGCCTATCGTTCCCTGGGACACGGCAGACCTCTGCTTTTGATCCACAGCATGTTGCTGGGGGCATCCTGTCGGGAATGGGACGATGTGATAGACGCACTGGCGGCAGATTACCACGTATATGCTGTGGATCTGCCCGGCTTCGGCAATTCCTTCTGTCCCAAGGAACCCTGGACAGCATATCAATACGCCGCCTTCCTCCACGATTTCATCGAAAACGCAGTGAAACGCCCTGTCTGCTTCTGCGGTGCCAACGCAGGTGCTGATTTTGGCCTGATCCTTTCCCTGCTCCACCCTGAGGATATCCGCCGTATGGTGATGATCTCCCCGGAAGGCATCGGCAAAGGCTTTGCCACCGACGAGGATACAAAACCCCTGTCCCTGCTCCTTGCCCCCGTGGCAGGCACCCAGAAATTTCTCATGGGCACCTCCAAAGGGAAAATCAAATCGATTTTGGAAGATGCTTTTTACGCTAAGGAAACCATTTCCCCGGAACTGGTGCAGAGATATGCCGACGCTGCCCGCTATGGCATCCATGCTCAGGCAACCTTTGCCGGCATCCAGACAAGGTTTTACGCGGCAGATACAAAGCCTGCATTTGAACAGCTTTCCATCCCCTTCCTGATGATCTGGGGAGAGGAAAACAAGATGAATCCGGCAGAGCATTTCGACACAGCAGAAAAAATGAAGGACTATGGTTCCTTCGCCCTCTTTGAAAAAACAGGTGCTTTGCCCCACATGGAAAACAGCAAGGCATTCTTGGAAAACGTAAGAGAATTTTTGAAATAAGGAGAAATACAAATGAATTTTGCAAACATACCCGGACTTTCTCAGGCAGATATGGAAACATTCTTCCAAAATGCCATGAAGCCCGATTCTGAGATCAAACACCACGGTGTCATCCCCCGTATGGACCCCCGCTTCGTTTCCTGCGATTTCGAAAAAGGCACACTGGATATTGCCTATGATGTGCAGGAATGGGAACTGAACCCTGAAAATATCATCCATGGTGGCATGACCTCTACGGCACTGGATACCACCATGGGCATGCTGGCCCATTATTATACTCATCTGAATGCCCCTACGGTGGTAACGGTGACCATGAACGTCAGCTTCCTGAAGCCCATCGCTCTGGGGGACACCTTCCACGTCAAATGTCAGCTGGAATCTGTCGGGCGCACCCTGGCAACGGTAAAGGCGGAAGTGCGCCTGGAACGGGACGATATTCTGGCGTGTATCGCCACAGCCACATTTATGGCTGTCAGCGGTTAAGGAGGTGAAACTGATGGCATTGATTACATTAAAAGACGAAATTTCTTCCCAGGAAAATATGGAACAGTGGCTTTCCCAGCTGGGTCATCCCGATAACCCCATTTCCAATAAGGGGGTGCTGGTGCATCTGGAACCCCATTTTGTTTCCTGCGATTTTGAAAAAAGAGAGGCATGCATCGCCTTTGAAGCCCTGCCCTGGGAACTGAACCCTGGCGGCAGTCTCCACGGCGGCATCATCATCACCTGCTTCGATGTTTCCTTTGGCCTGACCTGCCATTATTATGCCAAACAGCACATGATCACCACAGTCAACCTGACCACCACCTTCCTGAAGCCTGTCCTTCTGGGGGATATGGTGCAGTATCGGGTGAAAATCACCAATCTGGGGCGTACCCTCATCAGCATGGTGGCAGAGGGCTGGGTCAACCGCAATGGAAAGGATATCCTTGTGGGCACGGCAACGGCAACCTTTATGAAGCTGGATAAGATTTTTGATCAACCCATTTAAAAAGTAAGACCTTCGCATTAGAGGAGTCCCTATAAGAAAACAAAAAATCGAAAGAAATGCTTAAAACCAAGCTTTCTTTCGTTTTTTCTTTTTTGCAAAGTGTTTTCTTATTACGGGACATCCTCACAGTGGGGCTTAAGAAATCAATAAAAAATTGAAATAATGTTTTCTTAAGCCGCCACTACATTGCGAAGGTCTTTTTCTTTTCTTCTGTCTCTTAAATTGGATTGATGCCTTACTTTTTCTCTCGATTATTCCAAACAACTGCCAGGATATCCTTCAGCACAAGAAAAGCATCTAAATCATTGTATCCATATTTTTCTTTCAAATCAGCCAGCAGTCTGCTCAGCTCTGCCGCATAATAAGAAACCTCCACTTCCTGCTGATATTGGGCAAGGATAGGGTATTTTTTTGCCCACATTTTTGTCCAGTCTATTTTTTCAGATACCTCTTCACTGGTTCGGTCGATGGCTTCCTGTATTTCCTTTTCCTGGGACAATCCATTGTCTTTTTCACTCATGGCACATCCTCCTCCATCCTCAAAATTCCTGCAATATCAGGGAACCATCCATACCACTGATTTCCACAGCAAATCTTCTTGTCACACCATTTTCATCCACATAAGAAATGCCATAATTGGGAATGGTGCCATACATCGTCATGCCCACCATGAGGGAACGTTCCGGTGTCAATGCATCAAGGGCATACAATTTTTCTGTGGAAAAGGTAACCTTTCCGTTTTCATCCACATCCTCCAAGGAAAGGGACAACACCTGAAAGTCCTTTACGGTGCTATGGGCCATAAATAGGATCTTTTCCTGAGATTCATCTGTATCGGCAATAAATTCATCGTATGCAGGAAGATCTCCTTCCGCATCCGAAGCAAAAAGGGCAGTTACAGGCATCTCTGCTGTACTTTCACCGGTAACCCCATAGGAGGAAAAGGGCGTCAGTTCCACGCGTTCTGTCTGCTTTGCCAAATCGTTCTGTATCTTCCAGAATTCCTCCTCGGAAAGATTCAGCTCCTCTGAAGCATCTTTGTCCCATTCACCGGAGGTATTATGATAAAATCCGACTTCCGAGAAGCTTTCATCCTTTTCACAGGTAAAATAATAGTCCTCGCAGATCAACGATGTTCCATCGGGAGAAAGGGTGTAGGTACCGAAAATACTGTACATCGCCCCGTTGGAGCCGTGATAGAAAAATCTGCCTTCCCCCATGGAGGTATAGGCACTCCTGCTCCAACCAGAAAGGGTGCAGACGGGCGTATCATTTTGGCAGGAATATACCGCATAAATCTCTTTGCCGGAATGGCTGTCGTCCATAGCTCCCACCAGTAATTCGGGGATGCCGTCTCCGCTGATATCCTTTATGCTGTATCCGAAGCAATTAAGGGGATTCTTCCCTTCCATGGCCCACAATGCTTCCGATACCCCATCGCTGCCTTCAAAATAGATGTCTTCCTCAGTGCCATTGGCAATCAGCCTAAAAAAATCATCCAGAATATCTTTGTAAATTTCTGTGCCATCCACTTCTTCCCTATCCGCAGCAGGCAGACCGGCATTTTCTTTCTCTGCGCCGCATCCTGAAACCAACATGGTACAAACCATGCAGCATACGCCAAAAAGTACTCTTTTTCCTTTCATGCTTTCACCCCCAGATTCCTCGACACAAGCAAATCCACTTATTCCTTTTCTGCGGGAACATACCGCAGCAGATCCTCCGTCGTGCAGTCCAGGGCATAGCAGATGCGGGCAAGGATATCCAGATCCATTTTTTCCACTTCGCCCTTATACCATTTGCTGACCACTTCAAACCTGGCATCGATGAGCTTTGCCAGTTGGTTTCTGGTGATGCCTCTTTCTTCCATGACTTCTTTTAGCCGCAATTCCACAGAACCATAATCGGCACGGATCAAAACAGGTCTTTCCTTCATGCTGTCCCCTCCTGTCTGTAACGTTCTTTATAGTAACCATTATAAAGCGTTACGGGGGACAAATCAAGCGGAGATATCCTGTCCGCTTTTGCGGATGCGGATAACGATTTCGCAGCCTTCCTCGTCCTGTTTATCCTCGTAGACCACATCCATGCCCGAGCGGCGGATGATCTCCACACTCTGCTTGATGGTATTGGTAAACAGGCGAAAATCCGCCGAGCGGACATATCTCTTTTCCTTCTGCTCCCCTTTTTCCACATAACGGGGGCGCATCTGCTCCAAGGTTGCTTCTACCAGTTCTTCTGTTTTTTTCACGTTCATCTCTTCCTGTATCATCTGGCTGAGGACCAGCAGCCGTGTTTCCTCATCGGGCAGCTTCAGAAGGGCACGGGCGTGGCGTTCCGTGAAATGATATTCCAGCAGCAGTTTTTTCACGCTGTCCTCCAATTTCAATACCCGCAGCTTATTGGCAATAGAGGACTGGCTTTTGGATAATTTCGCCGCCAATTCCTCCTGGGTCAGGCCATAGTCCTCCATCATATTGCGGTAGCCCTCCGCTTCCTCCAGAAAGCTCAGGTTCTGCCGCTGGATATTTTCGATGAATGCCATAACGGCACTGTCGCTGTCGCTGACCTGCATGAGAATGGCGGGAATGGTCTCTAAGCCTGCCAGTTCCGATGCCCGCAGGCGGCGTTCCCCTGCCACCAGTTCATAATAGCCGCCGCTCATTTTACGGACGGTGATGGGCTGCAGCACGCCATAGGTTTTGATACTGTCCGAAAGTTCCTCCAACGCCGCACGGTTGAAATATTTTCTGGGCTGATAGGGGTTTGAGCGAATTTTATCGATGGGCAGCTGAAAGACCACCTTATCCTTTTTCAAGCGCATTTCCGAAAATTTCAAAACTTCCATATAGTTTACCTCCTTAAGACCTTGGGGACGCTGTCCCCAACACCCCTGCAAGGGCATAATGCCCTTGACCTTTATTCGCAAAAACTATCGTTTTTGCAGGGAAAATCGGTTCAATTTATCTTTTTCACCATCATAACACGGCTTTTTTCCCGATAGAAAAAAAGCCTTCCACAAAATAGGAAGGGCTTCGACAGAAGAAAACAAGTTTTTACGAGAAACAGCCCCCGCGCAGGTGGTCTGTCGTTGGGAATGTTGTCATTCCTGACTCTCTTTCCCAACGACACCCACCGAGGGAAGGGGGCGGAAACAAAAAAGACAGCCTTACGGCTGTCTCTTGCTCTTACTTCAAAGGATCTTTTTTAATTTTTCCGGCATTGCGGGGATATTTCTTAGGCGTGGAAGATACCTTTTCGATAAATACCAATTTATGGGACAAATCGGTATGAGGGATGGCAACATCCCTGATCTCCACCAGTCTGCCCCCCAGCTTTTCCAGCGCACCCTTGGCCTGGGCCACTTCCGCCTCCGCATCAGGGCCTTTCAAAGCCGCCAATCTGCCGCCTACCCGTACAAAAGGCAGGCAATATTCCGAAAGAACTGCCAGATTCGCCACGGCACGGGAGACGCACAGGTCGAATTTTTCCCGATAATCGGGGTTCTGCCCCCCGTCCTCTGCACGGCTGTGGACATAGTTCACGCCATCCAAGTTCAGCTGTGTGCCTACCTCCTGCAGGAAACCGATGCGCTTCTGCAGAGAATCCAGCAATGTCAGTTCGATTTCAGGGCAGGCAATTTTCACAGGCACACCGGGAAAGCCTGCCCCGGTGCCAACGTCGATGACCTGCATCCCGCTTTTCCATTCCACCGCAGGCACAAGGCTCAGGCAGTCGGCAAAATGCTTCAAAACAACCTCCCGTTTTTCCGTAATGGCGGTCAGGTTCATTTTTTCATTCCATTCCAGCAGAAGGGAAAGGTATGTCATAAACTGCTCCAACTGGGCTTCGCTGAGGGCAACGCCCATCTGGTCACAGCAATCCTTCAGTAATGCTTTATATTCCATGGTTTATTCCTTCCCTTCTTTTTCAATGCTGAAAATCTTCCATTTGCCATAGGAATCGGGCTCCGCCACCATGCGGAAAGAGAAAATCTCCCCATCCTTGCTGTTTTTCGTGACAGAAACCGTGCGGATACCGTTTCTGCTTTCATCGGCAAAGCAATGGTATTCCTTCAAATCCTTCAAAAAGCCTTCCATTTCCTCATAATCCACCGCTTCTGCTACCCTGCTGGAAAAATAGCCCATGGCTTCTTCTTTTTTTCCGTTTTCCACCGCCTGCAAAAAGGAACGGAGAGTTCCTCTGGGGTTGGGCAGGGAAACATAGGCAGGCTTGCGGTTATCGAAAACAGCATCCTCTAGGGAAAATGTCCCCTTGGGCAGGTGCAATTTTTTCTCGCCCCGTTTCAGTTGTCTGTTCGTTTCATTCCATGGCAGAAAAAAACCTGTCATAGCATCACATCCAATTCTTTTGTTTATTTGTTCCGCTTCATCTGCTCCATATAGATGAGCAGTACGGAAATATCCGCAGGGGATACCCCTGTGATTCGGCTGGCCTGCCCCAGGTTCTGGGGGCGAACCAGATTCAGCTTCTGTCTTGCTTCCAAGCGTAGCCCCTGAATGGTTTCATAGTCCAGATCCATAGGCAGCAGACGGCCTTCCAGCTTCTTGAACTGCTCCACCTGCTTCAGCTGCTGGTCGATATAGCCGGCATATTTGATCTGGATATTCACCTGCTCTCTTACATCCGCAGGCAATTCAGGACGTTCCGGGTCGATTTCCGCCAGAGCATCATAGGTCAGCTGAGGGCGTTTGATGAGGTCGGAAAGGCGGGCGCCATTTTTGATGGGTGCGGTGTTGTATCTTTCCAGAAGAGCCACCACAGGCTCACTGGGGCCCATGGTGACTCCCTGTACTCTTTCGATTTCTGCCGCCACTAAACGTTCTTTTTCCCGCAGGGCTTCATATCTTTCCTGGGAGATGAGACCGATTTCGTGGCCGATGGGGGTCAATCTCTGGTCGGCATTATCTTGCCGCAGCAGCAGGCGGAATTCCGCACGGCTGGTCATCATTCTGTAAGGCTCTCTGGTGCCTTTGTTTACAATATCATCAATCAGCACGCCGATATACCCATCGGAACGCTGCAAAATCAGAGGTTCCTTCCCCTGAATATAGTGTACTGCATTGATGCCGCCGATAAGCCCCTGAGCCGCCGCTTCTTCATAGCCGGAAGAACCATTGAACTGCCCTGCGCTGAACAAGCCGGGGAAATCCTTGAATTCCAAGGAAAGCTTCAGCTGGGTGGCATCGATACAATCGTATTCGATAGCATAAGCAAAACGGGTGATCTCACAGTTTTCCAAACCGGGAATGGTACGATACATGGCAATCTGCACATCTTCGGGCAGAGAAGAACTCATACCCTGAATATACATTTCTTCCGTATTTTCCCCTTCGGGCTCCACAAAAAGCTGATGCCGTTCCTTATCGGCAAAGCGAACGATCTTGTCCTCGATGGAGGGGCAATAGCGGGGGCCTGTCCCTTCGATGACGCCGCCGAACATAGGGGAACGGTGCAGGTTTTCCCGAATGACCTGATGGGTCTTTTCATTGGTATAAGTCAGCCAGCAAAGGGCCTGGGGCTTTTCGATGTCCTCAGGTTTGTTTTCAAAGGAGAAAGGCACGATATCCTCATCCCCATACTGGGGCTGCATCTTGTTCAAGTCCAGAGAATTTTTATTCATTCTGGCAGGAGTGCCTGTTTTGAAACGGAAGAGGTCGATGCCCATTTCCTTCAGCTTTGCGGAAAGTTTTGTGGCAGGCATCAGGTTATTAGGGCCGCTTTCGGTGATATGTTCCCCTGTCAGGCAGCGGGCTTTCATGTAGGTACCCATACACAGGACAACAGCCTTACAGCTGTAGATCGCACCGGAGGCCGTCACAACGCCGCTGACCTTGCCCTCCTCCATGAGGATATCCACGATTTCCGCCTGTTTGATTTTTAAGTTAGGTGTATTTTCCAGACGATGCTTCATTTCTGTCTGATAAGCGATCTTATCCGCCTGGGCCCGCAGGGAATAAACCGCAGGGCCTTTGCCCGTATTCAGCATTTTTGTCTGGATATAGGTTTTGTCGATGACCTTGCCCATTTCACCGCCCAAAGCGTCGATCTCCCGCACCAGATGCCCCTTAGAGCTGCCCCCGATGGAGGGGTTGCAGGGCATCATGGCGATACTGTCCAGAGAAATGGCAAACATCACCGTATTCATGCCAAGGCGGGCCGCCGCAAGGGCCGCTTCACAGCCGGCATGACCGCCGCCGATGATGGCAACGTCGATGGTTTCTGCATGATACATATTCAAATTCCTCATTTCTAGGATATAAAACAAATTTTACTACAATATTTTATTTTACAGGAAAAATGCTGAAATTACAAGGTTTTGAGGGCTTTGCCCTCAAACTCCCACCAAGGGAATCTGGTCAAGCATCTTCCCTTCGGGAAGACGGCTGCGCCGCCGCCTTACTCTTGGCGGTGCTCATACCCTTGGAACCCCATTTGCAAAAGCGTTGCTTTTGCATACGCCGCAGGCAAAACGGGTCAAGGGGCTGAGCCCCTTGCGGGTGCATTGAGGGCAGAGCCCTCAAGGTCTTTCAAAGCGTTTTTAAACTGCCATGCAAAAAGCAGGACTGTTGTGGTCACGGCAATGAAATCCGCCACCGGCTCCGCCAAAAAGACAGCCATATCCTTTTTCTCGAAGAAACGGGGCAAAATATAAATGAGGGGGATCAGCAGGATGATTTTCCTGTAAATCGCCAAAAACAAAGAAGTCTTTGCATTCCCGATGGCGATAAAGGTCTGCTGACAGGCGATCTGCATCCCCATGACAAAGCCCACCGCCATATAAATCCGCAATGCCCGTGCCGTATAATCCAAAAAGGCCGCATCCCCTGCGAACAATATGGAGACCTGTCTGGGGAACAGCATGATGATGAGCCACAGCCCCCCGGCATAGGCCACACAGCTTTTCAGCAGCAGCCGAAAGGATTCCCGCACCCGTTCCGGCTTTCTGGCACCGAAATTATAGCCTGTGATCGGCTGTGCCCCCTGGGCAAGGCCGGACAGAGGCAGCATGGTAAACTGCATCATACTGGTCAAAATGGTCATAGCCCCTACCGCCGTATCTCCGCCATATTTCAGCAGAGAGGAATTGAAGCAGATATTCAAAATGCTTTCTGTGGACTGCATCACAAAGGGACTCAGCCCCAGCAGCACACAGGGCAGGATGGTTTTTGCCCGCAGGCGCAGATATTTCTTTTGCAGCCGCAAAATGGTCTGTTTTCCTGTCAGAAAACGCAGAACCCACGCCGCAGAAAGGGCCTGAGAAAAGACGGTTGCCAGTGCCGCCCCCTTTACGCCCATGCCAAAGAAGAAAATAAAAATGGGGTCCAGGATAATATTGGTGACAGCACCGATGAGAATGGTCTTCATGCTGATTTTGGCAAACCCCTGGGCAGTGATAAAAGCATTCAGCCCCAAGGTCAGCTGTACGAACACTGTACCAAAGGTATAGATCCGCATATAATCCATGGCGAAGGGAATGGTATTTTCACTGGCGCCAAAGGTCAGAAGAAAAGGCTTGGCAAACAGCAGAAACAGCACCGTCAGGGTCAGAGAGACCAATAAAAGCAGAGCAGTACAGTTTCCCAAAATACGCTCCGCTTCTTCCTTGTCGTTCCGCCCCAGCATGATAGACGCCCGGGGGGCGCCGCCCATGCCTGCCAGAGCCGCAAAAGCAGAGATCAGCAGGATCAGGGGCATACAAACCCCCAAGCCTGTCAGGGAAAGCTTCCCTGTACCGGGAATATGCCCGATATAGATACGGTCTACCACATTATATAATACATTTACTACTTGTGCCGTAATGGCGGGAACTGCCATTTTCCACAGCAGTTTTTTAATAGGCTCTATGCCTAATTCATTTTCCAAGATTTTTCACCTCTTTAAGACCGTGGGGCCATGTCCCGCGGTCTTATTTATACAACTCAGTCCGTCTCAAATTGGTATAGGGTTTTTTATTCCGTGTCTCTGTTGCGCCTGCCATATCCACTTCCGCATAAAGGATCATTTCAGAATCATCTGCCAACGCAAGGGTATTGCCATTATAATCAGAAACGATGGATTCACCGGAGAAATCCATGGTATCCTCCAGCCCTACCCGATTGCACATCGCCACATTGACAACACTCTGGAAGGCCTGGATCTTGATCTCCCACTGGAACAGCTCCGAAGGCTCATCCTTAGTATTGGCTGTGGGTACGATGATCAACTCCGCTCCATTGAGGGCAGAGGTACGGATGCTTTCGGGGTAATGTCTGTCGAAGCAGACTACGATGCCAACCTTGCCAAATTTGGTATTGAACACCTGAAAGCTTTCCTCAGAGGGGGTGTAATAATCCTGTTCATAGAATTTTTCCGCCTGAGCGATATGCACCATCTTCTGTCTGCCGATGATTTCTCCGTTATCATCAATGAGCAGGCTCATGTCATAACGCTTGCCATTTTCTTCGATATAGAAATTGGGGGAAGCGTAAATCCTGTTTTCCTTGCAGGCAGCGCAGACCCCTTTTACATAGGGGCTGTCCAGATGCAGCACAGCATCCTCCACATTTTTCCCTTCATACTGGGGAAAGAAGGGCGTCAGCTGTACCTCCGGAAAGCAAATCAGGTCTGCCCCTTCCTTGGCCGCCGCCGCGATCAATTCCAGAGATTTTTTGTAGTTCGCCTCCATATCGGGAACCATTTTCATTTGTGCCAATGCAATCTTCATATACATGCATCTCCTATCTTTTGTAAAAATAAATTATTTGCCCAGACAGAACTTCGTAAAGATTCTATCAATAATTTCTTCATCACTGGTGTCACCGGTGATCTCGCCCAAGGCACGGTTGGCATCCTGCAGATCCATGGAAATAAAATCTTCGGGCATCCGCATAGTGATGGTCTCCAGGCAATGTTCCATGGCTTCTTTGGCACGGTACAATGCATCCTTATGACGGGTATTCCCCAGCAGAGCATCCTCCGCCGTTGCCGTATGTCCGTCCAAGAACATATTTTTCAAGGCATCAATGAGCATATCAAAGCCCTGATTCTGCTTCACAGAAATAAACAAAATCTGTTCCTTCGGCACAAAGCTTTCCAGTTCTTCCAAAGAAAGCTTCTGTTCCAAATCCACCTTATTCAGCAGAACGATGGTCTTTTTCTCTTTGATAAAGGAGAGGATTTCCTTATCCTCTTCTTCCAAGGGGCGGGAGCCATCCAGCATCATAATGATCAGATCGGCATTTTCCGCATAAGCCTTGGATTTTTCCACACCCATCCGTTCTACCACGTCGCCTGTTTCCCGAATGCCTGCCGTATCCACGATTTTGATGGGGATACCGTCGATATTCAAATATTCCTCTACGGTGTCACGGGTAGTGCCGGGGATATCTGTAACAATGGCACGATCCTCCTCCAGCAGCCAGTTCAGCAGAGAGGATTTGCCCACATTAGGCTTGCCGACAATAACCGTCTGCAGACCATCCCGAATGATTTTCCCTCGGTCGGCACCTTCCAGCAGCTTTTCCATCCGGGCCAACAGCTTCGTTGCGCCCTTTTCCATATTGCCGTAGGTTTCATCTTCAATATCATAGTCGGGGTAATCGATGACAGCTTCGATGGAAGCGATCATATCCAGAATTTCCTCCCGCATTTCTCTGACTGCTGTTTTCAGCCGTCCTTCCAGCTGATTCACCGCCGCCTGACGGGATAATTCCGTTTTGGAATGGATCAGGTCGATGACGGCTTCCGCCTGTGTCAGGTCAATACGCCCATTCAAAAACCCACGTTTGGTAAATTCCCCCGGCTCCGCCACCCGGGCGCCGATTTTCAGTACAGCCTCCAACACCCTTCTGGTCACCAGAGAGCCGCCGTGGCAGTTGATCTCCACGATATCCTCTTTGGTGTAGGTATGGGGTGCTTTCATGACGGAAACCAGGACTTCGTCGATGACCTCGCCGCCCTTGCCATCGGTGATCTTCCCATAGGACAGGGTATGGGTGGCTTTTTCCGTCAGTTTTTTCTTGCCGATAAAGATATCATCCGCCATAGCGATACAGCCCGCACCGCTCATGCGGACAATGCCGATGCCGCCTACGCCCATGGGCGTAGAGATGGCCGCGATCACGTCGTCTAACATATATTCTCTTTTCATTGTTTACCTCTTTTCTTGGGACTCTGTCCCAAACCCTGCCAGGGAAATGATTTCCCTGGACCCTCATTCGCAAAAACTAGCGTTTTTGCAGGGCTAATGGATTATTTTTCAGCGCCGCAGGCAAATAAAGTTTAGGTCAAGCCTTTTCAAAGGCTTGCGGGTGAATTGAGGGCAGAGCCCTCAAGGTCTTTATCGCCTTGTAAGCGGTTCTTTGGAGGGTTCGGGAACCTTTCACCAAGGGAAGAAAGGTTCCTGATATCCCCAAGGTCTTGAATAAAACGAAAACCCGATGTATACAACAACGGGTTTCTAATGGTTTCTTATTTCAAAGTGATCACAACATTACGATAAGGCTCTTCCCCTTCGCTGTATGTTGTCACGAAACGATCATTCTGCAGTGCAGAATGGATGATTCTTCTTTCATAAGGGTTCATGGGTTCCAGAACCACATTTTTCTTTGTGTGTTTTACCTTTTTCGCCAGGTTGAATGCCAGGCTTTCCAGGGTTTCTTTTCTTCTCTGGCGGTAATTTTCTGTATCCAGCATTACGCTGATGTAATAAGGGCTTTTCTTATTGACAACCAGATTTACCAGATACTGCAGAGCATCCAGTGTCTGGCCTCTTTTGCCGATCAGGATACCCATATCATCCCCTGTCAATTCTACAAACAGGTGTTTATCTTTCAATTCTGTTTTGATCTTCACGATCAGACCCATGGACAGGAACACTTCCTTCAGGAAAGTTTCTGCTTCTTTTTCGGGGTTGAAGTTTTTCTTCACCAGTACAACGGCATCCTTGCCGCCGAACATACCCAAAAAGCCCTTGGAACCTTCGTCGATCACTGTGATATCTACTTCTTCCCGTGTTGCACCCAATTCAGCCAGTGCAGCTGCAATGGCTTCGTCCACGGTCTTTGCGCTTTTTCTGATTTCTTCCATTACTGTGCTGCCTCCTCCGCAAATTTCTTTTTATAATGTTTCTGCAGGATCACCTGCTGGATGATACCGAAAATATTACTGATCGTCCAGTACAGACCCAGACCTGCGGGCATAGAGATGGAGAAGAAGCCCATCATGATAGGCATCATATACAGCATAGATTTGGACATAGCTGCTGCAGGGTTATTGGGATCGTTCTGCTGAGGGTTCATCATCATCATGATCTTGGACTGCAGCCATGTGGTCACACCGGCAGCGATAGGGATGATGACACCGGGGAAGGACAGACCTGCCTTGCTTACCAGAGGGATGGTCAGGAAGGTTTCGATCTCATTCTTTGTTGCCAGCAGGGGTGTCAGGGCATCGCCTGCGGAACCCAGGTTTGCCATGATCGTCGCCCATTCTTCTGTTTTCAGCTGGCTGATCAGCATAACGACGTCATTGACATTGTTCATATCGAAACCATCTTTGATGATATCGACATTTTTATACATATCTACGAAGCTCTGCGCAAAGGGCTGGAATACTTCCATACGCAGTGTAACGGGGATATTCACGATGGCATTGGCAATATCTGTATAGTTCTGACCGATCACATCAACGTAAACGTAAGCGTTCTGGAACAGATAGAACAATGCGTACAAAATAGGCAGCTGGATCAGCATAGGCAGGCAGCCGCCCAACATGCTGATTCCATTTTTCTTCTGGAATTCCTGCATTTCAAAGGCCATACGCTGCTGAGACATCTGATCTGTCTTGCCTTCATATTTTTTCCTGATCTTATTCAGTTCAGGCTGCAGCATCTGCATTTTAAAAGAAGATTTCTGCTGCTTTACCATCAAAGGGAACAGGATTATTTTCACGATCAATGTAAAAATGATAATAGCCAGACCCAGGGAACCTGCGCTGGAGCTGCTGTGGAGCAGATCGAAGAGCATATTGTAAACTTTCCCCATCAAGTCGGCCACAGGTCCGATGATCATACCGGGCTTTCTTACGGAAGGCAGTGCTTCCAGTAAATAGGAACTAAACATGTTTTCCTCCTTCAACAAACAATACGAGATTTTCGCCCCGAAGGACAGTTATTTTTTCTTTTCCGGAACAGGATCATACCCACCCTCGTGGAAAGGATGGCATTTCAAAAGTCTCCGCACGGCAAGATACGTGCCCTTTATCGCACCGTGTCTGGAAATGGCGATATACGCATATTGGGAGCATGTCGGCGTAAACCGACAGCAGGGTCTGAAATGGAGAGAGATCGCTGCCTGATAAAACCGGATCAATAACAGAAATAGTTTTTTAAACATTCGGTTCTTCCACTTCTTTTCTGTTTTCTGCTTCTAATTTATCCTGACGGTCCTTTCTTTCAGACGCGCTCAGCAGAAGCTGTTGTTTTTTGAAAAGATGCCGCAAAGAACGGCACACCTCGTGATAAGAAGCATCGGCACAGGAAACACGGGCGATGACCACCATGTCATACCCTGTTTTGATCTCCTCTTCCATGCTGCGATAGCTTTCCCTTATCAGGCGTGTCACATGGGAACGGACAACGCTTTTGCCCACCTTTTTGCTGACAGAAATGCCCAGCTTGTTCCCCTGTGTACCGTTTTTGACCAAATACAACACCAAATGGCGGTTGGCGATGGATCTGCCTCTATTATATACATGGCGAAACTGAAAATTTTTCTTCAAAGATTCTGTATGCTTCATCTGTCCAACCTCCTTTGCGGCCCGCTCAAAAAAATCTCCCATGACGAACAAAAGGCCACACGAAAGAATCTGCGGCCTTAAATAAACATGAAAAGATTATGCGGATAATACTTTTCTACCTTTTTTTCTTCTTGCAGCAAGCACTTTTCTGCCGTTTGCTGTTCTCATTCTTTTTCTGAAGCCGTGTTCTCTGCTTCTCTGTCTTTTCTTAGGCTGGAATGTCATTTTCATGGTTGTTGCACCTCCTTCAATTTCCGGGTTCTGCTCACCCTTTTTATGAGCACTGCCCCTATTATAGTAAAAAAAGCAAGGCTCGTCAAGAAAAAATTTTCCCTGAAAGGCGCGTATTCATTGGATTTGTCCACATTTCCACAGGAAATTTCCGATAATTTTTCAAGGAAAAAGGAACATTTAGATTTTTTGAGACCAGATTTACTATATCTTGTATACAATATCGTTTGACAATTTTTTTGGACAAGTTTTTCGTTGAACCTGTGGATAACTTTTGATATACTAAGGACAAGAATGCCCTTATGGAATTCCACAGGTTTCACAACACCCCATATTATGTTATCCACAATCTGTTGACAACTCTGTTGATAACTTTTCCAGATTGTGAAAATAACTGTGAATCCTTTCCCCAAAGGAAACCCTTCAGGCCCGATAACAGCTGAATTTGTGCCTGTGTGGAATTTGTGCAGAAGGGAAATGAAAGAACCTGTTCATAACTTGGAAATTGAAGGATGTTGTATCCTGTTTTTCACAGGAATCTCCCAACAGCCTGTGGATAACGGAGCATCCACAAACAGGAAATAAAATAGGAGGGAAAGAAATGGAACTGAAACAGATCTGGGAAGAAGCCCTAAAGATCATCGAAGAAGAGACTTCTCCCGTCAGCTTTGAAACATGGATCCAGCCCATCATCCCCTGCGGGATCGACGGGAATCAGCTGATCCTGCAGGTCGAAAACGCATTTTTCAAGGAAATGCTGGAAAAACGCAACCTGCCCATCATCCGAAACGCAGTGAAATTTGTCACCAAAAATGAATATGAGATCGTCATCACCACAGAAGAAGAACAGAAGGCCGGCGGCCTTGGCAAGCATAACCTGGTGAAGGAAAAGAAAACAGAAAACGAACTGGCAAGAAACCTGAACCCCAAATATGTTTTCGACTCCTTCGTCGTTGGCAACAGCAACCGTATGGCCCATGCCGCATCCCTTGCCGTTGCGGAAGCCCCTGCCCAGGCCTATAATCCCTTATTTTTATACGGAAATTCCGGGCTGGGCAAAACCCACCTGATGCATTCCATCGGTCATTTTATTCTGGATAAAAACCCCGATGCCAAGGTGCTTTATGTTACCAGTGAGACCTTCACTATCGAGCTGATCAACTCCATCCAGAATAATAAAAACGAAGAATTCCGCAATAAATACCGCAATATCGATGTCCTGATGATCGACGATATCCAGTTCATCTCCAAAAAAGAAGGTACCCAGGAAGAGTTTTTCCATACCTTCAACGCATTGTATGAATCCAATAAACAGATCATCATTTCTTCCGACCGTCCCCCCAAGGAGATCAAGACACTGGAAGACAGACTGCGGAGCCGGTTCGAATGGGGTCTGATTGCAGACGTACAGCCCCCCGATTATGAAACAAGGATCGCCATTCTGAAGAAAAAAGCAGAACGGGATAACCTGACGGTGCCCGATGATGTCATGGCATATATCGCCAAAAATATCGCATCCAATATCCGTGAACTAGAGGGTGCATTAACCCGCATCGTGGCCTTTGCCACCCTGACCAATCAGGATATTTCCATTGCGCTGGCGGAAAACAGCCTGAAGGATATCTTCAGCGAACATTCCTCCGCACCCCTGACACCGGAACTGATCCAGCAGGTGGTGGCAGAGCATTATAATATCCGGGTGGAGGATATCCAGGGCAGCAAAAAGCCCAAGAATATCGCCTTCCCCAGACAGGTATCCATGTATCTCTGCAGAAAACTGCTGGATATCTCCCTGCCGAAGATCGGTGAAAGCTTCGGCGGCAGAGACCATACCACGGTTATCTATGCCATCTCTAAGATCGAGAAACAGCTGGAGACTGATACCGCCCTGCAGAAAACCATCTTGCAGCTGGAAAAGGATATCAAAGAGGCTTAAGACCTTGAGGGTTTCACCCTCAAACTCCCACCAAGGGGGTCACCCCCTTGGAACCCGATACGAAAAAGCTAACGCTTTTTCAGAGGAAAATCAGGAGAGAAGCGCCGCAGGCAAATAAAAAGTTTCGGTCAAGCCTTTTTATAGAGTAGTGGGGAAGATGCCCCACCCACCGAAGGTGGCTTTGCGAAGCAAAGTACTGAACGGGCTTGCAGGGTTTGGGACAGCGTCCCAAGGTCTTTTTGCCTTCAAGCGGTTCTTTGGAGGGTCACAGGAAACCTACGCACCGCCGAACAGATGCGGCGGTTGCTCCGCAGGAGCAAGGTTTGCGAAGCAAATCCTGCTTGACAATCACCAAGGGAAGAAAGGTTTCCTTTATATAATGATACCTTTCATCCACACCCCCTTGTGGAATCGTCCTGAATACTTTGTGGATAACCTTGTCACCTTTCCCCCTTCTGTGGAAAACGTGGACAACCCATTTACTTATTTACACTTATCCACAGGGTTTTCCAAGATGGATTTTCCTTGATTTTTGGGGCGATTTTGAGTTTTCCACAAACCCACAGCCTCTACTACTGCTACTACTGATTGAATGTTATTATATCTTTTTATACATGTGAACAAAGGAGTTGTACACAACTATGAAATTGACATGCAGCAAAGATCTGCTCCTGCAGTATATCAACATTGTTAACAAAGCCGTATCCAACCGCACCACACTGCCCATTCTGGAGTGTATTCTTTTAACAGCCGATGAAAAAGGCTTTGTCATGACCGGTAATGACTTGGAGATCGGCATCAAAACAGCACCCATCGAAGCAGAGATTGCCGAAAAAGGCGAAGTTGCCATCGAAGCCCGTATCTTTAACGAGATCGTTCGCCGTTTGAACGGGGAATCTGTTACCATTGAGACTGATGAGAAATTTGCGGTGACCATCCTCAGCGGCACATCCGAATTCAAGATCATGGGCCAGAGCGGCGATGACTTCCCCAGCCTGCCGGAAGTGGAACAGGAAAAGATCTATTCCATGGAACAGGCAAAACTGCGGGATATGATCCGCCAGACCATTTTCTCCATTGCCCAGGATGGCAGCAAGCCTGTCCTGACGGGGGAATTATTTGAACTGAAAAATACCTCCGTAAACGTGGTTTCCGTAGACGGCTATCGTATTTCCTTCCGGAAAAATGAACTGCTCATGGGCAGCGGCGAAACAGAAGTCATCGTACCCGGCAAGACATTGGCAGAGCTGAACAAGATCCTGTCTCAGGAGGAAGAAGATACCCTTTCCATCTACCTGACGGAAAAACATATCCTCTTCGACCTTGGCACAGCGGTGATGGTATCCCGCCTGATCGAAGGGGATTTCATCCGCTATGCCCAGTCCTTCTCCGAGGATTATAAGACAAAGGTCATCATCGATAAGAGCGAACTGATCCAGGCTTTGGAACGGGCGTCTCTGGTTTCCAGAGATAACAGAAAGACCCCTGTCCGCCTGATGATCCGGGCAAACGGCATGGATATCACCGCCAGAAGTGATATGGGCACTGCCCATGAAAATGTATCAGCGGAAGTGGAGGGGGATGACTTGGCTATTGCCTTCAACCCCAGATATCTGATCGAGGCACTGCGCTCCATTGAAGAGGATTCCGTGAAAATGATCTTTATGGCATCCCTCAGCCCTTGCACTATCCTGCCCGTGGAGGGGGATTCCTTTAAATATTTGATCTTACCTTTGAGAATGTAAAAGACCTCGGGACTCTGTCCCGAACCCTGCAAGCCTTTAAAAAGGCTTGACCTAAACTTTGTACGGAATCAACAATTTTTTAAAATTGTTGATTCGAATGAGGGTCCAGGGGAATCATTCCCCTGGTGGGAGTTTGAGGGCAACGCCCTCAAGAAAGAGAGGATAAAATGGAAAAAATTTATATTCATACAGAGTTTATTAAGCTGCAGCAGGCATTGAAGCTAGCTGGTCTGGTAGACCAGGGATCCGATGTGAAATTTTACCTGTCCGAGGGCATGGTAACAGTGAACGGCGCAGTTGCTACAGAACGGGGCAAAAAAATCCGTCCCGGTGATGTGATCGAGCTGAAAGGCGTGGGCCGTGTGGAAGTGGCTGCGGAAGAATAAGCAGTGATTTATATTGATTCAGCAGTCTATATTTATGCAAATTGAATGATACAAATGAGAGAGGTGCGAAAGTATGGGGAGCAAAGCAAAACTGGAATTGATCGCGTCTATGGTGATCTTCGGCACCATTGGTATTTTTGTGCGATATATTCCCCTTCCCTCCAGCTTTATCGCTGTGGTGCGGGGCTTTGTGGGTGCATTGTTCGTGCTTCTTTTTCTTTTCCTGAAAAAAAGCAGTCCCGACAAAAAAGCCATCCGCAATAATTTGTGGATGCTTGTCCTTTCCGGCGCTTTTATCGGCATCAACTGGATCTTATTGTTCGAAGCCTATCACTATACCACCGTGGCCACAGCTACCCTCTGCTACTATATGCAGCCGATTTTCGTCATTCTGGCTTCGCCCTTTCTACTGAAGGAAAGGCTGACGGTGAAAAAAGCCCTTTGCGTGGTGGTGGCATTATTGGGTATGGTCTTTGTTTCCGGGGTAATCCAAACGGGGATACCCTCTTTTTCCGAGGCAAGGGGCATCCTCTTCGGCTTGGGGGCGGCGCTGCTGTATGCTTCTGTGGTGCTGATGAATTTCAAGATCACTGATATTTCTGCCTATGATAAGACTTTCATGCAGCTGGGCACCGGGGCTGTCGTCCTGCTGCCCTATGTGCTTCTGACCCAGGATATGGATGCGGTATATGCTGCCTTTACGCCCTTCGTCCTGGCGATGCTGCTGTTTGTGGGCATCATCCATACGGGGGTGGCATATGCGTTGTATTTTGCATCCATGAAGGATCTGAAAGCCCAGACTATCGCGATTTTCAGCTATATTGACCCCATCGTGGCGATTTTGCTCTCTGCCCTACTGCTGAAGGAAAATATGGGGCTTTATGGCGTCATTGGCGCAGTACTGGTGCTTGGGTCTACCTTTGTCAGTGAATTGTCGGAAAAAGAAAAAGGTTAAGCAGATGTTTATAAAAATATTGAGGTGGTTTCATGTTTACAAAACCAAAAAGCGGCTGGACAGATATCCTTTTGGAAGATTTTGAAGGCCTTGGCAGTTATATCCAGGATGTGCCCGTGGAAGTGATGGATGCCTGTATCCGTGCTTTGCGGGATGGCGTCCCTGTGGAACTACATTTCGATGAGGAAGGCTCCGAATTTACCCTGACTGCCGATGAAACAGTGAAAATCGTTGCCCAGGGCTATTATGGCCCCGAGGAATATGAAGTGAAGCTTTCCAAGCTGGAATTGATTCGTGAAATCCTAGGGGATATGGAAAAGTTCTTCGAGGATTGGGTGGAATGGCCCGAGGAATATGCCTATTTCGAGGACGAAGAAAAAGAAGCGAAGCAGGCTTTCTATGATGAAAGAGTGATTTTGCTGCAGGGGCTTCTGGCGGAATTGAAAGCAGAGCTTGCAAAACAGAATTGATTTACATAATATTTTGAAACAGAAAATGAAATAATTCATATTTATGAATTGTAGGTGAATATAAATGTATATCACAGAGGTTTCCCTTCAGGGATTTCGAAACCTTGCACAACTGAAGATTGAACCATCCCAGGGGATCAATGTGATCTACGGCAGCAATGCCCAAGGAAAGACAAATTTTCTGGAATCCCTCTATTTCTGCGCTATGGGCCGTTCCATGCGGGGAAAAAGTGACCAACAGCTCATCCATTTCGATGAGGAGGAAAGCCACATCCGCATGATGGTGCAGAGAAAAAATCGCTATGACCGCATCGATGTCCATTTGAAGCAGAATGAAAAGAAAGGGATTGCCATCAATGGTCTGCCTGTACGGAAGCTGGGGGACTTATTTGGTACACTGTATGCCGTGATTTTTTCTCCCGAGGATTTATCCCTGGTGAAGGATGGCCCCGGGGAACGGCGCCGTTTTCTGGATATGGAGCTTTGCCAGCTGAGCAAGGTCTATTATTATGATCTGCAGCAGTATTATCGCATTTTGAAGCAGCGGAATAATCTGCTGAAGGAAATCCAGAAAAAGCCTGACTTGGCGGAGACACTTTTTGTCTGGGATGCTCAGATGGCGGAATACGGCGAGCGTATCATTTCTTCCAGAAAGCGTTTTCTTCTGCGTTTGGATGAGATTGCGGCGGAAAAGCTTTCTCGGCTGACAGGGGACAGAGATCACTTGCAGACCAGCTATAAGCCCAACTGCGAGGAGGGGATGCTGGCGGAAAAGCTGCGGCGGAATCTGGACAGGGATATTTATTTCGGCGCCACCCAGAGCGGTCCCCATAAGGATGATGTGATCTTTTCTATCGATGGGCGGGAAGTAAAGGTCTATGGCTCCCAAGGGCAGCAGCGGACCACGGCTTTGGCGGCCCGCCTGGCGGAAATCGACCTGATTCGGGAAGAAACAGGGGAGGAACCTGTCCTCCTGTTGGATGATGTATTTTCTGAATTGGATGAAAGACGGCAGAAATTCCTGCTGGAATCCATCGGCGGCCTGCAGGCCTTTGTCACCTGCACCGGTATTGAGGATTCCGTGAAAAAATATATTGCCAAGGATAATCTGTTTTACGTGGAAAATGGGGTCATCACCCCACAAAAAAATAAAGTATGACGAAGACACTGCAGATTGTGGTGTCTTTTTTTTATCCGCTCTAAATTATAAGGAAGAAACTCCTGAAAAAAATCAATGGAAAATCATCGGAAAACGTTGTAAAATCAATGAAAAAATGCTATAATCCTACTATGATATTTTGAAGCAGGATCGATTGAAAAAGAAAGCCCAGAAATTGTCCTTTCTTTTTTTCTTTGCGAAAAATGAAAGATGAAAAAATCGACCGAAAGAGAGGGATTTGATGTCATCAGAATATAATGCAAATCAAATTCAGGTCTTGGAAGGGTTGGAGGCTGTCCGTAAGCGTCCCGGTATGTATATCGGCTCCACCAGCTCCAAAGGTCTGCATCATTTGGTTTATGAAATCGTAGATAACTCCGTGGATGAAGCCTTGGCAGGCTTCTGCAACGAAATCACAGTAAAAATTCATCCCGATAATTCCATTTCCGTTATGGATAACGGTCGTGGGATTCCCGTGGATATCAATGAGCAGAAGGGGATGTCCGCTTTGGAAATGGTATTTACTATTCTCCATGCCGGCGGGAAATTCGGCGGCGGCGGATATAAGGTTTCTGGCGGTCTGCACGGGGTTGGTGCTTCCGTTGTAAATGCCCTGTCTACAGAGCTGACCGTACAGGTACACAGAGATGGCAAGATCCATCAGCAGAAATATTGCAGAGGGGATGTGGTCAGCCCTCTGACCATCGTTGGGGAAACGGATATCACAGGCACCTATGTTCATTTCCTGCCCGATGATACCATTTTTGAAGAAACTGTTTTCGATTATGATATTCTGAAACAGCGTTTTCGGGAAACAGCCTTCCTGACAAAGGGGCTGAAAATCAACCTTATCGACCTGAGAGAGGGCATGGAACAGAGCCATTCCTTCCATTACGAAGGCGGTATCAAGGAATTTGTCAGCTTCTTAAACAAGAGCCGTCAGCCCTTGTATGAAAATATTTTCTATGCCACAGGGGAAAAGGACGGCGTTTTGGTGGAAGTAGCCTTCCAGCATAATGATGGCTTTACAGAAAGCATTTTTACTTTCGTCAATAATATCAACACCCCCGATGGCGGTACCCATCTGGTGGGCTTCAAAGCCGGTTTGACAAAAACGCTGAATGATTACGGCAAGAAAATCGGCATCATCAAGGATGCGGATAAAAAGCTTTCCGGCGAGGACGTTCGCGAAGGCATCACAGCCGTTGTCAGCATCAAGGTAGAAGATCCTCAGTTTGAAGGGCAGACAAAGGCAAAGCTGGGCACCAGCGAAGCCAAAGCCGCAGTGGAAAGCGTTCTCAGCGAATATCTGACCTATTTCCTGGAAGAAAACCCCAACATTGGTAAAACTATCATCGAAAAGGGCATGATGGCTTCCAGAGCCAGAGACGCCGCCAGAAAGGCAAGGGAGCTGGTGCGCCGCAAAACAGGTCTGGAAAATACCCGTATGCCCGGGAAACTGACCGACTGCACCAGCCGTGACCCCTATGAATGTGAAATCTATATCGTCGAAGGGAATTCCGCCGGCGGTTCTGCCATTAAGGCCAGAGACCCTAAGACCCAGGCTGTCCTGCCCCTGCGGGGGAAGATTCTGAACGTGGAAAAGGCAAGACTGGACAGAATCCTTAATTCCGAGGAAATCAGAAATATGATTACCGCCTTTGGCACGGGTATTTCCGAGGATTTTGATATTGAAAAGCTGCGCTATCATAAAATCGTTATCATGACCGATGCCGACGTTGACGGCGCCCATATCCGCACCCTGCTGCTGACCTTCTTCTATCGCTATATGCCCCAGCTCATCGAAGAGGGCAAGGTGTATATCGCTCAGCCCCCTCTTTATCGCGTAGAAAAGAATAAACAGCATTATTATGTCTACGATGATATCCAGCTGGAGGAATTGTATCAGGAGATCGGCAGAACCGGCATCAAGGAAGTACAGCGGTATAAGGGTCTGGGTGAAATGGACTTCGACCAGCTGCGGGATACCACTATGGCGGTGGAACATCGTATTTTGAAATTGGTTACTATTGATGACGCTGTGCTGGCGGATCAGATCTTTAGTATGCTGATGGGCGATGAAGTAGAGCCCAGAAAAATCTTCATCGAGGAAAATGCTCAGTACGCTGAGATGGACTTTTAAAGCGGCGTCCTAAAGGAACGCCTTTCGCCAAAATCAGGATTTTGGCGAGGGTAACAGATGTTAAACAGATGCGTTCCATCGCAAGCTAGAAACGCCCTGTTTTCCTCGGCGAAAAGCGCGGTTTCCGCCTGCGGATTTTACTCAGGAAACGCTTTGTTTCCCGAACCCTTCCGCGGCTTCTAATATATGGAATTGAAACTTGAATTTCTGAAAGAAATTTAAGTTTCGTATAAAAGTTTAGGTCAAGCCTTTTCAAAGGCTTGCGGAGTGTGAGGCAGAGCCTCACGGTCTTAAATGGTCTTAAAGAGGTGAACTTATGAGTGACGAAAACAAAGAGATCGACAAAGTCATAACCATAGATATCAACAAGGAAATGCAGAAATGCTACATCGACTATGCCATGAGCGTTATTGTGGCCCGTGCATTGCCCGATGTTCGCGACGGCTTAAAGCCCGTACAGCGGCGTATTCTGTATTCCATGAACGAAATGAACCTGGACCCCAACAAGGGCTATCGAAAATCCGCCCGTATCGTCGGCGATACCATGGGTAAATACCACCCCCATGGCGACAGCTCTATCTATCAGGCCATGGTGCGTATGGCGCAGAATTTCTCCATGCGCTATATGCTGGTAGACGGTCACGGGAACTTTGGCTCCATCGATGGCTATGGCGCTGCTGCCAGCCGTTATACAGAGGCTAGAATGTCCAAGATCACGGCGGAAATGCTGGCGGATATCGAAAAGGATACCGTGGATTTCGTGCCCAACTATGACGAGAACGAAAAAGAGCCTACGGTTTTGCCTTCCCGTATCCCCAACCTGCTGGTGAACGGTTCCAGCGGTATCGCCGTTGGTATGGCTACCAATATCCCGCCCCATAACCTGGGTGAGGTCATTGATGGTATCGTCTGCATGATTGATAACAAGATCGAAGGCAGAGAAACCGATGTGGAAGAACTGATGCAGTATATCAAAGGCCCCGATTTCCCCACAGGTGCCAATATCCTTGGGAAAAGCGGCATCCGTGCGGCTTATCGCACAGGCCGCGGCAAGATTATCGTTCGTTCCACGGCGGAGATCGAAAACCATAACGGCAGAGAACGTATCGTGGTAACGGAAATCCCCTATATGGTCAACAAACTGCGTCTCATTGAAAAGATCGCAGATCTGGTAAAAGAAAAGCGTGTGGAAGGCATCAGCGATCTGTACGATGCTTCCGCCGGGGATGATATCAAAATCATCATTGAAGTGAAGAAGGACTACAACGCCAACGTGATTCTGAATCAGTTGTATAAATATACATCTTTGCAGGAATCCTTTGGGGCAAATATGCTGGCATTGGTTGACGGAAAACCTGTGGTGCTGAACCTGCAGCAGATGCTGGCGGAATATTTGAAGCATCAGGAAAACGTTGTTACCAGAAGAACCCGCTTCGATCTGGATAAGGCGGAAAAGAGAGCCCATATCTTAGAAGGTCTGCGTATCGCCATCGATAATATCGATGAAGTCATCCGCATCATCCGCACCAGCTATGATGACGCTAAAGAACGGCTGATGGCACGCTTTGGTCTCTCCGATGTTCAGGCACAGGCCATTCTGGAAATGCAGCTCCGCCGCTTGCAGGGCTTGGAAAAAGAAAAAATCGATGCGGAATATGCGGAATTGCAGAAGAAAATCGCTTACTATAAGACCATTCTGGCAGATGAAAAGCTGCTGTTGGGTGTCATCAAGGATGAAATTTCCGCTATCAAGAATAAATACGCCGATGAACGCCGTACCAAGCTGATCCAGAACCCCGGCGAGATCGACGTGGAAGACCTGATCGACGAGGAAACTTGTGTATTCACTCTGTCTAACCTGAACTACGTAAAGCGTACCCCTCTGGATACCTATAAGAGCCAGAACCGCGGCGGCAGAGGCATCATCGGCATGCAGACCAGAGAAGAGGACTATGTGAAAGACCTGTTCCTGGCATCTACCCATGATACCCTGCTGTTCTTCACCAGCCGCGGCAAGGTTTACCGCATGAAGGGCTACGAAATCCCCGAAGCCGGCAGAACCGCCCGTGGCATTGCCATCGTGAACCTGCTGGAAATCAGCCCCGATGAAAAGATCATGGCGGTTATCCCTGCAAATGAATTCCGAGAAGACCAGTATCTGGTGATGATCACAAAGCAAGGCTTGGTAAAGAAAACAGATATGACCAGCTTTGCCAATATCCGCAAGAGCGGCCTGATCGCCCTGAACCTGAGAGAAGAGGACGACCTGATCTCTGTGATGACAACAGAGGGCAAGGATGAAATCTTCGTTGCCACCAGAAATGGCATGGGCATCAAGTTCTCTGAACAGGATGTACGTCCCATGGGCAGAACGGCAACAGGTGTGAAGGCTATCACCCTGCGGGAGGGCGATTATGTGGTTTCCGCCGGGAAGATCGACCCCAATGCCCAGATTCTGAATGTAACGGAAAAGGGCTTCGGCAAACGCACCAATGTGGAACAGTTCAACCTGCAGTACAGAGGCGGCAAGGGATTGAAGATCCACCAGCTGACGGAAAAAACAGGCCAGCTGGCAGGGGTGCTGATGATCGGCGAAAATGAGGAATTGATGCTGATTACTTCCGAAGGCGTCATTATCCGTCTCCGCGGCAGAGATATTTCCTCTATCGGCAGAGTTTCTCAGGG